>NZ_UWOS01000002.1 GCF_900604515.1 Arcanobacterium ihumii | reverse complement strand
CCTACCAGCGCCGATGGTACTGCACTCGGGAGGGTGTGGGAGAGTAGGACACCGCCGTCATCTAAACATGAATGTGTGGAGGGCTTAACCCGTTAAAGGTTAAGCCCTCCACACACATACACAACACACAAACCAGTCCTACTTATGAATGGATCTATGGATTATCGCTTGCATTAATTAGTGTTAGATTCTTCGTGTAGCCAAGCCTACATTTGTTGCCATCCGAACAGGGTGGCTATTTTTGTATTGATTATATACCCTAGGGGGTATAAGAAAAGAGGTGGGAAATTGGCAAGGCCAACGAATGCGCAAAATCCAATTTTGCTTGGTTCAGGAGCTCAGATCGACCCTAATGAAGTTACAAAGGTTCGCAATCGGCTTTCCCGCGCTATCGGACAGCTTCAAGGTGTGGTAGGGATGATTGATAATGGAGAATCTTGCGAAGCAACGATGATGCAAATGCTCGCTGCGTCAAAGGCCGTTGACCGCGCCGCTTTTGCGTTGCTTTTAGCGGGCTTCAATGCATGTTCCGACAGCGCTAATGATAGTGCCGAATCTCGGGCGGCCTTAGAAAGGCTATTTATGTCCTTAGCCTAAAACAATAGCCGACAGTACAAATCACTCTTCAGTACAAGCTAATCGAAGGAACGTAATTTCTCATGGATATTGTTGTTATTGGTGGGGTTGCGGCTGGAATGTCCGCGGCTGCCCGGATGCGTCGTCACGATGAAAGCGCAAATATTATCGTTTTCGAAGCAGGGGACTACGTGTCTTTTGCGAACTGTGGTCTGCCATATCATCTCGGAGGTGATATTGAATCGCGCAATTCTCTACTTCTTCACACTCCGGAATCACTTAAAATCCGTGCGAATCTCGACGTTCGTACGGGAAGTCGTGTGATTTCTATTGATCGCGATACCAAGACTGTCATCGCTCAAAGCAGAGGCGAAACCCAAGAGGTTCATTATGATAAGCTGCTCCTTGCAACCGGTGCGCGAGGAATTATTCCTCTAATTAAGGGCGTGGAACTACCTCAGGTACAGCAGTTACGAACTATTCCGCAGATGGATAGCGTTATTGAGCTAGCGGGTGTGGCTGAAGAAAATGCGATGCGAAAAGGTCGCAAGGCGCGCGCCGTCGTCGTTGGTGGAGGATTTATCGGGTTAGAGACCGTTGAAGCACTTGCACAGCGCGGATTCGAAGTGACTGTAGTCGATGCTGCTGACCACGTTCTTCCGCCTGTAGACCAGGACCTTGCACCATATATCGACGATGAACTTAAAGCGCACGGTGTTGATAGTCGCGTAGGGGTAAGCGTCCGGGAATTTCGTGCTGTTGGAAACAACGAAGTAGAAGTCGTTGACAACCAAGGCGCCGCGGTTCGCGCTGACGTAGTTGTAATGTCGGTTGGCGTAGTACCCGAAACTCAACTGGCTAAAGATGCTGGTCTGGCATTAGGGGACAACGGGGCAATCATCGTCGATGAATTCCAACAAACCTCAGATCCGAACATTTGGGCAGTTGGCGATGCTGCTCAGATTTCGACAACGACGGGGCAACATGGCTCGATTATGTTGGCAGGTCCTGCCAACAGACAAGGTCGCACCGCTGCGGACGCCATGTTTGGCAAGGCGCACGTAAAGCGCGCACCTATTTTGGGTACAGCCGTTGTCAAGGTATTCGATCAAATCGTCGCCATGACCGGCGCGAACCGTAGAGAACTTGATGCCATTGGAAAGGATTACTTCGTTGTTCGCCTCCACCCGACTAACCACGTAACCTATTACCCAGGTGCTGAAACAATTCACATGTTGGGCTTCTTCGAGGAGGAATCCGGAAAATTGCTTGGTGCCCAGGCGGTCGGGAAAGATGGAGCTGATAAGCGTATTGACGTTCTTGCAACTGCAATTCGAGCTGGTATGACCGCTGATGAATTGACTGAGCTTGAACTTACGTATTCGCCACCAGTCGGAGCTGCAAAAGACCCAGTGAATATGCTCGGTTTTATTGCCCAAAATCACCTGGATAAGTTCGTCCTTATCCATCAACCAGATGACCTTAAAGCTGCGCGTGAACAAGGGATCATCTTAGACGTGCGAAACGACGACGAAGTGCGCAATTGGGCTCTGGAAGATTCGCTCAAGATTCCGTTGGGTCAGCTTCGCAACCGTATCGACGACGTACGTGAAGTTGCCGCCGGAAGGCCGGTATTCGTCCACTGTGCTTCGGGAATTCGATCCTACCTTGCTTCGCGCATTCTGATTAATGCAGGGATGGATGCGCGAAATATCGCTGGTGGGCAGCAATCCCTCGAGATTGTTAGTCGCCGAATGGAGATCGGTGCTCGCAAGGATCGAGTATGTGATTCTTAGTTGCTGTTCAGACTCAGCTATCAGGTGAAGCAGTGCAGATGTTGTAGTGGGGTGGTTAGCGTCAAAACGCTAACCACCCCACTACATAAGTACCGCTCGAATAAATCAGTGAACAGTAGGATCGTGCGGAGCTCGATCAAAGCTGTCGGGGACGGAATCACCGTCAGAATCGGTGTAGTCGCCCGCTGAAATCTCTTTATATTTCTTATTACGCGGAATCAAGATCAGGGATGCGAGTAAGGCTGCTAGAACCGAAGCTAGAAGCACACCTACTTTCGCGGCGTCATTAAAGAGTGAATCGTTTCCAAAGCTCAATTCACTCACCAGAAGCGAAACTGTAAAGCCGATTCCAGCTAGTACACCCACGCCGGTAAGATCGCGCCAGCGAATGTCTGGATCGAGGCTTGCACTGGTTAGACGGGTGGCAATGAACGTGGAAATAACAATTCCAAGTGGCTTTCCTAGGCATAGACCGACGATGATTCCTAAGGTCACAGGCGAAGAAATTGCCGTTGTGAATCCATCCCAGCCCCCTACATTCACGCCGGCTGCGAAGAATGCAAACACGGGAACCGCGAAACCCGCAGAAAGTGGGCGGAAGCGGTGTTCGAGAACAGTTGATAGGGAGGATGACAGCGAGTGTCTACCACGGGTACGTGCTGGGACTACAAGTCCAAGGATTACACCTGCGATGGTTGCGTGGATGCCAGATTCGTGAAGGAGAGCCCACGCTATAATCGCGAGTGGAAGGAGAATGATCCAATTGCTCCACGCGTGTGAAGCGAAGAAACTCGGGAATTTTTGAACCAAAAATCCGAAAACTAGCACCGGAACCAAGAACAGTCCCAATGCCACGACGTTGATATCGGTGGTGAAGAAAATGGCGATGATCGTAATCGCGATGAGATCGTCAACGACTGCGAGTGTTAGCAGGAAGATTCGCAGAGGTGAAGGCAGGTGTGAACCGATGATTGCAAGGACGGCCACGGCGAATGCAATATCGGTGGCAGTAGGAATCGCCCAGCCACCGATAGTGTCACCATTTGCAAAGTTAATTGCCATGTAGATCAGTGCCGGAACGATTACGCCTCCAAAGGCAGCAACTACCGGAACGAGAGCTTGTTTAGGGTCACGTAGATCTCCAGAGACAATTTCGTATTTGAGTTCCAAGCCCACCAGGAAAAAGAAGACGGCGAGCAAACCGTCGGCAGCCCAGGCGCCGATCGTGAGTTCTAGATGAAGCCATGGATTTGGAACGCTAAGGACTGTGTCTCGCAACGAGAAGTAGGAGTGATCAAAAGCTGAGTTAGCCCAGATCAGCGCAATAATCGAGGCGATGATCAGGGCAATTCCACCGGTGGTTTCTTTGCGGAGGATCTCTCCAATTCGGAGGAATTCAGGGTATGAACCGCGAGAAAAAATAGTGCGGGTAGGTTTTGGAAGTTGGGACATCATTTCCTTGGAAAGTAATGGAATACAATAAAACGTCGACCAGACTTCCCGACACACCACAATAAACACTATCGAAGCTAAATATTGGGAAGCAACTTCTGAAAAGGGATTGTATTCGGGGAAACATTTTCCTAAAAAATTAAGGTGGAGCTTCTTCCAAGCACACCTCACAGCTCAGTTAAACAGGACGCAAAGTGTCCATAGATTTCATGATCAATCCTGTTTCGCGTCAAAATAATGCTATGAGTAATCCTTTTGAAGGCCTTGGACGGTGCACTACGCAGTCGTATATCGATGTACGGCCGTCGTATCCGCAAGAATCTGTTAGTAAACTGGGATTAACCGCAGCTAAAACATGTGCCGATATTGGCTCTGGAACAGGTAAATTAACGCAGCGTCTTATTCACACTGGCGCAAAGGTTTGGGCAGTTGAACCATCTGAGGAAATGCGCGAAGCATTTCACCTAGCACTGCCGGAATTTCCAACGGAACTCATGTTTAATGGAACTGCGGAGAACACGGGCTTAGCGTCGTCGTCTTTAGATGTCGTAACTTACGGGCAGTGCTGGCACTGGCTCAATCAGGAGGCAGCGAGTTGCGAAGCGAGCCGGATTCTTAAAGATGATGGCGTGGTTGCGATTTTTTATAATCAGCTGGATGTATCGATTCTATGGGTACATCGCCTTACTCGGATTATGCGCTCTGGTGACGTGCATCGTTTCGATCAAGCACCGGAACTATCCCACCACTTTAGTGCCCCAGAGTTGACGGTGTTTGAATGGGAAGATCAGCTCAGCGTGACGGAGGTGTTCGAGCTCGGGACTACACGCTCGTCGTGGATTAAATCGAGTGAAGAAAACCGGAAGAAAATGCGCGCAAATCTGAGCTGGTACCTTTATGAACACTTGGGGTATGACGACGAAAACCCAGTTTCGCTTCCGTATCACACCTACCTTTGGAGAGCGCGAAAGAACTGAAAATGTTCGAGGGGTGAACTATTCCTTCGTGTTTTACGGTTAACCATCTAGGATAATGTGAACATCGAGATGAAGGAGTGAATATGCCTCAATTGCGATCAGCGACGTCGACGGCGGGAAGAAATATGGCGGGTGCTCGTGCTCTTTGGAGGGCTACGGGAATGAAGTCCGAGGATTTCGGAAAGCCGATTATTGCAGTTGCTAACTCCTTCACTCAGTTTGTTCCTGGCCACGTTCATCTGAAGGATGTAGGACAGCTAGTTATCAAGGCAATTGAAGAAGCTGGTGGCATTGGCAAAGAGTTCAATACCATCGCCGTCGATGATGGAATCGCGATGGGGCACCAAGGAATGCTTTATTCGCTCCCTTCGCGCGAGTTGATCGCCGATTCGGTGGAATACATGGTTAACGCCCACTGTGCAGACGCGCTCGTGTGTATCTCCAACTGTGACAAAATCACTCCGGGAATGTTGATGGCATCAATGCGCCTAAATATCCCAGTTATTTTTGTTTCGGGTGGCCCTATGGAAGCTGGAAAACCGGTGGCTGGGGTAGTGGATCATAAGATCGATTTGGTTGATGCTATTTCGCAGTCTGCAGATGAATATATTACGGATGCGGAGCTGGCACAGATCGAAGAAAGTGCCTGCCCAACCTGTGGATCATGCTCGGGGATGTTTACTGCGAATTCGATGAACTGTTTGACAGAGGCTTTGGGCCTTTCTCTGCCTGGAAATGGTTCCACACTTGCTACCTCGTTCCGACGCCGTGAGCTGTTTGTGGAAGCAGGTAAACGTATTGTGGATCTGTGCAAGCGCTACTACGATAACGACGACGATTCCGTTCTGCCTCGAAATATCGCAACTCGAGATGCATTTATGAATGCGATGGCTATGGATATCGCGATGGGTGGATCTACGAACACCATCTTGCATACTTTGGCTGCGGCGCAGGAAGGAGACGTTGATTTTTCACTCGGCGATATCGATGCGCTGTCCCGCAAGGTTCCATGCCTAGCTAAAGTCGCCCCGAACTCAACAAAGTTTCATATGGAAGATTTCCACCGAGCAGGTGGCATCCCTGCACTACTTGGGGAATTGTGGCGCGCTGGGCTGCTTAATGAAGGCGTTCATTCGGTTCATTCGGCAGATTTGGCTCATTGGCTGGAGAAATGGGATATTCGGGCTGAATCTGCCGGTGAAGAAGCACGTGCCTTGTATTCTGCGGCTCCGGGTGGGGTACGCACCACGGAGGCGTTTTCACAGCGCAGCGAGTGGGAGAGTCTTGACACCGACGACGAAGCAGGATGTATCCGAAGTATTGAACATGCATATACCGAAGACGGAGGTCTGTGTGTTCTATTCGGAAACATCGCACGTGATGGTGCAGTTATTAAAACTGCTGGTATTGACGAAGAATTATTCATTTTTGAAGGGCCCGTGCGAGTGGTTGACTCCCAAGAACAAGCCATTGAGTTGATACTTGGGAAAAACGTAAAACCGGGCGACGTCGTCGTCATTCGATACGAAGGTCCTCGAGGCGGACCGGGCATGCAAGAAATGCTTTACCCGACGTCGTTCCTTAAGGGACTAGGACTCGGAAAGAGCTGTGCGCTGATCACTGATGGGCGTTTTTCGGGTGGCACTTCGGGCTTGAGCATCGGTCATATTTCTCCAGAAGCCGCCGCGGGTGGTGAGATCGGTTTAATTGAAGACGGTGATTTGGTTTCGATTAATATCCCTGAGCGTCGCATTGAGCTCAAGATTGATGATGAGCAAATGGAACATAGACGCCGTGCAAAGGGTGAATTACCCTGGGAGGGTAATCGCGATCGAAAGGTTTCAAAGGCACTTCGTGCCTATGCATCAATGGCCACAAGTGCAGATAAAGGAGCGGTTCGCCGAGTTCTTAGTTAATTTCCTAGATCAAAAAAATTTCAGGGACTGTTGCCCTACTCACATTCGAACGTGATCGTGGATAATTGAAACGTCCACAAAAGTGGGTTTGACGTTGCAAAGGGGCATTCGTGACAACTGTTTTGCAGTATTTCGCCGATCACCACATTCTATTCACCTTTCTCTTGGTGGGTGTGGGAATGTATCTTGGTGAGATCAAAATTAAGGGCGTCAGCTTAGGAGCTGCCGCGGTCTTGTTCCTCGCCATTGGAATTTCCGCATGGGGAGTTTCCTTAGGGATTCCTACTAAATCAACAGCAGACCGAGGCGGAATGATCATCGCCGCTGATGTAGGGGTGTTAGGTCTTGCACTCTTCGCATTTGCGATTGGTAATAACTCTGGGAAGAACTTTTTCGCGGCGTTGAAGCGAGCAACTGGACCGATTATCGGTATGGTCGTGGTGCTTTCGCTTTCAGCAACGACGGCATATCTGGTTGGCCGTTACGTTTTCGACATGGACATCGCACTTATCGCGGGAACCTTTGCTGGTGGTATTACCAATACGCCTGCGCTCGCGGCAGCAGGAGAGGCATCAGGAAACGAAGGTCTTGCGACGGTTGGATATGCGGTTGCCTACCTATTTGGTGTGCTTGGAATGATTCTTGCCGCCGGACTCGCATTGCGTCACGGTAAGTATGATACCGATGCTCCAGAAAAGGTTACCCACCTAAATGTCCGTGTGGATCGCGATGATCTACCAACTATTAAGTCGGTCATTAGGCGCTTTGACGATGCCATCGAAGTATCTCGAATGCGGTTGGGAGAAACCGGAAAGATCTGGATTCCAGCTGACGACGATGTTCTTCACAAGGATGATCTTTTAACCATCGTTGGTACCTTGGATCGAGTTACGGCAGCTGCTGAGTATTTGGGGCACGAATCCAGTCATTCCTTGCGCTCAGATCGCCGCATGCTCGACTTCCGCCGGATCATTGTTTCGAATCATTCTTTGGCTGGTCGCACTGTTGCAGAACTTGACTCCATGCTTGGAGAAAAGTGGGGAGCGAAGATTTCTCGCGTTCGCCGTGGTGATACCGACTTCTTGGCCATTCCAAATCTTCAGGTAGAACTGGGTGATCGTATTCGCGTAGTTGGTCCGACCTATAAGCTCAAGGAAATTTCGAAGTGGTTTGGTGATTCTGCACGTGGCCTTTCCGATATTAACCCAGTGGCACTTGGCCTTGGACTGGCACTCGGCTATTTCATTGGAGAAATAGAAATTCCAATTTTCGGTGGTGGTCACTTTGCACTTGGCTATGCTGCGGGAATCCTTATTATCGGTCTTCTTATGGGCTATTTTGGCCGCATTGGAAAGCTCGTCACTGCACTTCCATTCTCAACGAACCAAGTAATTGCCGAGATTGGTCTCTTGATGTTCTTAGCTCGCGCTGGAACTAATGCTGGACCTCAGATCGAGCAGGCATTTACCGGCGGTGATTGGTGGAAGATCCTGATTCTTGGAGCAATTATTACCACCGTGGTAGGCATTGGACTTCACATAGTTGAGCGTGGATTGTTCAAGATGGGTGGGACTCAACTTTCTGGCTTCCTCGGTGGAGCCCAGACGCAGCCAGCTGTTCTTGGATTCGCCAATACTCGCACTGCTGCAGATCCACGTGTTGCAGTTGGATATGCTTTAGCGTATCCGGTGGCAATGATCGTCAAGATCTTGCTGGCACATATTCTGGGTGGGTTGTAAAGATCGTGATCCAGTAAAATCCTGATTTGAATGAGATGAGGGGTGATGAGAATTCATCACCCCTCAAATGCGCTTATTTAATTCAGCGGTTGGTGTCGAGTCGGATCAATGTAACTGAGAGATGGAACGGTTGGGATCTTTTCAACTCGCCAGTTGTGATCGGTAAGGATTCGAGCAGTAGCAAGTCCGAATCCAATACTCGTGATAATGAACAAAAGCGTGAGCATTGAGTCGAGTGCATTTGAGATGTCTTGACCATTGGTCATAACTGACATTGCACGGTAGAGCGGTACACCTGGGATCATGACAACCACAGCCGGAACAGAGAGCGTTACGCGCGAGTAGTGGGACTTACGTGATAGTACGTGAGCAATCAATCCCGCTACGAGCGCAGCTAAGCCAACCGCAGCGATTGGGTTCAATCCCATGTCTTTAACGGTAAGGCGGGCTACGTTAATGAATGCACCGTTGAACGCTGCTAAGAGGCAGGCAGTTGGAGCTGCGTTAAAGAGCATTGCGAATCCGTATGCCGCGATGAAGGTGGCAATCGTTCGACCAATCATGAGACCGGCGAAGGTTAGCGAATAGCCTGGGTGAACATCGAGGATTCCCCAGTCGGCGATTTCGGAAAACGCCCAGACTGCCGTTGAGGTAGAGATCAAAAGCATGACGACGTAGGCACCACGTGAGATACCTGCGCTGAAGTCTTGCCGAATGAGGTCAAGGATGGAGGTTACGAGTGGGAAGCCTGGAACCAAGAACAGAACGGCACAGACCATTCCGGCTTGGTGTGAAGAATCTACGAGGTTAAAAGCATGGAGAATGACAACGATTAAGGTGTAAACACCTGAAGCAACAAAACCACAGACCATCCAGACGAAAAAGTGGTTGTAGTGCTTGGCGAGTAACTTTTTCCGGCAGTATTGACCGATGAGAGCTGCGATAAAGACGCTGAAGCATTCAACGAGTCCGCCGAGGTTAAGGAAAGTGAATCCAGCACAGGCGAAGCCTGAGGCAAGAGCTGAAATCAGGTTTGAGTACAGCGGCTTACGACCGTGGATCTTTTCGATGTCCTTTTCAGCTTCTTCAACCATGAGTCCCGAAGTGGGCAGTGCCTGGATATAAGCGTTAAAACGGTCAATCTTGTCCGCATTTACGCCGTGGTTACGCTGTTCAACAACCTCGCTGCGGAAAGTTCCGTTTGCCCAAGCAGTCGCGGTAATCGAGGTGTAGTTTACCTGAACATGGAGTTTTTCAATTCCCACGGCGCGTGCGAGCTTCTGCATACCGTCTTGAACACGGTAGGCGGATGCGCCGGCGGTGAGCATATACTGCCCCAAACGCAAGACAACGTGAGTCTGATGAGCTAGGCGGTTATGCGCGGCGAT
Source organism: Arcanobacterium ihumii (assembly GCF_900604515.1). Lineage (GTDB taxonomy): Bacteria > Actinomycetota > Actinomycetes > Actinomycetales > Actinomycetaceae > Arcanobacterium_A > Arcanobacterium_A ihumii. Next base: position 514,364 of record NZ_UWOS01000002.1, on the reverse strand, counting down.
TGATTCGGTGTAATCGTTTTGATCGTCAATATTCACGTTTGAACTCTAATTTCTCTTTACGCTGATTTCTGAGGCTAAACGACCCAAATCGGGCTGATGGTCACTGTGTTTTTAGAAACACCAATTGTCGGGGTGAAACTGTATCACGGAGGCTTTAACGATCCTCACTCATGGGTTGATGCTGAGATTGTCAACCACATTGTGAGATAAACCTGAATTAATTTGATGGCTTAAAACAAGCGAGCTTAAGATGAACGCATGCATAAACAACAGTCACTCATTAGTCAGCGCGCCGGTTGGTGAGCTGATATTGACTGGCGCGCTTCCCCTCGAGAGTCTTCGAGGGGTTTTTCTTACCCAAGCAACAATCATACGGAATGAATACCCTTTAACGAAGGTCAGTGATGCGAGATGACTCAGCCACCCAATCAGTCACAGATGCTGATGGATTATCCTGAATCAATGCGCGAAGCGATGGTGCGAGCCACGATTCGTGAACCGTCTACGGGAGCTCGCTCTATTGTCCGTTCGCTAGAAGAACTAGGCGTTACAGATATTTTTGGTCTACCAGGCGGAGCAATTCTCCCAACCTATGATCCGCTCTTTGATTCGGAAAAACTTCGCCACGTCCTAGTACGCCACGAACAAGGTGCAGGCCACGCCGCCGAAGGATACGCGGTATCCACCGGCAAAGTTGGTGTCTGCTTCGCAACCTCTGGTCCTGGTGCAACAAATGTGGTGACGGCGCTCCTTGATGCAAACCTAGATTCGGTACCGATCGTTGTCATCACTGGTCAAGTTGGCGCAAGTGCAATCGGAACTGATGCATTCCAAGAGGCAGATATCGTGGGTGCGTCGCTACCATTGACGAAGCATTCCTACCTGATTACGGATGCGAACGAGATCCCGCAGCGCATCGCTGAAGCTTTTTATTTAGCGCAGACGGGTCGCCCTGGTCCGGTTATTGTTGACGTTACTAAGTCTGCCCAAGTGCAAGAATGTGATTTTGTTTGGCCACCTAACATACAATTGCCCGGGTATCACCCATCACTAAAACCCTCGGTGAGTGTGATCGACGATGCCGCTGAAGCAATGTCTGCTGCGCGTCGGCCCGTTTTCTATGTCGGCGGTGGTATGGTTCGTTCTCAAGCAACCGAGCTACTCCTAGAGCTGGTAGAGAAAACTGGTTTCCCAGTCGTGACCACGCTGAACGCTCGTGGTGCGTTCCCAGATTCGGACGAGCGTTGCCTCGGTATGCCAGGTATGCACGGAACTGTTCCCGCCGTCGTCGCCATGCAGCGCTCCGATTTGTTGATTACGCTCGGTGCCCGTTTTGACGATCGTGTAACAGGGCATCTGGAGTCATTTGCTCCTCTTGCTAAGGTAATTCACGCGGATGTCGACCCTGCTGAAATCTCAAAGAATCGATTTGCGGATATTGCTTTGCTGGGCGACCTCAAAGAGACGCTTACAGATCTTTTAGCAGTGCTTGAACCCGCTTTCGAACAGTATGGACGTGCAGATATTAAGCCGTGGTGGAAATTCTTGAACTCGGTGAAGGAAACTTTTCCGGTTGGTTATCAAGATACGTCGGATAATCTTATGAGCCCGCAATATGTAATTGAGCGACTGGGGATGCTTGCTCCGGATTCGATTTTTTCAACGGGCGTTGGTCAGCATCAGATGTGGGCTCAGCAATACGTCAAATTTAATTTCCCCGGTCAGTTGGTAACCTCGTGTGGGGCTGGAACGATGGGATTCGGAATCCCGGCGGCGATGGGCGCAAAGGTGGGAAACCCACATAAAACTGTTTGGTGCATTGATGGTGATGGTTCGTTCCAGATGACGAATCAAGAGCTCGCCACCTGCCGTATCAATGACATCCCAATCAAGGTAGCATTGATCAACAACTCCTCACTTGGAATGGTCAGGCAGTGGCAAAACCTCTTCTACGAGAAGCGCTATTCGCACACTGAGTTGAATACTGGGCATGGTAGCCGGAGGATTCCAGATTTTATGAAGCTTGCAGATGCCTACGATTGTGCGGCAATCCGAGTGGAATGCCCCGAAGATGTTGACGCGGCAATCGAAGAGGCAATGGCTATTAACGATCGACCCGTTGTGGTTGAGTTCGTCGTTTCACCTGACGCGATGATCTGGCCGATGGTTCCGGCCGGACTTTCTAATGATGAAATCCAATACGCACGTGATGTGCGCCCAGACTTCAGCGGACTTGATGATTAAGAGGAAAAATGAGTAACCATACGCTTTCAGTATTAGTTGAGAATAAACCAGGTGTGTTGGCTCGGGTATCGGGGCTTTTTGCACGCCGTGCTTTCAACATTCATTCTTTGGCGGTTGGTCCGACCGAGAATCCGTCGCTATCGCGAATTACCTTGGTAGTAGTTGCTGATGAACACCCACTTGAGCAGATTCAGAAACAGCTCAACAAGCTAGTGAACGTCATTCACATCGAGGAGCTTCACGATGAGACAGCTGTGGAACGCCGGCTCATCCTAGTCAAAGTTGGTGCCAACGATGCTAACCGCACAAACGTCTTGCAGATAGTCGAGATGTTCCGCGGACGCGTGGTGGACGTCGTGCCTGATGCTATTACGATCGAGTCAACGGGATCGGAAGCGAAGATGAACGCTTTACTGACGGCGCTCGCACCATACGGCGTTAAGGAGATCGTCCAGACTGGAACCGTAGCAATCGGTCGTGGGGCACGTTCAATCAGTGAGCAAGTACTTCAAGAACTACAAAGTCCACAAAACGACAATTAAGAAAACATAAACTCAATTTAGGGAGTAAATCATGGCAGAAATCTTCTATGACTCAGATGCAGATCTTTCGTTAATCCAGTCCAAGCGTGTAGCTGTTATTGGATACGGCTCACAGGGCCATGCTCACGCACTTAACCTGCGTGATTCGGGTGTGAGTGTCGTCGTCGGTCTACGGGAGGGGTCGTCGTCGATTACTAAGGCTCAGGAACAGGGTCTTGAGGTGGCTACGGTAGCTGATGCTGTTGCACAGGCCGATGTAGTGATGATCCTTGCGCCTGACCAGCATCAGCGGACCATCTACGCGAATGATATTGAACCAAACCTGAAAGCTGACGCCGCACTATTCTTCGCCCACGGTTTCAATATCCGTTTCGGTTACATCAAGCCCGACGCCGGTCACGACGTTTGTATGGTGGCACCAAAGGGTCCTGGGCACATTGTTCGTCGTCAGTTCGAAGAAGGACGTGGCGTGCCAGATATCGTTGCAGTTGAAAGTGATGCCTCTGGCCAGGCTTGGGACCTTGCACTTTCCTATGCGAAGGCAATTGGTGGAACTCGTGCAGGTGCGATTAAGACGACCTTCACGGAGGAAACTGAAACTGATTTGTTCGGAGAACAGGCAGTTCTATGTGGCGGCGTTTCCCAGCTAATCCAGTACGGTTTCGAGACCTTGACCGAGGCCGGCTACCAGCCTGAGATCGCGTACTTTGAGGTGCTCCATGAACTAAAGCTTATCGTTGACCTCATTAACGAAGGCGGTCTTGCAAAGCAACGCTGGTCGATCTCTGATACGGCGGAGTTTGGAGACTACGTTTCTGGACCTCGTGTTATTACGCCGCAAGTCAAGGAAAACATGAAGGATGTTTTGGCGGATATCCAATCGGGAGCTTTCGCGAAGCGATTCATCGATGATCAAGATTCTGGAGCTCCGGAGTTTAAAGCGCTTCGCAGGAAAGCCGAAGATCATCCCATCGAAAAAGTTGGTGTTGAGTTACGTAAGATGTTTGCGTGGGAGAGCAAAGACTCTGACTATACGGATGGCAAAGCTGCACGTAATTAAACTGTGCTTACTGTGAGCTGTCTGGAATTTGAATGATAGCCACTGAAAAGTGAAACTATTGTGGGAGGAATTCCTTTACTATGTGGTGTGGAATTTCCTCCCACAATAGTTTCAAGCAAGGAGCGAAATTATGGCACCATCGCACGATGATTGGAAACCAAAAAAGCCTGGGCGGGGGCAAAAAGTTATTGCTTTAATTGTTATTTTTGCAATGCTGGCTTCCGGGGCTGCGGCTGCAATAGCAATTGTTCTGCAGTAATTCATAACGTTACCAAAATTTATTAATTTTTCTTTACCAAAGCCCAACTATGTTAAATCGTCAAAATACTCTTTTTTGTTAGGTGACATTTTGATGGAAACTCTTTAACTTAAGTCACATTTAAGATATATATAGATCTTGTAGTGCTAGATATCGATGAAGGTGTCTGATTTAAGTTAGGAGCTTTACTTTGAAGAAAAAATTTTTCTCAAAAGTAACTGGAGCAATTGCTGTACTCGCCCTTGTCACTATTCCAAATGTGGCAGTAGCAGACTCCGATATGCCGTGGCTAGATTCGAACAAAACGGCACAAGAGCGAGCGGATCTTCTTGTTAATGCCATGAACGAGGATCAGCTTATCCATATGTTGCATGGACAAGGTATGTTGACCGGCGGTCAAGCTCCGGGAGGCGGACCCCATTTTATAGGCTATATCCCTCCGATCCCAGAGTTAAAGGTACCAGCATTTGTGATGTCTGATGGCCCTTCGGGTTTACGTAATGGTGAGCCAGCAACGCAAATGCCAGCGCCGATTGTACAAGCATCCACTTGGGATACTGTGGCTGCTCACGATTACGGCCAGGCGATTGGTCAAGATGCAAAGGATCGAGGTCAAGATCTACTTTTCGGACCGGGCTTCAATCTTGCGCGTAATCCATTGGGCGGGCGAACGTTTGAATACTTTGGTGAAGATCCGTTACTTTCTGGGCGGTTAGCGAGTGCAAATGTCCAAGGAATGCAAGGTGTTGGAATTATGTCCACGCTCAAGCACTATGTTGCTAACAACCAAGATTTGAATCGTACGCTAGCAAGCATGGATATCGATGAACGTACGCTTCATGAAATTTATGAAAAGCCATTCCGTATCGCGATTCATGGTGCAGAACCTGCAACGGTAATGTGCTCATATAATAAAGTTAATGGAGATACTGCGTGTGGCTCCGATTCCACATTGATTAAGGATTTGCGTCAAACTCACGGTTTTAAGGGTCTTGTTCTTACCGATTATCCTGCGGCGTGGTCTCCAACAGATATTCGAGATGGTCTAAATATTGAGCTGCCTTGGTCGTTTTGGACTAGCCCAGAACGGATTCGATCTGCTATTGCGAACGGTGAGATGACGTGGGACGTTGTGCGCTTACGTGTTAAAGAAACCCTCGTCCAAATGTTCCGATTTGGTTTGTTTGATCATGACTGGGACTCAACGCGAGGGGATCGTGTACGTGATATGAAGGAAATTCCTGCCGCTCGCGGTAATGCCGTTGCTCTTAAGGTCGCCCAAGAAGGTGCTGTTCTGATGAAGAATGATGGCGCGCTTCCACTAGGTAAAGACCTCAAACACGTCTTAGTAGTGGGTAATGCTGCAAAGTCCCAAATGAGTGGAGGCGGATCGTCAAATACTAAGGCGATCGAATCAGTTTCAACTCTGGATGCGATAAAGAAGCGGTTGCCTGACAGTGAAGTTTCGTGGGTTTCAGAATGGAATCCAGCGGGAATTGCTATCAAGGCACCAAAAGCAGATGTAGTGATTGTGGTTGCAACTCAGCAATCTTCTGAACTTCTTGATCGTCTTAGCCTTGATTTCAACCTTGTTGAAAATAATGCAGTGAATATTGCTGCATCAAACAACAAGAACACCGTTGTGGTTACGCAAGTCGGTGGTCCTGTATTGATGCCATGGCTTAAAGACGTACGTGCTGTTTTGAATGTTTGGTATCCGGGGCAAGCCGGTGGCGAAGCAACAGCTGGATTACTATTTGGTGAAGTGAATCCTTCTGGGCGTTTGCCGTTGACTTTCCCGGCCGCTGGTCAAAAGGCTCTAGAAACCTCCGATCAATACCCTGGAGCCAATGGTGGATTTAACATGAAGTACACCGAAGGCGTGTTTATGGGATATCGATGGTTCAACGAAAAGAACGTTGAGCCTGCTTTCACCTTTGGATCAGGTCTTTCATATACCACGTTCCACTACAGTAATGTTGCTATTTCGCAGGATTCAGGATCTCGTTCAGACTCTTTCAAGGTCTCGGTCGATGTAACAAATACTGGTTCACGTGCTGGAGCGGTTACTCCACAGTTCTACGTGGGGAAGCCAAAGTCTCCGGGTCTTCAAACTCCTCCAAAGGAACTTGTTGGATTTGACAAGGTAACGTTGCAGCCCGGTGAAACAAAAACGGTAACCGTGACAGTGGGGCCTGAAGAACTCAACGTCTGGGATGTGAATACTCATTCATATATCGTTCTTCCTGGCGCATACAAGGTGTTTGTAGCTGATTCCGTCAATGACATTAAGGGGACAGCTGAATATACCGTGAAGTAACCCGGAGGGTATCTACCTAGTATTGAGGTGGGATTGGAAATGCTTTAAGTAGTGTTGTCCAACCCACCTCAATTCTGATTTATCTCAGTTTTGTGAGCAGAATGATTGAATGTTCGATAAACTGTTTATCGTCTCGAATCAACAGCAATTCGTGACGATAGGAGAAAACAATGAAGTTTTACGTAAAGCTATCTGCTGCTGTTTCTGCACTGGTACTTAGCCTTGGAATAGGCACAGTAGCTCAAGCAGCTGAACCAACGATCGATAACCCGGGTGGTGTTGAAGCGATTACGAGCCCTGGGGGAGTACCATCCCAAGGGGTCGGCCCAGACCGCCACACTTTTGTTGGGGCGATTTCACTTGCATTGAAGACGCCCGGTCTCAACCCCCTGGGTGCAAACGATTTCACCTGTAAGCCTGCTCCGGGAACCAACCCAATTATTCTTATCCCGGGAACTGGAAATGATGCTTACACCGCTTGGGCATTCTTTTCACCTCACTTGAAGCAAGCTGGTTACTGTGTTTTTACCTTTAACTACAACCCAGCAACGAACCCGCAGCGAGACGCAATGTCATTCATGGGTGATATCAAGCAAAGTGCGGCATTTATGGCCGGCTACATTAATCGAATCTTGGTAGCTACAGGTTCTCAGAAGATTGATATTATCGGCCATTCCCAAGGTGGTGGTGCACTCCCAAGGGCATATATCAAGTGGTTTGGTGGAGATAAGAAAGTGGATAAACTTATCGGTCTTGTCCCATCTAATAGTGGTACCACTATGATGGGGACTGACCAGCTTCTTAGGCAGTTGCTTGAGCGTTACCCGAATTTAGAAACGAACGTGCTTAATGGGCATAACTCGCAGGCTCTGCTCCAGCAGCTCATCGGTTCGCAGTTCATGGCTGATCTCAATTCTGGGCAAATAGTTTATCCAGATATTAAGTACACGGTTATTTCAACTACGCTCGATACGATCATTACTCCGCATACGCGGTCTTTCCTGCCGGATGCCCCGAATGTAACCAATATGAATGTTCAAGATGTATGCCCAGCTGATAGTCATGGGCATCCGAACATGACGTACGACGAAGTTGCACTTCAGCTTTCTTTAAATGCTCTTAATCCTCCTGCTGCTAAGCCGATTAATTGTGTTTGGATTCCGAAGTATCTGACCGCCAACGATATTAAGTGATTGAGTTTTAGATCATTGGCGAGGGGCAGAGGTGGAGCAGTTGCTAGAAGAATGCAACTGCTCCACCTCTATGTTCGCTACCAAAATAATATTTTTACACCGATCAGTTCAAAAACTAAAGTGAATAGATATCGATCCGTAGAAATGTTTACCGCTTGTTGGTTGAACAAACAAGGTGGCGTGCAAACAATGGAGTGTTAAGCGCATTAATGGAGGAATCATGACGGGACTTAATGGAAAGAAGATTGCTTTTCTGGCGAAGCGTGGCTTTGAAGAAGCTGAGCTAACCGAACCTTGGAAAGCTGTCAAAGAAGCTGGTGGCGAGCCCGTTCTTGTTTCAGAGGAGCTAGGGAACATCACGGGCTTAGTGGGTGACTGGGATCGTGGCGTTGATTTCCCAGTGGATATCACGTTGGATGATGCTGATCCGAACGATTACCTTGCTCTGGTTTTGCCAGGTGGAACTCTGAACTCAGATAAGATCCGCACTAATGAAAAGGCACAGAGTTTTGTTAAGGCATTCATGGACGCAGGTAAACCAGTTGCGCCGATCTGCCATGGTGCTTGGATCTTGATTGAAACCGGGACGTTGGAGGGCCGTACGTTGACGTCGACGACGCGTATCCGCACTGATCTTCGTAACGCCGGTGCAACATGGATTGATTCGGAATTTCATAGAGATGGAAACTTGCTGAGTTCGCGTAGCCCACGCGATATTGAAGCATTTAATAAAGGCATTATCGAGGTGTTCGAAGAAGCCGTGGCTGGTAGCGACGTTGACGCTGAAAAGAGAGCAGGAGAGTGACGATGAAAGAATTGACATTTCCCCGTGAATCGGACGGTGAAAGTAATGCTTGGAACTGGGAAGGTGAGAGATTCACCCCTGGTTATGAGCGCCGTCTGGAGAAGATATTTGAGGCTGTACATGTGTGTGGTTGGGAGCCTGCTATTGAACATCAGGGGTCTGAAGACGGCGAAGCGGTAGTTGCCTACAAGGGTGGCGAAGAATCTACGTGGCGTTACTTGTTCCAGATTGAAAATCCTGCGGTTCAGGAAGAAGTGGATAATGCGATCGATGGAGGATCACTGGAAACATACATCCGCTACTTGTTGACTGAGTGAATGTGGATTGACGGATTCCATGAGTAGCTAAGTGTGCCGGGAATTCGGTCCGAGTTAAGGACCAGATTCCCGGTTCGTATAGAAAGACTTCTAATCTCATGGAGTGCCGTCGCTCAATGTTGGGAATCAGTTACCTAACTCCCTGATAGACTTCTGACGCTATGACAAGCGAAATCGCGGTAGCTGGGAATCAGTTACCTAACTCCCTGATAGACTTCGATCTTATTATCGTGGATCGCTAGCTCGGCTGGGAATCAGTTACCTAACTCCCTGATAGACTTCAGTTTGCGATTTCCTTGTTTACGTTGGTGCTGGGAATCAGTTACCTAACTCCCTGATAGACTTCAAAGTTCTAGGCCTATCTTAATTTGGAGGCTGGGAATCAGTTACCTAACTCCCTGATAGACTTCGTTCCGTCGGCAACGAAATCAAATATTGGCTGGGAATCAGTTACCTAACTCCCTGATAGACTTCCGTTAAGCGACCAGTCATGCGTTGCGAGGCTGGGAATCAGTTACCTAACTCCCTGATAGACTTCTGTTTTACCTCCTTATCAAATTACTCATGCTGGGAATCAGTTACCTAACTCCCTGATAGACTTCCGCCCGCGGACTCGGTAAAACATACGGAGCTGGGAATCAGTTACCTAACTCCCTGATAGACTTCATGGGTGGCGGTAAGGTAGATTTTTACAGCTGGGAATCAGTTACCTAACTCCCTGATAGACTTCACGACAGTCTTTAGGATCCGTCGTCGTCGCTGGGAATCAGTTACCTAACTCCCTGATAGACTTCCGAAGCAGTATGCTGAGCTGATGACCAGGCTGGGAATCAGTTACCTAACTCCCTGATAGACTTCCCGATTTGGAAGGAAACAAGAAAATGGAGCTGGGAATCAGTTACCTAACTCCCTGATAGACTTCCAACCAAATAATTGTATTTATTTGCCTGGCTGGGAATCAGTTACCTAACTCCCTGATAGACTTCCCCTTAAAGAATTTAAACGTGCGTCAATGCTGGGAATCAGTTACCTAACTCCCTGATAGACTTCTCTACCTGCGGCGATACAAGACAGAACTGCTGGGAATCAGTTACCTAACTCCCTGATAGACTTCTCTGCCACAATAAAGAAATCCCGTGTTGGCTGGGAATCAGTTACCTAACTCCCTGATAGACTTCGTCAATCGAATCAGGCATATTCACCCATGCTGGGAATCAGTTACCTAACTCCCTGATAGACTTCCGCGGTCTTGCCACCTGTCTACGGTTGCGGCTGGGAATCAGTTACCTAACTCCCTGATAGACTTCAACTTCGCTCGCGAACTGATCAGAATCGGCTGGGAATCAGTTACCTAACTCCCTGATAGACTTCGAATCAACTATTACTAGTTCTTCTTGTCGCTGGGAATCAGTTACCTAACTCCCTGATAGACTTCGGAATCACTGTGATAGAAACGATACCCTGCTGGGAATCAGTTACCTAACTCCCTGATAGACTTCGAATCAACTATCACACGTTCTTCTTGCCGCTGGGAATCAGTTACCTAACTCCCTGATAGACTTCGGCTGTTCACGACGCTATTCGTGAAACTGCTGGGAATCAGTTACCTAACTCCCTGATAGACTTCCTACTAGTGAACTCCACCAAAAAGGAAAGCTGGGAATCAGTTACCTAACTCCCTGATAGACTTCGGGTACGCTGTTACTGTTCCGTTGGCTGGCTGGGAATCAGTTACCTAACTCCCTGATAGACTTCATATTCTTACCGGTAACCGGTGCGGTTAGCTGGGAATCAGTTACCTAACTCCCTGATAGACTTCCAGAAACCAAACACTCACCAACTTCTTCGCTGGGAATCAGTTACCTAACTCCCTGATAGACTTCCAGAGAAACATGTGCACTTTGTTGCCCAGCTGGGAATCAGTTACCTAACTCCCTGATAGACTTCCAGAGAAACATGTGCACTTTGTTGCCCAGCTGGGAATCAGTTACCTAACTCCCTGATAGACTTCGGATACGCTGTTACTGTTCCGTTGGTTGGCTGGGAATCAGTTACCTAACTCCCTGATAGACTTCAGGAGAGTTAGAAAAGGGCGCCAGAAAGCCATTTTCTGGCGCCCTTTTGATTAAAAAATCATAAGTTGCTCGGGTTCTGGATCAGGAATTTCCTCGTGATGATTGGAAAAACGAATGGCTTTTGCCCATTGCTTATCCGTTAGATGGTAGATCCGTACTTCTCCGCCAATGGGCAGATTTGCTTTAATTGCTTTAACCAGCCGAGTACCAATCAGTCCAGTGGGAGAGTAGTGAGCATAAACGCTGTATTGAACCCTTGAAAACCCAATATCCAATAAAGAATTTCTAAACCGTGAATATTCACGTTTATCTTGTGCCGTCTTGGTAGGTAGATCAAACATGACGACGCACCACATTGGTTCACTCGCCATCATCGAGTCCAAGAGCGAGAGTAGGATTCCACACGCTGACTGGGAGTTTGGGGAGATCTCCTTCGAGATACTGCCCATAATGCTGGGCAAGATTCACCATTTCTGAAGGGATTGAATTCCCGGTTTCTCCAAAGCAATCACCTGCAACTTGCACTAGTTCTTTCCGAACATTAGGAGAATTAATTGTTTTATCCGCAAGGACTGAAGCAACACAGGCATCAATTGCAGGGCGAAAAGGCTCAATTAAATCGTCTGCAAGATTAAAATTATTCGACCGACCTTTATGAAACATTCCAAGGGCTGGGGAAAGACCAGCCGACAAAACTGCGCGCATGGCATGACCACGGAGCACGGTGTATCCATAATCTAAAAGAGCGTTTGGTGCGTGGACTTCATCACGGATACCTGGATTGCGACGAAATCCATCCTCTCCCCATAAGGAGCTCCAGTAGACTTTGGCCGCTAACCCTTCACGATTTGATACGTCGCCAGATCGAAGTTCTTTTGCAAATGACCGCAACAGATTAGCACTAGGTTTTCCACAGTAATCAAGCACATTTGCTTGACCGTTTATTTTTGCTTTGATAATACTTGCCCAGGCAGACTTCCTACGTGGAAGGCTTGCTTCCATTTGAGCAATATGGCGTGCTCCAACCCTGCTATGATCACTCCAACTGTAGGCGCCCCCAAGCGGTACACCTTTCCAATCACAAAATATAACCGAAACGTCATCGCCAAAAAGCCGATGCATTGAGCCGGCTGAGAATCTAGTGTTAACGCCAATAAACACTGTTCCTACGTCCGCTGTAGGAACTGTAATTGGTTCTCCCTTATCAGGAGTCACAAGGAGAGATCCTCGACTCGCTGAGATTTTCCCTTGAAAACCAGTGAAATCGAGGACTCTCCATTGCTCAGCATTTAGGCGTGCCATGATATCGGAAGACTATTCCTGGAATTGTTTCGTTGAACGCCCAATGAGTTTCTTCGAATAATTAATGGATTCCCATATGTAAAAATAACGTTCAGTGCTGGGAACCACCCGCCACCGTTGATTATCTTTTGTGAACCGTCGGAACAATCTACGTTCAGACCTTCTGCTGCTAATAATAATGGGCGGAGTCGTAACTTGGAATTAGAGTAGAACCCAGCCACCCTAAACCGCGTCTGCCCGGGGAAGTCATCAAGCATTTCTTTGACCTGCCCCGAAATCAGCTTTGGATTAGAAATATCAATTTCTATTTCGTCGCCAGCAACCATCCAGCCCAAATACTCAGCGGTTCCTTCAGCGATCGCCTTTCTAATCTTCGGCTCGGCAGTTCGCATCGAAATTGTTTGTGGCTTGAGTTCCACTGTAAACAAATCTTCGTCTCTGTGTGAGATCAGATCACACATGAACACTCGAACCATTGCGAATACAGGCTTCTTTCCATTGATTCGATAAACGCGAACGTGGTGAATTGTGTTTCCAATTTCCGCATAGCCACCTCGCACAGCAATTGCGGCGGCTCCCGTTCCGAAAATTCCTACAGTATCCTCAGCTGTAAAGAACTGGTTCTTTACACGGATTTGGCGGGTATCGTCTTCTGGTAATCCTGTTTTCTCATCGAAATCAGCACACCGCGTTAAGGCCACCCACAACTGCTCACTAGAGGCTCGGTCGATTTCCGCCACGGTCCATACCGATCCAATAGTTTTATAAGTAAGTTTCCGGATTCCGTCGTCGTGAGCTTTACCGTTACCCAAACGAAGGCGCAGATTTTCCATAACAGGAATCGAATCGGTTGCTAATGCTTCGTTGAACAAGAAAGATAGCCTATCCATCTTATTCATCCATTCGCCAAAACTTTGTTTCGCACCGTCTGAACGGCCACGATACTCTTTCCACGTAGGTGCTTTCCGTAGTAGCTGCTCAGTATCCCGCAGGTTAATTCGTTCGGCTAGGGTTTTGGAAATACCGGGGGACATTAGCGCAATTGTGGCTGCGTCCATCGCGTGATGACGTCGATCTAGACGGGTCTTTCCGCCGCCTCCGATCATTTCAACCCTGTCCTCGAAACCAGAGGCCTTACGAGCTTGAGCGGTAATTTTTCCTTGATAGACACCAACTCGTGAATCAGGGTTTTGCTGTTGTAAGAAGTACTCCACACGGTGGCGCAGTTCATTCGCCATCCAAGCAACTGACTCCATAGATCGGTTATCTAGCTCAGGGTCTTCCGTGCTTCTTGCAAGCCGATCAATAACGTCTTTCTTGAAGTTGTACCACTGCTTTGTACTGAATCCTTCTTCGTACTGCCAGTGCTTAACTCGGTCAATTGCCTTTTCGAGCGAGATATCTGGATTTGGATTCTTCCCAGCCCAAACTCTAAATGGGATATTTCCCTTTGAACGGTTGCAGGAGATACAAACGGCAACAAGATTGTTACGCTTATTAGTTGACCCTACTCCTTTTCGTGGAACGATATGATCGAGTTCGCAGTCTGTCAGTGTGATTGGGGTACCGCAGTATGCACACTGGCAGTTTTGACGTTTAACGGCAAGATACCGGGTAACGTCTGCGTACCGAACGCGCCCTGTGAAGCCTTGATCGGCATGAATTTGGTCTACTACTTGCTGATTTCTTTCGGCACGTTTTCCAGATTCTCGTTCATACTCGCGAGCTTGTTGCTCGGAGCCAAAACCATTACGTACGTGTTCGATATTTACAACAGTAGGGTAGCCGTATTCTTTAACAATTCCCATCAACCAGCGGTTGACGATCTTTAGTACGCGGTCAACAGCGGGATTGCCTACTGGTGCTCCGATCGGTTCAGCAGCAGGTTTCCATGAATCCTCAACCCCAAATTCGATTTTTCGAGCAGAATGAAGATCAATTCCATCGTTCATCATCCGATTGGTGAGCCTGGTTAGAGAATCAACCGAATATGCTGCGCGACCAGAAGGAAGATTAATCCCGTCGATTTCCTCGAGTTCCTTATCTGATAATCCAGCTAAAAATGTTTGGGCGCTAGCTGCACCAGGCGCGTCGTCTTCAAGAATTTCGGCGTTAGAAAGCATACTGATCATCGCGGCTTGTTCATCATCTGAAGCCTCCTTCCACCATGAAACCAAAGACTTTGGCTTGGAAACTAAAATCCTTTGATTTGTGGTGTTTACAGGCGGTTTCGCAAATGGACGTTCGCCGTCAGGACCTTCCTTGGCGGTCCCTTCCAAGTGATCACGTACGATCCCAAGTACTTCAGCGACGTCAGTCCATGTAACTGCGTCGTCACTAGTGGCTTCCATCAAAAACGCCACCACTTTGTTACGCTCTTCCTCCGTTAGGATGCGCGATGTGCCGTCGTCGTCCTTAATACGTAAGTTTGCAACAACCGAAACGATTCGATACTTCTGGAATGCAGGATGTGCTTTCTCGGCTCGTGGAAGATGGCCTTGACCAGGCAGTTCATCTCTACCGGTTCGTGAAGCAGCGCTACCCTTCGGTGACTCTGCCTTGAACACCGTATCAATAATTGCATTTACTTGATCCGCCGATAAACCTTGAACTTCCCCGATTTTGCGAAGTTCGTTAGCATTGTCTGACTGACGTAGCTTTCCGCCCAGGATTCCATCATTTCCACGGATCTTGGTGTAGTCGCTGATCATGTCTGCTATAACCTCGGCGGGTGTTGCATCTTCGTACGGGACCACTCCGTTATATTCGACCAATCGCTTTTTGAGATTTGTGAATTCCTGAGAATCGGGAGCTTCGGAGTGTAGTGATTCGACCCGAGCATAGGGGCTACGCCATCCGCGGTGGCGTGCCATATGGCGAATTGCAATGGAAAGTGCGGTGGGAAGTTCCGATTCACTTACCTTTTCACGTGCCAACTTTGCGCGAATATGCCAAGGGGTGTGTGGGTCTGGGAATTGATCTAAATCGACTATCGGGTAACCGTTTTCTTTCAAGAAGGTATCAAGAGCGCGTAGTCGCTGCTTACGACGCCGGTATAAACGGCGCGTTCTTCTTGCAACGCCACTGGTTGCGAGCCTTGTAATCGCTTTTTTGCGCTGCTCAGGATCCACACCCGAATCGTGTACATAAACCATAGAGTTCAGAATGCGAGTAGGGAGACCGTTGTCCCCAATCTCGAGTGCGCAAAGTCCAACAGAATTAGTACCTACGTCAACGCCGACGTTGAAATTGAATTCTTTCATAGGATTATTATTCCTAAAAATCGCAGTAAATGTGCGAGTTTGGGAAAGTATTTCTTTAATGATTATGGCGAGAAATAGGTACTTATAAGCGACGGAAAATAAAATCGGGTGCCAATTGGCACCCGATTAAGCAAATGCTTGGAGCATTCAACCACACAAACTTGGTGTGGCTTACTGAGAATCAGTTATGGAGATAGCTTAAGCTCGTTCCATTCCAACTGTCAATCACTTTTGTAAACATAAAATATCGTTAAGTTACTCTACCTATTCCAATTGCACTGCCGCCGTGCTTCGAGTTGCGGCACTATTAATCGAAGAGTTCAAATATTGATACAAATGTTTCAGTAATTGAACAGCGTCCTAAGATTTATTCATGGTGAAGAGCGTTGAACTTGCGGTAATTCCTGGTGACGGTATCGGTCCCGAAGTTGTGGCTGAGGGCTTGAAAGTCCTACATCACGCGGCTGAAGGCAGTGACGTTGTCTTTAACGAAACCCACTACGACTTTGGCGCCTCGAGATTTCATCGAACCGGAGAGATCGTTACCGAAACTGAATGTGAAAGCATTAAGTCGAAGGATGCTATTTTACTCGGTGCTGTGGGGGATCCATCTATGCCGTCGGGCGTATTGGAACGTGGCTTGCTCCTCAAACTTCGCTTTGATTTAGATCATTATGTTAATTTGCGTCCATCAAAGTATTACGAAGGCCTGCCGAGTCCTTTGGTTCGCCCTGAAGGTGTGGATTTCGTCGTCGTCCGTGAAGGAACGGAAGGTCTGTACTGCGGAAACGGTGGCGCAATCCGAGTCGGTACTCCAGCAGAAATTGCTACCGAAGTCTCGGTGAACACTGCCTTCGGTGTTGAACGGGTGGTTCGTTTCGCGTTTGAAAAAGCAGCGTCACGGCGCAACAAACTCACCTTGGTCCATAAACACAACGTTTTGGTTAATGCGGGACACCTGTGGAGCAGAATCGTCACCGAGGTTGGTAAAGAGTATCCACAGGTAGAAGTGGACTACACCCACGTCGATGCTGCAACGATTTACCTGGTCACAGATCCGCAACGGTTTGACGTAATCGTGACAGACAATCTGTTCGGAGATATTTTGACCGACGAAGCTGGGGCAATCACAGGCGGAATCGGGCTCGCTGCCTCTGGAAACATTAATCCGGACCGTACTTATCCATCGATGTTCGAACCCGTCCATGGCTCAGCACCGGACATTGCAGGTAAGGGAATCGCAGATCCAACCGCCACAATCCTCTCCGTGGCGATGATGGTGGAATTTTTAGAGTTTCCTGAGCTGGCCGCGAAAATTACAGCTGCGGTAGAAAGCGATATGAAAGCGCGTGCCGCAGCAATTGCCAATGGCGAGGAACTTATTCGATCCACCTCTTGCATCGGTGACGACATTTGCTCGAAGCTCTAATAGCCGATTTGTTGCGTGCACAGCAGCTTCGATTTTTGGCACGAACACTAATTTACAATTAAGACGACGGTAGCCCCAGCTCGTTTATTAGGGAAAGGTATTCTCATGGCGCACCAACAGACGGAACTTGAACTCCAAGCTGCACAAATGATTCCAACGGCGGATGAGGTTGCTGGAATTTTTGCCGTCCAAACGCACGACCATAAGAAATCCGATGCCCAATACGCCCATGTAATGGATAACCTCGGTTTCGGCATAGATTTTACTGATTATATGGCTCATGCTACGTGGACTGAGCCTGAAGGCTGGCATAACAAGGTTATCGAACCGTATGGGCCGCTCAGC
This sequence comes from Arcanobacterium ihumii, assembly GCF_900604515.1. Classification (GTDB taxonomy): domain Bacteria; phylum Actinomycetota; class Actinomycetes; order Actinomycetales; family Actinomycetaceae; genus Arcanobacterium_A; species Arcanobacterium_A ihumii. Next base: position 497,210 of record NZ_UWOS01000002.1, on the reverse strand, counting down.
CTTGATCCGGGTTCGTCGGTGCTTCACTATGGGCAAGAAGTGTTCGAAGGGCTGAAAGCCTACCGCCACGCAGATGGGTCGATTTGGACTTTTAGACCGTCTTATAACGCGGTTCGCCTCAACTATTCTAGTGGGCGATTAGCGATTCCGGAGCTCCCTGTAGATGATTTCTTAGCATCGATCGTCGATCTTATTCGAATGGATCAACGTTGGGTTCCAGAAGGGGAGGGTACCTCGCTCTACCTGCGTCCATTTATTATCGCCTCGGAATCCTTCCTCGGCGTACGAGCCGCTTCGCGCTACGAATATGTAGTGATAGCTTCTCCTTCAGGCCCATATTTTGCACATGGTTTCCAGCCGATCGACGTGTGGGTGGATCAAAAGTATCATCGCGCGGGTCCTGGAGGCATGGGCGATGCCAAGACCGGCGGAAACTATGCCGCATCCTTGCTCCCTAAGATTGAAGCACATCACCACGGCTTTGACGAAGTGATGTTCCTTGACGCTCAAACTAACTCAAACGTCGATGAGTTGGGAGGGATGAACGTATTCATCGTCATGGCCGACGGAAGTGTAAAGACACCGAAGCTCACCGGTAACATTCTGCCGGGTGGTACGCGTTCATCAATTATTCAGTTCCTTGAAGATGAAAGGATCGCGGTTGAAGAAGCTACCATCAATATCGATTGGCTGGTTGATGGGCTTCGAAGCGGCGAAGTGAAGGAGGTTTTTGCCTGTGGAACTGCGGCTGTGGTCACGGCCATCGGTCGCATTGCTGGTGAGAACTTTGATATAACTATTCCAACCGGCGATATGACGCGCCACGTCTATGACGAGCTCACGTCGATTCAGCTTGGAAAAGCAGAAGATCGATTTGGGTGGCTGTACAAGATTTCGGAGTGAAAAATGACCGAAAAGGTATTCGTCTACGACACCACTATGCGCGATGGTGCTCAGCAAGAAGGTATTAACTTGTCTGTAGCCGATAAAATCGCGATGCTTCCGATCATCGAATCAATGGGTGCTGACTTTATAGAGGGTGGTTGGCCCGGTGCGATTCCACGCGATACAGAGTTCTTCGATCAGGTTCGGCTTTATAATCCCCTTAAGACCGCGAAATTAGTGGCGTTCGGTGCAACCCGAAAAGTTGGAATCGGTGCGCAAGATGATCCTCAGCTCCAGGCGCTCATTGACTCTGGAGCCCCAGCTCTGTGCCTTGTTGCGAAATCAGATATTCGCCACGTTGAGCAGGCATTACGCACATCAGGTGAAGAAAACCTGGCAATGATTTCTGAGTCTGTTCAGTACCTACGTTCCCTCGGACGCGAAGTGATGATTGACCTCGAGCACTTTTTCGACGGATTTACATATGATCCTGACTATGCTTCTGCGGCTGCGATGGCTGCCCTCAATGCGGGTGCGACGTGGGTGATTCTATGTGATACCAATGGTGGATGCTTGCCATCGCAAATCACCGAAATCGTAACTCAGCTTCGAGCCGTTTTAGGTGCGAACGGTATTTCTGATCCACAGCTAGGCATCCATACCCATGACGACGGTGGATGTGCGGTTGCGAATACCATTGCTGCTGTTGAAGCTGGATGCCGCCAGATCCAAGGAACGATTAACGGCTATGGGGAGCGCACAGGAAACGCTAACCTCATTACTTGTGTGGCAAATCTTCAGATGAAGGCGAACTATTCGTTGGTCACGGCTGAAGAACTATCGAATTTCGCCCGTGTTGCGTTCGCGGTGTCCGAGATAACCAATATCTCGCCGGCATCGCGTCAGCCGTATATTGGTATTTCCGCTTTCGCGCACAAAGCTGGACTCCACGCCTCGGCAATCCGAGTAAATCCAGATCTCTATCAACATATTGATCCAATGGCAGTTGGTAATGGTATGCGGATGTTGGTATCGGATATGGCTGGCCGAGCCTCCGTCGAGTTAAAAGCCAAAGAATTCGGAATCGATCTAAAATTCAACCCAGAGGCAGTTGTACGGATTACTGACCACGTAAAAGCCGCTGAGGCGCAAGGTTATACTTTTGACGCTGCTGATGCTTCATTCGAGTTGCTGACTCGCGAAATCGTAGAAGGGAAGCGACCGAAGTTCTTCGAAATCGAATCTTGGTCTACCCATGTGGCAACGACTCGCCACGATGTATCTGAAACTTATTCTGAAGCGAACGTAAAAATCCACGCTGGTGGACGGCGTATTATGCGTATCGGAGAAGGTGTTGGTCCAGTTAACGCTCTTGATTCGGCATTGAAGACGGCCTTGAAAAACGTCTACCCTCTACTGAAAACCTTCGAGTTGATCGACTTCAAAGTACGTATTTTGGACTCAAAGAGTGGTACTGGGGCAACCACCCGGGTCCTGATCACATTGAAAGATGGATCAGGTACGTGGACCACGGTTGGAGTTGGGGTTGACGTTATTGAAGCTTCGTTGGAAGCGCTAACTGATGGCTACATCTTTGGACTGTTACGTAACCACGTAAAGCCACAAATTTGAGAATGGCGAATTAGGCTCGGGCAACGTTCACATATTGCTGGTATATCGGCGCTATGGACAGTATTGACGACTCTGATATGCCTTATTCTTTATTCGAGTAGTAAAAGTTGAGCGAATTCACAAAAGGTCCCAGATAATTCGTTCAGCTTGGATTTTGCGAAAAAATGCGAGTTTTAGTGGGGAAAGTGCGTTTCTTTGTGATCAGCATCAACGCATGTTAGGGCCGATAGTCCTGTTAAAACTAAATGGAAAATATAGCTCTGTCCGAAAAGTCGGAAATGTACTAAATGGAGAATGTGATCTGCGTCTGAGCTTTAGAACCTTTGAACTGGTGTTCTTAGGATGGGATTGAAGGTAAAACTTTATCTAAGGAGAGAAGCGCTGTGAGCGTGAATGCAGGTCTAAACTCAGCTGAAGAGGCACAGTTTGCTGGATGGGAAGGTTTCGCCGGAGAAACCTGGAAATCAGAAATTGATGTCCGTGACTTCATCCAAGAAAACTACACACCTTATGAAGGTGATGATTCCTTCTTGGCTGGACCAACAGACAAGACACTTAATCTATGGAAGACTCTCGATGAGAAGTACCTTTCGGTTGAGCGTGAAAAGCGTGTCTACGACGTTGACGTAGACACCCCCGCCGATGTCGACGCGTTCGGCCCCGGATACATCTGTGAAGAAGACGACGTCGTCGTTGGTCTTCAAACCGATGTTCCATTGAAGCGTGCGATGATGCCTAACGGCGGATGGCGCATGGTTGAGGCGGCTATTAACGAAGCTGGCAAAGAGGTTAACCCACGCGTGAAGGAAATCTTCACGAAGTACCGTAAGACCCACAACGAAGGCGTGTTTGATATCTACACTCCACGCATTCGTGCAGCTCGTTCTTCGCACATCATCACCGGTTTGCCAGACGCATACGGCCGTGGCCGCATCATCGGCGATTACCGCCGTGTTGCACTTTACGGTGTTGACTATCTAATCAACGAGAAAGCTGCTGCTCGCGACGCCGTTGCTGATCAGCCTTTCTCAGAGCACTGGGCTCGTTATCGCGAAGAGCACTCAGAGCAGATCAAGGCACTCAAGAAACTCAAGCGTATGGCTGAATCATACGGTTTTGATATTTCTGAACCAGCAACCACTGCTAAAGAAGCAGTACAGTGGACCTATTTCGGTTATCTCGCTTCTGTGAAGTCCCAAGACGGAGCAGCGATGAGCTTTGGTCGTCTCTCCGGCTTCTTTGATGTTTACTTCGAGCGTGACTTCAAGCGTGGAATCCTTACAGAGTCTGAAGCTCAGGAAATTATCGATGCACTTGTTATTAAGCTCCGAATTGTTCGTTTCCTTCGTACCGAAGCTTACGACCAGATCTTCTCCGGTGATCCTTACTGGGCGACTTGGTCGGACGGTGGCTTCTCAGAAGACGGTCGTACCCTCGTTACCAAGACTTCTTTCCGCTTGCTCCAGACTCTGATGAACCTCGGCCCAGCACCAGAGCCAAACATCACGATTTTCTGGTCCGCTCAGCTCCCAGTTGGATACAAGAACTTCTGTGCACGCGTTTCGATCGAAACCTCGTCGATTCAGTACGAAGCGGACGAGCAAATTCGTTGTCACTGGGGTGACGACGCCGCGATCGCTTGCTGTGTTTCCCCAATGCGTGTGGGAAAGCAGATGCAGTTCTTCGGTGCTCGTGTGAATGCCGCTAAGGCTCTTCTCTACGCTATGAACGGTGGACGCGATGAAATGTCCGGTAAGCAAATCGTTACCGGATATGACCCAGTTGAGGGCGATGCTCCACTCGACTTCGACCAGGTTTGGGAGAAGTATGAAGACATGCTTGATTGGGTAGTTGGAACCTACGTTGAGGCACTCAACATCATCCACTACAGCCATGACAAGTACGCCTACGAAGCAATGGAAATGGCTCTTCATGATTCTGACATCGTTCGCACGATGGGTTGTGGAATCGCTGGCCTATCCATCGTTGCCGATTCGCTTTCCGCAATTAAGTATGCAAAGGTAACTCCGATTCGTGACGAGTCCGGTCTAATCGTTGACTACAAGACCGAAGGCGACTTCCCGCGTTACGGAAATGACGACGATCGTGCAGATGATATCGCTGCAACCATCGTTCACACCGTAATGAGCAAGATCAAGTCCATTCCGATGTATCGCGATGCAATTCCAACCCAGTCCGTTTTGACGATTACTTCGAACGTCGTCTACGGCAAGGCAACGGGTAACTTCCCATCGGGTCATCGTGCAGGTACTCCATTCGCTCCAGGTGCAAACCCAGAAAATGGTGCAGATACCCACGGAATGCTTGCTTCGATGCTTTCGGTCGGCAAACTCGACTACGACGATGCTCTCGATGGCATCTCATTGACGAACACAATTGTTCCTTCCTCGCTCGGTCGTACCCAGCAGGAGCAAATCGAAAACCTTGTCGGCATCATGGATGCAGGCTTCATTAAGCAAGACTGAGTCAGAGAACACGTTGGTTGGTGGCATTTAGATGCTGCCAACCAGCTAGACTCGGTTATAGGAAAAACGTAAAAAATAAAGATTGTTGAGGAGAATCCAATGGCAACAAAATCATACGCAGAGCGCGAAGCTTCGATGAAGGCTAGCCGCGAAGTTAAGGGCGGTATCCAAGGTCTTTATCACGCAAACATTAACGTTCTTAACCGCGACACCCTTGAGGATGCTATGGAACATCCAGAGAAATACCCACAGCTTACTGTGCGCGTCTCGGGTTACGCAGTGAACTTCGTTCGTTTGACCCGCGAGCAGCAACTCGACGTCATCTCTCGTACCTTCCACCAAGGTATGTGAGATTTACCTACGCAACTCTTGTAGCTGTGTAGTGACCTATAATCATTCATTTCAAGGATCGGGGCGGTATGACTATGTTAAAGACTCGGGCAACTGAGGGTTCAACAGGGGAGTACCGTCCCGAGCCTCTTGATATCGAAGTTCCTCGACTTGGAGGAGCTGGGCTTTCAGGTGTTACTTTCGCCGGGCAGATGAGTCATTCCGAACAGATGATGGCAGTTCGTGCCGGAGAAGTTGGATCGGTTCATTCTTGGGAGCTCGTTACCGCAGTGGATGGGCCAGGAACTCGTATGACGACGTTCTTCGCCGGTTGCCCACTTCGCTGCCTCTACTGCCATAATCCAGATACGATGAAGATGCGTGACGGTACAGCGGTCCGTACTGAAGACTTGCTGAATCGAATCAAGCGCTATCGCTCTGTGTTCAAGGCCACCGACGGTGGAGTCACCTTCTCAGGTGGTGAGCCATTGTTTCAACCAGCGTTCTTGGCGAAATTATTGCGTGGTTGTAAAGAAATGGGTATTCATACGGCAATTGATACCTCTGGATTCCTCGGCTCAGCGCTTACCGATGACATGATGGACAACATTGATTTAGTGTTACTCGATGTCAAGAGCGGAATTCCCGAAATTTATAAGAAGACGACGGGTCGTGAGCTAGAGCCAACACTTCGATTTGGTGATCGCCTAGCTGCTGCAGGAAAGAAGATCTGGATTCGTTTCGTTTTAGTACCAACTTTGACTGATTCACCAGAAAACGTTAATGCTGTTGCTGACATTGTTAGCAAGTGGTCAACGGTTGAGCGTGTTGAGGTTTTGCCATTTCACCAAATGGGGCGCGATAAGTGGGAGACCCTTGGAATGGAATATGAATTAGACGATGTGACGCCGCCTTCTAACGAAGAAACAGAAGCTGTGCGCGAAATCTTCCGTTCACGAGGATTGTCCGTTCACTGATTTCAAGATGTTTAAGTGATAGCTCTTCGAAAACAATCGAAGAGCTATCACTTTTATCTTTTCTTATTGCTCTTGCACTAAATCAACTTCTTGTTATCTTACATGGCGTACTAACAACTGAAATATCGTTACAATTTCGGCGCACCATTTCTCAAAGGGCATTGCTAATTTGTGATATAAGTCAAAGGCGGTTAGGCTGAAAGTAACATGTTAGCCCGGACAACGGAGTCCGGGCCCTTTTAGTTTTATGTCACTAATGGTTGCCTCTTCTCTTATAGAGGTAACTCATACACTGTTAATTAGCGGTGGTCTGCCTAGGACCGAAAATTGCTGTTCCTACGCGCACAACGGTTGAACCGTATTTAATTGCGTTCTCGACGTCGTTCGTCATGCCCATAGACAGCTCAGACGCATTTTCGAGCCCAGCGATTTTCTTCATCTCGGTAAGCAGGCTCTGAGTAATCTCGAAGCTGCGATCAACAACCATGGGATCAGAGGAGTTCGCACCGATTGTCATTAACCCTTCGACGGAGACGAATGGCAAGCTTGCTACATGAGCCGCAAGCTCCAAAAGGTCTTTTGGATCGCATCCGAACTGAGTCTGTGCACCTGATGAATTAACTTGGAGCAGAATTGGATAAGGTAGGCTCGTTTCTCCTGATTCGACCTTGGCTTCCTGCCTACGGTTAATTCGTTTGGCATTTTTGAGTGAATCAACCGTGTCAATTCGCTGCGCATACTCCATAGCAGTGCTCAGTTTATTGGACTGTACGTGACCGATAACTGTGGTGCGGTGGCTTAGATCAGAAGGCATTTTGGTAGCCGCAAAACGCAATGCCGATTCCGAATCCTCAAGCTGGTTAATGAGATTGTGGCCAAACAAAGTTTCGCCACATTCGATGGCACGGATAAGATTTTCCAGTGGCTGATACTTGGCCGCCAGCATGAGCTTTACGCTATGAGGATCACGGTCGTTATTCACGGCAGCTTCTGCCATCCGCTCACGCAAAGCCGCGATATTTCCTTCGATGTCGATCGTAGTCATTGGACATCCTCTTTTTCTTTACTTGCTATCCTCTACAGAATCTATCGAGCTCCCACATTGATGATACTCAATGCTAGTGAATCAGTTTCGTCAGATTTATCGAGGTCAATTGTTGCCCATAGTGCCCAGGCAAGGTCGTCTTCACCGTCGTCGATAATCTGAATCGCGAGCCAGAGGCGTTCGGGCTGATGCGTCTCGAGCAAGGTGGTTGCGGCGTCGTCATCCAAACCTGCTTGGATAAGATCGGCAAGAGAAGGATCGGTGAGGATCTGGAAATACTTAGCGGAACGGGCATTCGTGTCTGTTCCAACGTATTCGTACTCGTCGTAGTAGTCATCTCCGGCATCTGCCCAGCGGTCACTATTCCATCCGGAAGAGGCATCCCACTCGCCCAGGAGATCATAGTCCTCACGATCAAAGGCGATGATTCTATCAAACAGAGCATTTCTAATAATGGTTCGAAGTGCGTGTTTATTTCGACTGAAAACTACGTTGCCGTTCTCGTCGGCACCGAATGCCGCCTCCTCACCCGTGCTGGCATCGTCGTCTCCAAGTGCGTCGAGCTCGTCGAGCGTCACTCGTCCATCTGCGAGTGCCTCCCACTCGTCTAGAAGCGAGGAATCAACGGATCGAACCAGTCTGCCGAGCCAAGAAATTATGTTATCGACTTCCTCGGTTCGTGCATCCAGTGGAATTATTTGCTTCAACGCGCGATACGTATCGGTTAAATAGCGCAACAAAATCCCCTCAGAACGGGCAAGATCGTAGCGTGAAATGAACTCAGAAAAAGTCATTGCCTCTTCGATCATTGCACGGACGATAGATTTCGGTGACAGCTCATAACCCTTCACCCACGGATTCGTTTGGGCATAGATCTCCAAGGCAGGTTGGAGAAGCTCGGCTAGTGGCATCGGCCAAGTGACTTCGTCAGCGAGCTGCATCCGCTCGGTGTAGTCCATTCCCTGTGCCTTGAGACGATTAATGAGTTCACCCTTGAGTGCTTTCTTCTGAGCAACTAGAACCGTGGTGGGATCTTCTTGAACCGACTCAATGACAGATAAAAGATCAAGAGCATAGCTAGGCGATTCCGGTTCAAGAAGGTCCAGTGCAGACAGCGCAAACGGTGAAAGTGGGGCGTTAAGTGCGAAGTCTGATGGAACTTCTTTGGCGAAGTGAATAGCTGGTTGCTGCGGATGTTCGCGTCTCCACACCCTGTCCTCATGAACGATGACGCCTGCCAATCGTAGCGAAGAATAAATATCGATTGCTTCGCGAACTAGGCGGTTTCGCTCTGACTGCGGTTCGTGGTTCTTAGTAAGGAGGTGAACCGCGGCTTCAACCGGATCAGGACGTTGCAATAGGTTGAGTATTGTTGCGTGATTGATACGAAGCTGAGATTTTAAGGTTTCAGGTTCGCGGTCCTTGAGTTGCTCAAACGTCTTTTCTGACCATTGAAGTTTGCCCTCCTCGGGCTTTACCTTTTGCACGCGTTTTTGCTTAACTGGATCATCTCCAGCTTTGCGTATTCTGCGTGCATTTTCGATCTCGTGTTCAGGAGCTTGGACCACGACGTATCCCACAGTGTCGAAGCCAGCCCTTCCCGCACGACCGGCAATTTGATGGAATTCGCGTGCGGTAAGGTGACGCATTTTGCTGCCGTCAAACTTGGTGAGTGAAGTGATAAGTACCGTTCGAATCGGAACGTTAATTCCGACGCCGAGGGTGTCTGTACCGCAGATGACACTGAGGAGACCCTGTTGCGTTAGTTTCTCGACAAGGCGCCGATACCGTGGCAAAAGACCAGCGTGGTGAACGGCGATACCTGAGCGTAGCAACTTGGAAAGTAGTGCGCCGAATCCTGGTCCGAACTTAAAACTACCTAGTGCTTTGGTAATCTTTTCTTTCTGTTCTTTAGAAATCAGTGACAGTGGAAGGAGGGACTGAGCTTGACTCACTGCTTCGCGCTGTGAGAAATGGACAACGTAAACCGGTGCCATATGTGTTGCAACCAGGTCCTGGATCACCTCATGGATAGGATAGGTGGACCATGAAAAGTGCAGTGGAACTGGGCGAACCGCGTCGTCAATGACGCTAACTGACCTGCCCGTGCGTTCGGTGAGGTCCTTTTCAAGGAAGGTGGTGTCTCCCAAAGTTGCGGATAGAAGGATGTGTTGTGCTTGAGGAAGTTCCAGAAGCGGAACCTGCCAAGCCCAGCCACGCTGTGGATCAGCGTAGAAGTGGAATTCGTCCATGATCACGACGCCGACGTCGGCTCTATCACCTTCCCGCAGAGCAATATTGGCAAGAATCTCCGCAGTGGCACAGATTATTGGGGCATCGGCGTTGATTGATGAATCTCCCGTAACCATGCCGACGTTGTGAGCCCCGAAGAGCCGGATGAGTTCGAAGAACTTTTCAGAGACAAGTGCTTTAAGAGGAGCTGTGTAGTAGGCGGTTCTGCCGGTGGCTAGTGCGGTGAAAAGAGCCTGCATCGCGATCAAGGATTTGCCCGATCCGGTGGGGGTGGCAACAATGACGTGATCGCTGGAGACGATTGCAAGCAGCGCTTCCTCTTGGTGAGGGTACATCGTTTTCCCAGTTGAAGACATCCACTCGGTGAACGCGTCAACAATCGCTTCTGGAGAAGGGGACAGGCCGAAGGAATCTTCTAGAGCATCAAGTGCAAGGTTGAGTGCCGGTTGCGGTGCAATCTCGTTAGAGGATGAAGACGGCGCAGGACTAGTTTGATCGTTCACCCTTTAAGGTTACCCGTAATTATGGAGGTAATCGACCAGCGGCGATCCTGACGCTGAGGGATCGGAACACCTGCCCCTAGATTCGAGAATACGTTGATGAGTCCGTAAGCAAATTATGGAAAAGAAAAACCAGCGATGACTATCGCTGGTTTTATTTGGGTGGCTAACGGGGATTGAACCCGCGACCCCCTGGACCACAACCAGGTGCTCTACCGCTGAGCTATAGCCACCATATATTGCTTTCGCAACGATTAGAAACTATATCAAGGATTTGCGTCAAGGGATAAATTTCCGATCAGTGATCACCGTCACCAACTGGTAAAATCTTCAGATTGTTGATGTTGGTGACGGTCACAATGTTATTAACGAAGAATGTAGTGCCTTACCACGTGACCCGAGTCTGGATGGCATCTGCAAAACGCCCTACGAAGTCGTCGTCTGCTCCAAGGTAAAGGGAGCCGTCAATGAGCGATACTTCCATCACGTAGAACTCTGAATCGGATTCTTCATCGCCACGAACGATGTCTACTCGGTTGAAAAGCAACAGCTCATCGCGTCCGGTGACATCCTTGATGTAGCCGTGCAGAGCCTTACGGATTTCCTCACCCCAACGCCACGTCTCTTCAGAAGCGTCGGCAAGGCGTGCCACTTCGTCCACAACATGCGAATCCTGAGCGGAGCGGAACCGTGGGTGAAGCATTGGCTCCTTTTCAACCTGGTATGATGCCAAGCCGTTTAAGTAAATCAACGAAGTTTCGCCCTGGCGATCGATAACGTCGAGGTAGCGCTGCACCATTACTGCACGCCCCTCGGAGAGTTCGTACATGGCGTGCTCAATTGCTTCAGAGCGTGAGGCGGCATCGGTTGAGGTGTAACGACCTGTTCCACGACCACCTGAGGAAATCGTTGGCTTGACGACGAAATCGCCAGAAGCGGGGAAGCGAGAGTGGATCTGCTGCTTGGATAGATTCTGTTCAGGTTCCAGCCAGGTAGTTGGGATGGTTGGAAGTCCGCGCTTCGCTAGGTTCTGGAGGTAATGTTTGTCCGTATTCCATGCCATTGTCTCAGCAGAGTTGAGGATGCGTGGTACAGATTGTGCCCACGAAATGAACTTCTGTGGGTCGCGTGCATAGTCGCGAACGGAACGAACGACAACAACACCGGCGTCGTCCCAATTTACGTCTGGATCATCCCAGATCGCAATACGTGGTTCAATTCCTCGTTCACGCAGTGCGTCGGGGAGCCCCTGCTCGTCAGGATCTAGTTGTGGGAACTGTGAGCTCGTTGCGAGCGTAACAATAGGTGTAGACACGCTTTTCCTCGTCAAAATAGCATCTGAATGTCGAATTCGAACTAAGTTTATCGGTCTGGGGTACAAAATGCGACGTGACACCGTAAAGTCCGGAAAATGGTTATATATATTGCATTCATGGAGGTTGTGCGTGAGGTCACAGGCTTGAAGTTGGTCCCAAACTTGCATAATTTAATTTCCTTTCGCTAAGCTATAACTCGTTGCGCACCGCTAGCTCAACTGGCAGAGCATCTGACTCTTAATCAGAGGGTTCTGGGTTCAAGTCCCAGGCGGTGTACGAAACAAAAAGCTCGTCTTCGGACGGGCTTTTTGCATATTCGTTACCGGGGTAGCGGCTTGGCATTTAACGCTTTGTTATTGGGGTCGTGACTAGTGGAAGTGTTGCTTAAAGTGGCCAAACGCAATCGGAGGCATGCATCTTGCAAAAACAAAGCTGATGTGGGTGGGGGCTAAACCCATTTGGGTTTAGCCCCCACCCACATCAGCGCCTACACGGTGATTTAATTAAGGATAACCTGCGACAGTTACGCTTTCGAGGCTTCCAATGCCTCGTGTGCACGTTCCGCACGATCAACGGTTAGATCGGTTAAGATCTTTGCCGCTATAGCACGGGATTCGTCCGAAGTTGGACCATCGCCACTGGGGAAAAGCACGCTACGGTAATAGCGAAGTTCATCGATAGAGTCGTAGATATCGCCCAGAGCTCGGTGATTGCCAGTCTTTTCTGGGGCAGCGAAATAGGTTCGTGGGAACCAGCGCTTAGCCAATTCTTTTACCGACGACACATCAACGACTCGGTAATGTAAGTGCTCGACTAGCTCAGGCATATCGCGAGCTAAGAAGGTGCGGTCGGTCCCAACTGAATTCCCACCTAAAGGAGCCTTCCCGGCGTCGGGAATAAAACGCTTGATGTAGGCGAGCGTCTGTGCTTGGGCTTCTTCCATCGTTAAACCGTCGTCCCATTCATTAATTAAATTGGTGACGGTATGCATATTGCGCACAAATGAATTCATATTTGCAACTGCGGATTCGGAAGGACGAATCACTAGGTCAAGTCCGGTATCAAGCGGATTAAGTTCCGCGTCGGTGATCACTACTGCGATCTCAACGAGATCGTCCTTCTCAAGGTCAAGACCTGTCATTTCACAGTCGATCCAAACGATCGGCGTATTCTGTGCTGGAAAATTACTCACCTATCAAGAATAGCAAATCAGACAAGCAGATTCTCCCACCAAAACATTACTTTGGTGGGAGAATCCTGAGATTTGCGCCCCCAGCGGGACTCGAACCCACAACCTACAGATTAGAAGTCTGGTGCTCTATCCATTGAGCTATGGAGGCAAGCGGAAATCCACCACTAATTTACCGCCTTTACAGGAAAACCGCTAACCAACAGGTTAGGGGAATGGTGTGAGCTTGTGCGGATCTTCATGGATTTATGTGGGTTTCCATAGCGAATGAAAACATATTTTCGAAAAATGCGTAAGAATAGAGGGGTGAATACCTCAGTGAATAATCGTGCTGAACTTGCAAACCTTGTGCGTAGGACGCTTGATGTCTTGCGCAAAACTGACTTGCCGTTGGATTTGCCGGGAACTCACGAAATTAAAGCTGCGCAGCAAAAATTGATCACCCAACTTGAAGCTCGCATCTTGCCTCACCTAGAGGTTACAAACCTGCCTGCGATTATTGTGTTGGGAGGGTCCTCAGGCGCAGGTAAATCTACCTTGGTCAACTCGCTAGTTGGTGAGGAAGTAACCGAGGCATCAGTGCTGAGGCCCACTACTCGTACTCCGGTTGCCGTGTTGCATCCGTCAGACCTTTCCTCGATGAGCTCCCATGTCTTGAAAACTTTTAGTTCTTATGTAGTTAGTGAGTATGCACTTCCTGGCATTGTAATTGTTGATGCGCCGGATCTCGATTCAGTTGAGGATACCAACCGTGAGCTATCGAATCGTCTCCTTGATTCCGCCGACCTTTGGTTATTCGTTACGACGGCGGCGCGCTACGGAGATGCCTTAGCTTGGACTGTTCTTGACCTCGCCCAGAGTCGTGGTCTGACTTGCGGTGTGGTACTGAACAGAGTCTCTGAACGGGCGTTGAAACCAGTGCGTGCTGATCTCACTCGACGGATGTATTCAGTTGGTTTAGCCAATAACCCACTCTTCATCGTGCCGGATCAAGGGCCGATGAATGGTTTACTTCCGGACGTAACTGTTACGGAAATCCGCGCATGGCTCAAAGCGATTGCTCAATCACGGATGGGAAATACGTTGGTTGATCGAACCACTGCTGCCACTCTGCCGATTCTGCGCTCAGATCTTCTCAACCTTGCCGATGCGGTTGAACTCCAAGAAAATGCGATTGTGGATCTTAAAGACAAAGCTTATGAAGGTGCGCAGGCTCCAATCGAAAAGCTGGCAACTAATATTTCGGCCGGAAGATTTGGGCAAGGTGCCCCGACTACTGCCTGGCTGTCTTTGGCCTCCACAGGTGGTCCCTTAGCATCGTTAGTTTCCGGTAAAAAGCCAAATCTATTCCAAAAACGTACCGAAGGGCGCGATAATGCCGCCACCTTGCTTTTTGACTCGGTTCTAACCTCAGCGCAAGTTGCACTTACGCAAGGGCTCGTTGCCTCAGAAAACGAAATAAGCGATACATGGAAAAGTGATATCGTCGATACCGAACAGTTTTTAGAACAAGCTAGGACCAGCGTCGATAGGGAAGCGATTGTTCAGGGTGCACTTTCTGAATGGAAACAAGAATTATCAAGGCTAGGGAAAACTGTTCCTGAAAATCCGTGGTTTGGGCATGCCGGAAACGCTGCACTTATTGGCTCCGCCGCAGGGGGAATTGCCGGCGCCATGAAAGCGGCCGCTGCGCTCGGAATGGAAAAGAGTGTCTGGGATGCTCGAGCTCACCTTGCGAAAGTGGTGAGAAACGCGATGGATTCTTTGGTTCAAGCATATTATGAGCCGCTAGCTAAACTTGATATCGGTGATAGCTTTATCCTGAGGTTACGAGCTAGCGAATTTTCAGACTATGCAAAGTGAGTCAACAATGAAGGAAATGGGCATGGGTGAAGCTGGTAGGTATTCAGTGTCTTCACATGTTGAGATTGATGACGCCTATGTTCGCCAGCGGGTGGAGGAATTGAACCAAGCCCTGCAATCGATGGAGCCGTTCATTAACACCGCCTTGGTTCAGCGCTCGCGGATAGACGTTGCCAAGGTCAGTGAACGCACGCGCTTTGGTGCTGGTAATACCGTCGTCGCACTGGTGGGTGGCACAGGTTCAGGTAAGTCAACGTTATTTAACGCCCTCACAGGGTTTGAATTTGCCGATGCCGGTGAGTTACGCCCGACTACGGAACGTGCCACGGCTTGCACGTGGGGAGATTCGGCTTCGGATCTCTTGGACTACCTTGAGGTTGATGAACACCGCAGAATCAACCATTCATCGATTTTGGTTGATGACTCCGATCTTCAGGGACTCGTGCTCTTAGATCTTCCCGATCATGATTCAATCCAGGTGGCGCATTCAGTGCTGGTCAGCCGTCTGATTCCAATGATTGACGTATTAGTGTGGGTATTAGATCCACAAAAGTATGCAGATCAAGTTCTCCATCAGCAGTACTTGGAAAATCTGCGTCAACGTAGTGAATCCATGATTGTTGTGCTAAACCATATTGACACAGTCCCACCCGAACACGTCGATGAGTTAATTGCGGATTTGGCGAATCTTATGGCAAAGGATGGTTTGGGCCAAGTTCCTATTTTCCCCATTTCTGCTCTTCACAAGATCGGTCTGACGCCGGTTTACACCGTCCTTAAGTCGGCTGTTCAGGCAAGCGCCACAACCGCCCGAACGGCAGTAGCCGAACTCGAAGCAATTGCATCGCGTCTTTCCCAGCATTTAGCCTTGCGAGAACCTGATTTCAGCGGAGAAAAGTTCAATGAAATGACGGACCAGGTTATGAGGGCATCGGGTGTGCCCGCGGTTGTCACTTCGATTAACGACGCCGGTGGGAAACTATCGAAAACTGCGCTTACTATGCCTGATCAACCGTCAAACACGATGGTCGTAGCGATCAGAGATGCTTGGCTGAACTATCTCCGTGAAACGATGCCTGATGATTGGAAGAACCCGGTAGTTGAAAATGTTTCTTCTGCTGATCGAATTAGGCGAGTGATTGGAACGGCGCTGAAGTCCACACCTCTTCCTCGGATCTCGCGTACGCCGCTTTGGTTGGGGTTAGTTCTAGCTTTGTTGATATTCGCAGGGGGAGTAACACTTGCCGTGCTCGGTATTCCAGCAGCGAGCGTTGCTAGCAGAGCCGGTATTGCCGCCGTGGCATTTGTTTTAGCTCTGGCTTTGTTCTTTGGAATCAGCCTTCATCACAAGAAGTCTGTGCGTCGCCTCGCACATGAATATGACGACGACGTTCGTGCGGCTCTTCAAACAACCTTGCGTGAGCACTTGGTTCAGGGGCCAAATGAAGTTGTGCAGAAGCATCGACGTGCTCGGGAGCTACTCCGAAGCTAAAGAATATGAAGTGATTGTCCACATCCACGCAAACGGAGCACTGTTTCCACAGTTTGTTTTTGGTGTGTACGGAACCATTTGCATTCAGATAACACTAAGACATGTCAAGCAACTATCAAAGGAGACGACATGTCTAATGAAACAACGATTTCGGTTCGGGGATGGGCTGGAAACGAACCAGTTGTCTATTCGAATTCCGATGCTACGCATGACGAACGCGCTAAAATCTCTACCGCCGTCGTCAACGTAGGGGTGACTCCGCGGGTGTTTAACAAGAAGACCGGGCAATTTGAGGACGGAAACACCATGTGGTACTCCGTACGTTGCTATGGAGCCCTAGCGCGTCATGTATCGATGTGTGTTCACAAAGGTACTCCGCTTTTAGTTCGTGGGCGCTTAGTGACCCGAACTTATGTAGATAAAGAAAACGTTTCTCGCATCTCCCATATTATCATGGCGGATTCGGTAGGGATTGATCTCAACAATGGAATCGCATCCTACGCAAAGATCTCTCAAAGCCAACTTCTGCCGGTTCCGGGTGAACCTAATCATTGGGAAGTGGGACGCGACTCCATACTTCCTGAGGGAGAAAATGAATCCGAACTCGAAGATGAAAATCCTGAGGAAGAAAACGTAGATTCTCTAGATCCCACAGGTGCTTTGATGGGGGTCTAGTATAAACCGATAAACGGTATTTCGCCGCGAAACGTGATTCGGATGCGCATAGGGTTGAAGCTCATTGGACTAAGCTAACGCGGATGTGAGCCTTTGTTCGATGAGCTTTGATTCGTAGCGTATTTTCGTTAGGCTTGAACACGGAAAATTCTGCAATTCGCAGTGCATATCAAGAGATGATGAGGAAACGTGGCTGAATATATTTACTCCATGGTTCGAGCTCGTAAAACCGTAGGGGACAAGGTCATTTTGAACGATGTGACCATGGCATTCTTGCCTGGTGCAAAGATCGGTATGGTCGGTCCTAACGGTGCTGGTAAGTCGACGATTTTGAAGATCATGGCTGGTTTGGACGAAGCTTCTAATGGTGAGGCTCGACTTTCACCAGGATACTCAGTTGGCATTTTGCTCCAAGAACCACCGTTGAATGAATCCAAAACGGTTTTGGAAAACGTCCAAGAAGCTGCTGGTGATATGTTTGCCAAGGTTGAGCGTTTCAACCAAATCGGACTTGAAATGGCTGAGCCAGACGCTGATTTTGATGCCCTTATGGAAGAAATGGGTAAGTTACAAACTGAGATCGATGCAGCTAATGCATGGGACTTGGATGCTCAGCTTGCTCAAGCTATGGACGCGCTTCGTTGCCCACCACCTGATACACCGGTCAAAGTCCTTTCCGGTGGTGAACGTCGCCGCGTAGCGCTTTGTAAATTGCTACTTGAAGCACCGGATCTTCTTCTTCTTGACGAGCCTACCAACCACTTGGATGCCGAATCAGTTGAATGGCTCGAACAGCATTTGGCAAAGTATCCGGGTGCCGTTATCGCGGTTACCCACGACCGTTACTTCCTAGATCATGTTGCAGAGTGGATTGCGGAAGTAGACCGCGGTCAGCTTTACCCATACGAGGGCAACTACTCAACTTACTTGGAGAAGAAGCAGGATCGCTTGCAGGTTCAAGGTAAGAAAGATGCCAAGCTGCAAAAGCGTCTCAAGGAAGAACTTGAGTGGGTTCGTAGCTCCGCAAAGGGCCGGCAAGCAAAGTCGAAGGCTCGTCTGGCTCGCTATGAGGAAATGGCTGCAGAGGCTGAGCGTACGCGCAAGCTCGATTTTGAAGAGATTCAGATTCCACCAGGACCACGTCTTGGGAATGTTGTGATCGAAGCTAAAGACCTTCTCAAAGGCTTCGGTGATCGTACTCTGATAAAGGACTTATCATTCTCCTTGCCGCGTAACGGCATTGTGGGAATTATCGGTCCGAACGGCGTTGGAAAAACGACTCTGTTCAAGACGATTGTTGGTTTAGAGCCGCTTGACGGTGGCGACCTCAAGATCGGTGAAACCGTAAAGATTTCCTACGTTGATCAGAACCGTGCTGGTATTGATCCGAACAAGAACCTATGGGAAGTCGTTTCCGACGGGCTTGACTTTA
This sequence comes from Arcanobacterium ihumii, assembly GCF_900604515.1. GTDB lineage: Bacteria > Actinomycetota > Actinomycetes > Actinomycetales > Actinomycetaceae > Arcanobacterium_A > Arcanobacterium_A ihumii. The sequence goes on along the minus strand of NZ_UWOS01000002.1, from coordinate 479,135 downwards.
TCAAGGTTGGGAACGTAGAGATGCCATCTCGCGCATATGTTTCCGCTTTTGGATTTAAAGGTGCTGATCAGCAAAAACCTGCTGGGGTACTCTCAGGTGGAGAACGCAACCGATTGAATCTTGCACTTACCCTTAAGCAGGGTGGAAACCTGATCCTGCTTGACGAACCAACCAACGACCTTGACGTTGAAACTCTGGGATCGCTGGAAAACGCGCTTCTTGAATTTCCTGGATGCGCCGTCGTCATTACCCATGATCGCTGGTTCCTTGACCGTGTTGCCACGCATATCCTTGCGTGGGAAGGCACTGAAGAAGAGCCTTATAACTGGTACTGGTTCGAAGGAAACTTTGAATCATATGAGAAGAACAAGATTGAGCGTCTTGGAGCAGATGCTGCACGTCCAAGTGCGATGGCTTACCGCAAGCTCACTCGCGACTAAGGAATCCGCATCCATGGCTAATCTCTATTTGTTCACGTCAATTCTCCTTATCGGAGCGGGAATCATCATTACAGTTGCGGTTGTTGTGGCAATCGTTCATATGATTCGCAATCGGCACTCCGAGTATGTTCAAGACTTAGAGGCTCCGATCCGAATATATCTTGACAATGAATAGGGGCTAACTCTGGTTTGACTCAAAGGTGGGGTGCAATCGCAATGATCGCACCCCACTTCCTTTTGGTTCGATATTTCTATTTCATGGTGATGGGATCTCCTGCAAAAACGAATACGAACTAGTACTATTGCAGGTGGCGAGCGCGAACCATTCCTTCTTGAGCCATGGTTGCAATGTGTTCACCGTTTTGGAAGAACTTTGCGATTGAAAGGCCACGACCACCTTGCGCGGAGGGAGACTTCAATTCTGTGAGGATCCAATCAGACATATTTACGTTACGATGCCACCAAATAGTGTGATCAAGTGTTGCGAGTGAGAGATCCGGATTTAACCACGACATATTGTGCATTCGCAAAATTGGTTCGAGCATAAACTGGTCGGTGGCATAGGCAAGGATTGCGCGATGCAACAACTGATTTGACTCTTCGGGCATCGGGTTGCGCAACTTGAACCAAATCAGTGTGGAATCAGATGCTTCTTTTTGTGGTTTTGCCCAGATAGCTCCGTGAACATGCCGCATATCGATGGCATTTGTAGAGCTCATGAAACGGGCAATCGGAAGATCGAGGGAAGCAAAGAAATCAACCGAGGATTCTAATTCATCAGGATTAGGAGCACTGGGTACTGCGGATTGATGTGATACGCCAGGCTGGTCTTCTTGGAAGGACGCCCGCGCACTTAAGATCGTCTGTCCGAACTGAGAAGCGTAAATTCTGCGCGTTGAAAACGATCGGCCATCGAGTACATCTTCGACGTCAAATACGATCGGTTCATCGAGTACCCCTGGGCGCAGAAAAGCTGCGGTAATCGAATGGATGTTCCGGTTAGGGTGCCCAGCATCGGCTAAGCTCGTGCCTGCTGCGATCACAGCTTGGGCGAAAACTTGCCCGCCATAGACCCTGCCGGAGAACTGCGGAAGATTTGTTCCCTCGAAAGAGTCGTTTTCTTTCACATGCATTCGTAGCGTGCTAAGGATAGACGCTAGTGGTTCATCATTCGTCGTTGGTACCGAAATTTTCATCTTCATCTCCTGCTTGGCAATGCACACCTAACTTTACAGATTTCTTAAAGAGCAATGAAAATATTCCGATATTGGTGAACGAAGCTGACGCATCGATACTCGAAATGCGAAATTTAGAAAAATCATTGAGAAATTTGCGTTTCCAACTAGGTTTATGCCAGATGATTGAGTAGAGTGAACTGCAGTTGTTGCAAAATTTTTCATAGTCTTGCAAAGCTTTCTTTAATCGAAAACCTTACCCATGCAGCGAGGAAGCTTTTGATGGTTACTTACGTTCAAGATCGCGAATTATTGGTTCAACTCGCCCAGGCCTACGGTATCTCCACTGAATTCTGGGGATACGATGGTAACTTACGTCAAGTTGAAGACCATACCCTCGTTGCTGTGCTTGAATCGATGGGACTCCACATAGATTCGGAAGAAGCGATCGCGACACAATTGCAGCGTCGTCTTCATCAAGAATGGTATTCTGTCCTTCCTAAGTGCCCAGTTGTGCGAAATAATTGTGCAACGCCGATCCATGTTCATGTACCGCACGGTGCGCGAGTTCGTTTGGAACTGTTGTTGGAAGACGGCGGTCGGTTAGCGCTCAACCAAGGCGATGATTACACTGAGCCGCGCATGATCGATGGAGTCCTCACTGGTCAAGCAACTTTTTATATCGGCGAAGGCACGCAACTTGGATATCACAAGCTTCGCGCTGTAGTGGAAACCCAAGCGGGTGAATCCGAAGAATATGAAGAAACGCTGGTCGTAGCTCCACACCGACTCCCAGATGGTAAGAGAGCTTGGGGGCGATCATGGGGAATGATGGCTCAGTTGTACTCGGTGCGTTCGCGTAATTCGTGGGGAATTGGTGATCTGGACGATCTGGCTGAAATGGGCTCAATATTCGGTAACCTAGGCGCTGATTTTCTTTTGATTAATCCACTTCATGCGGCCGAAGTCGTGGGGGCTATGTCCCCTTCGCCGTATCTTCCAGTTACTAGACGTTTTTTCAATCCAATCTATATCCGTCCAGAAAACATCCGCGAAGTAGCTTATATGACGGCGCCTCAGCGTTCACTAGTGCTCTGGGCAGGTGAAGACGTAAAGAAAGCTTCGCTGGAAAACACTTTAATCGATCGCGATCGATCTTGGGAATCCAAGCGTGAGGCACTTGAAGTGATTTTTCAAGTGGAACGTTCGGAAGGCCGTCAACGAGCCTTTGATCGTTTCCGTGAGATCGAGGGAGAAGGCCTTGAAGATTTCGCACTCTGGTGCGCTATCAATGAAGCATATGATGGAAAGATCCCTTCTCATTTGCGGGATATCCAATCTCCGTTCGTTGCACAGGAGCGTTTGCGTCTAGCTGATCGAATAGATTTTTGGGCGTGGTTGCAGTGGATTATGGACGAACAGCTACGCGATGCTCAGCGTATTGCCAAGGCTGCGGGGATGGAATACGGTATCTGCCATGATCTTGCCGTTGGCGTTCATCCGATGGGTGCCGATACGTGGACGATTCCGCATGCCTTTGCTCCGAATATGGGGGTGGGTGCACCACCAGATATGTACAACCAGATTGGACAGAACTGGCACCAGCCACCTTGGAAGCCAAATGAACTGGAAGACCTCGATTACGCACCTTTGCGAGACATGGTTAGGACCGTTTTGCGCCATGCTGGGGCTTTGCGTATTGATCATGTGATGGGTCTATTCCGGTTGTGGTGGATTCCTACTGGATGTATGCCAGTGGAAGGAACATACGTCCGGTTTAACCACGAAGCAATGGTGGGAATTCTCTTGCTTGAAGCCTATCGTTCGGGCGCTGTGATCATTGGCGAAGATTTGGGAACAGTTGAACCTTGGGTACGCGACTACCTGGGCGAGCGTGGTATCTTGGGGACCTCGGTGTTCTGGTTTGAGAAAGACGATGATGGGCACCCCAAGCACGGGCGCGATTTCCGACGCAATGTGTTGGTCACAGTCGATACGCATGATCTACCTCCAGCCGCAGGGTACTTGGCTGAAGAACATGTTGATCTGCGTGCTCGCCTTGGTTTGCTTGAAGACTCAGAGGAAAAAACCAGGCAAAATGCGCGCCATGAACGCGCACTTGTGTTCGAGCGACTACGCGAGTACGGCTTTATGAAGGAAGATGCTTCTGAGCGCGAGATTATCGAAGCCTTGCACGCTTATATTACGACGACGCCGTCCGACTTACTCGGAATTTCACTTACCGACGCCGTTGGCGAGCGGCGTAGCCAAAATCAACCTGGCACTGACCAAGAGTATCCAAACTGGAAGATTCCACTTGCTGACGGCACTGAAAAGGTTGTGCTTGTGGAAGACCTTTCCACCAATCCAAGGTTGATATCCTTGATCCAGACTTTCAAAAACAATCTAGAAAACCGGGAATAGGTGGCTTATTTGTGATTCAAGGAGCTGAAACAACAGAACATATCACTCGAGATAAAATTATAAATTTGTGTGGTGGATCCGAGAACATTATCAAAGTTGATGGAGCCATCTCAAGAATTGAACTCACGGTAAACGATACTAGTGCAGTAGACGTATCTCGGTTGAGAGCTGAAGGAATTCTCAGCGTAGTCATTCAACGTGGCCGAGTTCAACTAATTATTGGAGCCCAAGCGCAGTCGTTACTAAACGATTTGGCTCTTGAACTTAACACTGAGCCGATGGACGAATACTAGTCCTGTTACTAGTCCTGTGACGACCGAAGGATCTTCGTGGTTTGATCGTTCGTCACTTCGACTCACAACAATGGGTACGTTTATGGGCTTGTCTCACGATCTATCTGTATCGTGAGACAAGCCCATAAACTAAGTTCTTTCACTGCTCAACGTCAAAGAAGAATTAAGCGATGAAAGGCTTTTACTTAAGCTTTAGCTCCTTGAGCATCACATTCTTGAGCAGCAATTGCACGTCGCGCTCCGTCAAGAGCTTCCGAAACTAGTCGGAGCATGGCAGGTGCCGCATTGCTATGATTAGAAATCCACTCTTTGCCATAAGTAACGATGTCGATGCCAAGGTCGGTTCGTCCAGCCAGCTTAGTGGGGAATGAATAGGAAATCATATTTGAGGCAATTTCCTTCGTGCGCTCGGCCCACTGCTGTTCCACAGTTGCGAAATACTTTTCGACGAATGGAACGAGAAGCGCGGCATCTCCACCAGAGAAGCCTAAAGCCAACCCACGCTGAACTGAGTTTGGAACTTCACCACCGGTCAGATCTCGCCATGCGCGTTCTTTAGCCGCCGAATTGGCAATCGATGCACGTGCTCGCGCTGCTGCTACCGCGCCCGATGCGGTGTTGTCGCGTTCTAAGCGTTCGGCTTCGACATCATCTTCAGTAACGCGACCAGCGATAGCTAGACGCTGAATAACAGACCAGCGCATTGCATTGTCCATGACTAATCCATCTGGGACTGCGATGCCGTCGAGCCAGCCTGCGATAAAATCGAGTTGCTCATCAGTATAAGCGAGGGTAACCGCAGAAGTCGCGATCTGGAGTTGGCGATCTGAACCGGGCTCGGTCGTCTGGGCAATTTTAGCTAGATGATTTCCGACTTCAAGCTGCAAGCTTTCGCGATTGGTTGGCGCCGAATACAGATTCGTTGCCGTTGTAAGCTGGTTAAGGATCGTGCGTAAAACGGTTCCGTGATCTTCGGTTTCAACTGCTTTCAAAATAAGGTGAGCGAAATCTGTTGCCGGCATTTCGCCATCGCGGCACATATCCCAAGCAGAGAACAGAACGAGGGTGCGGGCAAGACGATCGGTAAACGAGTTAATATTCTCAACTGCATTTGCCAAGGAAACCTCATCTAATCGAACCTTAGCGTAAGCGAGGTCGCCATCGTTGATCAGGATCAGATCGGGCCGCTTGATTCCTTCGAATTCTTTTACTCCGGTTAGCTCACCAGCAATATCGAGTTCAGTGTGAGCAACCCGCTCATACTTTCCATCGACCAAGCTGTATCCGCCTATGCCAATTCGATGATGGCGTAGCGAAGACCTTCCGTCAGATTCCTGACGGATAGAAAGCGAGGTTATTATACCGGCTTCTTCCTCAATTTCAGGTTTGAGGATATTGATTCCAGATTCTTCGAGCCAAAGCTTTGACCATTCTTTAAGATCGCGCCCCGACGCCGCCTCGAGCTCAACTAAGAGGTCATTGAGCGTTGCATTTCCCCAAGCTTTCTTTGCCAGGTACTTTTGAACACCGGTGATAAAGCCTTTCCAGCCAACGTATGCAACGAGTTGCTGGAATACTGAAGCGCCTTTTCCGTAGGTGATTCCATCAAAGTTGACCATTACGTCTTCAAGATCGCGGATATCTGCGGCAATTGGGTGGGTGGAAGGAAGCTGATCTTGAGCTTGTGCCCAAGACTTCTCCGAAGAGTTAAACGTTACCCAAGCATCAGTCCAGCGAGTTGTTTCAGCGGTAGCAACATGACTCATATACTCAGCAAAGGATTCGTTAAGCCACAGGTCATCCCACCATTTCATGGTGACTAGATCGCCGAACCACATGTGAGCAAGCTCGTGTAGAACTGTGATCGCTCGGCGTTCAATGATGGCCTCCGAAGGGCGTGAACGGAAGATATAATCGTCAAGGATGGTGACGCAGCCGGGGTGTTCCATTGCTCCGGCGTTATACTCGGGCACAAAGATCTGATCGTATTTGCGGAATGGATATGGCTGATCGAAGGCTTTCTCAAAGAACGGCATTCCTGCCTTGGTAATTTCGATGATTTCTTCACCATCAAGGTACTCATGCAACGACTCACGCACGTAAACACCCATTGGGATGGTGCGGCCATCAACCGAAGTATAGCTTCCCTCAACTCCTTGATAAGGACCGGCAACGATGCAGGTGAGGTAGGAAGAAATTGTTTCAGTGGGAGTAAACTCCCAGCGCGCGATACCATCGCCCAGTAACTCTGGTTCCGGCGTTGGGGATACAGAGAACACGTTCCAGTGATCTGGCGTGGTTACCACGAAGGTGAAGTTTGCCTTGAGGTCAGGCTGTTCAAAAACGGCGTACATACGTCGTGAATCCGGCACTTCGAACTGAGAGTATAGATATGCCTGGCCGTCAGCGGGATCGATCGCACGATGTAATCCTTCACCGGTATGGGAGTACTCACAAACCGCTTCAACAACCAATTCGTTTTCGTCGGCAAGCTCTGAAAGTACAATGCGAGAACCTTGGTAGTTTTCAACGGAAACCTCTCTCCCATTGAGGGAAATCTTTTCCACAGATTTAGCGATGAGATCAACAAACGTTGATGCCCCCTCTTTAGCGGAGAACTTAATTGTTGATCGGGAAGTGAATGTTTCTGTTCCGGTTAGATCAAGCTCTACTCGATAAGAATGCGTGGTTACCAGTGCAGCGCGTTCAGCGGCTTCGACCCTGGATAAGTTTTCTCCTGGCACGTGTTTCCTCTCTTCAAGGGGGATTATTCTTCTTAAGCCTACGCTTAAAGTTGGCGCCTAGCGAAGTTTAAGCTCGGTAAATACTAAATATGAAATACTGAAACTACTGATCAAAGTTTTAGAATTTATTTGGGAGGCACAGATGGCACAGAAAGTGGAATTTTGGTTCGACCCATCCTGCCCGTGGACGTGGATAACGTCTAGATGGCTGGTAGAGGTTTCGCAACTGCGTGATTTTGACATCGTTTGGAATCCATTTAGACTCTGGCATCTCAACGAAGATAAAGATATTCCTCAGGAATATCGCACCCACCTTGAAGAAGCAATGATCGGAGCCCAAGTTGCCTCCGGTGTATTCGCGTTGTTCCCGCAAAAACTCGGGGAATTCTATAGCGAGCTTGGGAAACTCCATTTTGATGAGGGGATGCCAAAGGATGCAGCTACCTGTGCAGCGGCGCTAGCGGCTGTGGAGCTCGATACCTCAATCCTTGACCAGGCAGCTACCGGTGAATTTGACGGGCTTGGAAACGAATCGACGAAACGTGGTTTAGCGCTGGTAGGGGAAGACGTCGGAGTACCGATCATCGCTGTTGGTGACGTTGCCTTCTTTGGTCCGGTCCTTTCTCCCGCACCTCATGGCGACGACGCTATCAAGCTATGGGACGGCACTCTTGCGCTTGCTCAGATACCAGGTTTCTTTGAGCTGAAACGAACTCGAGATACTGACCCGATTTTTAGCTGAAACGTATCTAAGGCACATTGTGGGTGGTATGAAATCGATAATTAGATCGAATCCATACCACCCGCAATATGTTGAACACGAGTTTTGATCACGTGAAAAGGTAGTATCCGTTAGCTCACCAAATACGCACTCGTTCTTCTGGAGCTAGGTAAAGATCGTCTCCTTCACAAACATTAAATTCTTCGGCAAAAGCATCAACGTTCTTAACAACGCCATTGCATCGGAATTCAGCAGGGGAGTGTGGATCCGTTGCTACACGCTGGATCATTAACTCATCGCGACGCTTTTCTTGCCAGATTCGAGCAAAGGATAGAAGCACTCGTTGTACGCCGTTAAAACTTTCAATTTCTGGAACATCTAACGAAGACGCAAAACCTTCACGCTTCATGGCAATGTTGTATGCCTTCAGCGCGATAGTTAGTCCACCAAGATCCCCGATATTTTCGCCAAGCGTAAGCGCACCTTGAACGTGGTGTGGAGAATCAGCGTTAAACTGGGCAGGAACATAGGATTCGTATTGGTCAACAAGAGCTTTTGTTCTCTTTTCGAACTCTTGGCGATCGGTTTCGGTCCACCAGTTATTGAGCTTTCCTTCGCCGTCGTACTTCGAACCCTGATCGTCGAATCCGTGACCAATTTCGTGACCGATTACGGCACCAATGCCTCCGTAGTTCCATGCGGCATCGGCGTCGGGATCAAAGAAAGGTGGCTGTAAAATAGCCGCCGGGAATACGATCTCGTTCGCTACCGGATTGTAGTAGGCATTGACCGTCTGAGGGTACATATGCCATTCATTGCGGTCAACCTCGGTGCCGAGCTTCTTGATTTCTTTATTAAGCTCGAAGCGTGCGGAATGGCGAACGTTGCCAACTAGATCTTCCGGATCGATGACTAATTCGCTGTAATCTTTCCAGGTCTCTGGATACCCGATCTTCGTTACGAAGGTCGATAATTTCTCAAGAGCTTTTTTCTTCGTCTCCTCAGTCATCCAATCGAGGTCCGTGATCGATTCGCGATAAGCCTCCAGAAGATCAGCAACGAGCTGCTCCATCTTGGCCTTGTAAGCGGGAGGGAAGTGGCGTGCAACGTATTCCTTTCCCACTGCTTCGCCAAGAACTCCGTCAACTAGGCCGACGCCGCGCTTCCATCGGTCGCGCATCTCCTCTTGACCGTTGAGAGTGCGTCCATAGAAGTTGAAATTCGCCTGCACAATCGGGCTGGACAAATATGGGGCACGTGCACGAATTACCAGCCAACGTAAATATTCACGCAACTCTTCTAGATCGGCGTCTTCCCACACCTGAGCAAAACCTGTCAGTGCACGAGGGGTATAAACAAGAAGTTCAGACGCGTTTTCTTGGGTGATACCCAATACTTGGAGAGCCGGAATCCAATCGAATCCAGGAGCTGAAGTAACGAAGTCCTCGAAGGCCATGATGTTATTCGTCTTCTCAGCATCGCGTGATTCAACTACTGAGAAGTGCGAGGATGCAATCTTGGTTTCGAAAGCAATGATCTTCGCAGCAGCGTCGTGTGCGTGCTCTGATTCATGGGACATTGCAAGGGAATAAAGCGTAGGAACGAAGGTTTTATATGCCTCAAATATCTGTGCGTATTCAGGGGCGCGGTAAAACGCTTCGTCAGGCATACCAATTCCAGATTGGAAAATCCAGGTGATGTACTCGCGTGGATTATTACGGTTTGCCTCAACTGTGATGCTAAATGGCATATCTACGCCGGTGGCGCCTAGCTGTGCGAGTGCTAGGGCCAGCTGTGCCTTATCTTTCGCTTCATCGATAACCGCGAGATCTTCTGCGAGTGGCCCAGCGCCGAGGCCCTCAATGCGGTCCGCATCCATGAAAGAGGTGAAGAGGTCACCAATTTTCTGAGCCTCGTCATTGCTTCCGCCATTTTCAGAGAGTTCATGGATAATTTCTTGAACATGTTTTTCTGAAGCGTTTCGTAAATCAATAAAGGAACCTGCTGATGCTTGATCTGCAGGGATTTCTGTCTTGGAAATCCACGTTCCGTTTACGTAACGGAATAGGTCATCTTGTGGGCGAACTGATGTGTCAAAATGCGACACAACTTCTTGTGTAGTGCGATCTAATTGAGTCATACAGATAATTGTATCTTTTCAGATTATTCGAATCTTCATCCATTTCTTAGTTATGCTGAGAGCATGCGAGTACATATAGCAACAGACCACGCTGGTTTCGAATTAAAAAATCATCTTGTTGAGCACTTGACCAATCTTGGTTTCGAGGTGGTGGACCACGGCTACCGAGTTTATGACAAACTCGACGCATATCCGCCGGTGTGCTTCGAGTGTGCACAGGCAGTCGTTGAAGACGCCGGTTCGCTTGGAATCGTCATCGGAGGTTCAGGTAACGGTGAGCAGATTGCGGCGAACAAGGTTCCAGGCATACGTGCGGCATTGGCATGGAATGAATCCACTGCTGAGCTTGCTCGTGAGCACAACAACGCTAACGTCATTTCCATTGGTGCTCGTCAGCACACGATTGACGAGGCAACGCATCTAGTTGAGATCTTCCTTAACACGGGCTATGACGTAGAGTCACGCCACCAATCGCGTATCGACATGATTGCAGACTTCGAATCACAGCGATAGTAACTTAAACAAATACCAGTGCATAAATGCATGGGTGGGTGTGAACGAGGTTTTCCTTTGTTCATACCCACCCATTAACAATTAACGAGATGATTTCAGTTTTTGACAGCTTAGATATAGATCGCTGGGTCGATGTTAATATCCATGCCCGCAGCATTTCGATTCTTAGCTGGAATACCTACAGCAACCATTCCGTCTGGCACATCTTTAACGACTACTGCATTCGCGCCGATTTGCACGTCATCTCCGACGACGATCGGTCCCAAAACCTTCGCACCCGAACCGATCGTAACTCGGTTGCCAATCGTTGGGTGACGCTTCCCTTTTTTCATCGAGGTACCTCCAAGAGTGGTGCCATGAAAAATTGTAACGTCTTCGCCGACTTCCGCGGTTTCACCGATGACGACTCCCATCCCATGGTCGATAAAGAGTCTTCGACCAAGCTGAGCTCCTGGATGAATCTCGATTCCCGTCACAGATCGCACTATTTGCGAAAGAAGGCGTGCTGGGAGCTTGAGGAGAATGCTTTTCGTCCACATGATATGGGATAAACGATACGCCCAAAGAGCGTGAACTCCTGGGTAAACTAGCGCAACTTCGAAGGTGCTCCGTGCCGCTGGGTCATGATTAACAGCGGCTTGAAGATCTTCTTTCAGTTGCTCCGTAAAGCTAATTCTGTTGTGCATGATCCGAGTTTACTCAGCCAATCCCTCGAATAACGCAGTGGAGACGTAGCGCTCACCAAAATCTGGAAGCACGGTAACGATTGTCTTGTTCGTGAATTCAGGTCGTTTAGCGATTTCCATCGCTGCCCACAATGCGGCACCTCCTGAAAGACCAGCAAGGATTCCTTCTTTGTGCGCTACTTGACGAGCGGTATTCAATGCGTCGTCGAACTCGACTGCAATTACTTCGTCATATATGTTCGTGTCCAATACCTCAGGAACGAAGTTTGCTCCGATTCCTTGAATCTTATGCGAACCAGCTTTTCCTTCAGATAGTAGTGGGGAGTCGGAGGGCTCAACCGCAACGATCTTGATATCGGGGTTTTGCGACCGCAAGTATCGTCCAACGCCGGTCAGTGTTCCACCGGTGCCAATTCCTGCTACAAATACATCGATGTTTCCCTCGGTGTCATTCCAGATTTCTGGACCGGTGGAATTTTCGTGGATTTGTGGATTAGCTTCATTGGCGAACTGTGAGGCCAAAACCGAACCAGGATTCTCAGCAACGATTTCTTTTGCGCGATCTACAGCTCCTTGCATCCCCTGAGACGGTTCAGTCAAGACGAGTTCGGCACCAAATCCGCGGAGGAGGGCTCGACGCTCTTTAGACATCGATGCAGGCATCGTTAACACAACTTTGTAGCCACGAGCAGCGCCTACCCACGCTAGTGCAATACCGGTATTTCCTGAAGTTGCTTCAACAATCATCCCGCCAGGTTTAAGCGCTCCGGCTTTCTCTGCGGCGTCAACGATGGCAACCCCGATACGGTCCTTAACTGAATTTGCCGGATTATAGAATTCAAGCTTCGCAAGAACCGTTCCCTGCTCTTTGGAAACGAGTTGATTGATCTTAACGAGTGGAGTCTTACCGGTGATTTCGGTGATGGAATTGTAAATAGTCATGACTTCTTTTCTTTCTTTGGAAAATAAATTGGCTCGAGAAGAATAAAGGGATTTCCCAGAACTAAAAACCGATGAGCGACAGGCATGCAGTAAGTGTGCACAACTAAAGCCTGGCGCTCTAGCGACAGGTACAAAGCGTAAAAGTGCGCAATGAAGGAGCAGTGCCGGTGTTCGTATTTGTGAACGTCACGAGCCTCTCCTAAATTCATTGAATTATTAACTTTAAAAATTTTCTCGCATTACCTTATTTTTCTCAAATAAAGATGGCGCTTTGAGCCAGATATTCTCGTTCAGTGAACGCGCTGAGTTGTGGCAGGGTTATAACGTCCACGGCTTTGGTGACTTCCTCGGATACTACGATTCCTCGCCGCCGGTACTCAGCGTGCCATACCTAGCTCCCCACAGATTTGTTCACGATTGATCGTGTTACGAAGTTCAAGCCTCACATTTCCAGCGGTAAGTTCCGCGAGATCGTTTTGGCATTGATCGATGTTAAGGACAGCCAGCGAGAGAATTGCGTTTCGAGCTTGGTATTCAACGCCAACGACATCATACCCGCGTACTCTTAGATCGGCTTCGATTTTCCCCGCGGTAGCATGGGGAAGTGCAACGTTTACTAACTGCAGTTCCGATCGGAGAGAAATTTCTGTGCCAAGTAGACATTCTCGCACCGAGTCACCGTACGCACGTACCAAACCTCCGGTGCCGAGTAACGTGCCCCCGAAGTAGCGTACGACGACGGCGACGACGTCGGTGAGTTCGAAGCCGGTGAGGATGTCGAGCATTGGGCGTCCAGCTGTTCCGGAGGGCTCGCCGTCGTCGGACGAATGAAGAATATCGTTGGCGCCAGGAACTGAAACAACGAATGCGCTACAGTGATGGCGAGCATCCGGGAACTGAGCTCTGATTTCGGTGATGAAGGAGCGTGCGTCGTCGACACTTTCTACACGTCGGGCACACGTAATAAAACGAGATTTCTTCACTTCGATCTCGTGAACTATTGGAGTAAAGTGAGCAAGGCGCAGAGCAGGCATGGAATTATTATCGCAGGTCCTGTAATAAAGTCGATATGTGGATGCTCCGCGCGGTGAAATGTGTGGTGTTCCTCAGCACAAATAGCACCTGTGAAGTAGATAATCACATGCAAACTGGGCTAAAGTAGACGTTTGTCTGCTCAAGTGTTAACACGCTGAGCCCTCAGGTCTCAAATGGGTTCGAATGAACCCCCAATTATGGAAGGAGCGGTTGGAATGGCAGTTCCAAAGCGCAAGATGTCTCGCAGCAACACCCGCTCTCGCCGCTCCCAGTGGAAGGCTGAGCTTACCGAGCTTCAGACCGTTCGCTTCGGTGGTCGCGAGGTGCGAATCCCACGCCGTTTGGCTAAGGCTGCACAGAAGGGTCTGCTCGACTGAGCTTTCTCTCCTAAACTTTTTCTGGCTCCGTCTATTGATGGGGCCAGATTTTTATTTTCGTGATCGTTTTCCTTACGCTGATAAACTAGACGTAATTCTAATTCTGGATTCAGGAGTGAGACTATGACTCAAATAACGCCAGTTCTCCTAGGCGGAGATATCGGTGTTTATGCAATTGCACGAGAGTTTTTCGAGGCATTTGGTACGACGTCGATCTGCTTAACGAGTAACCCGATCCCGGCGATCACTCAGTCTGCGATCTGTGAGGTTCGACCTCTTGCTAATACTCATGATCCACAAATGGTTAAACGTGCGTTTGTTGACCTTGAAAACGAGGTTAGCGACGGTGTTTTCGTGACGATGGCTAATTTCGATGCCACGGCGCATACTCTTGCGACCCTTGCTCCTGAACTCTCTGATCGTTGGGTGGTACCCTTCCCAGACCTCACCACGATGAACAGGGTGAGTGATAAACAAAAATTCTATGAAGACTGTGCGGAGTTAGGGATCGATATCCCTCGTACCCAAGTTGTTGACTTTGCCAATGCGGACAGTGATGAATGGCAGGTCCCGCAAACCTCGATTCCATTTCCTCTGGTGGCAAAGACCTCATCAAGCGCCGCTTACGCGGAGACGAAATTCGCTGGGAAGAAGAAGATCTACTTTATTGAGGATCAGGCAGAATTAGATCGGCTTTGGGGGGCATTGAAGCACGCTGGGTTTAGGTCGACTTTCCTATTACAAGAGCTGATTCCAGGTGGTAATACTGCAATGCGGTCAGTTACGGCTTATGTTGACTCAAATGGTGAAGTTACTATGCTCGCTTCAGCGCACGTGCTCTTGGAAGATCATCTTCCAACCATGATTGGAAATCCGGTTGCGATGATCACCCAGCCTTTTAATGATCTTTTCGAAAGCGCTCGTAAATACTTACAACATGTTGGCTATCGTGGATTCGCTAATTTTGATGTCAAGGTTGATCCTCGCACGGGTAGGGAAGTATTCTTCGAAGTTAATCCTCGAATAGGTAGAAACTCGTACTACGTTGCTGCGGGTGGTGTGAATCCGATGGAAATCATGGTTCGTGATCATGTGTTCGGTGAGTCGTTGCCGCTACGAGTAATGGATCGTGAAATTCTCTATTCGCTGGTTCCGTTCCGCCTTCTAACGAAGTATGTTCAAGAATCAGATCTATCGGAGCGGATCCACGTCTTAAAACGTGAGAAAAAAATCTTCGATCCACTTTTCAGCACATTTGAAAAGTCGGTACGCCGAAACATGATGGTTCGCTTGCAGAAACTCAATCATTTCCGCAAATTTGCGCAATATTATCCAAAGCCGACAGATACGTCTTACTAAGTAAAAAGGGATTTATTTTATCTCAATATTGAGATATTTTCCTGATTCGCTTGTGACTTAGGGCCTAAGCGTATATTCTTCCGAGAAATGGTACTTTTGTGGTGCCTCACTCGGAGAGGAGATTGCTTTGGATCAAACAACTGGTCAAGCAATTGCAATGATCATCTATTTTGTAGCGATGGTGATTATTGGAATATGGGCGTATACACGCACGAAAAACCTAGATGATTACATGCTCGGCGGACGTGACCTCAACCCGACCGTTGCTGCGCTCTCTGCAGGAGCATCAGATATGTCTGGTTGGCTTCTCATGGGCTTGCCAGGAGCTCTTTATGTCAGTGGGCTTGTTGAGGCTTGGATCGCAGTCGGCTTGACCGTTGGCGCATGGGTGAACTGGAAAGTTGTTGCTCCGCGTCTGCGCTCCTACACCCAAATCGCAGGAAACTCAATCACGGTTCCTTCCTTCCTGGGAAATCGCCTTCGGGACTCCAGTCGATCAGTTCGCATCGTTGCGGGTCTGATCATCTTCGTATTCTTCACGTTCTACGTTTCATCTGGCATGGTCGCTGGTGGCGTTTTCTTTGAATCGGCATTCCACATGGATTACCACCTTGGAATGACGATCGTGGCGGGTGTTGTTGTTCTCTACACACTGGTTGGCGGGTTCTTGGCAGTATCGTGGACCGACATGGTCCAGGGCCTCATGATGTTGGCTGCTCTAGTGGCTGTGCCGGTCGCAGGTGTTATTGCGCTTGGTGGATTTGGCAATGTTGCTGAAGGTATCGCCGCGGAAAATCCTCACTTCCTTTCTCCTTTCGGTGGGGCGACAGTTGTTGGCGTTATTTCAGCTCTAGCGTGGGGTTTAGGGTATTTTGGACAACCACACATCATCGTTCGATTCATGGCGTTGCGTAGTCCGGCCGAAGCTCAACAGGCTCGTCGCATTGGAATCGGCTGGATGCTTCTTTCCGTTATCGGGGCTGGCGGTACTGCAATGATTGGTATCGCTGCAGACAGTAGTGGATTATTCAAGGTTGGAAAAGACAAAGCTGAATCCGTCTTCATCATTGCTGGCCAGCACATGTTCCCTTCGATCATTGCAGGCTTCATGCTTGCTGCGATCTTGGCGGCAATCATGTCCACGATTTCTTCTCAGTTACTCGTAACATCGTCTGCAGTGGTCGAAGATATCTTCAACGCGAAAGGTAACCGTAAGCACGATGCGTCTTATGGTCTTACCATCAGCCGAATCACCGTTTTGGCAGTTTCGGTTTTGGCGGCACTGTTTGCATGGTTCAAGACTGACTCGATCCTTAACCTGGTTGCATTTGCTTGGGCGGGCTTCGGAGCGGCCTTCGGACCGATCGTTCTCCTGGCACTTTACTGGCGTAAGCTCACGTGGCAAGGCGCGCTAGCGGGAATGCTCACTGGTGCGGTAACGGTAGGAGTATGGGGAACCTTCAAACTCTTCGGTCTCTACGAAATCGTCCCAGGCTTCATTTTTGCAATGCTGATTGCTTATCTCGTATCGAACTTAACGTACAAATTTGATCCTGAAATCGATGCCGAATTTACCGCTGCTGTTAGGCTTTCGCGCGCATCCGGCGAGGAAATCGATGCCGAATATGGGCTTGGTGCTGAATATGATGCAATCAAGTTGAATCCAGATGGTCAGATTGCCCGCTAAATTTCTGCTAACGTAAAGCCAAATTCCCCGTTTTGTCCGCAAGGGTAGGGCGGGGAATTTGGTGCGCTGTGGATTTATTTCAATTTGTAACAACGAAGCTATATTCAAAAATCAAAGAAAAGAGTGCTAACAATGAACTTTGAAGAAATTGGTCGTAGAGCCGAAGCCAGGGCGAAGAATTGGCTTGAAGACTCTAAAAACTACCCGGACGATCGGGCAGCTCTTCTTCTTGCCAAAACTTTGCAAGATCCCAACGGTCTTGATTTTACGGTTGAATTCGTTGACGGTGTGATCCGCCCAGAAGACCGCAAAGTCGCGGCCCACACGATTGCTAAACTTGCCTCGCAAGGACCGAGCTTCCTACCGAATTACTTGCGTGCTCCGTTGAAACTTGGTGGAGCAGTGGCGCCGGTGTTGCCCGACGTCGTCGTTCCAGCTGCAACAAAGGTATTCCAGCAGCTTGTGGGTGATCTTGTGCTTGATGCTAAGGGGAAGGGACTCACGAAATCGATTGCGCGCCTCAAAGCAAAGGGCGCACGGCTGAATATGAACCTCCTCGGTGAAGCTGTGCTCGGAAATAAGGAAGCCGAGAAGCGCATGGCCGATACTATCAAGCTTCTTGAGCGTGACGACGTCGACTACGTCTCGATGAAGGTTTCGGCTGTTATTGGCCCACACAATCCGTGGGCATATGAAGAGGCAGTTGAAAATGCCGTAAATGCTTTGCTCCCACTGTATGAGCGAGCCAATTCATATTCTCCAAAGAAGTTCGTCAACCTGGACATGGAGGAGTATCACGACCTCCATATGACTATCGACGTTTTTAAACGTATCCTTGAGCGCCCCGAGTTTCACGAGCTACGTGCTGGAATTGTTCTCCAGGCTTACCTTCCAGACGCTTTGCCTGCGATGGAAGGACTTCAAAAGTGGGCTTCCAAGCGAGTTAGCAGCGGTGGAGCACCAATCAAGGTTCGTGTGGTTAAGGGTGCAAACCTTTCAATGGAACGCGTTGCATCGGCAATTCACGGCTGGGAACTTGTTACTCAACCAAGCAAAGAGAATACGGATGCGAACTACATTCGCGTACTCGAATATGCGCTTCGCCCTGAACACATTAAGAACGTTAACATTGGTGTTGCAGGAATGAACCTCTTCACGGCGGCTTTCGCTTTTGAACTTGCTAAAGAGCGTGGAATTCTCAATGGGAATGACGTTGAATTTGAAATGCTATCGGGTATGGCGGCTCCGCAGGCAGCTGCGATGACCAAGGATGTAGGTCATCTTCTATACTACGTCCCAGTGGTTAACCCGGAGGAATACGACGTTGCTATTGCATACCTGGTGCGTCGCCTTGAGGAAAATGCTCTTCCAGCTAACTTTATGTCCTCCATCTTTGAGATTGCTGAAAACGACGATCTTCTTGCACGCGAGCAGGGCCGTTTCCAAGCTGCTCTCTCGCACGCTTTCACGGATCCAGTGGGGCCGCGCCGTCTCCAAGATCGAAATAACGAGTCCGATGACGATCTCCGTGCCCTGGTGTCCGACGCCGATGGGAACTGGACGTTCGAAAACACCCCAGATTCCGATCCGTCGTTGCCAGCGAATCAGAAGTGGGCGCGTGAGATTGCTAGCCGGATGAAGGATTCTAAGCTTGGAAAAGAAGTTCTAGAAAAAGCACGTGTTTCCGATATCGATTCTCTCAACAAAATTGTTTCTGAAGCTGCAGATGCCGGCGCTAAATGGGCTGAAAAGTCGGGTGCTGAGCGTGCCGAGTTAATCCACAAAGTTGGAATTGAATTGGCAAAGCGCCGTGGGGAACTTATCGAAGTTGCTGGATCAGAGGCCGGAAAAGCGCTTGATCAGGGCGACGTGGAAGTTTCCGAAGCAACGGACTTTGCTCACTACTATGCTGAGCAGGCAAAGCAACTCGATAATTTGCCGGGTGCTAAATATGAATCCTCGCGCGTCATCGTTGTGACTCCACCATGGAACTTCCCGATGGCAATTCCAGCTGGTGGCGTGTTAGCGGCACTCGCTTCAGGAGCTGGTGTTGTATTCAAACCATCACCTGAAGCGGCACGAACTGGTGCTGTTCTTGCGCAAATTATGTGGGATGCAGGTGTGCCTCGAGAGCTACTTAAATTTGTAGATATCTCAGAGGGAGAATTGGGTAAGGAGCTCATTACCCACCCGCTGGTAGATCGAGTAATTTTGACGGGATCTATCGATACCGCAAAGCTCTTTAAATCCTGGCGCCCTGACCTTGGTCTCCTTGCTGAAACCTCTGGCAAGGATTCGATCATTGTTACTCCACACGCCGATTTGGATTTGGCTGTTAAGGATGTCATCACCTCCGCATTTGGGCATGCCGGACAGAAATGTTCGGCCTGTTCGACTGTGATTTTGGTGGGATCAGTTGCTCGCTCCGAGCGTTTCCGGCGCCAGCTCCTTGACGGTGTTAAGTCATTGAACGTCGGCTGGCCATGGGACCTTGAAACCGAAATGGGACCACTTGTTATGCCAGCAGCAGGCAAACTTCTGCGTGGTCTAACGACGCTGGGTGAAGGCGAGACATGGGCGATAAAGCCTAAACAGCTTGATGAATCAGGAAAACTCTGGAGCCCAGGCGTTCGCAGCGGTGTGAAACCGGGATCGGAGTATCATTTGACTGAATACTTTGGACCGATTCTTGGAGTAATGACGGCTGAGACGCTTGAAGAGGCTATTGAACTCCAAAATGCGACTGACTTCGGTTTGACTGCTGGCATTCATTCGTTAGATGCCGATGAAATCAACCTCTGGCTAGAGCACGTCAAGGCTGGAAACGTCTATATCAACCGTGGAATTACGGGTGCTATTGTGCGCAGACAGCCATTCGGTGGATGGAAGCGCTCGGCTGTAGGAGCGGGAACCAAGGCTGGCGGACCATCCTACCTGTTTGGTTTGGGTACTTTTGTGCGAGACGAAGTAGCGCAGGTTGATACCAAGGGATCATTGAGAAGAGCGGTGCTATCTAAGGCGGCTGGACTGGCTGAGGATGTTGATCACGGATCATCCCTAACCTCGCTGCTGCATTCTGCCGACGACGCAATCGCAACTGAATTTGGAATCGGTCACGACCCGTCGGCTCTGGGAGTTGAACGGAACGTATTGCGTTACCGTCCGCTCCCGATAACCGTTCGGTTGTCCGAAGGGGAAGAGGAGTGGCAACTTGTTGCTCTTGTAGCTGCGGGACTTGCAGTTGGCTCGGATGTCACGGTTTCTGCTCCGGCTTCACTATCTGGAAACGTTAAGGCGTTCCTTGGTGAAAACGATGTTGAATTGACGATTGAAAGCGATGATGATTTCCTAAAGTCTTCGACCCAATGGGCACATCGTGCTGGTTTTGATGCCCGAATTCGTCTAATTGGTGGAGATGCTTCCGCATTGGCTTCCGTGCTTTCGCCAGAAGTGGTTGCGGATGTTGCAGTATGGAGCGGACAGGTAACTCTTAATGGACGGGTTGAATTGGTTCCGTTCTTGCAAGAGCAAGCTGTTTCGTTTACAAACCATCGCTTTGGAAATCCTACTCAGTTGAGCAATGAAGTAAATATCTGAGTTCATCTTAGTTGGCTGAGCTTTATTTGAACCTTGAGTTCAGTGCAGCAGGGAGGGCGATGCCTCAATTAATAGGCATCGCCCTCCCTGCTTTATTTGTGTAATGGAACACTAAAACGCCGGTTGGGGTAAAAGTCATTACTAATTTATTGTGAGTGAGGTTAGGCTAGCCTAAGTAGTTTAACTTGACTATGATTCTCATTTTACCGGAAGGATACACATGCATCGTAAGCTAAAGCGTTCTTTTGCCTTGGTGACGGCTTCGTTAATGGCATTTGCAATCGGCGCTTGTTCAACAGCTGATTCGAAGGATTCACCCAAGCCTGGCTCGGGCAAGCATTCTCTACACGTATTCGCAACTACTGGATATTTAGCTGATGCAGTTGAAAACATTGCGCCCGGAGTAGATGTTTATACGATGGTCAAGCCCGGGGGAGATCCTCATACGTACCAACCCAGCACAAAAGATATTGAAGAACTTAATTCAGCCGATGCTGTAATTTGGAATGGTCTTCATCTTGAAGCGTTGATGACGAAGCAGCTCGAAGGGCTAGGATCAAAGCAAATTGCGGTTGGAAGTAAGCTTCCTAAAGATATGCTGTTGCCATGGCCCGAAAAGGATGATGCCGGAAATGACCTCTTCGATCCACATATTTGGAATTCACCAGAAAACTGGAAGATTGTTGTTACCGAAGTGGCGAAGCATCTTGGCAAGATCGATCCTGATAATGCAGACAAATACAAAGACAACGCAGAAAAGTACAATGAGAAGATTGATTCTGCAGATAAGGCTGCCAAGGAAGTTCTAGCGAAGATTCCAGCGGATCAGCGTAATCTGGTTACCGGCCATGATGCCTTCAACTATTTGGGTAAGCGTTATGACTTAAAGGTCTACGCAACTGATTTTGTTACTTCGGAAGCAGAAAAGTCGGCAAGTGAACTTAATGATCTAGCTCAGTTAATTGCAGATAAGAAGGTCAAGACGATTTTCGTAGACAATCTTCAAAATCCACAAGCAGTTAAGTCTTTGCAGGAAAACGTGAAGTCGAAGGGCTGGAATGTTGCAGCATCCGATGATGAACTGTTTGCTGATTCTTTGGGAGACAAAGATCCAGTTAATACCTACTTGGGAGTTCTGAAGCATAATACCGAGGCTATTGCTAAGGGTCTCGGAAAGTAAGGATTTAGTTTTAACAAACTAAATCCTCAAGAATGTTACAGCCTTAAGTAGCTAGCTGTGGAGGAAAATACTATGACAGCGGTGTTGAGCGTTTCGAATTTATGTGTTGCTTACCGTGAAGAACTAGTTCTTGACCATGTTTCTTTTGATTTGCCCGAAGGGGAAATCCTGGGGATCGTTGGTCCGAATGGTGCCGGAAAATCAACATTGATGCGATCGATGCTCGGTCTACTTCCTTCGCTCGTGGGCGGTGCAACTTTCTTTGGTGAACAGTTACGTCACGTTCGTAAGCGGATTGGATATATGCCACAACAATCCGAGGTTGATTGGGATTTTCCGGCAACTGTTTACGACGTCGTCCTTATGGGGACATACGGTTCGCTGGGTTGGTTGCGCCGCCCGAAAGCTGCTCAAAAAGAGGCAGTTTGGAAAGCTCTTGAGCAAGTTGGCTTGGTTGATTTAGCAAATCGTCAGATTGGTCAGCTGTCGGGCGGACAAAAGCAACGCACCTTTTTAGCGCGAACACTGGTATCGAATCCGGACCTTATCCTCATGGATGAGCCATTTTCGGGAGTTGATGCTGCTTCTGAGAAAGCGATTATCGAGGTTCTCTTAAGCCTGCAAGCACTTGGTAAAACAATCGTCGTCGTCCATCATGATCTCGCAACGCTTTCTAACTTTTGTACGTGGGTACTCTTTATTAATAAAGAAGTAATTGCTGTAGGACCTCTTCATGATGTATTCAAGAGGGAAAATGTTGAAAAAACGTACGGTGTTATGCGGCAACTCAATCTGGCGTCGTCGTCGGAGATGAAAGTAGAAACGGAAACACAGACGGAACAGCAGATAAAAACGGATACCGGCTCAGAGCCTTGTTCTGAATTGAAATCCAGTCAAAAGCTGGCGATGGATTGGTGAATGATGGATATCCTTGTCTTTCTATCAACTTATTCCTATCGAATAATCTCTCTGGGAACATTTCTTATCGGGCTGGTATGTGGAATATTGGGGAGTTTCCTTTATACTCGGCGTCAATCATTACTCTCAGACGTGATTGGGCATGCTTCTACGCTTGGTGTAATGGCAGCTTTTCTTATCAGTTCGATCGTTTTTGGAGTCGATGGGAGATCGCTGATTGTACTGGTGGTTGGGTCGGTGATCGCTGCTTTGCTTGCGGTGTTGCTCTCCGATTGGATCGCTCGCTCAACGCCGCTAGGTGATGACGCAACAATGGCCGTCATGCTTGCCTTGTTCTACGGGGGTGGACTGGTCCTTTTACGGGTCATTATTCATGGGAAGTACCCGGGTAAAGGCGGAATTTCTTCGGCGCTACTTGGCTCGGCAACTTCCCTTACTATCGCCGATGTAATCACGATTGCCATTTTGAGCTTGCTTTGCTTGCTGATTGTAACGATGTTTCGAAAAGAATTTACTTCCTTTTGTTTTGATAGGCAGTTTAGCCACGTGCTTGGATTTTCGTCGTCGGTATTAACACCACTTTTACTTAGCTCCATGGTGGTTGCAGTTGTGCTTGGTGTTAAAGCGGTTGGGTTGATCTTAATGGTTGCGTTCACAATTGTTCCTCCAGCTACAGCGCGTCAGTGGACGAACCGCTTCGGTTCGATGGTGGTTTTATCGGGGCTGATTGGTGGTCTGAGTTCGGTATTAGGAACGTGGCTGTCCGTATCACTAGGAAACGTTCCTACTGGACCCGTGATCGTTTTGATATTGACTGGATTCTTGCTCCTATCGCTTCTCGTTTCGCCGCAACGATCCGTAGTCGTCCAAAGAATAAAACGCTCGCGAAAGCGGCGAGAGCTGAGGAAAGCTATTCTCTCCCACGTTAGGAATGCGCGATGAGTGTAGCTGCTTCCGTTTTGCTCTTAGCTGTGATTACATCAATTACCTGTGCAATTCCAGGAGTTTTTCTAGTGGTACGCCACCAATCAATGTTTGCTGACGCGATGAGCCACGGCATGCTACCTGGAATTGTTTTAGCCGCATGGGCGGTTGGCTCAATTGATTCACCGTTGCTCATTATTGGAGCTGCACTTATGGGGATGGTGATTGTTTTTACCTCGGAAGGGCTTCGTCACACTGGCCTTGTCAATGCTGACGCAACGATTGGAGTGTTTTTCCCTGCACTGTTCTCCTTGGGTGTGGTGATGCTATCTACGATTTTTTCAAAGATTGACCTTCATGAAGATGCTGTATTGGAGGGAGATTTAAATATTGCTTCGATCAACCATCTAGTGGTTAATGGAATTGACTATGGTCCAACTTATTTTTGGATCATGCTAGCGGTGCTGATCTTTGACATTCTTGGTATTTCATTGCTGTGGAGGCCATTGATCGCTGCAACATTTGACCCGCAACTGGCGAAAATCCAAGGCTACCCAGTCCGTGCAATCAATTACACACTTATGTTTATTGTATCTATAACGATTACGGCTGCTTTTAAAATGGCGGGCGCCGTATTAGTGGTTGCGCTATTGATTGTACCGGCTGCGACAGCTCGGCTAATTACCAAACGTATGGCTCCAATGCTTGCTGTAACCATCGTAGTCTCATTAATCGTTGCTTTCTTCGGGTTTGTGATTTCCTATCAATTCGATCTTGCTACTTCAGCGATGATGGCTACGGTCGACGGGCTAGTGTTCCTAGGTGTGTTTGGAGGCACGCAACTTCTATGGAGGCGACGCCGAAAACGTAGCAAAATAACAGACCGTACGCGGGCTTTTGAACAGGTCGACGAACAAATTGTAGCCAGTAGGAGGTGGGTTCGCCGCCAAGAACTAGTTCTCTCCCATGAGCCGATTTTGCAGGGGTGAGCGCCTGTGGTGCTCATTGGGCATAGGCAAAGCTAACACAGACTTCGTGCGAGTGAAAAGGGAAGGGAATCTCGCACGAATGAGCTGCATCACATGAAGAGGATTGGACATGTGGTGCAGCTCGCTTTTTGTTTCCTTCCTGGAAAAACACCTGTTAGCAGCTCTATTCTAAAAGAGAATCGTTCTCAATAAGGAAGTGGTGAATCTGTGACAGCTCTAAAAAGGTCTAACAATTCGGTGGGTTTTCCCTCAGTTGTGCTTGGTTTTCTTGTTGCCCTTTGTTTTGCGATGTTGGGGTTGGTAACGACGTCGCAGGCAGTAACTTTGGGGGAGGAAGCTCGTGCTGAAGAAATCGTACAGGTGCAAATCTGGAATAAGCCTGACGGTAGTGCTTATAAGTGCACTGGAACTGCGATTTCTGAAGAATGGATCCTTACAGCAGGGCACTGCGTGGAGGGTGAAACTTACGAAGATACAAACGCATCTCCGTCGGCTGTTAAAGTGCATTTTTCGAACAGTAAAGAACGGCCGGGGCCGGCTTATGACGTTGACAGATTTGAAATTGCAAAGAATACAGATATGGTCCTTTTACATCTCGCCATCCCTCATGTCCTAACGAAGTATGGGACTTTGGTGGATGTGCATGAGTTTGTTGAGGGTGAAGAAGTAACTCTTTATGGGTATGGACGTGGCTTTCAAGATACTGAAGTGAAAACACTTCGTAGCGCTAAGTTAAAGGTTATTGGTGCGTTCTCTCAATTTAATGCTGGTGAGGTGCTCCAGCTAAAGGGAGTCACTGGAGGATCGAATCATGGAGATTCTGGTGGTCCGGTAGTTAATAGCGATGGGGAAATTATTGGTGTTAATGTGATTGGTTCGCACTCCGTCTGGTCTGATCCTTATGCGCCATCTAAGGCGGTTGACGTTGCGGTTTACCGTGAATGGATTAGGGGAGTAACTGGAGTCTGAATCCTAGGGTCTCACGATATTAGATTTGGTGTGACGAGGATGGTAAAGCGGTTCTAACACAGACTTCGTGCGCGTGAAAAGGGAAGCGAATCTTGCGCGAAAGAGCTGCATTACATGAAGAGGATTGGATATGTGGTGCGGCTCGCTTTTTGTGAACTATCTAGAAATATCCGGCTAGTAGCTTCGCTTGTGTGGAGAAACAGTGTGAAAGGTGGAACTTTAAGGATCGTGGTGGGGCGATGGTAGGAATTAGTGAAAATACCCCGCCCAAATTCAAGGTGCCAGCCAAAAGGTTTCGTAAATATTACGCCGAAAATATAAAGAGAGCGAGTGACGGGAATCGAACCCGCGTCATCTGCTTGGAAGGCAGAGGCTTTACCATTAAGCTACACTCGCGTTGCCAGCTAAGCCGACTGTAAGAGTTTAGCAAGAAATACGAATTAAAGAAAATTTGACTTCGTGACGCGTGGCTCACATTTTTGCAGGCGAGTGACGTGTAGGTCACACATTGAAATGTGATTGGTCAAAATCAAATTCATTGTCTAGTATTTATTGAGCACGGGGTATGGCGCAGTTTGGTAGCGCGTCCGCTTTGGGAGCGGAAGGCCGTGGGTTCAAATCCCGCTACCCCGACGGTGCGAAAGCCCGAGAAATCAAAGAAAAAGATTTCTCGGGCTTTTCATTACCCTGCGCTCATAAACTTGTGTTTACTCTCATGGATGATAATTAGGCGTAAACTGGCGGTTTTGTTTTATCATTAGACAGTATGCGTGTAAGGCTCGTTACGGTTCGTCTTCGGCTCGTTGTGTAACAAAGAGTGAAGATTAGCGGTTTTGGGTTGAGCTGCGCCTTGGAAAAACGTCACCACCCTCGGCTCGCTTCTATCACGAAGTCGCAGGACGGTGAGCTAAAACGGGTGGGAAACCACCCCCAATAACTTATGAGTGGAGAAATCTCAGTGAAGAATTCCGTCGAGTATCTCAGCGAGACCCGCGTTCAGTTGGACGTTGCTGTTTCAGCTGAAGAGTTTCAGCCAGCCTATGAGAAGGCTGCAAAGTCCCTCGCAAAGCAGGTAAACATTCCTGGATTCCGCCCAGGCAAAGCACCTCGCCGTGTTCTTGAAGCCAATATTGGCAAGGGATACATTATTGAGCAAGCAATCAACGACAACCTTGATACTTACTATCAGCAAGCAGTTGTTGAAGCTGATGTTCGCCCGATGTCGCGTCCAGAGGTTTCAATCAACGAAGTTCCTGAAATGAACGGCAAGGGCGACACCACCGAGCTCAAGTTCACCGTTGAAGTTGAGGTTCGCCCAGAGATTTCACTTCCCAATCCAGCGGACATCACCATCGAAGTTCCTTCCACCGAAGTTACCGATGAAGACGTCGAATCAGCTCTTGTTGACCTTCAGGAACGTTTCGCAACGCTCACCGAAGTAAAGCGCAAGGCTGCTAAGGGTGACTATGTGAATCTTGATCTCGTTGCAAAGATTGGCGACGAAGAAGTTGATGACGTTGCAGGAGTTTCTTACCGTATCGGTGATGGAAACATGCTAGAAGGTCAAGACGAAGCTCTTACGGGCGCGAAGGCGGGCGACGTCGTCGAATTCACTGCTAAGCTTGCCGGTGGTGACCACGAAGGTGAAGAAGCAAACGTTACTGTAACCGTTCACTCGGTAAAGGAATCCGTTCTTCCTGAAGCTGACGATGAGTTCGCACAGCTTGCTTCTGAATTTGACACAATTGAGGAACTCAAGAACGATCTGCGCGAATCTGCTGCTAAGTCCAAGGCAGACGAGCAACTCATGGGTGCAGAGCAGAAGTTCATCGAGGAAATTGAAAAGCTTGCTGATTTCCCACTTCCACAGGCTGTTATCGACGAAGAAGTTGCAAACCACCTTCAGAATGAAGGCAAGGATGCAGAAGATGAGCACGGTAAGGAAATCCGTGCAGAAATTGAGAAGCAGCTCAAGCTTCAGCTTCTTTTGGACGAGTATGCTGAAGGTTTCGGTGTTAACGTTGGGCAAGATGAGCTTTTGAACTTCCTGCTTCAGCAAGCTCAGATGTATGGCATGGATCCGAACCAGTTTATCCAGGCGGCTGCTCAGGCTAATCAGCTCAACGCATTCGCTGGCGAACTTGCCCGCAATAAGGGTGTTATCGCTGCAATGCGGCTTGCAAATGTTGTTGATGATAAGGGTAAGGCAGTTGACGTAGCTGCAGTTTTGGGTGAAGCTCCTGAAGACGAGAAGACCCCAGAGTTCAACAAGAAGGCTACCCGCAAGGTAACCAAGAAGGCTACTCCTAAGAAGGCCACAAAGGAAGCTGCAGTGGAGGAAGCTGAAACAAAGGAAGCTCCTGTTGAGGGTTCTGCTGTTGAAGCACCTGCAAAGTCGGCACTTAAGGCTGAGTGGATTGCTTACCGCGTTGCAACGGGCGAGCTAACTGAAGCTGAAGCAAAGAAGATGACCAAGGACGAATTGGTTAACTTTGGTGCATGATTTTCGACAGTGATGACGAATATTGTTAGTTTGAGCTGATAGCGTCATTGGACATAGACGGAGGGGAGAGAGGAAATCTCTTCCCTCCACTCTTTAACCCAGAAGAAGACTAGTGGCGAGAAAGCTCCTCTACGTATCCTGCGCCATCAGCGAAAGAGCACAATGAAACTAAGAGTTTTCATGAAAAACAGCTAATCTTTACTAAGGAACACATCCTTTTGGCTGGTTTTGTTGCAATGGCGATGCCATTGCAATCGATGTATACCAATATGGAAAGACGAATTTTTAAGGAGTTCACGTGACCGACGTGCCACAACTTGCTGGGGACGGCCACCAAGGTTTGGGCCTTGGAGACTCAATTTATAATCGACTACTCAAGGAACGAATTATCTGGCTCGGAGACCAAGTGCGTGACGAGAATGCCAATATGATTTGTGCGCAGTTGCTCCTTCTTGCAGCTGAAGATCCAGATAAAGATATCTATCTTTACATTAACTCACCTGGTGGCTCAGTGACTGCAGGTATGGCGATCTTTGACACTATGGAATACATCAAGCCTGATGTTGCCACTGTTGGAATGGGTCTTGCAGCTTCGATGGGGCAGTTCTTGCTTTCAGCAGGAGCTAAAGGGAAGCGTTATATTACTCCACACACTCGTGTGCTTATGCACCAGCCACTTGGTGGTGCTGGAGGTACAGCGACTGAGATCCGTATTAATGCAGATCTGATTTTGCAGATGAAGCAAGAACTCTCCGAACTCAACGCTAAGCATACCGGAAAGACGGTTGAACAGATTCTTGAAGATTCTGATCGTGATCACTGGTTCACTGCAACTGAAGCAGTTGAATATGGATTTGCTGACCATATCATCACGAATTCTTCGTCCGTTATTGGTGGCGGGGGAGTAGATCGCACGGTACCAAGTCAAGAAGAGTCGAACTGAAGGAGGCCAGCGAGAAATGAATAGCTTTGTTCCACAAGCCTCCATGCAGGCATATAACTCGATGATGCCGGGAGGCGTTGCTCCGGCGATGCCAACAAATCGTTATATTTTGCCGAATTTTGAAGAACGTACCCCCTATGGCTACAAGCGCCAAGATCCGTACGCGAAACTATTTGAGGATCGCATCGTCTTCTTAGGCGTACAAGTTGATGATGCTTCAGCGGATGACATTATGGCTCAGCTGTTGGTCCTGGAATCAATCGATCCAGAGTCTCCAATCACGATGTACATCAACTCCCCAGGTGGTTCGTTTACTGCATTGACTGCTATCTACGACACCATGCAGTACATTAAGCCACAGATCCAAACGGTTTGTTTGGGTCAGGCTGCATCGGCTGCTGCAATTTTGTTGGCAGCTGGTTCACCTGGACGTCGTTTGGCGCTTCCCAATGCTCGTATTTTGATTCACCAGCCAGCCATGGAAGGTGTCCAGGGACAGGCATCGGATATTGCGATTGTTGCCGATGAAATCGACCGTATGAATAAGTGGTTGATTGATACTTTGTCTAAGCATTCGGGAACTCCTGCTGAGCAGATCGAAAAGGATATTGCTCGTGATAAGATCCTTACCGCTGAACAGGCAAAGGCCTACGGTTTGGTTGACCAGGTGCTTACTTCACGTAAAGCTACGATCTGATTTATCTAGATAGTTTTCAACAGCGGGGCATTCGTCAGGGAATCTGGTAAATGCCCCGCTGTGTTCTTTCTCGCCAACGGGATGACTGCGGAGCTGAGCGTGGCGCAGTGGAAGATTTGCTCCTAATGGTGTGAAATAGGGGAAGGAAGTCTGTTCTGAAAGGTGATGAGAAATGATGCCAACTGCTGACGCGGCAGATATTTTGAAGTGCTCTTTTTGCCAAAAGAGCCAGCGTCAGGTGCGTAAACTCATTACAGGATCAGGTGTATACATTTGTAATGAATGTATTGAACTGTGTAACGAGATCATCGAAGAAGAATTCGGAAGTGAAGCATCGGATTCTCAGAATTCGGCAGAGCTTCCAAAGCCACAGGAAATCTATGACTTCCTCAACGAGTATGTGGTTGGGCAGACGAACGCAAAGCGTACTCTGGCAGTAGCGGTTTACAACCATTACAAGCGAATTCGTGCCCAAGAATCGATGGCGACGGCTAAGCCTGCGAAGGCAAGTTCAAAGAGTGAATCGAAGTCCGGCAAATCTGTTCCAGAACACGTGGAAATTGGCAAATCTAATATCCTTTTGATGGGTCCAACCGGAACCGGAAAGACCTACCTTGCTCAGTCGCTTGCCCGTATGCTCAACGTGCCTTTTGCGATCGCCGATGCTACAGCTCTTACTGAAGCAGGATACGTAGGAGAAGATGTAGAAAATATTCTTCTCAAGCTGATTCAGGCTGCCGACGACGATATTCCACGTGCTCAAAAGGGAATTATTTATATCGATGAAATTGATAAAATCTCGCGTAAATCTGAGAACCCTTCAATCACTAGGGATGTTTCTGGTGAAGGTGTCCAGCAGGCACTTTTAAAGATTATCGAAGGTACGGTTGCTTCGGTTCCCCCCTCGGGTGGACGTAAGCACCCGCAGCAAGAGTTCCTCCAAATTGATACCTCTAACGTGCTCTTTATTCTTGCCGGAGCATTTGCGGGGATGGAAGATATTGTCTCGACTCGCGCCGGAAGACGTGGCATTGGCTTTGGTGCCAAACTTCATGAGTCCGACGCCGGAGCAGACGTTTTCAAAGAGGTCACACCTGATGATCTCCACAAATTTGGTCTAATTCCGGAATTGGTTGGGCGTTTGCCAATTATCGCTTCTGTTGAGGGCTTGACCGAAGATGATTTGGTCAATATTCTCACTAAACCTAAGAATGCGTTGCTCAAGCAATACCAAAAAATGTTTGAACTAGATGGCGTTAAGCTTGAAATGACGGATGATGCCCTACGAAGCATTGCCCAAGAGGCAATTGCTCGGGGAACTGGAGCTCGTGGGTTACGTTCAATCCTTGAAAATATCTTGCGTGAATTGATGTTCGAAATTCCTTCGCGTAGCGATATCGATAAGGTAGTTATCACGGGTGAGGTAGTTGAGGGCAAAGCTGAGCCGACTTTAGTTCTGTCAGGGAAGATCGCTCAAGCTGTTGGGCAAAACTCGAACGGTAAGTGATGTCGTGGCTGAAATCCCAAGAGAACTTGAGCTATATAGAGCAACTATTGACAACCTTGATGCCGCGTTGATCCACATCTTGGCTGAACGTTTTCGCTGTACAAAACAGGTAGGTCTACTTAAAGCACAAAAAGCCCTTCCTGCGTCCGATCCACAGAGAGAAGCTCGTCAGGTGGAGCGACTCAAACGCCTTGCCAACGAAACTGGTCTAGACCCAGTTTTTGCTGAGAAGTTCCTAAGGTTTATCGTTGCAGAAGTCATCCATCATCACGAAGATATTGCTGACAACTACTAAAATTACATTCTTTGATTACTACCAAGGTTATTATTCTGACTCTGAGATTTACTAAATAGTTCTGTGGAGTGGAAAGATTTAATCTTTCCACTCCACAGAACTATTTAGATTTAGTAACGAATTGTCTCTACTTGATCTTATTTCTTTTCAGGTCCGTAAATATCTTCAATTGCGTAAGCAAAATCCTGAAGAACTTGGTTTCTACGTACCTTCAGAGACGGAGTGAGATAGCCGTTTTCGATCGTAAAGTCACTTGGTAGAATAACAAACTTACGAATTGATTCGGCTCGTGAAACGTGCGTATTCGTTCGCTTAATAGCACGGTCGATTGCTGCCAGTACCTGTGGATCCGAAATAGCTTGTGAAAGCGGCATTGGATCAAAACCGTGGTTGGTTAACCACTGGGGGAGGGCATCGCTATCAAGCGTGATGAGAGCTCCGATAAATGGTTTCTGATCTCCAACTACTACCACTTGTGAAATTAATGGATGACCACGAAGTCGATCTTCAAGTTCGGCGGGGGCAACATTTTTTCCGCCGGCTGTAACAATTAGTTCTTTCTTGCGACCGGTGATCCATACATATTCTTCGTCATCGATTCGACCGATATCTCCGGTTTTGAACCATCCATCTTCTGTGAAAGCTTCTTCGGTTGCTTTTGGATTGTTGAAATAACGCTTAAAAATATGATCGCCTTTAACAAGAATTTCGCCGTCGTCATCTACTTTTACATAGCAACCAGGGTAGGCGGCTCCTACCGACCCGATCTTGATTTTGTCTGGGCGATTGACTGTGGTCGGGGCGCTTGTTTCAGTTAGGCCATATCCCTCAAAAACGGTGAGACCTGATCCTCGGAAGAAGTGTCCGAGGCGCTCACCTAGGGGAGCGCCTCCAGAAATAGCATACTTTAGCCGACCGCCCATTAACTCACGTATCGTCGAATAAACGAGTTTATCGCCCAGCTGCCGTTGTAGTGTAAGCGCTTTTGAAGGACCTTCAGGAGTATCTAACGCGCGAGAATAGTTAATTGCTACTCGAGCAAATTTACGGAAAGTGCGTAACTTTAACCCACTTCCGGCTTTTGCATCGGCAGCATTGTAGATTTTTTCAAATACACGTGGAACAGCCAAAACAAAAGTTGGTTTAAAAGTTTGCATATCGGAAACAAGATTACGAGTATCTGGAATGTATCCGATGACGCTACTTCCAAAGAATGCTACAAGGTTAATAAATCTAGCGAAAACGTGGGCCATCGGTAAGAAAAGAACCGTACGTGAGCCTTTAATCGAAATGATCTTAATAAGCCCACTGTGAGTACAACCATTCATAACAACATGGAGTACATTACGATGGGTGAGTTCGACTCCCTTTGGACGACCGGTTGTCCCAGAAGTATAAATAATCGTCCAAAGGTCATCAGCCCGAATTGCGTCAATGCGAGTATCGATTATCGAGTCATCGACTCCAGATCCGAGTTTTGTGAGCTTTCCTTGAGCGTCGTCTGCAATAACCCAAATCGTTTTGAAACCTTTAACTTTGTCTACGAGGGGATCTAATACCGCTTTCAGACTTGAGTTCTCAACAAATGCAGCTTTAATTCCTGCATCGCTAATGATCCATTTTGCTTGTTCTGTTGATGATGTTTCATAAATAGGAATAGCGTGTGCGCCGGCAAACTGAATTGCAAAATCGAATAGCGACCATTCGTATGACGTGTGGGCCATGATGGCTATTTTATCCCCTGGTTTAATTCCAGAAGCAATCAAGCCACATGCAACCTCTCGGATTTCATTTATAAATTGACCAAAGGTTACCGATACCCACTGATTGGAAAATGTTGATTTTCGTTCAATAATTACGCGCTTTGGTGTTTCTTCACCGAGGCGCCGTAAAAGTGCCGGTACAGACATCGGCTCCGTGACTTGGATCTTTCCGGGCGTAAACGATATGCCGTCTTCTTCCAAAAATTCACTCATGAACAGTCCTCTCCGTTATACGAGCGCCTCGATGAAGGCCTATTTATTCACAATTAAATAACAATGACTATTATTGTTCCAGTTCAAATGCGGAAACGAGAACTAGATCTCCTTCGGCATTTTCATGTGTTATTGTGAATCCTCCATTGATATGAGTGGAGTTGGCGATGTCTTCACGAGCGGCTTCAACAGATTCCATAATACTTTCAGGAACCACCAGAGTGACTGATGAATACGCAGTACGTTGGCTCACTTTCTGTTCGGTCTTAACCTTACGCAAAGCTGAAAGAGCTTCACCTGAAGCGACCAAAACGTCAGAAGTAGCGTTACCAAAAGCTGGCTCCAGCTCCGAAACCGTGGGCCATGGAGCACGGTGGACTGAACCGGTACGGTACCAAGACCAAACTTCTTCAGTTGCGTATGGGAGGAACGGAGCGAAAAGTCGAACAAAGGTATCGACAGCGATATTCAAAGCTACGCGAGCTGAGCGGACCTCATCTTCACGCCCCTCGGTGGCGTACTTTTCTTCACGATCGTTCGCGCGCTCCTTGACTAGCTCAAGATAGTCATCACAGAAAGTCCAGAAACAGGTTTCAGAAACCTCTAGTGCCTTGGTGTGGTCGAAACCTTCTAAAGCTTCGGTTGCTTGTGCAACAACAGTGGCGAGTTCTGCAAGCATTGACTGATCAAGCGGGTTGGTCACTGCGCTTGGATCAAGTTCAACTGCAGCTCCAATCCCTGCCGTCTGCATTGCGAATTTCGATCCGTTAAGAACCTTCATAGCTAAGCGACGACCAATTTTCATCTGCTGCTCGTCAAATGCAGCATCCGTACCAAGTCGTGCCGACGTCGCCCAGTAACGGACTGCGTCGGATCCGTGCTTTTCAAGTAAGCCCATAGGGGTAACCACATTACCCTTGGATTTCGACATTTTCTTGCGATCAGGATCAAGAATCCATCCCGAAATTGCAGCGTGTTTCCAGGGAACTTCTCCGAATTCCAAGTGGGCACGAACCATCGTCGAGAAAAGCCAAGTACGAATAATGTCCTGACCTTGCGGTCGAACATCCATCGGGTAGACCTTTTGGAAAAGATCCTCATCAGTGAGCCACCCGCCGGCGATCTGAGGCGTAAGTGACGACGTTGCCCACGTATCCATAATGTCGATTTCAGCGGCAAATCCACCCGAGGAATTGCGTTTTGATTCATCGAATCCCGGAGGGCAATCGGTTGAAGGATCAACCGGAAGTTGGTCGATGCTCGGCACCAAAACGTCGTCGTAATCAACATCGCCTGATTCATCGATGCGATACCACAATGGGATTGGAACGCCGAAGAAGCGCTGGCGAGATACTAACCAATCGGTGTTGAGACCCTGGACCCAGTTTTCGTAGCGGACGCGCATGAATTCAGGGTGAAAGTCCACTTCCTTACCGCGGAATAGAAGGTTATCGCGCAAGTCGATGCCGTTGGACTCGGTGTATGGGTGTCCACCGTTACGGATGTACCACTGGCGTGAAGTGACGATTTCAAGCGGCTTATCGCCCTTCTCGAAGAAGTTTGTTTTGCGGGTGGTTGGCTTTTCATCGCCTACCATTTCGCCGGTTTCCTTGAGCTTCTCAACTAGAGCTTTGCGTGCAGAGAAAGTGGTCTTTCCAGCCATCTCTTCGTACATTGCTATGCCTCGAGGATCGGTGATCCAGTCTGGAGTGGTGTTGAGCAAACGACCGTCCTTGCCGAGCACTGAGCGCATCGGAAGGGAAAGCTCGCGCCACCACTGTACGTCGGTCAGGTCGCCGAAAGTACAGCACATCGCAATTCCGGCACCCTTGTCTATTTCAGCGGCAGGGTGGGCGAGCACTGGAAGTTCAACGTTGAAAACAGGTGAAGTAACGGTTGTATTAAATAGATGCTGGTAGCGCTCATCGTCTGGGTGGGCAATCAGCGCAACACAGGCTGGGAGTAGCTCTGGACGGGTAGTTTCAATCACTACATTCTCACCAGAGGCGGAGTGAAAAGTGAGTGCGTGGTAAGCGCCGGGGTAGTCGCGGGCTTCGAGTTCGGCCTGTGCAACAGCGGTTTGGAAGGTTACATCCCACAATCCTGGTGCCTGAGCTTGGTAAGCTTCCCCACGTTCAAGGTTCTTCAAAAATGCTGCTTGAGCAACCTTTTGCGCTTTCGCGCCGATGGTTTGATAATTCTGCTGCCAATCTACGGAAAGGCCAAGGTAGCGCCAGAGATTCTCGAACTGCTTTTCATCTTCAGCAGTTAGCTTCCAACACAACTCAATGAAGTTACGGCGTGAAATAGGTTTTTGATCGGCGTACTTAATCGATTTTCCGTCTCCGCCGTCGTGCGGAGGGACGAAGTCCTCGACGTAGGGGAGCGAAGGATCACAACGCACACCGTAGTAGTTTTGAACACGACGTTCGGTTGGAAGACCGTTATCGTCCCAACCCATCGGATAGAAGACGTTCATTCCCTGCATGCGCTTGTATCGAGCAACGACGTCGGTGTGTGTATAGCTAAAAACATGGCCTACGTGGAGTGAACCAGAAACTGTTGGCGGTGGTGTATCCACCGAAAATACTTGGTCGCGGCTGGTATCGCGATTAAATGAATAGGTGCCAGTTTCGGCCCAAGTCTTGCCCCAGCGGTCTTCTAGACCTTCAAGAGCGGCCCTTTCCGGAACCTCGGTGTGATCGAGCAATGCGGAGTTGTTTTCAGTCATGGTTCTATTCTCCCACGAATGTTAAGAATTCAGAATTCTCGTCTGGCCGCGTGGTGTGGTTCACCGTGCGGTTTCCTATATATGGGATGGAAAATTGACTAGTGCCTCTACAACTCCTCACTGATACAGGGATATGATCTCAAGGCTGCGGCAAGATAGAATCAAAACGATGAATATGCCTCATGAAAACAACGCACCTGAATTAGCATCGGTGATTTGCCAAGCCGTTCCGAATATTCCGATGGTGGCGAGCGGTGATGATTTGGCTGCTGTTGTCGCCGCTCCAATCGCGCGTGTGAGGTGGGAAAACGGTACTTGTGGTATGCGCGGAACGGATATCGTGGTGATTTCTAGCAAACTTGTTGCAAAGGCACAGGGGCGTTGGTTCCGTTTTGGCGAACGGCCGAGTGGATTTGTTAGTCGTTCTGGGATTCCTGCTGGTCTTGACCTTGACCCTGTTATTGAGGGTGATGCCGAAGCTGCAAAGATACGCCGAGGTCTCACCGCACGTTTTGGCGGGAGACCTGGAGTGATTATTTCATCAGATGGTGTGGGCATCGGAGTAGCTGGAATGGATCACACCACATCTGATGGATTGACGATTATTGCGCAATTGCTAGCTCTGCATAGGCGGGAAACAGGGGGAAAAGAGATGTTCCCTCTATCACTTATTCGTGGAGTAGTAGACGTATTGACGTGGGAAGATTGCCCGTAAAGATCGCGTTAAGTGGTGAGCATTTTAAAAAATTACCTGTAAAATAGGTCGCCAAATGTCTTGTTTTTAACTATGCGGTGTTAGGCTTTCGGCATGCAGTATGCATTCGATGAATTAGATGATCAGCAAGAATCTGAAGAAGAATCCAAACCAAACGCACTCACTGTGGATTCTCTTGAAGATACGGATAAGGCTATCCAACCATCGGAACCTGAAGTTCCTAAATCTGATCCCGCGCAAACTGGGGAAATAACCATGACGCGCCTTCCCGTAGCAAAATCGAGCCAAGCAGCTCTTATGCTTGCCGCTCTAGGCGTTATTTTTGGTGATATCGGTACTTCACCGCTTTATGCTATGCACGCAGTCTTTAATCTTGACCATGGTTTGATTACCCCTACCCAAGAGAATATTTACGGAATAATTTCTTTGGTATTTTGGTCCATCACCTTGGTTGTTACTTTTGAGTACCTTTTCTTGGTGATGCGTGCGGATAACGATGGCGAAGGTGGAATCCTTGCCTTGACTGCTTTGTTAAGGAAGACGACGAAGGGCACGAAACTATTCGGCCTCTTTACGTTCTTGGGAATTTTGGGTGCGTCATTGTTTTACGGTGACTCGATCATTACCCCGGCGATTTCGGTCATGTCTGCAGTTGAAGGTCTTGAACTTATTTCACCTTCAGCTAGCCACGTGGTTGTGCCGATTTCCTTAGTAATTCTGATTGTGCTTTTTTCAATCCAGAAGTTTGGCACCGGTAAAGTGGGGCGCTTCTTCGGACCGGTGATGGTTTGTTGGTTCCTTACGGTTGCATTGCTTGGAATTCCTCATATTCTGGAGCATCCGGGTATCCTTGCCGCTGTTTCTCCTCACCATGCAGTGCTTTTCGCTGTTCATCATCCTGTGATGGCGTTCGTTGCACTTGGTGCATCTGTTTTGGCGATTACCGGTGCAGAAACTCTCTATGCTGATATGGGACATTTCGGGAGAAAGCCAATTGTGCGTTCATGGTTGTTCCTTGTGTTCCCCTGCTTGATTATCAACTACTTGGGTCAAGGCGCCCTTCTAGTCAATAATCCAAAAGCGATCGCAAACCCATTTTTCAATTTGGTGCCAGACGTACTCTTGTGGCCGATCGTCTTTATTGCGACGACGGCAACTGTGATTGCATCGCAAGCTGTAATTTCCGGAGCGTTCTCGGTAACGCAGCAAGCACTGAACCTCGGTTTGGTTCCGCGCATGCGAATCCTTCATACGTCAAAGTCCGAAGGTGGCCAGATCTTCATTCCAACCATCAATGTAATGCTCATGGTGGGCGTTGCTACTTTGATTCTTGGATTTAGGTCCTCCGAGGCGCTTTCTAGTGCCTACGGTTTGGCCGTGACCGGCACTGAAATCCTCACTATGACGCTCTTTGCATCGTATGCACATATGGTATGGAAGTGGTCAATTGCTCGCTTACTCCCAATCCTGATCGTCGTTGGAGGGCTCGAGGTACTATATTTCGCTGCTAACGTTATGAAGATTCCCACCGGTGGTTGGCTACCAATCGTTATCGCCACCACGGTGGTCATCATTATGACGACGTGGATGTGGGGTTCGCACGCTATTCATAAACTTCGTGCTGAGCTGGAGATGCCGCTCGACGATTGGCTTACAAAGATCCGTGCGCTCAACCTTCCTCGTATTCCTGGTCAGGCAATCTACCTTCATCAGAACAAGGGAACTGTGCCGTTGGCGCTGAAGGAAAATGTGCGATTTAACCATACGCTGCATGAACAAATTGTGTTTGTGCGAGTGCTGGTTCGTAATATTCCGCACGTTCGCCACGTTGACCGCGTGAGCATTGAACGAATTGGTGAGGCTTCAGATGGCATTATGAGTATGACGATCCAACTCGGGTTTAACGACAATCAAAATATTCCGCATAACCTCAAGTGGAGTTCTGGTAAGGATCCGGATTTCGTCTATGCGAATGATGAAGCTCGGTACTTCCTCTCTGTTATGGATTTCCGGCCAAGCGACGAGACTCCTTGGTACCTGCGTTGGAGGCGGTCGCTCTATATGTTCCTCAGCAGAAACGCAGGGTCGCGAATGGAAGCATTCCGGTTACCTCGTCACCGCACAGTGATCATCGGTGGATCGGTTTACCTCTAAAATTTTCAATAACGTTGACTACGGTGGTGGGTGTACAGAAGATTTCTGTACACCCACCACCCTTTGTGGAGCTTCACAGCGCTTAGCTGTGTCGATTGGTGCAGGCTAACTGTGACGCCAAAATGTGGTGAGGCTGGCTTTATCTGCAATATTAAAATCAATGATGTCGTGAATTAGATCAAGAGGCACTTCGTCCTTCCAAGGGAAGCGAATGAGCATCTTTGAAAAGTCAATTTCCCGTTCTTTCAATTCATCGGCAAAGTGAAGGATTCCTTGCTGTTCGGGGCTGATGGACATATGAGCTTTTGCAAAGGATATTCCCAAGATAAATGTAGAGTTACGAGTAAACATTGGTTGATTCCAGGCAATCCTGAGTTTTAACTCTGGGTATTCGATCAAAATATGTTGAATCAGAGAGAGTGCTTTTTCCCTGTGTGAATAGTCCGCGATTTTGGATAGAATCGGTGCCAAAAACACCTTTACATCGTCGTCTTCATTCATTTCAATTGATGCCATATGTTAATAGTTTCAGTTCTCGGCAAAAAACGAAAAGAATTATTGAAATACCGAGTGTTTTTTGCTCAGAGCCTATTAATGAACAATGACTATCAGCTAGAGCTGGCTTGTAGACGCCACCGGATTCTGAGGTTTCTTAGCTGTGGTACGTCAAAAATATCTGTGACTACCCAATACCTTTCAGAATTTAAAATTAGGGCTCAAATTTAGAATTGTTCAAAATTTCTTTTATATTTGCTGGTTCTGCAGGCCGATTAGGTAATCAAAAGATAAAGAAAAAATTACTTAAAGAAACGTGTCCAAAAACACGAAAATAATGCGAACTCTCGGTACTATTATTTTTAAGCTCAACGAGGAGGCGACCTAAATGGATAATTCAACATTAAGTCGAGTCAATCTTTTCGGTGTGTTAAGAACGCTCGAAACTTTGGTTCAACTCGACGAAAAAGCTGCACAAGTCATCGCAAATGCAGATGAAATCATTCAATTTACCAGCCCTAAAGGCACAATTCGGCTGGTCATCAAAAATGGAACGATCAAGCATCTAGTCGGCGCTGGTCCGAACACCATGAACTTGGCGTTCCCAACTCCTTCAATGGTGAACAAGATGTTTGCAGGTACTGGCGCACCAATTCCTCTCAAGGGGATTCGTAAGATCAAGTTCCTGACTGGACCATTTACAGAACTCACGAATATTTTGACCGAATATCTCGTGCCAACCCCTGAGAAGCTTGCCGATGACGAATACCGACGTCGCAATACAATTCTCACCCTTCACATGGCTGCTTACGCTGTGGCGGAAATTGCAAATAATGATGAATACGGTAGAGAAGCTGCAAGCCGGATGCGCGATGGAGACCTACAGCTAGCAGTAATTGGTGGGCCAGCTTTGATCCTTCGAATCAAGGATCATAAGTTCCGTGTCGTCGAAGGGCTTTCAGAACGTCCAAGCTCGAAGATGGTCTTCGAGAATTTGAATGTTGCCGGCGGGGTATTACGTGGAGAAATCCCGAGTTTCGAAGCAGTTGGAAAAGATGAAATCCAGCTCGGGGGATTTGTTCCACACCTAGATAACTTCAATAAGTTGCTCGGACTTGTACCTCATTACCTTGGTTAGGATGAAAAATGGAAACCTACAAATATCCAAAGAGCTCAGAACTTTTCTTACGTGCCACTAAGGTAATCCCAGGTGGTGTATATGGACACTTAGGACCAGCTGAAGGTTGCTTCATGCCGGTAAGTAACTATCCGATTTACCTCGATCATGCACAGGGATCCTACTTCTGGGATCTCGATGGCAATAAGTTCATCGATTATATGTGTGCTTACGGTCCAAATATCTTGGGTTATAACGATCCAGATGTAAACGCTGCGGCGATGGCTCAGTACAAAAAGGGTGACTGCACGATCCTGCCGACGCAGAAGATGGTGGAGCTCGCAGAACTTCTTACCGATACAGTCGCCAATGCGGATTGGGCGTTCTTCGCAAAGAATGGTGGAGACGTTACCAGCCTTGCAGTTATGACTGCTAAAGCTGCGACCAATCGCGACAAGATTGTTATGCACTTCGGCGGATACCACGGTGTTGCACCTTGGACTCAACACGCTGATCACCCCGGTGTTACTAAGGCAGACGTATCTAATAACCTGTATACACCATTTGGTGACTTCTCAGCTCTGAAGAAGGTTGTATACGAAAACCGTGGAGAGATCGCAGCGATTATTTCGACGCCGTACCATCACCCAATCGTCGAAGATAACCGCATGGCACCTGAAGGTTACTGGCAAAAGGTTCGTGATCTTTGCAAAAAGGAAGGAATCCTACTGATTATCGACGACGTTCGTTGCGGTTTCCGCCTTGACGTTCGCGGATCAGATGTTCATTACGGATTTGATGCCGATCTGCTTTGCTACTGCAAGGCACTCGCCAACGGCTTTAACATTTCTGCTCTTGTGGGTAAAAAGGAATACATGGATGCGGTGTCCTCCGTCTTCTACACGGGTTCATACTGGCTCTCTGCTGTACCAATGGCTGCTGCAATTGCATGTATCAAGAAGATGCGTGAGATTGACGTTGCCAAGGTTTGCACAGAAAAGGGTATTAAGCTCACTGGCGGTTTGAAGGAGATAGCGTCCTCGCATGGATTTGATCTGCGCATTACTGGTGAACCCTCAATGTGGTTCATGCGTACCGCTGGTTACCGTGGTGAAGTTGATCCAAATAACTTCATCCATCAGGCATTCGTCGCAGAGTGTGTAAAACGTGGAGTATTTTTCG
Organism: Arcanobacterium ihumii; assembly: GCF_900604515.1. Lineage (GTDB taxonomy): Bacteria > Actinomycetota > Actinomycetes > Actinomycetales > Actinomycetaceae > Arcanobacterium_A > Arcanobacterium_A ihumii. The sequence goes on along the minus strand of NZ_UWOS01000002.1, from coordinate 437,707 downwards.
CAAACCACCACAACCTGTTCATCAACGCATCGCTCACGGATGACGATATCCAGCACACCCTCGACGTGGCTGATGAGGCATACCGTGTAGTAAGCAAAAATGCTAAGCAACTTCTCGGAAAGGTAATGTAATGTCACTCGATACAAAGACATGGCAACGCCTAGAAGACAAAGCTCACGAACTACGTTCATTGACTCTTGACACCGTCGTCTGGGCTGGAGGAGGTCACATAGGTGGTTCGCTTTCAGCTATGGACGTGCTTACGGTTCTCTATCACGAGATCATGAACTTCGATCCAAAGAAGCTAGATGGCCCTGATCGTGACCGATTCGTACTCTCCAAGGGACACATCGGCGTCGGCTTCGCACCGGTGCTCGCAGACCTCGGATGTTTTCCAAAGGACTGGTTGAAGAACTTTAACCACACCGGCTCCCCGCTCGGAATGCATCCAGACGGGTCGAAGGTACCGGGCGTTGAAATTGCAACTGGGTCCCTGGGGCATGGTCTCTCGATCGCAACCGGAATGGCTGCAGCTGCGAAACTATCCGGCAGGGCATTCCGTACGTACTGCCTACTCGGCGACGGTGAGTGTAATGAGGGCTCGGTTTGGGAAGCAGCTATGGCAGCTTCGCACTTCAAACTCGGTAGCCTCGTCGGAATCGTTGATCGGAACAAGGCGATGATCGATGGAATGACCGAAGACGTTATGTCACTTGAACCGTTCGCGGACAAATGGCGTGCCTTTGGCTGGGACGTTTTCGACGTCGATGGGCACAATATTCCACAGCTCGTCGAAACGTTCCGCGCTGCCGACACGATCAACGATAGACCTGTAATGGTGATAGCAAACACCATCAAGGGTGAAGGTATTGGATCGATTGCTGGTAACTACAAATGGCACTATGGCTCATTTGGGGCAGACCAAGCAGTTGAAGGTCATAAAGAACTCGATGCATACCATGCAAGCCGAGTAGCAAAGATCAAGGAGAAGTGAGATGGCTGGAGGATTAACCTACACGATGCTCGATGGTGCTGATATGGCGACGGCTGAAGTATATGGTCGTACCTTGGTTGAGCTCGCAAAGGAGCACCCCGAGATCGTTGGATTCTCAGGTGACTTGGCAAAGTCTACGAAGATCGGAATCTTGGCTGATACTTTCCCAGAGCGATTCTTCAACGTCGGTATTGCTGAGCAGAATATGTTTGGTATGGCCGCAGGTATGGCAAAGTGCGGATACGTTCCATTCGTATCGACGTTCGCGTCCTTTGCTACGATGCGTGCTCTTGAGCAACTACGTACTGACATCTGTTACGGAAACGCAAACGTTAAGGTCATTGCGACCCACTCCGGTCTTTCGTTCGGTCAGGCCGGATCAACCCACCAAAGTCCAGAGGATTTCGGAATTCTGCGCTCGATCTCAAACCTGGTAACTCTGTGTCCTGCAGACGGCATGGCAACCGCTCAGGCAGTTGAAGCTGTTTACGAGCATGTTGGGCCAGCTTACGTACGTGTTAACCGCGGATTTGATCAGAAGGTCTACTCCGAACCGATTCCAAATTTCCACATCGGCGGATCTCATACCCTTATGGAAGGTTCGGATCTGACCATCATGGCAACCGGTGCTCCGGTGTGGCGTGCAATGCAAGCAGCAGAGCGTTTACGTGCTGAAGATGGACTTTCGGTACGAGTCATTGATCTTTACTCGATCAAACCACTTGATGAAGAAACGATTAAGGTAGCAGTAGCTGAGACACGAAGGGTCATCACGGTTGAGGATGCAAACATTGCTCATGGGCTGGGCTCTGCTGTTGCTGATGTTGCGGTGAGCACTGGAAAAGGTTTTGCGTTCCGTAAGCTTGGAATCCCAGATGAGTGGGCAATGATCGGACAGCCTGAAGATTTGTTTGCTCACTACGGCTACGATGAAAACGGAATCCTCGAAACTGCTCGAGAGTTGATGCGCATCGAGATCGAGGAGGACGACGACTGGGATGATGAGGTCTGATTATGTCTGAGGAAAAAACTCAGGAAGATATCCGGTACCAGACCATCGTTTTTCTTAACGCCGTCGTACCCGTCTTAAAGCCAATCATTAACGAAACTCCGGCTTTGAAGAAAGCATTTCGTGGAAAGACGGGTGTGGTCCAGATTTCCGCTTTGACTGGGGAACTGGGAGACGACGGGCACCCTGGAAAGATCGCAACACATTTGATCGTCGAGGAAGGAGAGATTGAGGTCAAGCTAGGGGAACATGTAGCTCCAAACCTTGAGTTGGAATTCGCTTCGAGAGAGGACCTTAATGGATTCTTCACTGGAGACTTGAAACTTCCAAAGATGAAGGGGGCACTTTCGAATATGAGGCTATTGGTTGCCATCGTTCGATCGCTGCTTAAGATGTCCGCTCTTTTGGGAGCCACGGAGCCACCGGACGATCCAGATGATCAGGCACTTTTGGTTAAGTGCATGTTCTATCTGTTGACCAGCGGAATTTCACAGCTCAACAAGGCGAAACATCCACTCTTTCGTGACTGGGCAATTCGTCAGCCAGATCGTGTTTACCAACTAACCGTGGTTGGGCGCGAAGACCTTGATGCCTACATTCGTGTAAAGGGAGGACGATCTAAGGCTGTACGAGGCTCCTACACAAGGTCGAAGCCGTTTTTCGCAATGGCCTTTGATTCAACACGTAGTGCACTGGGAATCCTACTCGACGTCGATGACATGATTCAATCAACTGTTCAGCAGAAGATCGTCATGCAGGGAGCTCCAGAGTACGGTGCTGAGCTTGGTGAATTAATGCAAACAGTTGGAGGATATGCCAAATGAAGGACGTATTAAAGATGGTTAAGTCTTTCGTCACTCGAGGAAAGATTCATGGACTTAACCACTGTGGTGTGACAGTATCCGACTTCGAATCCGCAGTGAAATGGTACAACAAAATGTTTGGTTTCCACCTAGTCAATGAGCTGCATATTGACGGTGATGCCGCCGATAAGCTGGCATGTCTCTATGGACAGAAAGGGATGACGGTTCGTCTCGGATTCCTAGGGACTCAAAGTAATGCAATGCTTGAGATTTTCGAATTCAAGCCAAAGGAACTAGGTCAATCTACTCACTGGAATCAAGCAGGTTATTCGCATGCCGCAGTTGGTGTTTCCAATGTTCCAGCAGTGAAACGAACATTGGAAGCTAAAGGCGTCGAATTTGTTACCGGTGTCCAATTCACAGATGGTGCGCATTGGGCCTTTATGAAAGATCCGGATGGCAACCTAGTGGAGATCATTGATTTTCACGCCAACCGCATAGTCCTTGATCTGGCTTCCAACATTGTGGGTCGAGTCATGAAGAAGGCTAAGTTCGGCTCTTATTACATGTAAGACTAGTTACTCAGCTTTTTTTTGGGGGGGGGGAGAAAAAGTGCTTTCACACTTTTTCTCCCCCAATCTTTGTCTATGAACGCATTAGTTAATGGCATCTTTAAGAGGGAAAGAGTTGTTGACGATACTTCGCGGAAGTATGTAGGAAAATTTAAAGCACATAAGGGTGGAGGGTTGGAACGTCACGTTCCAACCCTCCACCAATAGTTGTGTCAACTAATTACTTGGTTGCACTCTTTACTACCTCGAGCTTCTTTGGCTCATCCTTGTAGACTTCAGTAGCGTTGTCCTTGGTGGCAACAACTGGGGTGAGAAGGAACGATGGAACGTCCTTTACCTTGTTGTTGTACTGCTTGGCATCAACCTTGATGCCATTGAGTTCAGCAACATCCTTTTTGCCTGCGATAAGTTCCTTTGCAAGAGCTACTACGTTCTCAACAAGTGGCTTCGTTGGCTTGGAGATGGTGGAGTACTGCTTGCCCTGCATAATCCACTTCAGTGACTCAAGCTCAGAATCCTGACCGGTTACTACTGGAAGTGGAGACTTTCCTGCCTGCTCAACCGAGGTAAGAGCAGCGCGAGCGAGGGTATCGTTCGGGGAAAGGATTCCATCTGGAACAGCTGCACCCGGGTAATGCTGCGTCAAGATTGCGTCCATGCGGGACTGTGCATTCTCTGGCTTCCATCCTTGGGTAGCAGCCTGAGCTTGGGTGTTCTGACCTGAAACGATCTTTACCTTGCCGGCCTCAATTTGTGGCTTGAGAACCGAGATCGCACCATCGAAAAACTTAGCAGAGTTTGAATCGTCGTTGGAACCAGCAATCAGCTCTATATTCCAAGGACCACCAGCCTTCTTTGCTTCGAGGCCCTTGAGAAGAGCTTCACCTTGTTTCACGCCGACACCGAAGTTGTCGTATGCAACGTAGTAGTCAATGTTCTTGGTCTCGAGAAGAAGACGATCGTATGCAATTACTGGAATCTTGGCATCTGCAGCCTTCTGGAGTTGAGTTCCAAGGGAGGTTCCGTCAACGGCGCCGATGATGAGTACCTTAACGCCGTTTGTGATCATTGCATCGAGCTGCTGCTGTTGCTGTGGAACACCGTCATTGGCGAACTGCACATCACACTTGAGATTCGAAGATTCACAGAGCTCATTGAAGTAGTTTTCTGCTTCAACCCAGTTCTCTGATGTTTTCTGTGGAAGGGAAATTCCGATGTCTTTGCCGCCAGAGGCGGACTCTGACTTTCCGTCGGATTTATCGCCAGCGTTGCCCGAACATGCAGACAGCGACAGTGCTGCTACTGCTCCGATCGCAGCGACCTTTTTAATCATTCGCATTTTTTACCTCACTTATGTTTAGTCCTGGTGCCCCAGGTTAGAGCGACATCGCTCCACGGCCGAAGCCGCAGTCTTAATATTTCAGCCGCGTGTGGCTGATTTATGACTCAATGCATTACGCCTGGGCCAATGCTGTTTGTTCAGTCTTGTCTTTCTTGATCCCTTTGGTTAAGGAACCAATGATGGATGGGCGACCCTGCATCTTAGAAAAGACGTCGAAGGCAACCGCGGCAAGGAGAACCAATCCCTTGACCATCGAAGTAACGTGAGCACCTGCACCAAGGAGCTGGAGTCCATTGTTGAGGAATGCCATAACCATTGCACCGACCATCGTTCCGCCAAGGGTTCCAATACCGCCCCAAACCGAGGCACCGCCGATGAATACCGATGCAATTGCATCGAGTTCCCAGTTCTGACCGTCGAATGGAGTTGAAGCTCCCGAGCGACCGACGAAGACTATCGCGGCAATTGCGGCTAAGAAAGCGGAGTTGAACATTACGAAGTAATTGATACGCCGTACCGAGATACCGGTGAGAGCTGCGGCAGTGCGGTTACCTCCAACCGCATAGACACCGCGTCCAAGCGGGGTATTGCGCGCGAGGAAGTTGTAGATCAGAAATAGACCGACGACGATCAGACCGGAAATTGGGAAGGAAGTTCCAGGACGTCCGGTTGCAAAAACCCATCCGAGAATGAGGATTGCTGCACTGAAGAATGCAAGCTGGGAGATGAAGATCCAGGTTGGATTTACTTCTGCACCTGCTTTGATCAGGCGTGCACGGCGACGCAACTTCATGAGAATTGTGATGATTGTTGCTAAAACCGCCAAGATAATTGTTTCGGTATTAACGATCCAGCTTCCAAAAGAAATCGGTGGAAGCCAGTTCATGTATCCGGCACCGAGCATCTTAATTTGACCTGGTACAGGGATAGAAGTGGACTTACCAATGAACTGGTTAAGACCACGGAAGAAGAGCATTCCGGCCAGAGTAACGACGAAGGCGGGAACTCCAACGATCGCAACCCAGAAACCGTTCCACAGACCAGCGAGGACGCCACAACCGAGCGCGATAAGTAGGCCTGCCCACCACGGCATACCGTTGACTGTCGTCATGATCGCTAGGACGATACCGACGACGGCGGCAACGGAACCTACCGAAAGGTCGATGTGGCCTGCAATAATGACGAGTACCATTCCCATTGCAAGGATCAAAACGTAAGCATTGCCAGAAATAACGTTCTGGAGATTCTGTGCTGAAAGAACGGTTCCGCCTGTTTGCCAATTGAAAAAGAGAATTTCCAGTAAGAGGACCATGACCATGGTCAGCTGGCGGAGGTTGCCACCGAGCAATTGTTTAATAGAAGCCATCATCGTTGGTAACTACTTTCTTGGATTGGATTTTTAGACGAGGTGGGGTTCATGAGGCGCATCAATGTTTCCTGATCGGCTTCGCGGGTAGGAACTGAGCCGGTGATGGCACCTTCGAAAAGGGTGTATACACGGTCTGTGATTCCGAGGAGCTCGGGGAGCTCAGAGGAGATGACGATGATCGCCATTCCTGCCTCTGCAAGTTTTGAAATCAGCGTGTAAATTTCAAATTTTGCGCCGACGTCAATACCTCGCGTTGGCTCATCGAGGATCAATACTTGTGGATCGGTGTACATCCATTTACCAAGAACAACTTTCTGCATATTTCCACCTGAAAGCGTGGAAACGCCGGTATCGATCGAAGGCGTCTTGATTCGTAGGTCACGTCGATATTCTTCTGTAATTTGACGGACGTGATGCCAGTCGATCGAGAGACCACCATGGGTAGCCTTCTTGTATTTGGCCGAAACTGTTTGCCCCTTGATGTCATCAAGAAGATTCAAGCCTTGAACTTTTCGATCTTCAGGAAGGTAGGCGAGTCCTGCGGCAATTGCTTGAGGAACGGTCTTGATCGTCACTTCTTTACCGTTAATGAAGATCTGACCGCTTTCAAAGACTCCATAGGAGCGACCGAAAATCGAGCGTGCCAGCTCGGTTCGTCCTGCGCCCATGAGTCCTGCTAGGCCGACTACTTCGCCTGCGCGAACGTTAAAGGATTCGTTCTTGCAAATAAATCGGTCCGTGTTGACGGGATGGCGGACGTTCCAGTTACGTACCTCGAACACAACATCACCAATCCGTGGTGAGCGATCAGGGAAGCGGTTATCCAGTGGTCGACCCACCATAGAACGGATGATTCGATCTTCGTCAATATTGCCATCGTCAACAGACATCGTCTCGATGGTCTTACCGTCGCGGATAACGGTAATCTTGTCTGATACGGATGCGATTTCGTTGAGCTTGTGAGAGATCATGATTTGAGAAACGCCACGCTCGCGTTGCTTCATCATCAAATCAAGAAGATGGGCGGACTCTTCTTCGTTCAGTGCCGAGGTCGGTTCGTCAAGAATAAGAAGCTTGACGTTCTTTGACAGCGCCTTGGCGATTTCGACGAGTTGTTGTTTGCCAACTCCAAGTTCTTTCACAGGAGTATCTGGATCGTCATCAAGACCTACTTCTGCTAGAAGGAGACGAGCACGCTTTCGAGTTTCGACCCAGTCGATGCTCATTCCGCTCTTAATCTCGCTGCCTAGGAAAATATTCTCGGCGATCGATAGTTCAGGAATAAGAGCAAGCTCTTGATGGATAATTACGATACCACGTGTCTCGGAATCGCGAATATTCTTAAATTGGCACTCTTCGCCTTCGTAGAAAATTTCGCCGGAGTAGGTGCCGTGAGGCCAGACTCCAGAGAGAACTTTCATAAGAGTGGATTTTCCAGCACCGTTTTCGCCACATAGTGAATGAATACTCCCTCGCGTGACTTGGAAGGTGACGTTGTCGAGTGCACGAACTCCCGGAAATTCTTTTGAGATGTTGCGCATCTCTAGGATGGTGGGATTCTCGGCAGTTGGGTTCACTGTGTCCTCCAATGACATCTTTGTCGTTATCTGCCCAGATAACGACTTTATCTTTACACACGCCACATGTGCCGTCAATTTGAATTATGTACAAAAATATTGATGAGTGGACGGTGGTTTTTCCCTGATCTTGCCTTAAAAGTAACAGGATGAAATTTTTTTGCAAGGTAAAAACCGAGGTAATTGAAGGAAATTGATTTCCTTCGTATACATTTCTGAAAATGAATGGTAAAAATTTCAAAGAAAACTGGTCGAAAATTCAGAAAAATACGCATAAAAATTAGTTTCAAAAATTCTGAAATTGGGTACTTGGGACTATTTTGTATGCTGTGTTTGCGAAACAATCTCAAATTGATGTCCGAACCGTTTTTGCGCTCTTAAAACCTGGGTTGTAGTGGTAGCCGAGAGTGAAATCATCGGATTAATAGGGTTGCTTGGAACGAGTGGTGCGCCGAGGATATGTAGGGTCCTCGACGCACCATAGCAAAATGCACTACTTCGGCACCTCAGGCGATAGCTTCTTGTGGGCGTTTGAAGTCTTGGCCGAATGCAGAAGCAACGTTCTCACAGTATAAGGCTCCGTCGTAAGTCATAAGACCGTGAAGGAGGTCAGGGCGAGCGCCTAGTGCTTCCTTCCAGCCCTTGTCTGCCAGGAGAAGCGCGTAGCGCATTGTTGCATTGGTGAGCGCATAAGTCGAAGTATGTGGCATTACGCCGGGCATATTTGCTACGCAATAGAAGGTTGAATTGTGAACCTTGAAGGTGGGGTTGGTGTGGGTGGTTGGATGGGAGTCCTCGAAACAACCACCCTGATCGATAGCGATATCAACTAGAACTGATCCTGGCTTCATATTGGCAACCATTTCATTAGTTACGAGGTGTGGAGTACGAGCACCAGGAATAAGTACAGAACCGATAACAACATCAGCGTCGCGCAGAGCTTCTGCAACTGCGAGTGGTGTTGAGTAGGCGGTATCAATTTCGTCGCGGTTTACGTCCTCGAGGTACATGAGGCGTTCGATGTTGATGTCAAAGACGGTGACTCGAGATCCCATACCGGCTGCCACTTTTGCTGCTTCATAGCCAGCGGTTCCGCCACCGAGTACAACGGTCTTGGCGCGTGCGGTTCCAGCGGTTCCACCCATAAGAATGCCGCGTCCGCCCTCAGACTTCATCAGGAGGTTTGCAGCGACTTGGGCGGATAAACGGCCAGCAACTTCTGACATCGGAGATAGAAGTGGCAAACCACCCTTTTCGGTTTGGACGGTCTCGTAAGCAATCGACGTAACATTCTTCTCAAGCAGTTTATCAGTGAGAGGGCGATCAGCAGCGAGATGGAGATAAGTGAAAAGGACTTGACCGTCCTTCATGAGTTCGTACTCGGACTCGATAGGTTCCTTGACCTTCATGATCATCTCAGCTGTGGACCACACGTCTTCAGCGGTTGGCAACAACTCTGCTCCCGCGGAAAGGTATTTGTCATCGGAAATCGATGAACCAATTCCAGCGCCCGTTTCGATATAAACGGTGTGACCATGTTTAAGGAGAGCATCTACACCCTGTGGGGTCAGGGCGACGCGGTATTCGTTGTTCTTAATCTCTTTAGGTACACCAATGATCATGTCTTCAACTCCTTTGTGGAAACAACTGGTGGTACTCACAATATAAAACGTTTTTGAGACCTTATGTGGCGAATTCGAAAAACTAATACCGAAAGTTTTATGAAACTTTAAGTTTCTATAACAAGGTTGAAGATATTTAGGCTGGTGGAACTACGTATTTGCCTGAATTAAGGTAAGTAATGACAAGAAAAATTCATCTCACTTGGATTGAGAAATTTTTTTGTCTTGCTGAATTGCGGCCTCAACTCCGGTCACCACAGAATTAGTAAATCCTGCTTTTTCCATTGAGATCAGTCCAGCGATAGTGGTGCCACCAGGCGATGTGACCGTGTCTACAAGCGCCTGGGGGCGAACGTCGTCGGGAAGATTCTCTAATACAAGTTCAGCTGCACCTTTTACGGCTTGTGCGGCGATGCGTAGCGATTCGTCTTTCGTTAGCCCAGCGGCTACTGCGGCTCGAGACAATGCATCTATATAGGTGAAAGTCCACGCGGGGGAGCAGCCGGCAATTGCTGCAAAAGCTCCGAAGTTCTTTTCTGGGATCGTGGTCACTTCACCAATTGCCTTGAAAATGTTTTCCACGTGGGCAAGCTCGTCTTGTGTAACAGTGGAGTTAGGGCAAAGTGCCGTCATGCCCGAAAGAATGGAAGATGCAACATTTGGCATTGCACGAACAATCTTTTGCTCGGTCCCAGCAAACTGGATCAGTGAAGAAATCTGAGTTCCGGCTGCAACCGAAACCAAAATATCTCGGTTATTACGCGCAATAGGTGCGATTTCTTCGAGTACTTCGGCCATCTGGTAGGGCTTAACTGCAAGAATAATCGTGGCGTTTTTCCCAAGTTTTTCGACTAACTCAAGATTGGAAGAAACAAATGAAACACCGTATTCATCCACGACCTTCTCTGCCTTTGATGAATTTTTTCGAGTAAATACGATCTCTGCCGGTGCCACGATCCCAGCTGAGATAACGCCACGTAGGATTGCGCTTCCCATTGAACCGACTCCGATGAAACCAAGCATTCTTCCTCCAGTCTTCGTTTTCTTCACTCTACTCGTAGCGGTTCGATACAAGTCAAGTAGACAGGTTCGGGATAAGATTTCAAGCCGATAGTAAAGGGCGTAGAATCACTTCAGAGTCTTGGGTTCAATCGATAAATGGGGTCCAACACCAAAACCTGAAAATCCGCGAATTAGTTTCGTGTTTGTGGTTACCTGATTCGAATCAGTCAAAGGAGAGATAACAATGGCAAAACGTGCGCTAGTTACAGGAGCGTCAACCGGAATCGGTGCGGCGATTGTACGATCTCTTTGTGCATCTGGTTACCAGGTACTTGCCACTGCGCGGCGTGAAGAAAGACTGCAAGAGCTAACGGATCGTTGTGGGGCGAATTACGTTGCCGCTGACCTCACTACCGACGATGGCATCGCCGCAGTCGGTGAAGCGATCGATACCTACGGGTCAATTGACGTACTAGTTAACTGCGCAGGTGGTGCACTAGGTATGGACACCGTAGTAGACGGAAACGTTGATGATTGGCGTCGAATGTATGAAATCAACGTTGTTGGCGCCTTGCGGGTTACGCAGCTGGTCTTGCCGCATATGAAAGAAAACGGTGGTGACGTCGTCTTCATCTCCTCCACCGCCGGTCACGGTACCTATCCGGGAGGGGCAGGATATGTCGCTGCTAAGCATGCTGAGCGGCAAATTCCGGCGACTTTACGTCTAGAACTCGTTGGATTTCCCGTGCGAATCATCGACATTGCACCTGGAATGGTCAAAACTGAAGAGTTCACCCTTAATCGTTTACGTGGCGATGTGCACGCAACTGAAAAGGTATATGAGGGAGTAGAACAGCCACTAGTTGCCGAAGATATTGCAGAAGCTGTTCGCTGGGCTGTTTCACTTCCTCCGCACGTCAACATCGATTCGATGATCGTTCGCCCGGTTGCGCAAGCTTCCAATACGCTCGTGGCGCGGAAGAAATAGCGATAGTTTTTGAATTTTGATTCTGCTTGGTCCAGGTTCGAGTGGAGATCAAAATATTAATCGACCCACAAAAACGTCTATCGAGGCAAACCAGCTAGCTTGATGCCTGTCGGCAAGCTAAACTGTGCGTTAGAAAAGGCGTAGATCCGGCAATCACCGGGGAGCTTCCGGAAGAACGGCGGGAAACTGCTCAGTAGAACCGGACGGTTGGACTCGTCATCAGTCTCCAAAGAGCGGTTAGGGGAGCACTCCCTTAACAAGCGAGGTGGTACCGCGGTAAAGAGTGTGACTCTGCGTCGTCCTCGCCGTGACCCACTATGAGGAGACAAATATGTGCGAGCGTCAGCACTATCCGTTACATCGTGATGGCGATGTTGTTGCATCCCCAAATCTTCCAAAGATTGAAGAAGGCGTTCTTGCGTACTGGGAACAAGATAAAACGTTCCAAGCATCGATTAGTAACCGTGAAGCGGGCAGCAAGGGCTCAAATGAATTCGTGTTTTATGATGGCCCTCCATTCGCGAATGGTCTTCCACATTACGGGCACTTACTCACTGGATACGTCAAGGACTTAGTCGCCCGGTTCCAAACGCAACTGGGGCATAAGGTTGATCGTGATTTTGGTTGGGATACACACGGTCTTCCTGCTGAACTTGAAGCTGAGAAGATTCTGGGTATTGAAGATAAATCAGAGATTGAAACCATCGGCATCGAGAAATTCAATGATGCGTGCCGTTCCTCTGTTATGACCTACGCAAACGAATGGAAAGAGTACGTTACTCGCCAGGCTCGTTGGGTCAATTTCGACGGCGGTTACAAGACACTCGATCCAACCTTTATGGAATCAGTTATCTGGGCGTTCAAGCGCCTCTGGGATAAAGGACTAGTCTACGAAGGTTACCGTGTTCTCCCATACTGCTGGAACGATGAAACCCCGCTTTCAAATCATGAGCTGAAGATGGATGATGACGTCTATCAGGATCGTCAGGACCAAACTGTGACTGTTGGCTTGCGGATGGAATCCGGTGAGTTGGCGCTAATCTGGACCACGACTCCTTGGACGCTTCCCTCGAACCTCGCGATCGCTGTTGGACCCGAGATCGATTACGTGACGGTAGAGCCGACTGAAGGCGTGCTCGCGGGTGAAAAGGTAATCGTAGCTGAGCCTCGCCTCGCTGCATATGCCAAGGAACTCGGTGACGAGCCGACGATCCTCAAGCGCGTTAAAGGTAGCGAACTGGCGGGTCAGCGTTACTATCCAATTTTTGATTACTATAGTCGAGAATCAGAAGCTCCGGGTCACAATGCTTGGCAGATCTGCACCGCAGATTATGTTTCTACAGAAGATGGTACCGGTCTGGTTCATATCGCTCCCTACGGTGAAGACGATATGTTCGTTTTGGCTGGTGCGGAAATCAAAGTAGTAGAGACCGTTGACGAAGGCGCGAAATTCTACAACGCAGTTTCCGATTATGCCGGTATGCACGTATTTGATGCTAACCGTCCAATCATTAATGATTTGCGAGATGGAACTGGATCGATGGCGCGTCGTCCGGAGAACGAACGCGCAAAATTGATTCGCGAACAGTCCTACGTCCACTCCTACCCGCACTGCTGGCGCTGCCGCAAACCACTCATCTACAAGCCAGTTACCTCTTGGTTTGTAGCGGTTACGGAATTCCGTGATCGTATGGTGGAACTTAACCAAGAAATTACGTGGCAGCCCGAGCATATTAAGGACGGTATTTTTGGAAATTGGCTCGCAGGCGCTCGTGACTGGTCGATTTCACGAAATCGTTACTGGGGAACTCCGATCCCGGTGTGGAAGTCTGATAACCCGGATTACCCACGCATAGACGTCTATGGTTCCTTCGAGGAACTTGAGCGCGATTTTGGTCGCTTGCCACTTGACCGTGATGGACAACCAAATCTGCACCGTCCATTTATTGACGATCTAACGCGTCCAAACCCAGATGATCCGACCGGTAAATCTACGATGCGTCGCATCCCAGATATCCTTGACGTTTGGTTTGATTCGGGATCGATGCCGTATGCACAAAAGCATTATCCGTTTGAGAACGAAGAATGGTTCGAGAGCCACTTCCCAGGTGACTTTATCGTCGAATATATTGGACAGACTCGCGGTTGGTTCTACACCATGCACGTCCTTTCGACTGCACTATTTGATCGTCCAGCATTTACCTCGTGTATTTCACACGGCATTATCCTAGGAAACGATGGACGTAAAGCTTCAAAGTCGCTACGTAACTATCCAGATCCCATGGAGATGTTCAACGTTTACGGTTCCGACGCCGTTCGCTGGATGCTCATGAGCTCCCCGGTTCTACGTGGTGGCAACTTAGTAGTTGCAGAAGAGGGCATCCGCGAAGCGGTCCGACACGTTATTCTTCCCGTGTGGAACAGTTACTACTTCTTTGCTCTCTACGCTGGGGCTTGCCGAAACGGTGACGGCTACGTGGCTAAGATAGTCGATTTCTCTAACCCAGATGTGGTCAATGCCCTTGATGTTATGGATCGCTATCTCTTGGCGCGCACCGCAAAATTAGCCAACGAAGTCCGTGAGCACTTCGTTGGTTTGGATATTCCATCTGCCACCAGCGCCGTACGCGACTACCTAGACCTCTTAACCAACTGGTACGTCCGAACGCAGCGTGATCGCTTCTGGAGTGAAGACGATGCTGCGTTCGATACGCTTTACACCGCACTAGAGACGCTAACACGTGTTATTGCTCCGCTGGTTCCAATGATCTCCGAGGAAGTTTGGCGCGGTTTAACTGGAAAGCGTTCGGTTCATCTCGAAGATTGGCCAGAGCTCCCAAATGACATCGCCGACGTGATCCTTGTTTCAGCGATGGACGAAGTTCGCGACGTCGTCTCCAATACGCATGCTTTGCGTAAGGCGAACAAGCTCCGTGTTCGCCAACCACTGCAGGCATTGACTGTGGTGACAGACCAAGATCTGCATCCGTTCGTAGATCTCATCGGTTCTGAAGTAAACGTCAAGAACGTGAAGATCTTGACGGCTGAAGAATCTGGATTGGCAGTTTCGCACGAGCTGGCGGTTCTTCCGCGCGAACTTTCCCCTCAGATGCGTAAGCAGACCTCTGCGCTCTTTAAGGCAGCAAAAACGGGTGCGTGGAAACTCGTTGACGGTGGCGTAGAAATGCAAGTTGAGCCTGCAGTTATTCTTGAACCGCATCAATTTGAATTGACAACAGTTGTTTCAGCAGATGAGGGCTCAGTAGCTACGGTCCTTAGCTCGGGAGCGTTCGTTGTTCTTGACACCGTCCTTACTCCAGAACTCGAAGCTGAAGGCTACGCTCGAGATGTCATTCGCGCGATTCAAGACAAGCGTAAGTCGGAAGATCTGCATGTGGCAGATCGCATTCGCCTTACTCTTGTGGTTCCGCAACAGCATGTTCAAGCTGTTCAAACTCATCTTGAAATGATTAAGTCCGAAACCTTGACGCTTGAAGCTGCCATTGAAGCCGGTGGCGACGAGCTTGAAGTAAGCGTAGAAAAGATTTCATGACGGAAAACGAAAACGAATCTGTGAACGACGATTTCGATCCCGATGCCGTCGCCCTAGAGGCGCTACTTAGCTCGGGCTTGATCGGGGGACCAGATCCCTCGATTATCGAGGAGATCAAGGCAGAGCCTGATCCGACGTATCAGTTGGCAAATGACGTGGCGTTGGAGAGTCGCGTGCAAGAAATCTATGAAGAGATTTCGGCACGCGCTCCCGAACACAACGTACAGCCATCGTTAAGCCGGGTGTCGGACTGTCTCGATCTATTGGGAAACCCACAAAACGCTTATAGGTCCATTCATATCACGGGCACCAACGGCAAAACATCTACCGCGAGAATGATTGAGGCTCTGCTTCGCGAACGAGGTTTACGTACCGGTAGGTTTACGTCCCCACACCTTTCGTCCGTCCGCGAAAGAATCACCCTCGATGGGCGTGCGATTTCTGCGGCTGATTTTATCGATACTTGGGAAGACGTCAAGCCTTTTATCGACTTAATCGACGATCGCTCAGTTGCTCATGGTGGTCCGCGGATGTCTTTCTTCGAAGTTTTCACCGTAATGGCATATTCGGCCTTTGCGATGGCGCCTATCGACGTCGCTGTAGTTGAAGTCGGAATGGGCGGTCAATGGGATGCCACCAACGTCATTGACGCTGATGTTTCAGTTCTTATGACGGTTGCTATCGATCACCAAAAATGGTTGGGTTCAACTCTTCGTGAGATCGCAACTGAAAAGCTAGGAATCCTCAAAGAGGGTAAAACTTTGGTTTGTGCACCACAAGATGCGGAAGTGATGGAACTTGTAGTCCAAAAAGTGCTTAATCAGCACGCTTCCTTGATTCTTGAGGGTAAAGACTTCACCGTTGTAAGCCGTGAACGAGCGGTCGGTGGGCAGATGATGACGATCAAGACACCGGCAGCGACCTATGTCGATGTGCCGTTAGCGATGATTGGTGCCTACCAGGCTAATAATGCTTCAGTTGCTATATCCGCTGTTGAGGCATTCTTTGGCGGAGGCGCACTGGGCGGTGATGTTGTTGAACACGCGCTGATGTCCACCACTTCACCGGGTAGACTTGAAATCGTTAAGGGATCACCGGCGATTATTGTTGATGCGGCCCACAACCCAGCAGGTGCTTTAGTTACTGTGGAAGCATTGGAAGAGTATTTCCCGGGTCCACGCGTGGTGGTATTTTCAGCGATGGCCGATAAAGACGTTGAAGGAATCCTAAGTAATATTGAACCAGCGTTCTCTGCCATCGTGGTTACTGAAATTGGTGGTCCGCGAGCCATGGACATCGAGGAACTCGAATCGATTGCTCTCGATATTTTTGGTGAGGACCGCGTAATTGTTGAACCAGACTTGGGAAATGCAATTACCACCGCAGCCGATATCGCGGAAACGGTAGACCCCGATTCAGTTGCTCCTGCTTCGGTTGTAGTCATGGGGTCAATCATGCTTACAGCACAGGCTCGTGAAATTTTAGGAGCCAGAAAGCCCGACGGTCTGGCTTAATCGTAGACTTAATAACTGCGTAAATATAGACCATAGGTTTGTAGTCCAAAGTTTCTAAGACTTTGGGCTACAAACCTATGCGCGCAAGCCTTTACAATTGCGGTATGACTGAACAGACATTAATTCTTGTTAAGCCCGACGGTGTTCAACGTGGACTCATTGGTGAGATTCTGCGTCGCATCGAGTCAAAGGGATACGAAATCAAAGCTATGAAGATGCTTGACGCTACCGAAGAACTACTAGCTAAGCACTATCACGAACATGTTGATAAGCCTTTCTATCCAAGTGTTGTGGAGTATATGACTTCGGCCCCGCTGGTGGCTGCTATTGTTGAAGGCAATCGAGTGGTTGAAGGTGTGCGTTCATTAGCAGGTGCAACTGATCCAACCAAGGCTGCTCCAGGTACAATTCGGGGCGACTTGGCTCGATCCTGGGAGGGCGACTCAATCTTTAACTTAATCCACTCGTCTGACGGCGTGGAATCAGCGCAATACGAAATCTCCGTCTGGTTCTAATTTCTCGGGGTTGGTACAGCAATTTACGCTGTACCAACCCCGATTTTTCTTTCTTGTAATACACTAAAACGGTGCACCTTAAGACTCTAACACTGCGAGGATTCAAGTCTTTCGCTTCATCGACTACTATGCGATTTGAACCAGGCATTAACTGCGTGGTCGGTCCTAATGGATCAGGTAAATCCAATGTCGTCGATGCGCTTGCATGGGTTATGGGCGAACAGGGTGCTAAGAACCTGCGTGGCGGGAACATGGCTGACGTTATTTTCGCTGGTACAGTCAAGCGTCCAGCTCTCGGACGAGCCGAAGTTTCGCTAACGATTGACAATACCGACGGTGCTTTGCCAATCGAATTCTCCGAAGTGACGATTACAAGAACACTGTTCCGTTCAGGTGGATCCGAATACGCCATTAACGGTACAGCTTGCCGATTGCTCGATATCCAAGAACTGCTTTCAGATACGGGTATGGGAAAAGAAATGCACGTGATCATCGGTCAAGGCCGACTCGATCAGGTGCTTACCGCCACCCCGGAGGAACGCCGTAACTTTATTGAAGAAGCTGCAGGGGTACTTAAGCACCGGCGTCGTAAAGAGAAAGCGCTACGTAAACTCGAATCGATGCAAGGGAACTTGGTACGTATTGAGGATCTTGCGTCCGAGTTGCGCAGACAACTTGGTCCTCTGGCACGTCAAGCAGCGACGGCGCGTAGAGCCCAAGTTATTCAGAGCGCTGTTTTTGATGCGCGTGCGCGACTACTCGCAGATGACATTGCACAAGCCCAAGCCAGGTTAGTGGCGCAAACTTCTGATGATGGAGCCTTAGAAAAAGCAAAAAACGAACTTCGTGAGAAGCTTGAGCGCACTCGCCGTGAAATCATTGATTTACAGCAGGAAGCCAATGAAGCAAGTCCGCTCATTAATGGTTTAACAGAGCAGTGGCAACGCTTGAATTCTTTGGTAGAAAGATTTAGGGCGCTGTCTCAATTGGCTGATGAAAGGAATCGATCGTTAAACACGGCCGCTCCTCAGATCCATCGGGGTGAGGCACCTGAACAGATTCGCGAACGTGCCGCTGAGGCAAAAACGCAAGAAGATGAACTAGGCAAAGAAGTACTGGCTGCTGAAGCTACTCTGCGTACGGCAATTGCCAGTAGGGAGCAAGCTGAGCAAGCGGAACGAGAAGTCGATGTTGAGTTACTTCACATTAATAGGTCTTTAGCGGATCGACGCGAAAATGTTGCTCGATGGAAGGGTCAGCTTGCCACCGCTCAGTCCCGTGTAGAGGCATTAACTGCTGAAAAGCAACGTGTGCAGGCAGCGATTGAAGCTGCTCAAAAACGTGCCGACGATGCCTTTGACCAAGTTACCTTACTGGAGCAAGATATTGTTGCGCATACGGATGGAGATGACACCCTTTCGATTGTCCATGAGGAAGTTGCGCGCGAGAGTCAAGAGGCAAATGATGCAGTTGAAGAAGCTCGAGTTGCGCTTGCGGAAGCAAAGTCGCTTGCAGTCGAGTGGAAAACAAAAGCTTCAACACTTGAACTTTCTTTGACTCCTGAAGATGCAACAGCTTGGATCATTGACGAATATCGCTCTGGGGTTCATGGTCTGGTTCGAGATAAAGTCCGTATCTTCTCAGGTTGGGAAGCTGCCGTTGAAGCAGGTCTTGCGGGTATTGCTGGGGGAGCGGTAATGACCTCAGTTGCCGACGCCGTCGACGCACTCCGCGCAGCACGCGAGTCTCAAGCCGGTCACGTGGAGCTTCTTATTGCCACAGAGTCCTCTGCTGATGGAGATGCAAATTCTGCTGCCAAGCAGGCATTGGAGAAATCCGGTCTGGGTGATAACAATGCGTGTTTGGCAACCTCGGTGATTGACTCAAATACGGCGGTTGGTGCAACAATTTGCACCCTTCTAGCAGGGACTGTGCTTTGCGTTGATTTGGTGAGCGCAAAAACTCTGTTAGAGAACGGTGCGCCGCGAGTAGCTACGCTTCTTGGCGATGTTTTGAGCCAGCATCAAGCGTGGGGCGGAGAAGTACAGCAAGCAACTATTTTGGCTCGGCAGGCTACTTATGACGATGCAGTGGTGCAAGCTCAGAAGGCTACCAAGAACCTTGTGCAAGCCCAGGCCAGCCTTGAAATGGCACTAGAGAAAAACGCAAAGGCGAAAGAAGAATTCGATTCCGTCAACGCGCAACTCAATGCGCGTGACTCGCAACTGGCTGCGGTTACAGCGCAACTGGGTGTACTGAGACAATCACTGAAGTCTGCCCAGGACGAGGTTGAGCGAAATACCCAGCGTAGGACCAAGATTTCGGTGGAACTTGAAAATCGGAGCGAAGAGCTGGAGCGTCTCCAGGAGCAGCAGAAACGTGTGGAAAGTGAACCGAGCGATCTAGAAAGCCGGGTAAAAGAACTCAATCAGCGGCGTGAATCTGCGCATTCGGCTACAATCGCTGCTCGGTCTACGGAGACTGAAGCAAGGCTCGCCTTGCGAACCAGAGAAGAGCGCCTACGCGCAATCTCTGGCAAATCTGAGGCTCTGGAGTACTCTGCAAAAGCCGTTGAAGCGCGTATTGCTCAAGAAGAAAGGGCAGCGATTAGACGCCAGCAAGTGGCGAAGATTGCACAGCGAGTGAGCGATGATTCGCTTTCAGCTTTACAAAAGACCAAAGAGATTTTGGAAAAAGTATCTTCTGAAAGAAAAATTGCGGAAGAAGCACGGTCCTCACGCGATTCGGAGCTATTGTTGGCGCGTCGTCGTCTCGATGAATTGCAAAACGACGAACGTCAACTCAACGATAAAGAGCACCGTTACGAAATGATTGTTGCGGAGCTAAGGCTGAAGTACCAGCAACTTGCGGCTAAAGCTTTGGATACGGTTGGCATGGATGCACAGGTTTTGGTTGACGAATACGGTCCGCACCAGATGTTTACAGATGATGAAGGGGAGGAAAAGGTTTATGTGCGTGAGCAGCAGGAGAAACGTTTAGCACGTGCTGAACGGGACTTGGCTCGGTTGGGTAAGATTAATCCTCTTGCATTGGAAGAACACGCTGCTCTTGAAGAACGCCAAAAATACCTTACCGAGCAGCTCCAGGACTTGAAGAAGTCACGAGAAGACCTGCTAACGATTGTCCGTGATATAGATAAACGAGTTGACGAAGTTATGACTGATGCATTTGCTGATGTTGAGCGTGAGTTTGCGGCTACGTTTGGACGCCTTTTCCCAGGTGGTGAAGGACGATTGGTTCTCACTGATCCCGATTCAATTTTGACCACTGGAATCGATATCGAGGCGCGTCCACCAGGTAAGCGGGTCAAGCGGTTATCTCTTTTATCGGGTGGCGAACGTTCATTGACGGCGGTGGCATTCTTGGTTGCGATTTTTAAGGCGCGTCCTTCTCCTTTCTACGTTATGGACGAAGTTGAAGCCGCTTTGGACGACGTTAATCTTTCGCGCTTGCTCGATATATTCAAAGAGCTTCAAGAGAGTTCGCAGCTCCTAGTTATTACACACCAGAAACGTACTATGGAAATCGCTGATGCTCTTTACGGAGTTGCTATGAAGGAACAGGGCGTCACAGCAGTTATTTCCCAGCGTATTAAAGATGTTCTTCCGCAATAGAGCTTGTGCATCAGAGGCTACCGATGAGGTAGTTGGTATAACTTTGTAACTTTCATGGAGAGAATAAGCGAAGGTCTCAACCGCCGGCAATAGAAGTAAACTACTGACATTTTAAACTTCGTGACCAAAAAGGGCTCCAAAGTGATCATATTGTGATCAACTTTGTGGTGGGAATCCTAGCATTTCGTGAACAATGTCGATAGAAATATAGTGTGTTGATTACTGTGTTGCTTTTCTTGATCGCTGGTGCCGCTTCTATCTCCCTTGTGCTTTATCTTCTTGGCTTTGGCCGAAAAGATCTACAGGCACGTCAAATGCTTGAAAGTTCCGTATCAGATTGGCGAAATGACGATCTGAGTCTTGATTCCTTTGAAGTCAAGGTAAAAGAAACTAGGATCGACGATGTTTTCACAACATTCGTTGAGGCAGACGGCGATGGTTACATCAACTTTGAGCCGATCAATGATCGAGTGATGGAAATTGCTGAGTCAGATCGTGTGCAGTCAATTATCGAAGGTTCAGAAAAAGCTATCGATAAGGGGCGTAGGGTTTTCGCTAAATCATCTTCGGCGGAATAACCACTTACTGCCTGCAACCAACTGCCTTACGTTTTCCTATAGCCGGATCATCTTTGATACATAGGTGCACTTCCACCTCGTTAGCATCACAATTCTTTCTCGTTGTTGTTGCCTTTTCAGTTGTGTCTAGGACACACTAGAAGGGTGACTCCAGAATTAATTATTTACATTGTCCTTGGCATCGTTCTTTTAGGTGGAGCCAGCACGGTTCTCATCACGAAAGCGCGTTCTTCTCGCAACGACTATCCCAAGATAGACGCTCCGCGTTCACAACAAGATCAACTTGAGTCCTCGGCGATCGAAGACGCTGAGGTCATCGAGGATATTCCACCGGTAGACATTGTTGATATGCCTGAATCTGTTCCGTCGAGAATGGAACGGTTACGTGCCCGACTCGCTAAATCTGGTGGTCTTGGAAACGCTCTTCTTAACGTGTTATCGCGCTCGAACCTTTCGGCATCGGACTGGGAAGAACTCGAAGAAACTCTGCTCATGGCTGATGTAGGTTTGGATTCTACTTCTTACCTCATTGATAAACTCAAGCAAGAGGCCAAGATTCGTGGCACCTCCGATCCAGCAGTGATGAAGGAAGTGCTTCGAGCTGAGCTCATTAACTTGATTTCGATCGATAAGTCCCGCGAGCTGGACATCGAGCCGCGTACAGACGACGCTGGAAAAAAGGTACCTTCTTCAGTCCTGATGGTTGGAGTCAACGGTACTGGAAAAACGACTACCACCGGAAAGCTTTCACGTATTTTGGTTGCGCAAGGTTACTCAGTTGTACTTGGAGCTGCCGATACTTTCCGCGCAGCGGCTGCAGATCAACTTCAAACCTGGGGAGAACGAATTGGTGTCCTCGTAGTTCGCTCGGATCAAGAAGGGGCCGATCCAGCATCGGTGGCATTTGAAACTGTACACATTGCGCGCGAAAGGGAAGCCGACGTCGTCATCGTCGATACTGCTGGACGTCTGCAAAATAAAGCTGGGTTGATGGACGAGCTTGGAAAGATCAAGCGAGTCATGGAAAAACAAGCACCAGTACGCGAAGTTCTTTTGGTTCTCGATGCAACGACGGGTCAAAACGGTATGCGTCAGGCCCAGGTTTTCGCTGAAGTCACAGGCATTACTGGAATTGTGTTGTCAAAGCTTGATGGAACAGCCAAGGGTGGGATCGTTATTTCAGTTCAGCGTGAGCTTGGAGTACCTGTGAAGTTTATCGGTCTCGGAGAAGGCGCGGATGATCTTGCACCATTTGACCCAGAAGCATTTGTGGACTCAATTCTTTCCTAAAACAACTACACTGCCGATGTCAGCTAATTAGATACCTGCATCGGCAGTGACATAGAATGCAGACAGCTTATTTTTGTTTCAAATCAAGGTATGTGAATGTTTAACTCCCTTTCAGATCGTATTACAGGATCACTTCGTAATCTCCGCAAACATGGAAAGTTAACGGAGCAAGACGTTGAGAGCGTAATTGGCGATATTCGCCGTGCTTTGCTCGATGCAGACGTTGCGCTACCTGTAGTTCGCTCCTTTACTGCGGCTGTTCGGGAGAAAGCAACCGGCGCAGTAGTCTCGCAGGCTCTCAATCCAGCTCAGCAAGTTATCAAGATCGTTAACGATGAACTCATCGAGGTGCTTGGTGGCGAAAGCCGGGAACTGAATTGGGCAAAGCAGGGTCCAACCGTCATAATGCTCGCTGGTCTCCAAGGTGCAGGAAAAACCACCTTGGCTGGAAAACTAGGCCGTTGGTTACGCGAAAATGGAAAGAATCCCTTGCTCGTTGCTTCGGATTTGCAACGTCCAAATGCAGTTAATCAGCTCCAAGTGGTGGGTGAGCGTGCAGGTGTTACCGTCTATGCCCCAGAGCCTGGGAATGGCATCGGTGATCCGGTTCAAGTGGCTCGTGAGTCTCTGAATGTTGCACGCGAAAATAGACACGACGTCGTCGTTGTTGATACCGCTGGTCGTTTGGGTGTAGACGAAGAGATGATGCAACAGGCGCGTGACATTCGCGACGCCGTCCAGCCTAATGAAATTTTATTCGTCCTTGACGCAATGATTGGTCAAGACGCTGTCAATACCTCGATCGCTTTCCGTGACGGTGTTGGCTTCACCGGCGTTGTACTTTCGAAGCTTGATGGCGATGCACGCGGTGGTGCGGCGCTTTCGGTACGAGGCGTTACTGGTCAGCCAGTACTCTTTGCTTCCACCGGTGAAAAACTTGATGCCTTTGAACGATTCCATGCAGATCGTATGGCATCACGTATCTTGGATATGGGTGATCTTCTTACCCTTATTGAGCAGGCAGAGCGGACGTGGTCGGAGAGCCAAGCTGAAGATCTTGCTACGAAGATGGCGCAGGGATCTTTTACCCTAGATGACTTTATTGAACAGCTTGAGCAGATGCGCAAGCTAGGCTCGATGAAGAAAATCATGGGCATGCTCCCCGGAATGAACCAGTACCGTGATGCGCTAGATAATCTTGACGAGCGTGATATTGACCGTCAGGTAGCGATTGTTCGTTCGATGACTAAGGCCGAACGTCAAGATCCAAAGATATTGAATGGTTCGCGCCGCCTACGTATCGCAAATGGTTCAGGCACCACGGTTCAAGAAGTTAATTCTTTGATGGATCGATTTGAGCAGGCTAAGAAGATGATGCAGGCAATGTCGCGTGGGGGCAGTATGCCAGGGATGCCGAATATGCCAGGGCTTCCTGGTTTCGGCGGCGGTTACACTAAGAAACAGCGTAAGAAATCCACGAAGAAATCTTCGGGAAACAAGAAAGGCCGATCTGGAAACCCAGCAAAGCGCCGTCAACAAGAGCTTGAAGCACAACATCAGGCAAAATCGCCAAAGGGTAGCGCATTTGGTGGTGCAAATGCAGATGCCTCCGGCAATGTAGATATGGAAGCACTGGCTAAGTTCCTCCAATGATGAATGAGTATTCTTCTAAGGTCTCATCTCACGTATATCGCTTGAGGGGAGACCTGCGAGGTTTTTGGGGCGATGATGTGTGGATTGTTGATGGCAAAATTACGTACTCGCCGCCAGCCTCGAACGTCGCTACCAAAGAGGTTAATGGCTATATTTACCCAGGCTTGGTAGATGCACACACTCATCCAGGAGCGTCTTATACGGAACAACTTGTTAACGACGCTGAAATCCATCGGCGCTTAGACGCAAGCGCGAGCCTTGGTGTCACTCATATTCGCGACTGTGGTGGGCAGAGGGATGCCAATGATGTACGTCGAGAAGATCAACCGAAAGTTATTCACTGCGGGCAACATATTGCACGCCATAAACGCTATATTCGCTACCTCGGCATTGATACTGAGCCGGAGGAATTGGTAAAACAAGTGCAGTATCAGTGCAGCAAAGCCGATGGTTGGATCAAGATCGTGGGTGACTGGATTGATAGGAGCAATGGCGAGCAGTCAGATCTTGAACCACTGTGGCCACGCCAAGCAATTCTAGACGCGGTGGCGGCGGCTCATGACCTTAATACTAAAGTGACTGTTCATACTTTTGCTCATGCAACGATCAATGATTTACTTGATGCCGGCGTGGATGGAATTGAGCATGGTACTGGGATGACGTGGGATCAGCTAGTGCAGGCACGAGAACAGGGGATTTTGATTACCCCGACTGTTAATCAAGTGAGTAGGTTCCCCGAATTTGCAGCAGACGCAAGTAAGTATCCTGTTTATGCAAAACATATGCTCGATATGGATGCGCGCAGGCGAGCACATCTTGCCATGATGGTAGATGCAAAGGTTCATTTCCTCATGGGATCCGATACCTCGTTTGACGTCAATAAACGAGGTTTACCGTATGAACTATGTGATGCCGTTTCTCAAGGGATGCCGGTAGATGTTGCTATGGGTGCGGCAAGTTTTGAAGGCAGACGAAGGCTTGGTCTCACTACCTGGGAAGAAGGAGCTGCGGCAGACTTTGTTGTATACACCGCAGATCCGTTGAAAGAAATCTCGACCGTGCTGTCCCCGCGATGCGTCTTTATCGATGGAATCTGCGTACGCGAATCCTGAGAAAGCGATTGTAAAAACGGTTGTGATTAGGGGTATTTCGATACTTACTGTTGGAATGGGACAGGCTTTCCTGTTTCCAAGTCAATGGGAACGAATCCGTCGTCGCCATCTAATGGTACGAAACCTTCTGGAATATCGTCGTACGATGCAGGATCCTCAATCGGTTCGACGTGGATGGTTACTGCTGTCTGAGGAAATTTTTCCTCAATCTTCGCCTCGACCTGATGAGCGAAATTGTGACCTTCACGCACGGTCCAAACGCCTGGCACTTGAACGTCGACTCTGACGAAGCGCAAACGTCCCGCCTGGCGTGTTTGAAGACCATGGAAGCTAATGGTTTCTGAGCGGAAAGACTTGAGAATTGCAACGATTTCTTTGTTTTCTTCTTTTGGGAGGGTGACATCAAGAAGGCCAGCAAGGGAATTTCTGATCAACCCCGTGCCAATCCAAATAATGTTGAAGCCCACCAAGATTGCCACTATAGGATCAAGAATTTCGAGATTGGTCATCTTCACTAGGCAGACGCCTAGAATAACTCCCACTGTGGTTACGACGTCGGTGAGAAGGTGCTTACCGTCAGCGACAAGAGTCGGGGAGGAGTACTTTTGGCCAGATCTAAGAAGATAAATGCCTACGAGGCCATTGATCACCGTCGTGAATGAGGAAACAATCAAACCGATTCCTAAGTTTTCTAATGGAATTGGAGAGAAAAGGCGCTGGACTGAGACGAAAAGAATGAGGGCGGCGGCACCGAAAATCATTGAACCTTCTATAGCTGCAGAAAAGTATTCTGCCTTCGATCGTCCATACGTGTAGTGAGAGTCTGCAGGTTTAGCTGCGAGTTTAAGAGCGTAAAGGGCAACGATCGCCGCTACTAGGTTAACCACTGATTCCATAGCATCTGATAAAAGCGAAACTGATCCCGTGAGTAGGTATGCGCCTACTTTCATTGCGATTGTTACGATCGCTGCTGCGATCGAGAGCCATGCAAATTTGGTGAGGTTTACTTTTTCGGTTGTCATAGTTCTTATTCTTCATGTTTACTTGACCAATTACCTACTTCATTTTCGCATCAATTGTGGGTACTTAAACACAGTTCAGAGAGCCGAAAAACCAAGATTCGCACATGTGAAATAAGGGAGTTGGGAATGATAGAACGGAAATTTATGAATCGACGATTGTATAGATTCGTGCATAAAGTTGAGGAAACGCGGGACGTGAGCGGTACCACCGAGCTTATTTTGGTATCGGACTGTTCTCGTGCCTGAAAATCTGGCAGAATATTACGTTGTACTCAGACTAAGTTGAGGCCCTCTCATCTCAATGGCGTCTTAGTTCGGAAACTGTTAGTGGCGTGTTCCCACCGTCTACTGATTATTTTCCAATGAAACAAAGAAACAGGAGTGACCGCACAAGTGGCAGTCAAAATTCGTTTAAAGCGCATGGGTAAGATCCGTGAGGCTATGTACCGTGTTGTAGTTGTTGATTCTCGCAAGAAGCGCGATGGTCGCGTTATTGAAGAGATCGGATTCTATAACCCAAATACTCAGCCTTCGACGATCGACATCAATTCTGAGCGTGCTCAGTACTGGATCTCTGTTGGTGCACAGCCATCAGAGCCAGTTCTTGCACAGCTGAAGATCACAGGTGACTGGCAGGCAGCCAAGGGTCTCGAAGGTACTTCTACCTTGAAGACCGTAGAAAAGGTTGATCCTGAAAAGGCTCGTGAAGAAGCTGTTAAGGCTGTTCAGGACGATGCTGAAAAGCGTCGTGCAGCTAAGGCTGAGGCACGTGCTAAGGCCGAAGCTGAAGCAAAAGCAGCAGAAGAAGAAGCTGCGGCTGAAGAAGCACCAGCAGAAGAGTCTGAGGAAGCCTGATGCTCGCACAAGCCTTGGAACATTTGGTCCGTGGAATCGTGGATAACCCCGATGACGTTGAAGTTTCTACTCGAAATAATCGACGTGGGGAACTTCTTGAAGTCCGTGTCAATCCTGAGGATCTAGGACGCGTTATCGGTCGTAATGGTCGTACTGCGAAAGCATTGCGGTCAGTGATTAATGCGTTGTCAACCAATGGCTCAGTCCGAGTAGACGTGATCGAAACCGATCGCTGAATTACTTTCTGTGTGAAAACCCGCGCTGTAGGCGCGGGTTTTCCTGTTTCAGGTATATTTAAAACACAGAGATTCCTACTGTCGATATCAAGGGGAAAAGTGAAACTTATTGTTGCTATCATTGGTGCAGCACATGGCCTTAAAGGTGAAGTGAAATTAGATGTGCGTACGGATAGCCCTGCGCGCCGTCTCTACGCCGGCTCCGCCCTTGAAACCGAGCCTGCCGACGTCGGTCCACTTGTTGTGGAAAAGACGCGTGAGTATAAGGGAATGACTTTTGCCCGTTTCGAGGAGATCAAAGATCGCACTATTGCGGAATCCTTGCGTGGAGTGAAGCTTGTTATTGAATCGGATGAGGATGAGGCTGAAGAAGATGCTTGGTATGCTCATGAATTAACTGGCCTCGAGGTACTTGATCCAGAAGGATACGAGCTTGGAACAGTTGTTGGTCTAGAGCCAATGCCAGCACAAGATCTTTTAGTAGTGCGAGAACCTGATGGTCGAATAACTAGAGTTCCTTTTGTGCGAGAAATCGTGATTGATGTTGACATCGCTGATCACTGCATCGTTATTGACGCGCCGGACGGACTCTTTTCTGATGAAGAAATCGAAGAAGAATTTGATGGCGATGCTGAAAAAGCCTCGCAAAACTTGTACGAGGAAAAATAGACGACTGCTATGACGATGCATTTCGATATCATTTCGGCTTTTCCGGAGTTTTTTCAGGTCCTTGAGCTGTCTTTAGTCGGGAAGGCTCAGCAAAAGGGCATCATCTCAACAGCTATCCACGACATCCGTGATTGGACCCATGACGTGCATCGCACCGTGGATGATTCGCCGTTCGGTGGCGGAGCTGGAATGGTAATGAAACCTGATGTCTGGGCGGAAGCGATTGATTCGGTAGTTCAGACTGTTGCTAAACGCAACCAGGGAATCCGTGGCTACGAAGTCAATGAAGCTGAGCCTAGCAATCGCACTGTGGGAGTGCACCATCGTACAGTATTGGCGATTCCAACTCCGTCGGGAGTGCCACTAACACAGCGCATGTGTTATGACCTAGCTGGTAGTGATCATATTATTTTGGCGTGTGGTCGTTACGAAGGTATTGATTCTCGCATTGCGCAATATTACGGCGAAAACTCAGATATCGAAGTCTTCGAATTCTCATTGGGGGATTACGTACTCAATGGCGGGGAAGTCGCCAGCGTTGCTTTGGTAGAAGCTGTGTCGCGCTTGGTTCCAGGCATGGTAGGAAATCCTGAGTCTTTGGTAGAAGAATCGCACGGTGAGGCTGGCTTGCTCGAGTATCCTGTGTTTACCAGACCTGCAGAGTTTCGTGGGATAGCGGTTCCGGAAGTTCTCACATCGGGTAATCACCAGGCAATTTATCGTTGGAGGCGCAACCAAGCCTTGACTAAGACGGTCTTGCGACGCCCAGACATGATCGAACACCTAGATCCAGCCACCTTGGATAAACATGACTGGGCACACCTTGCTTCTTTAGGGTGGTTCTTCGACGAAGTTAAACAAGAAATTGTTCAGATTCATTTCCGCACCGCTAATTCCGACGATGTTTGCGCACTTAGCGCTTTCGCTCAGTCTATGTTTGTGGATGCTTGCCCTTCTGAAGTTAGCTCTGCGGATATTGATAGCTTTGTTAACCACAACCTTACCGAAGACAACTTTGCCGTCTATGTTGAGGATCGGCGTTATTCTGTGTATCTGGCGCAAAATCTCGAAGCCGAAGTTATTGGTTACCTGCTCTTTGATCATGAGGAAAGACCCGATGACGATGAAGCTGATACCTTATACGTGTATCTATCTAAAGCTTATCTACATCCCGATTGGCGAGGGCATAAAGTCTTTAGCGAACTTTTTGCGTTCGGTTTGCGCGAATTAGAACGCAGATATGAAAATGTTTCGGGCGAGACATTTATCTGGTTGGGCACTCACTGTGGAAATAAGCGTGCTCAGCGCTCCTACCGGAAACTTGGATTCAATAGACTAGGAACTCGAACTTTTGTTGTGGGTGACACGATCAACAAGGATATAACTATGGTTCGCCCGTTGTCTGTGGCAAAATAGTTGAGTTGCCTTACCAAAATGAACGCAGTGCCTGCCGCAGGGGGTTGCGCTCGGGTAAGAAAATATCCACTCGGATCTGGTTGACCAGATCCCTGACCCCTCTCTGACCTGCGCGCAGGGAGAGAAAAGAATGAATCATGGAGATTCCACAGTCAGTAGCACAGTCTCAGCTCATTGAGCGTCCAGACTTCCGCCCAGGCGATACCGTCAAGGTTAACGTAAAGGTTGTTGAAGGCAACCGTCACCGTATCCAGGTGTTCCAGGGTGTGGTTATTGCTCGCAAGGGTGGTAAGGGTGTAGGTGCAACCTTCACCGTTCGCAAGACCTCATTCGGTGTTGGTGTTGAGCGTAAGTTCCCACTTCACTCCCCGAACGTGGACTCGATCGAAGTTGTCACCCGTGGTGATGTTCGTCGTGCGAAGCTATACTACCTTCGTGATCTTCGTGGCAAGGCTGCAAAGATCAAAGAAAAGCGTACTGATAACAAGTGAGACTTTTCTATTTGTGGGCCCCACGAGATCGGGGCCCACAAATTATATCTACACTTGAATGAGCGACTTTGACAGTGTAAATAATCCTATTAGTCGTATGGAGTTGTACGTAAATAAGTGGTATGAACCCGAAATAGTTGGTGCTGTGAGCTCTTCACTGTGCGCAAATAAGCGTATATCCATGTAGAATAACCAAGAAGTATGTTCTTCTGGTGCAGGTGATAGACTCGGCTTCGCATGGGAATCTGATGCCTGTGCATTAGGGGCGGAGCGTAGCGTAGCTCGGTTTCCATCAAGGCATCGGGAGACACATCCATTAAACAGGGAGAGTGCATGGAGCAAGAATCGGGCATCGGCAGGTCTGCGAAGGATAACGAAGAAATGCCACCTTCGTTTCCGCCGTCGCAAGATCCTAAGCGCTCTGATTCCGATCATGTGGAAGCCGAAACATCCGAGGGAACTTCGTCAAATTCGGATCCTGATGACGAGCCAACTCGAAAACCATGGCCTCAACGTTTCTTTTCTTCAGTTGTTGAGTTCGGGGCTGTAATCGTTGTAGCTTTGCTGTGCGCTGTTCTTCTCAAGACATTTTTGATTCAACCTTTTGAAATC
This sequence comes from Arcanobacterium ihumii, assembly GCF_900604515.1. GTDB lineage: Bacteria > Actinomycetota > Actinomycetes > Actinomycetales > Actinomycetaceae > Arcanobacterium_A > Arcanobacterium_A ihumii. The sequence continues at coordinate 407,278 of NZ_UWOS01000002.1, read as the reverse complement.
CCTTCGGAGTCGATGATGAATACACTCGTCCCCGGAGACCGGATTATGGTCAATAAGCTCGCTGATACGGAAGATGACCTACAACGAGGCGACGTCGTCGTTTTTGTAGATCCAGGCAACTGGCTCTCGGACGCGCCTGTAGCAGAATCCGCCGGTGTAAAGGGGGTTCTGAAAGAATTTGGCCAGCTCATCGGCTTACTACCACAAAATGCTGGAACACACCTTGTGAAACGTATTATCGGAATGCCTGGCGATCATATTAGCTGTGCTGGTCAGGGTGCCGAAATTTTAGTAAATGGCCAGCCAATTCATGAAACGTATATTCGCGAAGGGATACAGCCATCGCTTGAAGCTTTCGACGTCGTGGTACCGGACGGGCATATCTGGGTGATGGGAGACAACCGCTCCAATTCAAAAGACTCTCGATACCACCAGCGTACTACCGGTTTTGGATTTGTTCCGATCAAAAATATTGAGGGTCGAGCTTGGCTACGAATATATCCTTTAGGACGATTCGGTCGCTTAGACGATGTTTCTGAGGTATATCGAGACGTGCCATCACCAGCTGGTGCATCTTCGTAGTTTGATTAGTTTAGAAAGCGTATACGTTCAACACCATGGCACAGCTATCGAATCGCCTTGTTCCCGATCGGACGATTGAAAAAGAGATTTTGGCGCGTCTTGCTACCGGTATTGAGAATCCGATTTTAGCGGGAGTCGATGAAGTTGGTCGTGGATCATTGGCTGGTCCGGCGTCGGTTGGAATTGCACTAATCGATTTGAAAACCTCGGACGCATTTCCAAGTAAGCTACGTGATTCGAAAATGATTTCAGCAAAGGTTCGAGAAAACCTTGTTGAACCTACGAGCAACTGGGTAATGGCCTCAGCGGTCGGACATTCGACCGTTGATGAAATAAATACCCTTGGAATCGTTGCTGGTCTGCGTTGTGCAGCGGCACGTGCGGTAGATTCGCTACTTAATCGAGGGTTTCATTTTGACGCGGTTCTCCTCGATGGCTCTCATAACTGGTGGACGACGGATGGTTTGTTTGATGTTGGACCTCAGCTCCCCTCAGTTCCTGTTCAAACAGAGGTGAAAGGTGACGCTCGATGTGCTGCGATTGCAGCGGCATCGGTATTAGCGAAAGTAGCTCGAGATTCGCTTATGAGTTCCTTGGCGGTAGACTTTCCCCAGTACGATTGGGAGCATAACAAAGGGTATTCATCGCAGAAGCATATTGCGGCGTTGAAGGACTTTGGAGCCAGTGTTCACCATCGAACAGCATGGAATTTACCGGGACTCGTTAAATAGAACAGGATCATGATGAGCGAACTAGAAAGCTACGAAGCAGAGCGTGAGCTAGCGCTGTACCGTGAATATCGTGACGTAATCAATCTATTTAAGTACGTGGTGGAAACCGAACGCAGGTTTTATCTAGCAAATGACGTAAATGTTAATGTTCGTGCTTCAAATACCGGCGATATCTTCTTCGAAGTTATTCTTACCGATGCGTGGGTTTGGGACATCTACCGATCCTCACGTTTTATCCGAAGTGCAAGGATTGTGACTTTCAAAGACGTCAACGTCGAAGAACTAAACAAACCGGATATCTCGCGTGAGCTCGAATTCGACCGTGAAAACGACTAATTTTTAGAATCGAACGATAGCGGTTGGGGCAGACTCGATACTTCGATTGCGTGATAGTTTCCCACAGTATAACCGAGTTCAAGTTTTTCCCACAGGGTGCCTAAACTTTTTACCTGTTTTCTTGAAAACTGATCAAATCGTTGCATGCTTAATGAATCGATTTATGTTGAAAATCCATCGATAAACGAAATATTGGGGTGTTCGCGTCAAGACCTTGGTAGATGGGGCGAACGATGTGCTCAGCGTTATCTTGAACAGCGCGGTTTTATTATTCGCGATACGAATTGGAGAAGTCGCGGGGGTGAAATTGATTTAATAGCGTTCGATCCGACCAGGGAGGCGTACGTTGCAATCGAGGTTAAAACCCGCCGGCAAAACCGCACTGGGACTCCTGAAGAATCAATTACAGGTGCCAAGCTTCACCGGATTAGGTCTTTGCTTGTGCAATGGGTTGTTAATAATTCAGTCCATGCTCAAAACTTAGCGGTGGACGTTGTGGGCGTGAGGGTACTTGGCGGAGGATACTCAATCACCCATATCAAGGATGCCTCATGAGGACATCACAGATCGGAAAATCATACACCGTTAGTCTGCTAGGATTACACGGATCGAGTGTCTTAATTGAAGCTACACTATTAAATGGTTTACCAAATTTTATGATAGTTGGGCTTCCTGATGCGGCAGTTAATGAAGCAAAGGAGAGACTGCGCGCAGCATTCCAAAATGTAGGGTTGACGTGGCCAAATCTGAGGATTGTTGTCAATCTATCTCCGGCGGATTTATCAAAATCAGGTACGAGTTATGATCTTGGGATCGCTGCGGCGATCTTGGGTGCACAAGGTTTTCAACTTTCCCAGACGACTGCAGTATTTGGCGAGCTTGGTTTAGATGGAAGTGTTCACGGTATACGGGGTATTTTGCCAGCGGTCCTTGCAGCACAACAGGAAGGTTTCCAACGAGTGATAGTGCCGTTAGCTAACAAAGCGGAAGCGGAACTTGTTGGAAATATTGAGGTAACCGGAATATCTAATTTGGCAACTTTTGCTTGTTCAGTAGGCGTGCCAAATATTGAAGTAGATGCTGAGCCTGACTGTGGTGGAAAACAAGATGTCTTTCAAATGTCTGAAGTCCTCGATGTATCAGATGTATGCGGACAAGAAGATGCAATTTTTGGGCTTGAAGTAGCAGCATGTGGCGGTCATCATAGTCTCCTAATTGGCCCTCCGGGAGTGGGGAAAAGCATGCTTTCAAAACGATTTGTAGGCTTTCTTCCTGATCTTTCATATGAAGAGGCACTCGATGTTGCGGTTATTAAGTCAGTTCTTGGAGAAACTTTGCATTCGTTGCCTAGACGCCCACCGTATTCGGCACCTCATCATACAGCTAGCATGGTTGCTTTGATTGGAGGAGGAGCTGGTATTCCTCGGCCAGGGGCTATAACGCAAGCACACAACGGTGTTTTGTTTTGCGATGAGTTCCCCGAATTTGCAACGAACGCTATCCAAGCTCTCCGGCAACCGTTGGAAACTGGAGAAATAGAACTGCATCGTTCGCGAGCGCATATCATGTATCCCGCTAGATTCCAGTTAATCGCTGCTGCGAATCCGTGCCGTTGCGGATTTCTCCTTGATGGGAATGGGAGATGTCGGTGCACCCCTCGTGACCGCGCGTCGTATCGAGTTAATTTAGGTGGACCGATTCGCGACAGGATTGATATTCGCTTAGTTTTGCGCCGGCCAACGAAGGTTCAATTAAAACGTGGTGGGCAGTTCTCGACTGTAAAGATCCTTGAAGAAGTGTGTGAAGCGCGGGCACGGCAAAGATATCGAAACTCAAGAATCGAGTGGAAAATACCGATTTTGAACAATTCACAGCTCCCAGGAACATGGCTTCGTAAAAATACCTTGCAGCAGTCTGCAGTTTCAACTGCGTTAGAAAACCAAATTTTTGACGGGAAACTTTCGATGCGGGCTTTTGACCGAATACTTCGATTGTCTTGGAGTTTGGCTGACTTACGCGGTCGAGACCATCCCAATGATGATGACTTGAGCCAGGCATATTTACTGCGTGGGGAAGGAAGTGAGGAATGGTGAATACAGGAAGTCACTTGGCTGCCACTCTTGATGAAGAACATATGGCTGCTGTCACGTGGTCGCGGATTACGGAAGCCGAAGATATTGCTGCATTTCGATGGATTAATCATTTTGGGTACAGGGGTGGGATTGACGTACTTAAAGAAGAAATAAATCAGTTTAATGCATCGACGTTTGACGATGGACTAGCTGGGTCGAATTTCTCAGAAGCATTTAATCGAAGCATCCAACGTTGGGCTAGCCGTTTGCAAAATCTCTCTGCATTCAATTATGACGTTTTACCAAAGCTCGGGATCACAATCCTCATTCCTCAAGACTGTGATTGGCCGAGGCAACTGAACGATTTAGGAGAAAGGCGTCCTCTGTGTTTGTGGGTTCGAGGAAATGTTGAGGCATTGCAGTTGCCGATGGTATCGATTGTTGGCTCGCGTGATGCTAGCTCGGTGGGCAAGCGATTTACTCTAGATATTTCGCACGACATATCTGATAAGTATGTGGTGGTTTCAGGTGGGGCTTTTGGCATCGATGCTTTTGCACATGAGGGCGCCTTGGCAGCGGCTGGAAAAACCATCATAGTTTCAGCCGGTGGTGTAGATAGGGCGTATCCGAAGGCAAATGAACAACTCTTTAATGATGCGCTCAATCAAGGTGGTGCTGTAGTTTCGGAGTCTCCGCTTGCTGCATCTCCTCAGCGTCATCGTTTTCTTGCACGTAATCGAATAATCGCTGCGTTGGGTAGTGGAACGTTGGTTGTTGAAGCATCCTTTAGATCTGGAGCTCTTAACACTGCGCGACATGCTCTTGAACTGGGAAGGGAAGTAGGTGCAGTACCTGGTTCAATCGAATCCCATTTTTCTTCTGGATGCCACGAGCTAATACGAAATGGTGGAATTTTGGTTTCAAGTTCTCAGCATCTTCGAGAAATGCTTGGTTCTATAGGGGAGGTAAACAACGGACAGGGAGTCCAAGTAGATGATGCATTCGCAGGGGCTTTCAAAAACGGTTACGATCCGATCCTTGAAAGGGTTTTTGATGCCGTTCCGCAAGTTCGTGGAGCAGCGGTACAAAACATCGCGCGGCTATCGGGTTTGAATGAGGACGATGTACAGTCAGCACTAGGTAAACTACTCATAATGAATAGAGTAATTTTTAGAAATGGCCGATGGGTGAAGGGTTAATAATGTGACTGATGATGGTGCGCAGATCTCGGGCTCGTTCGTTCACGAAATTGACGAAGTGATCAACAAATATGTTACGTACCTCGATATACGACGGGGTTTTTCTCCCCATACCGTTCGTGCATACTCAACAGAGGCGACGTCGTTTCTTACGTTCTTGGCAAGCGATGTCTGGAAGCTTGAAGCGAAAGATCATCCGAAATTCTATACGCTCCTAAAAGAACTCGATGTAACGGATATTAGAACTTGGTTGGCGTGGAAATCAGAATCTGGTCATAGTAGAGCCTCATTAGCACGCCACAGTGCCTCGATTCGAAGTTTCAGCCGGTGGTTATTTAAGGAAGGTTATGCGGAGGTTGATGCTGGCTTGCGAATTCAATCGCCGAAACCGGCAAATGAGCTTCCTACTGTTCTTTCGCAGGCACAAGCGTCAACTTTTCTTGATTTTTTAGCTGACCGCGCTTCTTCTCAAAATCCAACAGATGTTCGAGATTGGGCAGTCTTTGAATTAATCTATGCCACGGGAATCCGAATCAGTGAATGCGTTGGTCTTAATCTCAACGATATTTCGGATTCAAATACGATTTGCGTCCTCGGAAAGGGAAACAAAGAAAGAATTGTCCCTTTCGGTCAGCCTGCTGCTCAAGCACTCTCACGGTGGTTAGATGTAAGAACGTCACTTCAAAATCAGGATCGAAAAGCGTTGTTTCTTGGAGAACAAGGACGTCGAATTAATCAGCGAGTGGTGAGAGATCTTTTGCATCGTCTCACCGCACAAGCTGGAGTTCCAGATATATCCCCACATGATTTGCGGCACTCGGCTGCAACGCACCTTTTGGATGGGGGTTCCGACCTTCGGGTAGTTCAAGAAATATTAGGGCACTCATCCTTAGGCACCACGCAGCGCTACACTCACGTTAGTACTGAAAGGCTCCGTGAAGCTTTTGGTTTGGCCCACCCACGCGCCTGAATATTTCCGGCCTTCTTGGGTACGCATCCGTTATAGACGTAGTTACTCAAGCAATGCCACTACACGCGGTTCCAACAACCAGGTAGGATTCAGATAAGAATCTGCATCCGTTTTTGCTCCCCAATGTAAGCAAAGTGCGCGAGCGCAGTGTCCTAATGACACGGTTCCGATCACCTCACCACGCCGTATTTTGGCTCCTTTGGTTAGATTACTAACCAAAGGCTCATAGGTTGTTCGAATACCGTCGTCGTGAGTGATGGACAGAACTGGACGAGAATCTATCACTCCCACATATGAGACGGTTCCGTCAGCTGGTGCAATGATCTCAATTGTGCTTGAAACAGCTAGATCGATGCCACGATGCCCCGAATTCCAATTATTTTCACCTACGTTAAACGAACGGATAATGCGGCATCCAGTCGTTATCGGGCAACGATATTTTTGTTTGATAACCGATTGAAGAATTGTTACCGGACCACCCCACGGGGGTGGGGGATCTTTGATCACAGTATTGCTAACGGCGCTTTGATTGTGCGAAACAAAGTAATGGTCCGCAAACGAGTCTGCCGAAATTGCCGGTGGCATGGCTACGAAAAATAGGGACTGAATCATGATGGATAACATGACTGTTAGTATGGATGTTTTTGAGCTTGAGAATTGTGCCCCATGCGAGCATGTGGAAAAGGAGAGCGTGAGCGCTCGGTGTGGAAAGGCTGTTGAAATAAGCGATTCACAAACACGTTGATTGTGTTGGCAAAACCACCTTTCTTCGTACTTTCAAATTGGTAATTACCGGCTTGGATCTAGTAAAATAAAAAGGCTATTGAGTGTAAGTAACTCGCTTATACTCCAGACTTCGCGCATGTCTTGCCTTCGGGGTCGAACGCTCTCGGTGCGTTTACGCTTGAGTGTTCGGATACATGCCAGGGCTTAGGAATACTCCGTTTCTAAGCATCAACCGATAATCGCGGTACGCCGCTCTAAGAAAGGACGACCATGGCAGTCGTTACAATGCGCCAGCTGCTTGAAGCTGGTGTCCACTTCGGTCACCAAACCCGTCGTTGGAACCCAAAGATGAAGCGTTTCATTCTTAATGATCGCAATGGCATCTACATCATTGATCTTCAGAAGACGGTTGAAGACATCAACCGCACCTATGACTTTGTTAAGGAAACTGTTGCACACGGTGGCAACATCCTTTTCGTTGGCACCAAGCGTCAAGCTCAGCAGCCAATTCGTGAGCAGGCTGAGCGCGTTGGCATGCCATACGTAAACGAACGCTGGCTCGGTGGTATGCTCACCAACTTCCAAACCGTTCACGCACGTATTCAGCGCCTAAAGGAGCTCGAACTCATCGATTTTGATGATGTTGCAGGTTCCGGTCGCACCAAGAAGGAACTCCTCATGATGCGTCGCGAGAAGGACAAGCTTGATCGTACCCTTGGCGGTATCCGTGATATGGTCAAGACCCCTTCAGCAATCTGGATTGTTGACACTAATAAGGAGCACTTGGCTGTTGCTGAAGCTAAGAAGCTTAACATCCCAGTTGTTGCAGTTCTTGACACCAACTGTGATCCAGACGAAGTGGATTACGCAATTCCAGGAAACGACGATGCAATCCGCTCGATCGAAATCCTTACACGCGTTGTAGCTGATGCAGTTGCCGAGGGCCTTCTTGCTCGCGGTGGTGCAAAGGGTAACTCTGAGCAGGCTGAAGAAGAGCCTATGCCAGAGTGGGAACGTGAAGTTCTTGCTGGTGAAGCAGAGTCAGCTCCGGCTGAGAAAGCTTCCGCAGAGAAGACCGAAACCGAAGAACCACAGGCCTGAAAACCTAAATTTCCGGAGGGAAAATAATGGCAAATTACACCGCCGCAGACATCAAGTCGCTTCGTGATAAGACCGGCGCAGGAATGCTTGACGTTAAAAACGCTCTTCAGGAAGCTGAAGGAGACGTTGCTAAGGCTGAAGAAATTCTTCGCCTGAAGGGTCTCAAGACTGCTGCTAAGCGTGAAGGTCGTACCGCTTCTGACGGACTTGTTCTTTCCAAGATCGTTGATGGCGAAGATGGACAGATCGGCTACATCGTCGAAGTTAACTCTGAAACCGACTTCGTTGCTAAGAACGAGAAGTTTATTGCTTTCGCAGAAGAAATTCTTGAAGCCGCAGTTTCGGTTGGCGCTACTTCAGTAGAAGAAGTACTCGCTGCACCACACGCAGACGGAACTATTGCAGACCGCGTTAACAACTTCATCGGTGTTATTGGCGAGAAGCTTGCTGTTGGCCGCGTTGAAGTTATCAAGGGTGCTCACCTTGAATCCTACATGCACCGCACCGCAACTGATCTTCCGCCGCAGGTTGCTGTTATTGTTGCAACCGATGACGCCGCAGCTCCAGTTGCACACGACGTCGCCGTTCACATTGCAGCTCTCAGCCCAGAGTACCTCACCAGCGAAGACGTTCCAGCAGAAGTTGTTGAGAACGAGCGTCGTATCGCAACCGAGCTTACTCTTGCCGAAGGAAAGCCAGAAAAGGCTGTTCCAATGATCGTTGAAGGTCGTCTCAAGGGCTTCTTCAAGCAGATCGTATTGGTTGAGCAGGCTTTCGCTCGCGATCCTAAGAAGACCGTTGGACAGGTTATCGCTGAAACTGGTGGAAACGTAACCGGTTTTGTACGCGTACGCGTTGGCGAGTCCGCCGCTGAGTGATTTAGCTAGAAAGATAGGCTTTCTAACTATTAGATGTGTGGGTGAGAAGCAGGAAACTGTTTCTCACCCACACACTTTTTCATCGGCAGAATAACACGTATCGTCTACATTACAGATCGAAGATTACAGAGTATTCTTTTAATCAAATTTACCCAATCGAAATTTTTAACTGAGAGGACACTAAATCATGTGCCAAAAAGTTACTTGTGCACAATGTGGAAAATCGACCTGGTCTGGATGCGGTCAACACATTGAAATTGCTCTGGCTGGAGTTCCTGAGTCGGAGCGTTGTAGTTGTAAGTAAACTAATACCTTCATTAATTAATCCTAGTAGCTACTGGACAACCAGTAGCTACTTTTGCCTTGATCCTACTCACTCCGATCTTTGTCCTATTCAAAAATAGAGTGGAATGATCAATCTTATACGAGTTCATAGATGATGTCCGCGCAAAGGTTTGTGAGTTCGTCGTCATGGGTGACTACAATGACGATTTTTCCATTGGATGCAAGTTCCGTCAGTGCATCAGCAACGGATTGTAAATGTTTTCCATCCAAGCCCGATGTTGGCTCATCGAAAATATAGATTTCACGTTCCAACACCATAGAAGCGGCAATGACGAGGCGTTGTTTCTGTCCACCTGACAGTGCGAGTGGGTGATGATTTCGAACCGCACTTAGGTTGAATCTATCAAGTGCGTATTCGGCTTTAGAATCAACACTTTGCGATTTATTAGAGCCAAGAATCAGTTCTGAGAAAACCGAGTTCGTGAACAGTTGACGATTAACGTCCTGCATAACTAAGTGCGTAGAGCGTAGGAGCTCACGGCGTGTAATATGCTGGGAATCGAGTAAGATCTCTCCACTGAATTTCTTACGAAGCCCACACATTGTTCGAATCAACGTGGTTTTTCCGATTCCGTTTCTGCCACGAATAACCGTGACTTTTCCACGATTAAACGCTAGCCTAGGTATTTTTACCCGAGACTTTTTCGTTGGAAGAAGGAAGCTAAAATCTTTGAGGATTAGACCTCCAGGTGCGCAATCTACCAGTAGGTTTGTGCTAGGTGCTCCTTCTAGAGAAGTTAGTACGTTTGCTTCGGCTGGCATATCTTTACCAGCGGATATTAGGCTCTCTTTCGACTGTATGTCTGTGCCCGAGGTGTCAGTAACCGCCAGTACGCCCACATCCGAGGAAGATAAGAAAGTCCCTGTGGAAGTCGAAATCTGAAATGTTGGAATTTTCCTTGAAACTGTTTGCTCACAGAGCTGACGCAGTCCGAAACCTAGGCGTGCGTCGTCGTCCATCGTGAAAAAATCGCGGCTGTCCATATCTGCCGCAATCGTCTGGTCTACGATCAATACTCGATCAACCAGGTCCTTTAAAAAATAGAAACGATGTTCGGCAATAACGATGGTCGCTCCTTGCGCTTTGATTTTCTCGAGGAGTTGGCGAAAAATCTCGATCGATTGAGAGTCAAGGTTGGATGTAGGTTCGTCGAACAGGTAAACAGTAGGATTTTGAATATAGGCACCGGTTGTTGCAACCGCTTGGCGCTCACCACCAGAGAGTTTGAATAATGAGCGACCTAGCAAAGATTGTACGCCAAGTTCGTGGGTGGCTCCTACGATGCGGTTACGAATTATGGCAGGTGGTTGCGCTTGATTCTCCAATGGAAAAGCCAGCTCAGAAGTTACGTTGGTAGTAAAGAACTGAGTATTCGGGTTTTGAAAGACGTTCGAAATATACTGTCCTGTTTCCCAAAGCGGTGCAGTTGTTGGTGAAAATGTTTTGTCAGATGCGTGAATGGAGATTTCACCTTCCACAATTCCCTCGTTGTAGTGGGGGATAAGTCCGTTGATGAGCCGCAAAAGAGTTGATTTTCCACCACCCGATGGACCTGTAACAAGGACGCATTCGCCACGCATGATCCTAGTAGAGAACTCGAGCGTATTAGGTTCTTTTCTCTCATCATCGAAACCATATCGAAAACGAATCCCTTGCATTTCGATGATTGAGCTTCGGATGCACTGTGTTTTTTCGTCCATTTATACCACCCCGAGTAGCGCTGCGATGAAGACGCCGATCAGTCCAACAATCGCGCCCACCACAACACCATCGCGCCAAGAGAATCCCAGTTTGACAACCGAGGTTGGCGTTAGTGGGGATCCGAGGCCACGGGTCATAGCGGAGACAGCGATATCATCGGCTATTTGAAGCGTTGATCCAAGGAGAGGAACGATCAGGTATTCCATTAATAAAATCGGATGTTTAACGGCAGTCCACCAAGTTGGAAACAGACCGCGAATTTGCATCGCGTCCCAGATAGCACGCGCCTCTACAATGACGGCTGGGAAAAATCGGAACATGACGGTGATTGGGATGATGAATGAAGACGGTAGATGTAGTCGTCTTAGTGCTGCAAAAAGGGCAGCTGGTTGGGTACTGAGAATTAACCAAGCGCTAACGGCAACGACGATGCTTAGCCTTGTTCCGTATTCTCCTAAGACCAACAAAAACCCTGAAAGAAGCGAATTTGTATGCGAGCCAATAAGGTAGGAACTTTGGAAACTTACAGCGAGCGTCGAAAAGGTCATAAGCAATTTCCATTGTTTGGAAGCCGTGATTAAAAATATTGCGAGCACCAAGCTAAATAGTGTGACGGGCGTCTTCACTACCGTAATAATGCAGAGGTTGATGGCGGTGACCCCAAGGATTTTCGTCCGCGGATCTAGGGGCATGGATTCCGAAAATGCAGGGTCTAGATGCGCGGAATTGTTAGGGTAAGGGACGATTGTAGAGGGGATACTGTTAGGCAATTCCGGCCTTTTCAAAATGCTTGACGAGTATCCGTTGCCCAACATAAGACCCAAAGATCGAAAGCAGGAAAATACCGAGGGCAATCATGGCAATGAATACCGGATTTAACGAAAGTTCGATGACTTGTTGGGCATATTGTGCCGACTTTTCACGAGAGTGAATTAGCATGGTGCGGTATTGCTCGGCACTCAACCAAATCGGCACAATTGGACCGAGTGCCCAGAGTTGAAATACTGGATATGCCCAGAAATTTGCTCGCTTTGATTTGTATTGACCAACGGCAATGATTCCTTCGGTGAAGAGCGCAAAGATAATGACCAATATGAGTGAAGGCCAGCCATGAATCATGGAAATGAAAATCCCGAAAAGGACACCGAAGGTAAGGATCATGCCCGCATGTTTTACGCGAGTAAGGAAAAGCTGGAAAACAATTCCACCAAACGGTGCAGAAATAACCAACGCAAGGTAAATCCAGACAGGACCCGCTGCTGCCAAGGCATTTAAGGACATCGAAAAGAAATATAGAACTAAGAAAATTCCGATGTTGATAAGGTCTTTGGGCGACATTCTAGATGGTTGGGTACTCATTTTTATCTAGGTTCTTTCCTAGGTGCTCCTTATAGGCTGATTGTGGGCTAATCAATGGGTGGGGATGTTTTCTAAGACGAAATTATAGGTGAAAGCAAAGATTAATGACGAGTTTTCCTCAAACCATTTGTTCTAATTCTTGCGGCGGCGAGTGCTCTTTCGGTCTTTCAGATAATTGACTCGTGCGGTGCGAGTATTTCGATGACGTGAATGATAACCATCGCGCCAGAAAACTAGGGCAACAATAAGTCCGATTACAAAGATAATAGCGATCACGGAATAGGCCGTTGCAATGCCTAGATACCAAGTTGCGTCAGTAGGTGTTCCTCGCGTTGCGAAGAAGACTGCGGTGACGAGTGCAGTTCCGATGGCGGTTGCCATACGCTGACCAGTTTGGATTACACCGCCGGCCGTACCACCATGTTCGGTTGGAACATCGAGCATTGCTTGAGTTTGGTTAGCAGACCCCATAGCACCTCCGCCGAAGCCTGAAAGGATGAGCGGAAGAGAAAAGAGCCAATAGGAGAAGCCTGCATGGACCGCGATAGAAACGATGATCATGCTCAGGGCTCCAAGGAGTGTGAGAGAGAGCGCGATTGCTTGGATTCCACGTCCGTGATCGTAAGCGCGCTTTCCAGCCCACATAGCAGCGTAGGCAGAGACGAGTGCGTTAGGAAGGGTAACTAAGCCAGATTCTAAGGCCGAGACGCCTAAACCTTCTTGAAGAAAGATAGCCAAGATTACGAACATCGATGGTCCGCCGAGGAATTGGAGAGACGCGATCCCCATTGAATATGAAAATGTTTTGATTTTGAAAAGGCTCAAATCGACCATAGGGAAGTGCCCGTGTTTTTGATAGGAATGCTCCCAGAGTATCCATAGGGCTAAGAGAATAAAGCCCGCGAGCATAATGAACCATTTCCAAGCAGTGACGTGGAGCATGAATGGCAGCATGATTGCGACGACGGCGGAGCCCAGTAGCAACATGCCAAATGGATCGAGGTCGATTTTTTCCGAGGATTCTTTCCTAACACGCGGTTCGACCATGCCTTCGATAGCTTTATTCTGGTTGGCGAAGTGACGACGTTCTTTTCCGAACGGGAGCCAAAAAATCGCAAGGAGCACTCCAATTAATCCAATTGGAGCATTAACTGCGAAGGCAAGACGCCATCCGAGGTTATCTCCAAGCACAGAAATGAAAAGCCCTGAAAGTACCGGACCAGCCGCTACCGACATTGATACAACCAAGCCAAAATACGCAAATGCCTTAGCACGAGCTCGACCGTTGAAATATTGCATAATGAGTCCCGTGATCTGTGGTGAGAAGACACCGGAACCGAATCCTTGAATGAGGCGTAGAACGTTGAGGGTAGTAGTAGAGTTAGCGAACCCTAGCGCGAAGGAGGAAAGCGTGAAGACGATTAGCCCGATTGTGAAAATCAAGGATCTTCCGAAAATGTCACCAAGTCTACCTGCAGGTACCAAGGTAATTCCGATGGCCAGGGTATAACCGGAAAGCACCCATTGAAGTGCGGTGTCTGAGGCGTGCAACGATGTTTGCATTACCGAAAGTGCAGTGTTAACTGACGATACCTGTAGTAGTGACATCATTAAAGTTACAAGCAAAACAACTAGGATTTTATTACGATCATAGACACGGTCAGTGCCGGGAATCCGGATCCTGCGTGGATCGCTGGTTGGTACAAAATCGTGGCTGTTTTTAATCATGTAGTGGTGTCTCATTTCTTCGGGTTTCGAGGCTTCGAATCTATCGAACGTGGTAAGAAAATATTGTGGAGGATCGGTCAAATACGTTTCCGATCCATAGAAAACTTAGGAAATAATTATCCCGGGCAAAGAAAAAACGCCGCGAACGGCGTTGTACTCACCAGTCTAATTGATCCGGTGATGAGTGTTAATACCAGAAAGTGTGAGCTTCGATTAGGAAGTTAAATTAGTGCCAGAGTCATCCATATTGATAAAAAGATTTCTGGAATTCCTATAGCTTTTGCGCTCATCCATCCATTTCGCGATCCATAGATTGGTACCGCGATAGATCGAACAGTTGCCACCAGCCATGCCAAAACCAGAGATAGAGAGGATAAACCAGCATAAAAGAGTGCAAAGGAAATGATTGTAAAAAGAATATGGAAGGTTGCCGAAGCAATTAACCAGGATCTTCGATTGCGCTCGCGAATGTTTGTTTTGACGTAAAAAACTGTTCCTAAGAAATAGGCAGTTAAGATTCCTGTTGCGATCCAAACGTGCTGCCACGAGGACGTTCCGTTGGGAACGACGTCGTAAGCTACGGCGAGCATAAGGGATGCGGCGATTACTGTGACGGCATTGTTGAGGAAGCTGCGGTCCCGTCGTCGCCACGAACACCAAAGGGTGGTTACTACCAGTGGTAAGAAGACTGGAAGCCATCGCAAGAGATGAGGGATAAAGATAAGCACTAATACGCCGAGTACGCCGGCACATGAGCCATAAACTAAGGTCGGAGTTTTATAGCGCTCATTAAACTTGGAGCGTAACCACAAACCTGTGGCAAAGAATGCGAAATAACCGACCCACCAAAATGCTAGGAGTATCAGGTGTTTCGAGCCGAATCCGGCTAGGTAAATTCCCAACAGAATTGGAAAAGTAACCATTGCCCAGGCTCCGTGGTAGTTAGGGACCCACCCCTTAGCTTGGCGCCGCGCTTTCTTACGTGGGCCAATTCTCGATTCGCAGATCTTCTTCATTCCTCGAGTATATGTGATGGAATTCTTGTTAATTCTTGCCGTAAGTCTCATCGATAGCACTGATGCTAGGGTAGACTTTTGACGAGTCATTTTGCTGAAAGGAATGCGAATGCAGTCGGAGCATTTTGCTGGTGATTGGAACAAAGATAACCAGCGTCGAGTTTTATTGAAACTTTCTGGAGAGCTATTTGGCGGTGGTGCAGTTGGACTCGATACCGATGTACTCACCCGAATCAGCCAAGAAATCGCAGCTGCTGTGAATGATGGCGTTCAAGTTGGAGTAGTTGTGGGAGGCGGAAACTTTTTCCGTGGAGTAGAGCTTCAAGAAAACGGTATGGATCGTGCTCGCGCGGACTATATGGGAATGCTCGGAACCGTGATCAACGCTGTTGCCCTTCAAGATTTCCTTGAGAAAGCTGGCGTTCCAACTCGCGTTCAAACTGCAATTACCATGGCGCAAGTTGCGGAAGCCTACATTCCACTGCGTGCAATTCGCCACCTCGAAAAGGGGCGAGTAGTGATCTTCGGCGCCGGTGCGGGTATGCCATTCTTCTCTACAGACACTGTTTCGGCGCAGCGCGCACTTGAGTTGCGCTGTGATGAACTTCTAGTGGGAAAGAACGGGGTGGACGGGGTCTACACCGCAGATCCACGTACGAATCCTGACGCTGTTAAACTTGATACAGTTACCTACGATGAAGCGCTGCGCGAAGGACTGCGAGTAGTTGACGCAGCAGCATTCTCGCTCTGCCAAGATAACGGATTAACAATGAGGGTATTCGGCATGGGAACCGCTGGCAACGTTACGCGTGCGCTTCGTGGTGAAAAAATCGGTACTCTTGTAACTAACCAGGACCTTCAGAATTAAGGAATTTTCATGATTGATGACGCAATGCTTGAAGCAGAAGAGAAAATGGAAAAGGTAGTCGAAGTCGCTCAAAACGATTTTTCGAAGATCCGTTCCGGCCGTGCAAACCCAGAGCTTTTTACGTCTCTCATGGTTGATTACTATGGAGCTCCAACGCCGCTACAGCAACTTGCAACCGTTTCTATTCCAGAGGCACGTACCGTAATTATTTCCCCTTATGACCGTTCTTCGATGCGCGATATTGAGCGTGCTATTAACGAGTCAGATCTAGGTTTAAACCCAACTGATGACGGTCAGGTCCTTCGTATCAACATGCCGGTTCTTACCGAAGAACGTCGCCGTGACTATGTGAAGCTCGCTAAAACCAAGGCTGAAGAAGCTCGAGTTTCCGCTCGTGCGGTTCGTCGCAAGGCAAAGGATGCTCTAGACCGCATCAAGAAAGACGGCGAAGCCGGAGAAGACGAAGTTGAGCGGGCAGAAAAAGAGCTCGAGGTTTTGACCAAGAAATACGTCGATCGTATCGACTCAATGCTTGAAGGAAAAGAAAAAGAACTCATGGAGATGTGAGTCTTTTTCGAGTATTAAGGTATTGAGATGAGTAGTTTTCAGGATGCGGGGCAAGCTTCGACTATGTGGTCGAAGCTTGCCCCGCATCCTCCAAAACCACCAATTGAATCTAAGTCGCGTGCTGGTCGGAACTTGCCAGCAGCGGTAGCTACAGCCGTAGTGCTGTTGAGTTTGGTGGCTTTTTCCCTAGTGTTCCGCCTTGAGTTCTTCCTAGTACTCGTGATTGTGTTCTTAACGATAGGGATGTGGGAAATTACCGGAGCTTTTCTTGCGAGAAACATCAGGATTCCGCTGATTGCACTTTCAATTGGGCAGTTAGCAACTCTGCTCACCACGTGGTTCTTTGGAATCGAGATCGGTCTATTAGTTTTTTTGTTCGCTACTTCAATTGCAATGCTTTGGGGTTTGGGGCAAAGTACCGGTGAAGAAAACCACCTTAAAGATGCAATCGTAGGAAGCTTCGCTTTGGCATGGATCGGTCTGTCGGGTAGTTTCGCGATTGCACTAGCTGATTTTCCGTATGCCCAAGCAACGATAGTTTCGCTTATTTTGCTTCCAGTGGCAAATGACACAGGTGGCTGGCTAGCAGGTATTTTGCTAGGAAAACACCCAATCGCACCCAAGATCTCCCCAAAGAAATCTTGGGAGGGATTCGGTGGCTCTTTGGCTCTTGCCATGGTGATCTCTTGGTTGACCGTAGGCCTTGCGGTTGGCTTATCGTGGGGATGGGTTATCGCTTTCGGATGTCTAACTCCGGTTATCGCCACTGCAGGTGATTTTGCAGAATCAATGCTTAAGCGTGACTTAGGAATCAAAGACATGGGCTCGATTTTCCCAGGTCACGGTGGCATGCTTGACCGCCTAGACTCATTGTTGTTCTGCGCACCAACATTTTACTTTCTTTTTGCGGTTGGACTCGGAGTCCTGTAGCTTTCATGAATCGTCTAAATTTAGTGGTGTAGTGTGAAAAAACAAGTTCTTCCCAAGGTTGAAAAAGGTCCGCGTCCGTCTCTTAGTTTTTCTGAAAAACGCTTCGGTAAAGCTCCTCAGCATCTTGCCGATTTAGATCGTGAATCGCGTCGAGCGGTAGTCGAAGATTTTGGATTCCCAGCTTTCCGTGCGGATCAACTTTCGAAGCATTACTTTGAAAGGCGCACCGTTGAGCCAGATGATATGACTGATCTTCCTGCTCAACAGCGAGTTGAACTCTGTGAGAAGATGTTTCCACCGCTGATCACCAAGGTTCAGGATCAAATTGCGGACCGTGGCCGTACGATTAAATCCCTGTGGAAACTATTTGACGGCGCGGTGGTGGAGTCGGTGCTCATGAAGTACCCCGATCGTGCTACACTGTGCATATCTTCCCAAGCGGGATGCGGAATGGCGTGTCCGTTTTGTGCTACGGGACAGGCCGGTTTACAAAGAAATCTCTCTACCGCAGAAATTATTGAGCAGCTTAGAATGAATATCGTGGCTGCGGAGTCGGGTGCACTCGGTGAGCCTGTACGCATCTCGAACGTTGTATTTATGGGTATGGGCGAACCATTAGCAAATTACAAGGCAGTTGTTGGCGCCTTGCATAGAATGATTGAACCTACGCCACGTGGATTCGGAATGTCTGCGCGAAATATTACAGTGTCAACGGTGGGAATGGTTCCGGCTATTGATCGACTTGCCAGCGAAGGATTCCCAGTTACGCTTGCTGTTTCGCTCCACGCTCCCGATGATTCTTTGCGCGATGACCTTATCCCGATCAACTCACGATTTAAAGTTAAAGAGCTACTCGATTCTGCTCGTAGGTACTTCGTCAAAACGGGCAGGCGAGTGTCGATTGAGTACGCCTTGATCAAAGATATGAACGATCACCAGTGGCGTGCGGAATTACTTGCACACGAGTTGAATTCGCGCGGAAAAGGATGGGTTCATGTCAATCCAATTCCACTCAACCCGACTCCAGGAAGTATCTGGACTGCGGCAACGAAGTCCGCGGAAAAAGCTTTCGTTGATACACTTTTAGAAGCAGGAATTGTGACGACGGTTCGAGACACTCGTGGTTCAGATATCGACGGCGCATGCGGTCAGCTTGCAGCTGAAGTGGTGGACCGTGAGCATGTAGCTAAGCGCGCTGCGAAAGCTCAGGAGGCGGTCGAAGCGAGGATCGCAGAGCACCGCAAAGCGCCGAAAAACTTACAAGAAATTCTTAATGAGCAAACGTTGAGCGATGAAGGAGACGAGTCATGAGCAATACTTTTGAGCGAGTTGGACGCCTGCACTCAGGTTACGACTGTAAGCAAGTTGACGATTTTCTTCGAGCTGCAAAAGAGGCCTACGCAAATTTCTCGGCTCAAACTCAGATTAAAGATAACGAAGTAATCGACGAATCAACTGTAAGAGGAGTCTCTTTCGCATGGAATCGGAACGGATATAAGCCTTTCCAAGTTGATGCTGCACTTGACCGTCTCGAAGCTGCTTTCATTCAAAGGCGCCGAGCTAGTGTGATGTATTCCAAAGGTGAGCAAGCCTGGCTAGAACAGACGTATACTGCGGCAACCAGCCTTTATCCCCGTATGCAGCGTCGAGCTGGGCAACGGTTTGCAGATGCAGAAAAGCGTGGCTATTTGAAAGAAGACGTCGATGCATTCCTTGAGCAAGTAGCACGGTATTTTGACGGACAAGCAAATCTCAGTTCGAAAGAAGTGCGTCGGCAATACTTTAGGTCGGCTCGAGGCGAAAAAGCTTACGATGAATCTGTAGTGGATGTATATCTTGACCGCGTGGTCTCAGTTTTGATGGCAGTTGAATAATCACGATGAAGAACGTTATTATTTTGGGGTCAACAGGTTCTATTGGCACCCAAGCCCTAGAAGTCATTAGAGAGCATCCTGGCTCTTACCGAGTAACTGGTCTTGGTGCCGGTGGTCGGCAACTAGAACTGTTGGCGCAGCAAGCTTACGAATTTGATGTTCCTACCGTTGCACTCGCAAAATCTGGTATTAAACAGGCATTTCTTACTGCTTTTGAATCCTTGACACCTCGTAAAAGTCCACCGGAAGTTGTCGAGGGGACGGAGGCGATGGCTGAGCTATCTTCGCGTGGCGAACGCGGCGGCGTCGTCCTTAACGGAATTACGGGATCAGTTGGACTCAAACCTACGCTCGCTGCCCTGAGAACTGGTGCAACACTTGCATTGGCAAATAAAGAATCTTTGGTTGCTGGTGGTGGGCTGATTTCCCAAGCGATGCAGCGTCCGGGGCAGATTGTTCCAGTTGACTCTGAGCATTCAGCACTAGCTCAGGCTCTGCGATCGGGTGTGCACAATAAGGGGCTGACCTCTGAGAATATCGATGGAACGTCTAACGTTCACCGATTGATTCTTACTGCGTCAGGTGGTCCATTTCGCGGAAAGAATCGCTCTGACCTTGGAAATGTGACTCCTGAACAAGCGTTAAACCACCCCACGTGGTCGATGGGTCCTGTGGTCACAGTTAACTCATCTACCTTGATGAATAAGGCTTTGGAACTGATTGAGGCGGCTTATCTATTTGACGTTGACCCGCACGATATTATTCCCGTGGTTCATCCTCAGTCGATCGTTCACTCTATGGTGGAATTCCATGATGGATCAACAATTGCGCAGGCATCACCGCCAGATATGAAGCTTCCGATAGCGTTGGGTTTGTCTTGGCCCGAGCGTCTACCGGTAGTTTCAACTCCATGTTCATGGGATCAACCAACTGCATGGACCTTTGAGCCGCTTGATCATGAAACCTTCCCAGCAATTGGTCTTGCCCGCAATGCGGTGGCTCAGTCCGCTCTACACCCAGCTGTGTTGAACGCTGCGAATGAAGAATGCGTAGCTGCTTTTCTTGATGGCAGGTTACCGTACCTAGGCATTATCGACGTCGTAGCAAACGTTCTCGATCAGTGTGTGTCACGCGAAGACATCGATCTTAGCGTAGTGGAAGCAACTGAACTGTGGGCTCGCGAAAAAGCCCGCGAAATTATTAATCGCTGAGGTAATACGTGCTTTTAGGTATTTTAATTTTTATCTTTGGACTGCTGGTAACTGTTGGCTTGCACGAGCTTGGTCACCTTATTCCCGCTAAGAAATTCGGGGTCAAAGTTCCGCAGTACTTCATCGGTTTCGGACCAACGCTATGGTCACGCACCGTGAACGGCACCGAGTACGGCATCAAAGCAATTCTTTTGGGTGGCTACGTTGCTTTAGCTGGGATGCTCGCACCCGCAAAGCCTGGTACGAAGACGACGAAAAAAGACGGTTCGTTGACAAGCGCCGAAGAAGCAAGGCAACAGTCCGCTTTAGAGCTTGAACTTGGGGAAGAGGATCACGCATTTTGGAAGCTTCCAGCTCGAAAAAAGTTGGTGGTGATGTTCGGTGGACCGTTTGTTAACTTTGTTCTGTCCATGATCTGTTTAACGATTGTGTTTGTTGGAATTGGTACGCCAGTTTCGAGTAATACCCTCGCACATGTGGCTACCTGCATTGACGGAAGTTCAAGTTGCCCTGAATCTCAACAAAGTCCAGCGTTGCGAGCTGGTTTAAAGTCCGGAGATCGGGTGATGAAATGGAATAACAAACCAATCGAAAATTGGGATGAACTCTATAAAGTTATCGGCACCAGCGGCACCAAATCCTACCCGGTAGTGGTAGACCGCGACGGTCAAATGCTTACACTTTCAATTAAGCCAATCTTCAAATCAGCTACACATGCTCAGGCGGATAAAACAGATTCTGTCAAGACGGAGCGGCCTTTCGTTGGTATATCTCCAACAATGGTTAAAGAACGACGTTCAATTACCGAAGTCCCGTCGCAAACTCTGAACCTTGCTTGGCAGACCACAAAGATCATTGTTGCTTTACCGGTACATCTTTGGAACACTCTCCAAGGTTTATTTAATGGTGCGGAAAGAAACCCAAACGGCGTCGTCGGAATTGTAGGAATTGCTGATATTGCCGGTTCGATCACTTCGACTGAATCTTCTAACTACAGTTTCATTGACCGGGCCGGGGATATGCTATTGCTGATGGGCTCGCTGAATATGTCGCTCTTCATCTTTAACCTCATCCCACTGCTTCCACTTGATGGCGGTCATATTCTGGGTGCATTGATTGAGGGGATTCGCCGCAGTCGGGCACGACGAACTGGCAAACCTGACCCGGGTGCATTTGATACTGCTCGGCTTTTACCTTTGAGCAATGCCGTAATCGTGTTTTTTATCGGTATGACCTTGTTACTAGTCGTTGCCGATATTGTTAACCCGATTTTGTGATCGCAAAATTTTATAAACGATGATTGAAACTTCAAACCAGATGATCGACACGGCAGATCGCATTGGGCTGAGGAATATCTAAAGAGGTGGAATAATAGTGTCTGTGAATAATCCGATTTCTTTGGGGATGCCCTCTGTGGCGGAAGAACCCATGCTCATTGCTCCGCGCAAACAGACTCGCCAAATTAAAGTGGGAGATGTCTTAGTTGGTGGGGGAGCACCTGTGAGCGTCCAATCTATGACGACGACGAAGACGCACGATATCGGGGCTACATTGCAGCAGATCGCGGAGCTGACAGCAGCAGGCTGCGATATCGTTCGCGTTGCTTGCCCGACTGATAAAGATGCAGACGCGCTTCCAATCATTACCCAGCAGTCTAATATTCCTGTAATAGCCGATATTCACTTCCAGCCACGCTACGTTTTTGCAGCGATTGATGCAGGTTGTGGTGTTCGAGTCAATCCCGGAAATATCAAGAAGTTCGACGACAAGATTCCAGAGATCGCAGCTGCCGCCCGCGCAAATGGCACCGCGATGCGAATTGGTATCAATGCTGGATCACTCGATCCGCGACTCTTGAAAAAGTATGGGAAAGCTACGCCGGAAGCTCTAGTTGAATCAGCAATTTCGGAAGCTCGGCTTTTCGAAGACGCAGGTTTTTATGACTTTGCCATCTCGGTGAAGCATCACGATCCTGTTGTGATGGTCCGTGCTTACCAACTTCTTTCCGAAGCTGGAGATTGGCCACTTCACCTTGGCGTTACCGAGGCTGGACCAGAATTCCAAGGAACGATTAAGTCCTCGGTAGCATTTGGTGCGCTCTTGGCACAGGGAATCGGCGATACTATCCGAGTTTCGCTTTCTGCACCTCCTGTTGAGGAAGTAAAGGTTGGTGAACAGATTTTACGTTCGCTTAACCTTCGCCCCAAGCAACTTGAAATCGTGTCATGCCCGTCGTGTGGCCGTGCCCAAGTCAACGTTTACGAGCTGGCAAACAAGGTGACTGAAGGTCTGAAGGATGTTAAATTCCCTCTGCGTGTAGCCGTGATGGGATGCGTTGTGAATGGTCCGGGCGAAGCTCGCGAGGCAGACCTAGGCGTAGCATCCGGTAACGGTAAGGGACAGATTTTCGTTCGAGGTAAAGTTGTTGACACCGTCGCTGAAGAAGATATTGTGCCCACGCTTATTGCCCGTGCGCGTGCGGTTGCCGAAGAACTTGGGTTGGAATCCGATGCCGATTCGCACCCGGAAGTGATTGTTTAGCAGAGCTGATGCGATTTATTCGCGGTTCGAAACAAGCTCGGATTGGCCGCCTGCCGCGACACCTTGTCAGGCCGGCGGCTTATCTGCTTGAGCGTGACGTCGTCGGATCAGTTTTTCTTCGTGCGGCACTGGTAGATAAACAATCATTTCGTGGCTCACACTTCCTCGCATTGTTTGACGACGACGGTGAGATCCGTGCGCTATGTTTCCACGGGGCAAACCTAGCGCCTTGGGGTTTCGACGACGACGGGCTTGAGTTGCTCGGAGATTATCTAGGGCATGAAACTATATTTGCAAGCTCTTTGGTTGGTCCAGCAGACCAGGTGATGGGTTTGTGGAGTCGTATTAACTGGCGTTTTCCTCACCCTCGCGATATTCGCCCGCATCAGTTGTCGATGGTTTTTGAACCATATAGGAATTCTCGGTTTGCGGCGGATATTAAGCCGGGTAGATCAACACTAGTTGGCGCGCCGCACAAAACTGAGATGAACTTGCATGGTGATGGTGAAGAAAGACTAGGAGCCGTCGTCGGCGTTAGACGAGGGACCCTCAACGATTTTGATATTGTGTTTCCTGCTTCTGTGGCGATGTTTGTCGAGGAAGTAGGGTATGACCCAACAATTTACGGTGATGGCTATGCCAAACGTGTTCGACAGCTCCTTGCCGAGGGGCGAACGTTCATCCAAACGGGGAAAGACCCATACGGCGTTGAGCGCGTTGAGTTCAAAGCGGATATCGGAGTGCTGGTTAATGGGCATGCTCAAATCCAAGGGGTGTGGACGGCTCCAGATCTTCGTGGACAAGGAATTGCATCTGGTTTAATCTACGACGTTTCAAAATTCATCGTAAAAAATATTGCTCCTACAGTGTCGCTTTATGTTAATGATTTCAACCATGCTGCGGTTCGTGTCTATGACAAAGCTGGTTTTGTTCAAGTAGGAGAGTTTGCAACCGTTTTGCTTTAAACACGGTACCGAGGTGCCGGTTTGACCGTGAACTTCACTTGTTTAGGTCAAGGACTGTAAACTGTTACTGTGTTAAAAATGTCTGAACTCTTTGTCCGCACCCTGCGTGAAGATCCTGCAGATGCGGAAGTTGATTCCCATAAGTTATTAGTTCGCGCCGGCTATGTCCGCCGTGTTTCTCCAGGTATTTACACGTGGCTCCCCCTTGGGTTGAAGGTTCTTCGTAAAGTCGAAGAAGTAGTTCGTCAAGAAATGGACGCTGCTGGTGCACAAGAGGTGCTTCTACCTGCGTTGTTGCCACGTGAACCATACGAAGCAACCAATCGATGGGAAGAGTACGGACCAAACTTATTCCGTTTGCGCGACCGTCGCGACAACGACTATCTCCTTGCTCCAACCCATGAAGAGATGTTTACGCTTACGGTCAAAGACATGTACTCGTCATATAAAGACCTGCCGGTAACTCTTTACCAGATTCAAACCAAGTACCGTGATGAAGCGCGACCACGTGCGGGAATTATTCGTACGCGCGAATTTTTGATGAAGGATGCTTACTCCTTTGACCTCAATGATGAAGGTTTGAACCGTTCATATGAGTCGATGCGTGTTGCTTATCAAAAGGTTTTTAACCGACTTGGTCTTCCCTTCGTGATCTGTTCGGCGACTTCCGGTGCCATGGGTGGTTCACGTTCTGAAGAATTCCTTTTCCCATGTGGTATCGGTGAAGATACCTTCGTCTCGTCGCCGGGTGGCTACGCAGCCAACACCGAAGCGGTCACCACGCCACCACTTGAAGATGTTGACTTCTCTGCTACGCCAGAACAGGTATTGCACCCGACTCCAGTTGCGACGACGATCGAGGCACTCGTTGACGTAGCCAATAGCCTCGTTCCACGTACGGATCGTTCTTGGGATGCGTCCGATACGCTGAAGAACGTTGTCTTGGTTGCAACTCATCCAGACGGAACTCGCGAAGTTTTCGTCGTTGGTGTTCCTGGAGATCGCGAAGTTGACCTCAAACGCGTCGAAGCAAATATGGCACCGGCTGAAATTGAGATCGCTACTCCGGAGGATCTGAAGAAGCATCCTGAACTCGTTCCAGGTTATATTGGACCAGCCGTCATGGGCCCAAATTCGACTGAACGTGTTGTGCTCGACGACGGTACGCTTAGCGGTTCAGTGCGCTACCTGCTCGATCCTCACGTCGCACGTGGCTCAGCTTGGATTACAGGTGGAAACGAAGTAGAGAAGCACGTTTTCTATTCGGTCTATGGGCGCGATTTCGAAGCTGATGGATTTATTGAAGCAGTTGAAGTACGCACAGGTGACTTGGCTCCAGATGGTTCGGGTGAACTGTCGATCGAGCGTGGCATCGAAATTGGTCATATTTTCCAACTGGGACGCAAGTACGCACAAGCACTTGATCTCAAGGTGCTGGACCAAAACGGAAAGACGGAAGTAGTGACCATGGGATCCTACGGAATTGGAGTTTCACGTGTGTTAGCTTCCCTAGTAGAAATCAACCACGATGAACGCGGTATGATGTGGCCAGCAAACTTGGCTCCTGCGCAGGTGCAGGTCATCGCGACAGGTAAAGGTGATGACCTTTTTAACGCAGCGCAGACGATTGCACAAACTTTGAGTGATGACGGTCTAGAAGTTATCTACGACGATCGCCCGAAGGTGTCCGCTGGCGTCAAATTCGCTGATTATGAGCTAATCGGTATTCCTTATGCCGTTGTCATTGGGCGTGGATTCAAAGACGGACGAGTCGAAATCCGTGATCGCCGTAGTGGTGAATCAAAGGAAGTTGAATTGGCAGAGGTGTATTCCGAGCTCAAGAATGTTATGGCTAGCTAAGAATTTAGCGAATCACACGTAAAGTGTGCGGTCTTAGCCTTGTAAAACTGATCTGTGGGGATGGTTGAAAAACTCAGCCATCCCCACAGGCATATTTTCGATTGTTTATTAAGGTTGATACCCGGGGGTGGCCGGTGTATCCGGTGAGAGAGTCAGATAAACAAAAGCAACCGTCTGTGCAAGAGCAGCCCGTTGCTCCTCATCGGCTTTCCCTGAAACGCTAATGAGTTCACGGGAAATCAAATCAGCGAGTTTGACGTCTGTTGAAGGAAGTTTGGCAAGTGGAGCGCTGGTGAGTGGCGTTCCAGCATGAATTGAATCCGAAATAACGCGATCTAAAAAGGCAATTATTTCAAGATCTTTTCCGCGCTGATCACGTGGCTTTTGGCTAGTTGCCATCTCAAGCCACTGGCGGAATTCCTCAAGGCGTTTGAGCACGTCTTGGGTCATCAAGGAAGTAATCTTTGAAGACTGTGGAAGAGCAATGCTAACCGACTGTGGGGAGATTTTTGCACCAATAATGAGTGCGCTTGCGCTTATTGAAGTTGAGAGTTGCGATTGTTCAGGAGATTCGCTGATCTTTCGAATAGAGGAAGAATATTTCTCTAACTCTTTCCCCAGTGATGCAGGATCGGCAGGAAATGCAGAAACATCGATTTTAGGGTTGCTCTGGTCCGCTGGTGCCTTAGCTGGCCACGGGATCCAAATTCCACCTAGTTGTTTTTCCCATTCTTCCCCGACCTTGCCAAGAGATACAAGATTTGGATCTGCTTGGGATGTATTAATCAGACGCTGAGTGAGAATCGCTAAATCTTGGCGGTTAGATTCTGAATGCGAGGGGGAGGGGAGTGAAGGTGTGGCATTCTCCATTCGCGTCTCCATAGCAATCATTCCCAGAGCGAAAAGCGCGAGTGCAACGAGCAAACTCGCGCCAAATTTTAGTCTCGAAATAAATACTGATTTCCTAGATGTATTGCTGGAGTTCATATATTTCTTTCGTTATTGGCTTCGCTGGTTTGTGAATATATTAATCATATCCGCGATTTTCAGTCCTCCAGCTGTGACACTTGGGCAATACAACGGTAATCTAAGACTATGGCAGAAAAAAATAGCACCTTGACGGCAGCGCTCGTTCAACTACTTGAACCCGTGGTGGCTAGCTTCGATCTTTTCTTGGAAGATGTGAAGGTAGTGCATGCGGGTAAGCACACTGTGGTTCGCGTCGTCGTCGATCTAGAGTCGGGACCCGGAGGAATCGATTCTGCCCTGTTGACGGATGTATCTCGCGAAATCTCAAGCAAGCTCGATGAAACCGACCCTATTTCAACTGAATACAGCTTGGAAGTTTCCACCCCTGGTGCGGATAGGGCTTTGGTTGAGCCTCGCCACTATTCACGTGCTGTGGGGCGATTGATCCACATGGTGAAGGCTGACGGCAAAGAAATGACTGGACGTCTGGTCGAATTTAATGGTGTGGACCTGCATGTTGTTCCTCAGATAAAGAAGAACAAACAATTAGTGGATGGTGATGAATGTACACTGTCCCTCAACGACGTTGCCAAGGCTCGCGTTGTGGTAGAACTTAAGAAATTTGAAGCTGAGGAAGAGGACCGATAATGGATATTTCAATGAATGAGCTTCGGATTGTTGAATCCGAACTCGGCATCGACTTGGGTGTATTGATCGAAGCCATTGAGGATGCGCTTCTTCATGCTTACCAGCGTGTTCCGGGTGCAGTGCGTGGATCACGTGTTGAACTCAATCGCACCACCGGCAAGGTTTCTGTTTTCGCCCCTGAAGTTGACGAAAACAATCAAGTGATCGGTGAGTTTGACGATACTCCTAATGACTTTGGACGCATCGCCACCGCTACGGCTCGTTCAATCATCGCTCAGCGTCTTCGTGATGCGGAAAGCGCCCGTGTACTTGGTAGCTTCCAAGGAAAGCAAGGTCAAATCATTTCGGGTGTTGTCGAAGGAAACGCAGGCAGTGGTGAATCTCGAGACCTTTTCGTGGAGCTTGGCGAGAACCGCGGAATTCTTCGTGCTGAAGAGCAGGTACCATCAGAGCATTATCGTCACGGCGATCTAATTCGCGCCTTGATCTTGGATATTTCTGTGGGTCCGCGCGGTGCATCGATTCGCCTTTCGAGGTCCCACCCTGACTTCGTTCGTCAACTGTTCGAAACTGAAGTACCTGAAATCGCCAAGGGTACGGTCGAAATCGTTGCGCTTGCTCGTGAAGCTGGGCATCGCTCAAAGGTTGCGGTATGGTCTTCTGATCCAAACGTTGCCGCCAAGGGCGCCGCGATTGGGCACAACGCTCAACGAGTGCGCGCCGTCACTCAGGAATTGAACGGTGAGAAGATCGACGTTGTAGAATACGATGACGACCCGGCAGCCTTCATTGCGGCTGCACTTTCGCCAGCGAAGGTGCTACGCGTGGATATTCTCAACAAAGATATGCGCCAAGCATTAGCAATTGTTCCCGACGATCAAGCGTCATTGGCAATTGGAAAAGAAGCACAGAACGTTCGCCTCGCTGCGAAATTAACCGCGTGGTCCATCGATATCCGGAAGGAATCTGAAGACCCACGCGCATAGGCACGGTGTTTCGCATCTTTGCCGGTGGTAACTGCCCAGTGTTGGTTTTCTGTAGGTAGTGAGCGTATTCACCCTTTGTGATGACTCGTTGTGTGCAGGAAATGACCCACTTATCAGGTAGTCTTATATATGTATGTCTAAAAACTTGTCCTCTATGCCGGTTCTGGGAACGCAAGCCTCGGCAGTAGCCCAGGAGCCCTCACGAACATGTATCGGGTGCAAGAATAAAGATGTACGTTCCCAAATGCTTCGTTTGAAAGCGGTCGAAACTGATTTACGTATGAGGATCAGAATTGAACCGCATTCGGCAACGTTAGGGCGAGGTGCGTGGATCCATAAAAATCCACGTTGCTTTGCACAAGCAAGAAAGCGTCGAGCTTTTTCGGTGGCTTTCCGAACTTCGTTACCTTTCGACATCTCCGAATTAACGGATGCATTTGACAGTCAGATTTCAACTAACAATGAAAGCGGGTAGAAAGCCGATGGGCACCCGATGAGTACCCAGCGATGAGCTGCCAACTAACAATGGTCTGACGCCACTGAGCGCGGACCAAACCGAAGGAGAACTGTGGCCAAGGTCCGCGTCCATGAACTCGCCAAAGAGTTAGGGATTCCAAGTAAGAAGCTTTTGGAAACCCTTAAAGAGAACGGCGAATTCGTAAAATCCGCGTCTTCAACAATTGAAGCGCCTGTCGTGCGTCGTGCACGTGAATATTTCGAAAAGCATCCTGAGGAGCTTCCTTCGACTGCAAAAGAGCAGTCAGCTCCCAAAACCGATGCTACAAAAAAGCCTGCTGCAAAACCGAGTGCAGCTAAGAACTCTACCCCTGCTCCCACGGAAGCTAAGTCCGCTGATAAAGAGCAGCAGGACATCCAAAAGGAAGCCGCGCCTAAGAAGGTTACTTCCGCTAAACCGGGCGTGAAGCCAGCAGCTCGCACTTCAGCTCCGTCCGCTGAGCACTCGCAAAAACCAAGTGCAAAGCCTGCCGCAAAGTCAGCTTCAGCGTCGCCTAAGCCACCACGCCCACAGCGTTCGATGGCAACGCCCGGTGAAGCTCATCGCAGTGCTGAAGCTGCTCGCGAATCCGCGCCACCACGCCCACAGGCTCGCGGTGCTCGAAAGGGGATGCCTCGTCCAGGTAACTCGCCTTTCTCTTCTCGCCAAGGAATGGGCCGTAACGGTCAAGGGCAGGGTCAGGGCCGTGGTCCTCGTCCAGGCAATTCACCATTCTCGAACCAGCAGGGCATGAACCGTCGCGGTGAAGGCGCTGGCGAGGCTCGTCCAAACAACCGCGATAACCGCGGTGGTAATACCGGTGGTCCACGTAAGAACGATTCGGCTCGTCCATCACGTTCGGGGCCACGTCCATCGCCAAATATGATGCCGGATCAGATCCAGCCACCAACCGAAAACCGTGGTGGTCGTGGTGGTCGCGGTGGCCAGGGCGGCTTCCGTGGTGGTCAAAATGGTCCAGCTCGTGGTGGCGGTTTTACCCGTTCAGGTGGAAAAGCCCGTGGTGGCTCAACCGCTGGTGCATTCGGACGTCAAGGTGGCGGAAACCGTAAGTCGCGTCGCTCGAAGCGTAATGAATTCGAAGAGCAGCAGTCTCCGATGCTCGCAGGTGTGCAGGTGCCACGTGGTGACGGCTCTACCGTCGTCCGTGTACGTGCCGGTGCATCGCTTGCTGACTTCGCTGAAAAGATTGGTGCAGACCCAGCTGCGCTGGTAACTGTTTTGTTCCGTATGGGAGAAATGGCTACTGCGAACCAGTCGTTGGACGAAGATACTTTCCAGCTTCTTGGCTCCGAACTCGGCTATGACATCAAGATTATGAGCGCCGAGGACGAAGATCGTGAGATTCTTGAAGCCTTTGACATCGATATCGATGCTGAGCGTGCTGGAGAGTCCGAGGAAGATCGCACTCCTCGTCCACCAGTTGTTACTGTTATGGGTCACGTTGATCACGGTAAAACCAAGTTGCTGGACGCTATCCGTAACGCGGATGTTGTAGAAGGCGAAGCCGGCGGAATCACCCAGAATATTGGCGCTTACCAGACGCGTGTGGAGATCGACGGCGTCGAACGTCGTATCACGTTCATCGATACGCCAGGCCACGAAGCATTCACCCAAATGCGTGCCCGTGGTGCAGACGTCACCGACGTTGCTGTTTTGGTTGTTGCTGCTAACGACGGCGTCATGCCACAGACGGTTGAAGCAATCAACCACGTAAAGGCTGCTAATGTGCCTATCGTGGTTGCGGTCAACAAGATCGACGTTGACGGAGCAAACCCTGCAAAGGTTCGTGCTCAGCTTACCGAATATGGCTTGGTTGCGGAAGAATATGGTGGAGATGTTGCCTTCGTTGATATCTCAGCTAAGCAGCGTACTAATATCGGTGAATTACTTGAGACGATCGTTGCGACTTCTGATATCTTGGTTGCTCCTTCGGCAAATGCTGAAAAGCCAGCACGTGGTGTAGCCATTGAAGCAAAGCTCGATCAGGGTCGTGGATCCGTCATTACCGCGCTTATCCAGGATGGAACTCTCCGAATCGGAGATTCCATCGTGGTTGGCACTGCCTATGGTCGTGTTCGTGCAATGATTGATGAACATGGTGCGCGTGTAGAAGCAGCCGGACCGTCACGTCCGGTTCAGGTTCTCGGACTAACTTCGGTTCCAGGAGCTGGTGACCAGCTTATCGTTGCCGACGACGACAGAACCGCACGTCAAATCGCCGAACGCCGTGAAGCTGCGAAGCGAGCTGCTACCTTGGCTAAGCGTCGCAAGCGTATTTCGCTTGAAGATCTCACAGCTGCTATTGAAGAAGGCAAGGTTGAAAACCTCAACCTCATCATCAAGGGTGACTCTTCTGGCTCGGTTGAAGCACTTGAATCTTCATTGCTTGACATCGAAGTTGGTGGGGATGAAGTCCAGCTCAACGTGATCCACCGTGGTGTAGGTGCAATTACACAATCGGACGTCGATCTTGCAACGGTTGATAACGCTGTCATCATCGGATACAACGTTCGCCCAGCCGAACGCGTGTCGGATCTTGCTGACCGTGAAGGTGTAGAGATGAAATTCTACTCCGTCATCTACGACGCGATTAACGATGTTGAAGATGCACTCAAAGGCAAACTTAAGCCGATTTACGAAGAAGTTGAACTTGGAACTGCTGAGATCCGTCAGGTATTTAAGTCGGGCAAGTTTGGAAACATTGCTGGTTCTATCGTCAGAAGCGGTACCATCAAACGTCACACCAAGGCACGCTTGGTTCGTGACGGTGCAGTTATCGCTCCAGATCTTGAAATTATTTCTTTGCGTCGTGAAAAGGATGACGTAACTGAAGTTCGTGAAGGCTACGAGTGTGGTATCACCCTCGGTCACAAGGATATCCGCGAAGGTGACAAGATCGAGACTTGGGAGATGCGCGAAAAGCCTCGCGACTAAATCCATCTCGTGATTTAGTGGGGTGTCCAAAATTGAATGCTGGGCACCCCACTGTTCATAAATATGAACACATAAAAGTGAATAGATCAGAAAATAAGGGGAGTTAGCAATGGCTAATCCACGTGCAGCTCGAGTAGCTGATCAAATTAAGCAGATCGTGGCTCGCATGATCGACTCAAAACTCAAAGATCCTCGTTTGGGCATGGTTACCATTACCGACGTACGCGTGAGCGGAGATCTCCAGCATGCAACGGTTTTTTACACAGTCTACGGATCTGAAGAAGATAGGCGTCAATCTGCGTCGGCTTTGGAATCGGCAAAGGGAATGATTCGCTCAACCGTTGGTGGACAACTCGGGTTACGGTTGACTCCGAGCATTGAATTTGTTCTTGACGCGCTTCCAGAAACCGCTCGCTCAATTGAAGATGCTCTAGTAGCTGCGAAGTTCCATGACGAGCAAGTTCGCAAGCTTGCCGAGTCAGCTACGCCGGTTGCTGGCGAAGACCCGTACCGCAAGCCTCGCGTTCTTGATGAAGAAGTGGAAGAGGATGTCGAAGAAACAGACGAAGTCTGAGGGTGGTCGTCCCCGTCGGCACATGCCGTGGGGAGATCTGCCACGTGCCGAGCACACCGCCCCGGATGGAATTATCGTGATTGACAAAGATCAAGGTGTAACCTCTCACGATGTGGTTGGCGCAGTGCGTCGTCTTGCTGGAACTCGAAAGGTGGGACACGCAGGTACCTTAGACCCTATGGCAACTGGCCTCTTGACAATCGGGGTTGGCAAAGCTACTAGGCTTCTTAACTACCTGATGGGTTGTAACAAGACATATCGGACGACGATTTGTCTAGGTGTTTCTACCACTACGGAAGACGCCGAAGGAGAACCTATCTTTCCCGCTAAGGAAGATGTCTGCCCTGATTTCTTTAAGGTCATCCAACGTTTCCGGGTTGGTGAATCCCAAGCCGATACAGGAGATAATGCGGAGATCTACAGCCGTCTGCGCCAGGCGCGTGAATCGCTTCTTGGAGAAATCGATCAAGTGCCGTCACTAGTTTCGGCGATTAAAATCGACGGTAAACGTGCTTATGAACGGGTGCGTGATGGAGAAGAGTTTATAATTCCCGCTCGTCGCATTTGTATCGACCGCTTTGACTTCCTTTCAGAGCTCAGAGCCGGTCCAGTCATTTCAGTTGGTGGCAATGATTTTCCAACCATCGAAATTGATGCAGAAGTGACTTGTTCAGCGGGAACATATATTCGAGCGTTAGCTAGGGATTTTGGTGCAACGCTCGGTATGCCGGCCCATATACGAATGCTTCGGCGAATTAAGGTCGGAGATTTTGATGTGGCTAATGCTTATAGCGTTGCACAACTCAACGATATCTTGAACGATAAAGGTGAAATACCAGTTATTCCACTTGCACAAGCTGCTGGATTGGTAATGGCGACTGCAAGTATCTCAAAAGACCAAAAAACTGCAATTAGTTTTGGCCAATTTATCGAAATACCTGAACAGTCATATCCAGTTGCCCTTGTTTGTGATGACGAGCTAGTTGCGATCGGGGAAAAACGTGGAAAGAAAACGCGTCCCGTCGTCGTCTTTTCTTCGCGAGACGGCTGATCTACTCACTAAGCTCATCGGCTCGATCTTGCTATAGGTATTTCGTAGGCAAACGGCTAGGGCGGACTCTGTTATTTTTAGCGTGGTTTTGTGGCATCGACTTGCCGGATAAATGTATACGGAATTT
Organism: Arcanobacterium ihumii; assembly: GCF_900604515.1. Classification (GTDB taxonomy): domain Bacteria; phylum Actinomycetota; class Actinomycetes; order Actinomycetales; family Actinomycetaceae; genus Arcanobacterium_A; species Arcanobacterium_A ihumii. Next base: position 373,911 of record NZ_UWOS01000002.1, on the reverse strand, counting down.
GTTCTGCATCACGTACATTAACCAGTAGGTCCGAATCAATTAGATGTTCACGGGTGAGAATAGACAGGCGTCCCGAAGGTTCGAGGATAACGGCGGCAACTAGACTTGATGAATGAACCCCTCGTTCGCGCAACTGGGAGAAAAGCTCCGAATGTGTGGTGTGGGTTTTCTTCATATTTTGTTCAAGGATTCGCTCGCCTGCCATGAGGACGACGGCGGGGCTGTTGATAAAGTGATCACCACGTTGATAGTTCGCCAGGCTTCCCACGGTGTGATGAAGGAACAAGAGGGTAAAGAAAGCGATAATTCCGCTGGCTAACGTCGGTATTGGGCCGAGGGCTGTTCGGGCAATAATCGCGCCGAATAGGAGCACCATAAGGGTATCGAATGTGGTCAGACCTGCGAGTAATCGTTGCCCCAAAATTCTAGTAACGACTAGGAATATAAGATAGATGCACATCGTGGAGAGGGCCACGGCGAGCACGCCTTCCCAGGTAATTCCAAGCCATGAGGCTAATCCATGTGGATAGGTCATCGCATTTTCCTCTCGATTTGTTTCACCTTGTGTGCCATGGGGATTGATTTTTCATCAATATCTTGCCAGCGAAATTATTCTACCAGTGCTCGAAAACTGTATTCTGGCACTAAAACTAAGGCACTGGGACGTTCAGCAAGAATTAGTCTGGTTCGCGCTTTAAGATAGAAGCTATGGAAAATACTCAAGAAGTCAAGAATGGTTGCGGGTGTGGTAGTCATGGTCACGGAGGCCACGGACACGGGCATTCACGTGGACACGGTGGTTGTGGTGGCGGAAACTGTGGTTGCGGTGGCCGTGGCAAACGTCCTGGCGTAGTGACCGAAGCAACTCCTAAAAATGCTCCCCAAGATATTTCTGGGGGTCGTACTCAGCTAGGACTTCGTGGTAAGTAAATGGAGATTTGGAAACATCCCAGTGATGTGCCAAGTGACCTAGCCAATACGGTAGTAACAATTGGGATCTTTGATGGTGTTCATCGAGGTCATCACGCGATTCTTGCCAAAACGGTAGCTGTTGCTCAAGAAAAACACAGTTACGCGATTGCGCTTACGTTCGATCCTCATCCGCGTCTCGTCCATAATCCCGACGAAAAGCTGAACCTGGTTTCTTCGTTAGAAGATCGTATCCAACGTTTGGAATCTGCTGGTATTGACGCTGTCTATGTCCAACACTACGATCTAAGCTACGCTGAGCTTTCGCCTAACGATTTCATTCAACACCAGTTGATTGATGAGCTCCATGCGGGCAGCGTCGTCGTGGGTGAAGACGTTCGGTTTGGTCAGCACAACAGTGGCGACGGCGTCTTCCTTCTTCACGAGGGAACGCGCCTAGGCTTAGACGTTTACTTGATAGATGATCTGTGTGACGATGACGGTCGTCGCTGGTCTTCAACATGGGTTAGGGAATTACTCTCTAAAGGTGACGTTGGTGGGGCAGCACATGTTCTCGGACGGCCGCATCGCATCCGAGGGATCGTTCAGCATGGTTTCAAACGAGGCAGAGAACTTGGGTTCCCAACTGCAAATCTGACGGGTAATAACCTTGGTGAGGTGCCTGTTGAAGGTGTTTACGCTGGATGGCTGGTGCAGAAGGTTCCTGGAACTGACGCTAATGTTTACCTTCCGGCAGCAATTTCGGTGGGGGATAATCCGCAATTTGATGGAAAACAGCGAACAGTTGAGGCTCACGTCTTGGGTCGAAGTGACCTAGACTTGTACGGAGAAGAAATCGCTGTTGATTTCATTGAATGGTTGCGTCCGATGGTGAAGTTCGATTCCGTCGACTCGCTTCTTCACCAGATGGATGAAGATTTGCGCCGGAGCGCAGAGATCTTGGGTGTTCCAGTTGCGAAGCGAGTTGACCCTAAATCAGTAACAGCTGGAATTAACTTGCATTTGCCGCGGTGAGCGCGAAGTCACGACGGTAAATGCTGCTTTGGCTTGAACGGCATGATAGGCTTACAGAGCCGTTAGATCGGCCATGGAGTGTCATCGCTCAGGAGAATATGCCCTGGGCTCCGTGCAACGAGAAAGAAGGAGAATCGTATGGCTCTCTCTAAAGAGATCAAAGATGAAATCATCAAGGAATACGCAACACATGAGGGCGACACTGGTTCCCCTGAAGTTCAGGTTGCGCTTCTGTCCGCTCGCATCAAGGAGCTAACGGAACACTTCCGTACGCACAAGCATGATCACCACTCACGTCGTGGTTTGATGCTTCTCATTGGTAAGCGTAAGCGTCTTCTCGCTTATCTTGCTGCTGAAGATATCGAGCGTTACCGCTCCCTAATCTCACGTCTTGGCCTTCGCCGCTGACGTTACATCGGCCCGGGCTGTGAGGTCCGGGCCGATAGTCTAAAAACTGAATAATACAAACAAGAAGAAGTCCTTCGCCTTCGGATCCGGTCTTCGGTTGTGGTGGGCGGTTCAAAGTTGAACCGAGCATGATAATCGACGGCCGTATCAGGCAAGGCAAATCAAAGAGGAGGTCCCATGGAGGGTCCTGACGTCAAATTCGCCGAAGCAACCATCGATAATGGCAAGTTCGGCACCCGTAAAATCCGTTTCGAAACCGGTCTGCTTGCTCGCCAAGCTGCTGGTTGTGCTTTGGCATACCTCGACGACGAAACCGTTGTTCTTTCTGCAACTGCAGTTTCATCCCAGCCTAAGGAACACTTCGATTTCTTCCCGCTGACGGTTGATGTTGAAGAGCGTTCTTACGCAGCGGGTCGTATCCCAGGATCGTTCTTCCGCCGTGAAGGACGCCCAGGAACAGAAGCAATTTTGGCAGCTCGTCTTATCGACCGTCCGCTACGCCCAGCCTTCGTGAAGGGATTGCGTAACGAGGTTCAGGTTGTTGCTACGGTTCTCGCTATTCATCCAGACGATGCTTATGACGTTGTAGCAATTAACGCCGCATCGATGTCTACCCAGCTCTCTGGCTTGCCGTTCTCTGGTCCTATTGGTGGTGTACGTATCTCGCTCATTGATGGGCAGTGGGTTGCATTCCCACGCTACTCGGAGGAGCCAAAGGCAACATTTACCATGGTCGTTGCAGGTCGAATTGTTGAAGATGACATTGCAATCATGATGGTTGAAGCTGAAGGCGGAGAAAACGCTGTTGCTAACATTGCCAAGGGCGGAACCGTTCCAACTGAAGAAGTTGTTGCTGAAGGTCTTGAAGCTGCTAAGAAATTCATTCGTGTTCTTTGTGAAGCACAGAGCGAACTTGCTGAGCAGGCAGCGAAGGAAACCCAAGAGTACCCGCTTTTCCCAGCTTACGAAGATGAAGAATTCGAGGCAGTTGGTGCACAGATCGGTGACCGTTTCGCTCCTTTACACGGCATCGTCGACAAACACGAGCGTGACGATAAGCTCAACGATGTGACTGAAGCTATCGTTGAAGAGCTCATTGAGCGATTCCCAGAGCGTGAACAGCCGTTGGCTTTGGCAGTTAACGCACATTGGAAGAAGGAAATGCGTAACCGCGTCCTTACCGAAGGCATCCGTATGGACGGACGTACCCCAGTTGAGATCCGTACCATCACTGCTGAAGCAAGTGTGCTTCCGCGCGTTCACGGCTCGGCACTTTTCCAGCGTGGTGAAACCCAGATTATGGGTGTCACCACCTTGAATATGCTCAAGATGGAACAGCAGCTCGATAACCTTTCACCGGTCACCACCAAGCGCTACATCCATCACTACAACTTCCCACCATACTCAACTGGTGAAGTTGGTCGAGTTGGTTCACCTAAGCGTCGCGAAATTGGACACGGCATGCTCGCTGAGCGTGCTTTGGTTCCAGTTCTCCCAGCACGTGATGAATTCCCGTACGCAATCCGTCAAGTGTCCGAAGCACTCGGTTCAAACGGTTCAACTTCGATGGGCTCCGTCTGTGCATCGACGATCTCTTTGCTTAACGCAGGTGTTCCTCTTAAGGCTCCAGTTGCAGGTATTGCAATGGGTCTGATTTCAGGTGAAATCGAGGGTGAACAGCGTTATGTAGCTTTGACCGATATCCTCGGCGCAGAAGATGCACTCGGCGATATGGACTTTAAGGTTGCAGGCACCCGCGAATTTGTTACCGCTCTTCAGCTCGATACCAAGCTCGATGGAATTCCTGCTCAGGTTCTTGCTGCGGCGCTTTCCCAAGCACGTGATGCCCGCTTCGCAATCCTCGATCTCATCGAGGAAGCAATTCCTGAAGTTGAAGAAATGGCTGAAACTGCACCACGTATCATCACTGTGAAAATCCCAGTAGATAAGATCGGTGAAGTTATTGGACCTAAAGGTAAAATGATCAACCAGATCCAAGAAGACACCGGTGCTGACATCACCATCGAGGACGACGGCACAGTCTTTATCGGAGCTACCAACGGGACGGCAGCCGAAGCTGCCCGCCAGACGATCAACTCGATCGCAAACCCACAGATGCCTGAGGTTGGCGAACGCTTCGTTGGAACCGTCGTTAAGACCGCAACTTTCGGTGCATTCATTTCCTTGTCTCCAGGCAAGGATGGCTTGCTCCATATTTCGCAGATTCGTCGCCTTATCGGTGGAAAGCGTGTAGAGAACGTTGAAGATGTTCTTAACGTTGGAGACAAGGTTGAAGTTGAGCTCGCAGAGATCGATCAGCGCGGAAAGCTTTCGCTTCACGCAGTCTTGACAGAAGAGCAGCTCGCTGCTGAAAAGGCTGCCGAAGAGGAGAACAAGGAGCGTCGCGGAAACCGTGAACGTTCTGATCGTGGTGGAGACCGCGCAGATCGTGGAGAGCGCCGTGAGCGCCGCCCACGTGAACGCCGTCGCACCCGTTCTTCGGAGAAGCCGGAGGGTCAAGAAAACCAGTCCAACGAATCTTCTGAAAATTCAGAGGACTGAATCTCGAAACTTTAAATGGTTAAGCTCGAGCATGTCGATGCTCGTGAGAACCTGAATCGGAGTGTTCCCTTGTGGGCTACAATCGCGTAGCCCACAAGGGAACACTTTTTGCTTGCTATAGTTATCGCTTGTAGTTCAAATTATGTTCAAAACTGTTTTGACCGTTGTGAAAGCAAACAACGCCAGCACACTGACAAGGATTATTGATGACGTATTCGCAGATATCGTTACCGCTTGATGATTTTTCAACTATCTCATTCGAAGAAGATGGAATTGTTGGAAATCGTTCGATTCTACCTGGTGGTATACGCGTACTAACTGAAAAAATACCTGGTCAGCGTTCAGTATCTTTGTCATTTTGGATTGGTGCTGGTTCACGCGATGAGCTCGGTGGAGCCGAAGGATCAACTCATTTTCTTGAGCATATGCTTTTTAAAGGAACTAATACTCGTAGTTCACTCGAAATTTCTCAAATTTCTGACTTCTTAGGCGGTGCCATGAATGCGGCAACCGCTCGTCAATATACCTGCTATTACGGTCGGGTATTTGCATCCGATATGCCACAGTTATTGGAACTGCTGGTAGATATGGTTACCGACTCGAAACTTGACTCGCAACAAATGGAAATTGAGCGCGGCGTTATCCTCGAAGAACTAGCCGCCTCGGCGGACGACGTCAGTGAAGTAGCGGAGACTGCAATTCTTCCCTTAATTCTTGGGGAGCACCCACTCGCTCGGCCAGTGGGCGGAACTCGCAAAACCGTGCTTGCTCTCGATCACTCGCATATGCTTGAGCACTACCACGAGTACTACAACTCGCGAGAGCTGGTTGTTACCGCCGCTGGCGATGTTGACCACTCAGAGCTGTGTTCCTTAGTCCAATCTTTGTTGTCTTCGCGTGGGTGGGATCTGTGTGCCGGTACTACTCCATCATCACGACGACGTGCGACCGACGTTTCGTATAGCACCCAAGGAAACGAGTTATACATTCCGCATCCTAGTAATCAGAGTGCAGTTGTGGTGGGAATGCCTGGACTTCAGATTGGGCATCGCGACGAAATCACCATGCTGGCTTTGGATTCGATCCTTGGTGGAGGAACATCGTCGCGGCTCTTCCAAGAAGTACGCGAAAAACGTGGTTTAGCTTATTCCACTTATTCTTGGTTCCTGAACTGGGTTGAAGGAGGAGTCTTTGCCCTCGAAGCAGCGTGTGCAGCTGAAAATACTCGCGAAGTTGCTTCGATCATGCAAGAATCCTTGGAGAAAATTGCTACAGATGGTGTTACCCAGCAAGAAGTCGATACCGCTTATAACCAGCGCCGCGCGCAACTAGTTTTCTCCTCGGAGACGAATGGCTTTAGAAAGAATCGACTTGGCCAAGCTGAAATCATTCGTGGGAACATATGTTCTATTGAAGAGGCCTTACGTCTCTCCAGAGCAGTGACACCGGAAAATATTCAAACGTTGGCAATGAAGCTGGCAGAAAGTCCACGATCCGTCGTAATCTGTGGAGCAGAAGGATAGGAATTAAGGTCGAACTATGAAAGTTGCGGTTGTTGGAGCGCGAGGGCGGATGGGATCTTCCGTCGTCGAAGCAGTTAATAATGCGGCGGATCTGGAGCTAGTCGCTGCTCTGGATGCTGACTCAGAGCTCAACGAAGAGAATCTGCACGGCGCAGAGGTAGCGGTTGAGTTCACCGTTCCTTCGGTGACCGATGGAAACGTCCATCGACTTTTGGACGCGGGTGTTAACGTCGTCGTCGGTACTACTGGGTGGACACCGGAACGTCTTGGCGAAGTTGAGCGCCACGCAAAAGAAGTTGGAAAGAGCGTTTTTATTGCCCCTAACTTCTCGATTTCAGCCGTACTTGTTATGCATTTTTCAAAGCAGGCAGCGGCTTGTTTTGAGTCGGTTGAAGTAATTGAACTTCATCACCCGAATAAAGTAGATGCGCCCTCTGGAACTGCATTAACGACGGCGCAAGGGATTGCCGAAGTACGTAAAGCCGCCGGAATGACTCCGTGCCCTGATGCAACTGAAAATGACCCGATGGGTGCGCGTGGTGCTGATGTTGAGGGAGTCCGGGTGCATGCCGTGCGATTACGCGGTCTAAACGCCCACGAAGAAGTCGTATTCGGGAACCCCGGGGAACAACTGATTTTGCGCCAAGATTCTTTTGATCGTGCTTCGTTTATGCCAGGTGTTTTGCTAGCGGTACGAAAGGTGGCTCAGCACCCAGGGTTAACCTTTGGGCTCGATTCTTTGCTTGAGTTGTCTTAGTAATTCTAGATTTCCTAACAGTGGACTATGCCCTACTAAGCGATGTTTGGTGCCAGAAGCCAGGAACTTGATGCTAATAAGCTGAAAAATGGCGACGATTTAGAAAGTCGTCCACCACAGATGTTGCGTAACTTCTTCGCTATCGATTTCAAAGGATCGTCGTAAACCGCGTGGTGCGAAACCGGCTGCGTCAAGCATCCGAGTGGCATCGTCGTCGGTTGGGAACACCCAAATATAGGTCTCGTTGCCTTGATCATTGGCGATGATGTCGGTGATGGCGGCAAGCATTCGAGCGGCATGATCTGGATCTTTGGCTCCTGAATCGACGTCGAAATTTAAAATTTCATATGCGTTTCGTTCTCGTTCAAAGAATTCTGAATCAGGAGCGAAGCGTTGGTCATCTGCTAAGTTGATTGCCTCAGTGGGAGCGATTGCCGCAAAGCCACAAATCTTATCGCTATCGACTGCAACTAGAATATGGTGTCGTGCAGAGGGCATATTGCTGAGCGTTTGCGCCCACGTCGCGGCGAATGCATTAGCGTCAATCTGAGCTACGCTTTCGGCAGATAACGGTGCCTCGATTGCGCGGACAAGCGACTCGTGCATCGATCGCGCTTGAATTCGACCGATTGCATCGGCGTCTTTGGGTTGAGCTGGACGTACAGATTTCAACGTTTCATTCACACGACTATTCTTGCAGAATGCGTCCCATATATCGAAAGATCCGTGAACTTGTGGAATTGACCCGCTAGGGTAATGACATGACACACAGTTTAACGCCTCAGCGTCCATTTGGTTCGGTCTCAGTTGCGATGGTAACACCGTTTTTCGACGATGGTTCCATCGATTTAGTTTCTGCCCAGAACCTGGCACGAAAACTCGTTGATGACGGATGTGATGCACTGGTGTTGTCCGGAACCACGGGGGAGTCTCCAACGACTCACCAGCCGGAGAAGGACGATCTAGTTGCTGCCGTTAAAGAGGCTGTTGGCGAATGTGCGATGATCATTTGTGGAGCGGGATCGAACGATACTGCCCACGCCATCAGGATCGCCGAAGGAGCTGCACGCTCTGGCGCGGATGGTCTTCTTGTGGTTGCACCATATTATAATCGCCCTTCCCAAGAGGGCGTCTACCGGCATGTGTGTGCGGTAACCGAAGCAACTGATTTGCCTGTTATGCTTTACGATATCCCTGGTCGAACAGGTGTGAAGATAGAGATGGATACGTTGCAGCGCCTGGCGCAGCACGAACAGATTTTGGCTGTTAAAGACGCAACTGGAGATGTTGCAGCTGGCTTCAAGAAAATGACTGAGACTGGGCTTGCATACTACTCTGGCGATGACTCACTGAACTTTGCTTGGCTTGCTCACGGAGCAGTTGGCGTGGTTTCTGTTGCTGGTCATATTATTGCTAGGAGTCTCCGTAAGCTCGTTTCTGAAGTTGATTCAGGAGATCTCCCAGCTGCACGTGAAGAATTTGCAAAGCAGATCCCGCTTATCGATGCGATCATGGGCGCGGGGCAAGGAGCTGTTATGGCAAAGGAAGCCTTGGCAATGCTCGGTGATATTACGATGCCGACCGTGCGCCTTCCTTTGGTGCCTGCGGCTACTGACCAGAGAAAATCTCTCCGCGAAGCATTGGTTCAAGAAGGTCTTCTTTAATTCGACGTATGTTTGGGGTGCAAAGGCTGAGGGTTTACTCGAAGCTGTGACTGATCGAGGAATATGCGATAATAAAGGTGTGAGTAAACAAAATACGCCCCCAGAAGTCATGCCGGATACCGTACGAATTGTCCCACTAGGTGGTCTTGGCGATATCGGGCGTAACATGACTGTTTTCGAATGTAACGGACGCTTGCTCATAGTCGACTGTGGTGTGCTTTTTCCAGAGGAGAACCAACCGGGTGTTGATTTAATTCTTCCTGACTTCGAGTACATTGAAGATCGGTTGGACGACGTCGACGGCATCATTTTAACCCATGGGCACGAGGACCATATTGGGGCAGTGCCTTACCTGCTTCGACTTCGTAAAGACATCCCAATTATTGGTTCTCAGTTAACTATTGCGCTTGTAGAGGCCAAGTTGGCGGAACACAAGATCCAGCCTTTTTCGCTTGTTGTTAAAGAAGGCGATATTGAACAGGTTGGTGAATTTGAGTGTGAATTCATTGCTGTTAACCATTCTATTCCTGACGCACTAGCGGTATTCATGCGTAGCGCGGGTGGAAATATCCTTGTCACTGGCGATTTCAAGATGGATCAACTTCCACTCGATGGAAGGATTACTGACCTTCGGGCTTTCGCACGCGCAGGTGAAGAAGGTGTGGACCTCTTCATGGTTGATTCAACCAATGCCGAAGTCCCTGGTTTTGTTCGATCTGAAGGAGAAATTGGCCCGGTTCTCGAATCTGTCTTTGCCCAAGCACATGGACAAATTGTGGTAGCCTCTTTCGCTTCCCACGTACATCGCGTACAGCAGGTCCTCGACGCGGCCGCTAAGTTCGGGCGTAAAGTTTGCTTTGTGGGGCGCTCGATGGTGCGAAATATGGGAATTGCCGCTGAACTTGGTTACCTTACCGTGCCGCCACAGACCTTAATCGATATGAAAGATATTGAGTCGGTTCCGGACCATGATCGAGTTTTCATGTCTACCGGATCGCAAGGTGAGCCGATGGCAGTTCTTGCACGTATTGCTTCGGGGACGCATAAGCGCATAGGCATCGGTCCTGGTGATACCGTAATCTTTGCGTCTTCCCTTATCCCTGGCAATGAAAACTCCGTGTTTAGGTTAATTAATGGATTGACGAAACTTGGCGCCAAGGTGGTTCACCAAGGTAATGCTGCTGTTCATGTTTCTGGTCATTCTGCTCAAGGAGAGTTGTTTTACGCATACAACATCGTTGAACCTGAAAACGTCATGCCTATCCATGGCGAAGCTCGACACCTCGTAGCAAACGGATCGCTGGCTGTTAAAACCGGTGTTCCAGCAGATAACGTGCTTCTTTGTGAGGACGGAAATGTAGTTGACCTTCATGACGGCGTCGCTAAGGTTGTAGGTAAGATTCCATGCGGATACGTATTTGTAGATGGATCTTCGGTGGGTGAAATTGGTGAAGCAGAACTCACCGACCGTAGGACGCTTGGTCAAGAAGGCTTTATCGCCATCTTTGCAGTAGTTGATGCACAAGAGAGAGTGATCATAACAGGACCACATATCCAGGCACGTGGAATGGCTGAAGATGATTCAGTATTCGATGAAATCTTGCCAGATGTAACCATAGCGCTTGAAAAAGCGGTTCAAAATGAAAGCACTGATGCCTACCAGATGCAACAGGCTATGCGACGAGTCATTGGGCGTTGGGCAGCTCGTAAACTACGGCGTTCACCGATGATCATCCCGACTGTGATAGAGGCTTAATTCTTCTACACTTAGTTCTGCGTCGTTGGGTTTCACGAAAAATTTCGTGAAACCCAACGATCTTTTTCATGAACTCTCTATTTATCTGGGTATGAACTGGTAACGAGAGAAGTCCGAAGTCCTCACGCCCAACAAAATAGTGTGAGCTCCTGTGACCTTTGGTTTATCGGCGTGGTGAACACGCATCGGTTTTTAGTAGGACCTAGGCTATAAAATGATTATGCCTACACGGAAATGGACATGAAGTGGAGGTGATAAAGAATAGTGATGAGGAGTGAATTTGGTTCGGCAAAGTAAAAAACGCGAAACCATAGCTGGCGAAAGCGGTCGTAAGCCTGCAAACGCGAAAGCGTCGTTGGCGTCTTCACGTGTGCCACACCAAGAGGAGCTGGACTTAGATACCCCTCGTTCCCACGATGGTTTCGCGATAGTGCTGATAGGGCTTGCGATTGTCATTGCACTGCGTGAGTGGTTCTCAATGGACGGTCTGCTTCTCAACGTCTTGCATCACTTAGTGGCAGGTGTCCTTGGCGTCCTCGCCATTTTTATTCCGATTGTTTTAGTTGGAATGGCGATCAAACTATTCCGTCGTGCCACTGCGCGAAACAATCGACGCTTTACCTTGGCGCTCGCATTAATCATCGTAGCAATTTCAGGTATTTTGCATGTAGCCCTTGGTCAGCCAGATCCAACGATGAACTTCACCGCAGTTGAAAGTGCCGGTGGCATTTTAGGTTGGGTTATCGGAGGGGGATTAACCATGCTGGTATCGGTATGGGGTGCAATTCCTGTACTTGTTCTCCTTGCACTTTATTCACTCCTTTACGCGACCGAAACCTCGGTACGTGACCTTATCGACTGGGCAAAAGCAAAATCTCCTGATTCAAATTCAAAGGAAGATTCCGGTACCTCTGCCACGGCTGAAAACGAAGTGCCGGATGTTGAAGAAGACCCATCAGTTCGTCGGCCACGTCGCGGTAGACGAGGGCGAAGTGGTAGTGAGAATGCGAATGAACAGGAGGGGCAACCTACTGTTGTAGAATCACAAGATCCTACCATCGTTGCAACCGCTCCTACTAAAGTTAGTGGACTAACCGAGCCGAAGCCACGTACTAAGGCAGTCCAAAAGAAAGAACTGCGTGCTCCGAAACCTGAACCGATCCCTGATCGTACCGAGCAAATGGAGCTCTCTTCTAATGTAACTTATACCTTGCCATCGTTAGATATGCTGGTTGATGGTCCGCCGCACCTTGAAAGATCGCAGGCGAATGATGACGTCGTGGAAGCACTGACGCGGGTATTTTCAGAATTTAATGTTGATGCGCAAGTTGTTGGATTCTCGCGTGGCCCGACGGTTACCCAATATGAAGTTGAACTTGGTCCAGGTGTAAAGGTAGATCGAATAACTCAGCTTTCGAAAAATATCGCTTATTCTGTTGCTTCTGCTGATGTTCGAATTCTTTCGCCGATTCCAGGTAAATCAGCGATTGGAATTGAAATCCCGAATTCAGATCGTGAAACAGTGATGATCGGCGATGTTTTACGTTCGCCTGCAGCGCGCAAACAAACGCATCCACTCGTCGTCGGAATCGGAAAGAATGTTGGCGGGCAGTACGTTATCGCGAATTTGGCGAAAATGCCCCATCTTTTGGTTGCAGGTGCTACCGGTGCAGGTAAATCGTCGTTCATTAACTCGATGATCACATCTATTATGATGCGTTCTACGCCTGACCAAGTGCGGATGATTTTGGTTGATCCTAAGCGAGTCGAGCTGACTATATACGCAGGGATTCCTCACCTGATTACCCCGATTATCACGAATCCTAAAAAAGCTGCTGAAGCTCTTGAGTGGGTTGTACGTGAAATGGATTCACGCTACGACGATCTTGCGTCCTATGGCTACAAAAACGTTAGTGATTTCAACCAAGCGATTCGGGAAGGGAAGGTTACTTCTAAGGAAGGCTCGGAGCGCAAGCTAACCCCGTATCCATATCTTCTTGTAGTTATTGACGAACTTGCAGATCTCATGATGGTTGCGCCGCGAGATGTTGAAGCATCCATTCAGCGACTCACGCAGTTAGCACGAGCAGCAGGTATTCACCTGGTCATCGCTACGCAGCGCCCTTCGGTGGATGTTGTTACCGGTTTGATTAAGGCAAATATTCCATCCCGACTCGCCTTTATGACGTCCTCACTTGCTGATTCTCGCGTCATCCTGGATTCCTCGGGTGCGGAGAAACTCATCGGAATGGGTGATGCATTGTTTATGCCGATGGGAACTTCAAAACCGCTACGCGTTCAAGGTGCATGGGTTAATGAGGACGAAATCGAAGCCGTCGTAAACCACGTTAAGGCACAGATGCAGCCGGTTTATCGAGATGACGTCATCCCTAAGGTTGAAAAGAAAAAGATTGATGAAGAAATCGGTGATGATCTAGACACATTGCTACAAGCAGCAGAAATTGTGGTTAATACTCAGTTCGGATCAACATCCATGCTTCAACGTAAGTTGCGTATCGGTTTTGCGAAGGCCGGGCGCATGATGGACCTGTTGGAATCACGCGAAATTGTAGGACCTTCTGAAGGTTCGAAGGCTCGTGATGTTTTAGTAAGTCCAGAACAGCTTCCTGATGTTTTGGCCCTGATCAAGGGTGAAGATGTCCAGCTTCATAGCGAAGAAGAAGTGGAGGAGTCTGAGGATCGGTACGCAGATGCTGATTTCGGTGATGTCGATGTGGCTCGGGAAGCTGATGCAGATGTGAAGCCATTCAGTGCTGGTCATGCTGGGATCGATATGGACTCTTCAGCCGATGAAAATGAGTGGGATTCTGATGGATCACGCACCGTTGTTTATCAGCAGGATGACCGTTATGCCGACGATCCTCTAGCAACTGACAAGAAAACGATCGTCACTAATTACTACGACGACGAAAACCCAGAAGGGGAGTCTGGAGAGGATGCCTGGCAATTAACAGGTAGGCGCTAATCTAACGGATATACGCCGTTTGCTTGGTTTTGGATATGTTTTCTGAGTAAAGTGCGGCTAACTGGTTCCTCCTGTGTGACGGATTAACGCAATTGGACTAACCTTAGAGTGTGGTGAAAAAGCAAAGCGACAGCGTACCTGTAATGAACATTGCCAACGCCCTAACCATCTTGCGGTTGGTGTTGGTTCCTGTCTTTATTGTTGTGTTTCTAAACGACACGACTTTTTACAGATGGATCGCTTATATTGTTTTTGCAATTGCCGCAATTACTGACAAACTTGACGGTTACTATGCACGGTCGCGAAACCTGGTAACCGACTTTGGCAAACTTGCAGATTCCATTGCAGATAAAGCATTGATTATTAGCGCTCTGGTACTCTTGTCTATCCACGGATATCTGTGGTGGTGGGTGACGATTGTTTTCATCGTTAGGGAACTAGGAATAACGCTGATGCGTATGAAGATGCGCAAGATCAAGGTGATGGCTGCAGGGCAAGCTGGAAAAATTAAAATGGTTGCCCAATCATTCGGTATTGCCGGATTGCTCATTCCGTGGCAAAGTATTGCGCCAATCGAAGGCATGATCGCTCAAGGACTCATTTATTTTAGTTATGCTTTGATCGCGATCGCACTCTACTTTGCAATCTCTTCGGCAGTCGAATATATCAAAGAAGCGGTCCGATTAAGTCGAGCCAATGCGCATGAAGAATGAAGCACTGCCTGATATAGACATCTCATCGCTGGTGGAGCTGCCAAATAGCGAAGGATGTGTAGAGCGTGCGTTGGTAATCGCCCGAGAAATCCTAAAGCTCCTAGAAGAGCAACAAAGCACCCTAGCAGTAGCCGAATCGTTGACGGGAGGAAAACTCGCAAATGCATTTGTGACGGTTCCTGGAGCATCGTCGGTATTTCGGGGTGGTGCCGTTACATACGCTACGGATACAAAAGCATCTTTACTATCTGTGGATATCGACGTGCTTGGATCACGAGGGGCGGTAGATCCGCTGGTTGCGATGGAAATGGCTGAAGGTGTTAGTTCGCTATTTGGGGCTGATTATGCTCTTACAACGACTGGTGTTGCGGGTCCGGGGCCATCCGAAGGTAAGCCGGCAGGAACAGTATTTATTGGGGTAAAGACACCGGACTCTACGCATTTCTGGGGAGGAAGAATTTCCGGATCTCGTGAAGATGTAAGGAACGTCACAGTTGAAGTGGGACTAATGGCTTTATTGGCGGAAATTCGCGGAATTATTAAACCTTGAGCTTGCGTAATTTGCCCCTCCCAGGCTTTTTACAGCTATGGATGGGAATATAGAGAATGTCACCGCGTTATAGAAGGTGTGGAGCGAGAACTTCTCGCTAAGCAAACCTAGGAAGAGTGAACGAAATGACAATGAATTCGGAAGTTCGACACGAATCGACCCTTCTTCGTCGGGAGTTGGGTGATGTGTTGCGTGAATACCGTCAACGCCAAGGCCGTACCCTTCGTGAGGTTTCGTCGGATGCGCGAGTATCCCTCGGATATCTATCTGAAGTAGAACGAGGCCAGAAAGAGGCTTCCTCTGAATTGCTAGATTCTATCTGCAGGGCTCTCAATGTTCCATTGAGTCATGTTCTTCGTTTGGTGGCAGACCGTGTTGATCGTTCTGAAGGTCGCATTCCTCCGATGATGCGTCGTTCACAGATGCCGGTTCGTATTCCGGATTCGGTTCCAGAGTCATTGGTTGCGGCAGAGCTTGCTGCGATGCATCGTTGATCTGGCCGTAGCCTGTAAAAGAATTGATCGGCTGAATGAAGCATACTGAGTTCTGGGTCGTATTAGATCGTGCTTTTCCTGATGGGCGAGGACGTGCCCTTTCTCAAGATCTTTCCCTAGTGGAACTTGGTAACATTACGGCTCAAGAGGCGCTGAATCAAGGTTTAGATCCTCGTAAAATTTGGGAAGCAATTGTTGTTGAAATGGATCTTCCTCCTCAGTATGTGTATTTACATAGGATTGATCCTAAAGATTTTACGGTCTTGGTGCATCAATAAAGCTAAACATAAACGGTGGGGAAGTGTGAAAGTGCTTCCCCACCGTTTATGTTTGTGCGTGTCAAGTTTTATTCGAACGCATGTTCGGGTACGCTTTTCCTGTGCTTCGGAAATCGTGATCATTTTCCACAAGTGAAAGTGGCAACGGTTTTTGGCAGGAGGTCGAGCCTAACGTTGTACATGGAAAGTCGTTCGGAGAGAGCGAGCTCCATCAAAGACCTGTTCTATCCGTCGGCAATGCTTAAAAACAAAGGAAAACCATGGCAGCAAAGAAATCTGAAGATCGATCGAAAGCACTCGAAGTAGCGCTTGGGCAAATTGATCGTCAATTCGGAAAAGGCTCAGCAATGCGACTTGGTGATACTCCACCACAGCAAGTCAAAGTTATCCCCACTGGATCGCTCGCACTTGATATTGCCCTCGGAATTGGAGGTCTTCCTCGTGGTCGCGTCATTGAAATTTATGGTCCTGAATCCTCAGGAAAGACGACGGTTGCACTTCACGCTGTTGCCAGCGCCCAGCGAGAAGGTGGTATCGCTGCGTTTATCGATGCAGAACATGCTTTAGATCCCGAATATGCAAAGAAGCTCGGTGTTGATACTGACGCATTGGTAGTCGCGCAGCCGGATACTGGTGAACAAGCATTAGAAATTGCGGATATGTTAATTCGTTCGGGGGCTTTGGATATTATCGTTATCGATTCGGTCGCAGCACTAGTACCTAAGGCTGAAATCGAAGGTGAGATGGGTGATTCCCATGTTGGTCTACAAGCTCGTCTGATGTCGCAAGCATTGCGGAAGATTACCGGTGCATTGTCGGCTTCTGGTACAACGGCAATCTTCATCAACCAGCTCCGTGAGAAGATCGGTGTTTTCTATGGAAACCCAGAAACGACTACGGGCGGTAAAGCTCTAAAATTTTATTCTTCGGTTCGCCTTGATGTTCGACGTATTGAAACCTTAAAAGAAGGATCCAATCCAGTTGGAAACCGTACTCGTGTAAAGGTTGTGAAGAACAAGATGGCTCCACCTTTTAAACAAGCAGAATTCGATATTCTCTATGGTCAGGGAATCTCTACTGAAGGCGGAATCATTGATATGGCTGTTGAAGCGGGTATTGTACGTCGCTCAGGTGCTTGGTACACCTATGAAGGTGATCAGCTCGGACAGGGCAAAGAAAAAGCTCGGCAGTTCCTTCGCGATAATCCAGAGATTGCTGAAGAAATCGAGACTAAGGTTAAGACCCAACTAGGAATTGGACTAACTGCTGCAGAAGCTGAGGTTGAGCTAGATTAACGATGGTTAACTATGCTGAAGAAGCAGACTTTGTGGGGCGGGGTCGACGTAAAAAGCGAATCTCGCCCCAAGAAGCTATTGAAAAACGTCGTCTTCGTGATGAAAAGCGAACTGAACCTGAATGGCGAGCTATAGCAAGAGATATCGTCTATCGACAGCTCGCCATATCTGATCGCTCGGAAAAGCAACTCCGCGACGCACTCGAACGCAGAGAGGTGCCCGATGCAATTATCGAGGAAACTATTTCCAAGTTCTATGAAGCTGAATTAATTGACGATGGAAAATTTGCAAAGACGTTTGTGAAGATGCGGTTTGCAGATAAAACTACTTCTCGCAGGCAGCTGCGGGAGGATCTTCGTAAGAAGGGCGTGGATGGAGTAATAGCTGAGGAAGCACTAGCTCAAATTTCTGAAGAGGACGAATATCAAAAAGCAGCTAATTTCGTGGCGAAGAAAGCACGAGGATCTGCGAATTTGGATAAAGAAGTGTTACGTAGGCGGATCTATGGAGGATTGATGCGCCGAGGATTCTCTTCTCCAGTCATTAGTCGCGCTCTTGGCATTCTCGAAGAAGAATCAAAAGAATCCAATTTCTTCTATTAATGATGACGTGAATGGGTATTCGCGGCAGTCTAAGGTGTGCTCTACGCCTATATCCACTTTATCGAATCGCGGAAAATAGCGTAACTGGATTAGAATTTACGGCGATGAACGAACAGATGACTGAACAAACACTTCCAAAAACCTATGCACTTCGTACTCTGGGATGCCAGATGAATGTGCATGACTCAGAGCGGTTAGCGGGCTTACTTGATGAAGCTGGCTATGTCCCGGTTGAATTAGTCCCTCAAAAAATGGCTCGAGCTACTGAAGCTGGTGACCAAGGCGCTGACGTACTCGTTATTAATACCTGTTCGGTTCGCGAAAACGCCGCAACAAAGTTGTTTGGAAATCTTGGTCAGCTCGCAACAGTTAAACGCGAGCGTCCAGACATGCAGATAGCGGTTGGTGGATGCTTAGCTCAGCAGCTACGTGAAGGAATCGTCGAAAAGGCACCATGGGTGGACGTTGTTTTAGGTACGCACAACCTCGATGTTCTTCCAGTTTTGCTCGAGCGTGCTCGTCACAACAAGGAAGCTGCTGTTGAAATTGAAGAGTCTTTGAAGGTGTTTCCGTCAACTCTTCCAACCCATCGCGAGTCAGCATCTGCTGCTTGGGTTTCAATTTCGGTTGGGTGTAATAACACCTGTACTTTCTGCATCGTTCCTCATCTGCGTGGCAAGGAGAACGATCGACGGCCAGGAGAAATTCTCTCTGAGATTGATGCCGTTGTTTCTGAAGGTGCCATTGAAGTAACGTTGCTAGGTCAGAACGTAAATTCCTATGGAGTCAGCTTTGGTGATCGTGGTGCTTTCGCTAAGTTGCTTCGTGCCACAGGGAATATCGAGGGGCTCGAACGCGTTCGTTTTACTTCTCCGCACCCAGCCGCATTTACTGATGACGTAATTGATGCAATGGCTGAAACTCATAACGTAATGCCGTCCCTTCATATGCCTCTTCAATCAGGGTCTGATCGGATTCTGCGCCTCATGCGGCGCTCGTACCGCTCCACCAAGTTCCTCGGGATTCTTGATCGTGTGCGCGAACAGATTCCACAAGCGGCCATTACAACGGACATCATCGTCGGTTTCCCAGGTGAAACCGAAGAAGACTTCCAACAGACCCTTGATGTTGTAGAGGCATCGAGATTTAGTTCGGCATTTACATTCCTTTATTCGCCACGTCCAGGAACTCCAGCTGCTGATATGGAAGACCAAGTCCCAGTAGAAGTAGCAAATGACCGTTTTCAGCGGCTCATTGACCTACAGAAACGGATTTCCACAGAGGAAAATCAGAAACTTGAAGGAACGACGGTTAATGTTCTTGTTTCTGCCCAGGAGGGAAGAAAAGACGAGCATACCGCTCGAATCACTGGTCGTGCAGAGGACAACCGTCTAGTGCATGTTGCCCTACCAAACGAACTTTCGATACTGCCTCGTCCTGGTGACGTCGTCACAGCGACTGTTACACATGGTGCGCCATTCCACCTAGTTGCAGATTCCGCGCTCCACGGTGGCGAGTTTTCAATACGTGCTACTCGTGCTGGAGATGCATGGGAATATGGCGAACGTAGGAAAGACGAACTAATGCGCGAAGCCACTGGGCAAGCCCCTGTATCTTTGGGATTGCCTACTATTGGCTTGCGTCCGCAGAACTGAGAGAACCGCAGATGGATCCGTCCCGTGGAGCTCCACAAGAAGCTCCCATCATTTGTATTGCAGGAGCTACTGCGAGCGGTAAAACACGTCTGTCCATTGATCTCGCCTATGCATTAGGCGGACCAGATCGAGTTGAGATTATCTCTGCTGATGCGATGCAGCTATATCGAGGGATGAATATAGGCACTGCGAAAATTACAGATGAGGAGCGCCGTGGTGTTAAGCATCATCAAATAGACGTCTTAAATATTTCCGAAGAAGCTTCGGTTGCCGCATATCAGAAGTATGCGCGTCGAGATCTTCACTCGATTCACGAGCGAGGAAAAATCCCGATCGTGGTTGGAGGTTCAGGACTCTACATATCCGGGCTATTGGATGAATTGAATTTTCCAGGAACGGACCTTGATGTTCGTAAAGAGTTAGAACAGCGCTTCGCTACCGAGGGTCTATCTCCTCTAGTGGCCGAACTCAAGGTTAAGGATCCTACGTCGGCGAAGATTATCGATACTGCTAATCCTAGGCGTGTTATTCGTGCTTTAGAGGTAGTAACTATCACTGGTAAGTCCTTTACCCCCATATTTCCACGGCACACGCGTCATTTTCGAAATACTTTCTTTTTTGGCCTTGAGGTTGATAAACAGGTATTGAACGAAAGAATTGAGACGCGAGTTGTGCAGATGTACAAAGACGGCCTTGTTGAGGAAACCGAAGGTCTTATTGCTAATGGTTTGATTGAGAGCCCTACCGCTGGCAAGGCAACAGGGTATGCCCAAACAGTTGAATATCTGCACGGAAATATCACACTTGCTGAGGCGATTGAACAGGTATCTCTCAGCACTCGCAGGCTCGCAAAGAAACAGCGAACTTGGTTCGGAGCTGATCCTCGAATTAATTGGTGCCGTGTATCCGATGACACCTCGATAGATCGCCATGAAGAGCTTCGAGGAATAGCGGATAGAATCGTTAAAGAACTAAATTTTTAAGCTGACCATGCGAAGGCGGTAGTTAGAGATTGTTAGTTCGAAGGAGGCGGACGTTAGCGAGAAATCTCAAAAACGCGGAAGCCTTTTGATGAACCAATTTTTTCAACCGTGTATCCATTTTTGGTAATCCAGCGAGCGAGCGAATCTGCGCCTAAATTCTTCTGAACAACGATAAATGCTTTTCCCTGAGGACTCAACAGGTCAAACCATTGCGAAAGTAGTTCATGGAGTTCGGTTTTACCGATCCTGATTGGCGGGTTCGACCACATCAAGTCAATTGTTTGTCCCGAATCTTTAAGGCGTTGATAAGCGTTTTTAGAGTTATCGATGCTAGCGTTTTTAACGTGGTTGGTGGCGATATTTTCAGCGGCGAGCGCCATCGCGCGTTCATTTATATCTACACCAAGAACGACGGCGTTGGGAGCTTCGGTAGCTAAGGCAAGGGTGATTGGCCCCCAGCCGCATCCAAGATCAACGGCAAGCGCTCCTGATGGAACTTGAGGTGATGGAACTTTCGAGAGCAGAACTGCAGTTCCTTTATCTAATCCGTGAGTGGAAAAAACCCCATTTTGAGTATGAATCGAAAATTCGTTACCGCGGATTTCAAGATTAAACCGATGCTCTTTTACATCTGAATCAGGCTGGGAAGAAAAATAATGATCACTCACGACTCTAGAATACCGTGTCTTGGAGCCGTTGTTTTGCTCGCATGGAGTCGGTGTTTTCACAGTGTCGAAATAATTCATAACATGAGAGAATAGAACCAGAAGATTGGAGTCCGATTATTAATACTCAACCTAGTGAACGCAACAACAAATCAATTGAACTTGACCCGCATATCGGTACAGCTCTGCAGCAAGATCCTGCTTATAACGGCTCGTGGGCAGGAGATGATTTTGAACGTGGTGTAAGAAGTTCGCTAAAGCGAGTAGTTGATGTTGCTTCTGAGCGAGAAGAACTCGTTGATATCGAATACCGGCAGCTTCGCCTTGAAAAGGTTGTTCTAGCAGGTTTATGGCTTGATGGTACCTTGGAATCGGCTGAGGATTCTTTACGTGAATTAGCTGCTCTTGCGGAAACAGCGGGCTCTGAAGTGATGGACGGTCTTATTCAACACCGCCAATTACCCGATCCAGCAACATTTCTTGGATCCGGAAAAGCTAAAGAACTTGGCGAAATTGTTGCTCAAACCGGTGCCGATACAGTAATTGTTGATTCGGAATTGGCACCTTCTCAACGCCGAGCTCTCGAAGATATCGTCAAAGTAAAAGTCATTGATCGAACAGCTTTGATTCTCGATATTTTTGCGCAGCACGCTAAGTCGCGAGAGGGCAAAGCTCAAGTGGAGCTTGCGCAGCTGGAGTATCTGTTGCCTCGCCTACGTGGTTGGGGAGATTCGATGTCTCGCCAGGCTGGTGGTCGCGTCGCAGGTGGTGCGGGGATTGGTTCGCGCGGTCCAGGCGAAACGAAAATCGAGCTAGACCGTCGTCGTATTCGAACGCGTATGGCGAAGCTTCGTAAAGATATTGCGAATATGAAACCTGGGCGCGAAACTAGACGTAGTACGCGTCGTCGGAATAAGATTCCTTCGGTCGTAGTGGTTGGATATACGAATGCTGGGAAGTCTTCCCTGATGAATGTGCTAACAGATGCTGGAGTCTTGGTTGAAAACGCACTGTTTGCAACCTTGGATCCAACTGTGCGTCGTACTGAAACAGCTGACGGACGTGAATACACGTTAACAGACACAGTCGGCTTTGTACGTTCCCTTCCTACTCAACTGGTGGAGGCATTTAGATCTACACTGGAGGAAGTTGCAGAATCAGACCTTATTTTGCACGTTGTTGACTCTGCACATTCAGATCCGATCGGGCAAGTCCAAGCTGTCCACGATGTCCTTCGTGATGTAGAAGGAACCCTAGATATTCCTGAGCTCATTATTCTGTCTAAGAGTGATTTAGCGAATCCAGTTGATATAGCTGCTCTGCGCTCGCGTTTTCCGCAATCAATAGCGATTAGTTCGGTCACTGGGGAAGGAATCGAAGATCTTAAAGTACAGATTGAGAAGATGCTTCCTCGACCGTCAATTCATATCGATACGGTTATTCCATATACACGTGGCGATTTGGTATCCCAGATCCATGCCGATGGTGAGATCCTCACTGAAGAATTTACTGATGCAGGTACTCGCGTAATTGCACGTATTACGAATGAGATAGCCGCTCACATTGAATCAGCGGGAATCCCTCTTAAACAGGCCTAGGAATCGACGCGATGAGTAATGGTCGGCTCGGGGACGTGACCGCTGAACAAGTGAGCGCAGGGGCCGTTCTGCATGAGGTAGTAAAACGAATTGGTGGTCTACCACGCGCAGGTCAGATC
Organism: Arcanobacterium ihumii; assembly: GCF_900604515.1. Classification (GTDB taxonomy): domain Bacteria; phylum Actinomycetota; class Actinomycetes; order Actinomycetales; family Actinomycetaceae; genus Arcanobacterium_A; species Arcanobacterium_A ihumii. The sequence continues at coordinate 351,359 of NZ_UWOS01000002.1, read as the reverse complement.
CAGATGGTTGAAGAAGTAACTGAGGCTCTCAGTAACGATGATCATCTTATGGTTCAGGCGGGAACTGGCACCGGAAAATCATTTGGGTATCTTGTTCCCGCGTTGTTGAACGCAGTTCAACGTCAGCAAAAGTCAATTATTTCTACCGCTACCTTGGCACTACAACGGCAGATCATTCGTCACGATGCGCCGTTAGTTTCCGACGTCGTCTACGAGCTTACCGGGACACGACCACAAGTTGCGTTGTTGAAAGGTTGGAACAATTACGTTTGCCTGCGCAAGGCAAATGGTGGTTATCCCGAGGAAGGTACCTTGCTTTCGCGCGCAGAGGGAGAATTTGGGGCCAGTGCAACGGGTGAAGAAGTCGTTCGTGCCCGCGAGTGGTCAATGGTTACAGATACCGGCGATCGTGATGACTTGGTTCCGGGCGTGAGTGACAAGGTCTGGTCACAGGTTTCCGTTCCCAAGCGTGAGTGCATCGGAGATACATGTCCTTTACGAGGCTCCTGTTTTGCGCAGTTGGCTAGGCAAGAAGCTGAAGATGCCGACGTCGTCGTAACTAATCACGCTATGCTGGGAGTTCAAGCTAACCAGACGCCGGTACTGCCGCCCAAGGACGCGTATATTATCGACGAAGCACATGATCTGGTGGAGCGAGTGACCTCGCAGCTGACAAGTTCACTTTCGCGCTACGATGTGACGTCAGTTGCGCGCATGATGCGTCATAGTGGGTTGGATGATTCGGATCTCGATCTTAGTGCTGATGAGCTTAATGAAGCGCTTAAAATGATTCCGGAAGGTCGAATCCTTGAGTTCGACGAAGACTTTACTGATGCTATTGCACGGTTGCTCGGGAGAATACAAGCAGCGGGTGAGAACGTTGCTGGGCTGAGCTCTAAAGACGAGGCTCAGGCTACCGCGAAGCAAATTCTTCGCTCACGACTTCAAGAGCTTTCAGAGTTTGCGCACAACGTCCTAGGTGACGCAATTGAAAATGAACAGCTTGTGGCGTGGAAAACCCAGTCTCTGGACGGTTATCAGTCGTGCCATCTAGCGCCGTTGGATGTTTCTGTATCGATTGCGCATCATCTTTTTGAAGAAAACCCAGTTGTCTTGACTTCGGCGACCTTGAAACTGGGCGATTCATTCGACGCGATGGCGAACCGAGTTGGGTTTTCTCTCGGAGGTAAAGAATCCTGGCGTGGGGTCGACGTCGGATCTCCATTTTCGCCTCATACCCAGGGTGTTCTCTATGTAGCTTCCGATCTTCCAATACCGGGTAAGCAAGGCTACGGCGAAGAACATTTAAATGAAATTCGGCTTTTAATTGAAGCCTCGGGTGGGGGAGCGCTGGGCTTATTTACATCTAAGTCAGCAGCTGTTCGCGCCGCTGAATTTATGCGGGAAAATTCGAGAATGAGGGTTTTATGCCAAGGGGAAGATCAGCTTTCGACGCTGGTGGAAGAGTTTGCACAAGATGATGCAGCCTCTCTTTTTGGCACGCTATCGCTCTGGCAGGGAGTGGATATTCCTGGGCATACCAATCGCTTGGTGATCATAGATCGCATTCCCTTCCCGCGCCCTGATGAGCCTTTGGCTCAAGCGCGTTCGCAGTCAATTTCAAAGCACGGTGGGAACGGCTTTATGTCGGTTGCGGCTACGAATGCTGCCCTCCTGCTGGCTCAAGGAGCAGGGCGATTGCTTCGACGGATTGATGATCGTGGCGTAGTCGCCGTACTTGATCCGCGGTTACGAAACGCTCGTTATGCTGGCTTCTTGCTTAATTCAATGCCGGGTATGTGGAGAACGACCGATCGGGCAGTAGTGACAGGAGTCCTACAACGGAATGCGCAATGCCAAGCTGGAGAAAGTAAGTGATTAAGAGCCAGTGCGTTATGTAAAGCTTGCGATTGCTTAGAGTGACCGTAAAACAGTAACTACTTTTCCAACGATCTGAGCATTGTCTCCTGGAATTGGATCGTAGTCAGGGTTTTGAGGCATTAACCAAATATGGCCATCTCGTTTTTGGAATACCTTTACCGTTGCTTCGCCATCGATAACGGCGGCCACAATTTCGCCATATTCAGCAACGGGTTGCCTACGAACAACTACCCAATCTCCATCGCAGATAGCGGCGTCAATCATCGAATCTCCACTAACAAGCAACATGAAAAGGTCGCCAGTTCCGGTGAGTTGTTTGGGTAAAGGGAAAACATCTTCGACTTCTTGTTCGGCAAGAATCGGTGTTCCTGCTGCGATTCTTCCAACCAGCGGAACGTTGACAGGCTCAGATACCTGGTAGCGATGATCGTCTACTGTTACGCCCGACTGGACACTCTTGGCTTGAGAAATATTAGCTACAGAAGTAGGTGCGGAACTGGTCAAACTTCCTGGCGTTAGACCACGAGTAGACCGAATAAAATCCTCGCCGATTTCAGTTACTTCAATGGTGCGCGATCTGCGTGCATCACGTGAGATAAGACCTAGCTTCTCAATTAGATCAAGTTGGTACTTGGCCGAGGAAGTAGAAGCGAGTCCAACGGCCTCGCAGATTTCACGAACGGTTGGGGGGTAGCCGTGCTTATCAATCGAATCCCAAATATGTTCGAAGATTAACCGTTGACGGTCCGTTAAAGAAATGTTGGGACTAGTCATGATTACTCCTCGGTTTGAAAATTCCGTAGAAATATACGGTCAAAACAACAATGAAACTCTAATAAGTCAATCGGCAACCGTTTTTGACAGGAGACGATTGTTAACTTTCTAGTACAAGCTTAAAGGCTAAGAAACAAGAATTCAAACATTTGTTCGAGGTTATCGAACGTGTGTTCTGGACAAGTTTACAAATTTAGACTATTGTTTAGAACAGATGTTCGACGAACGTTTGTTCGAGGAGGAAAATATGTCTGCTATTAAAGTTCGTACCGAGCAAGCTCGAAATATTCAAGCTACCCGCTCGCTTCGCGCTGTGAAGACTGTTACCAAGCAGAATCCGGTGGGGTGCGGTAACGCAGTTTGTAACAGTCCAGCAGGGCAAAATTTCCCCGAGCTATCGATCGTTCGAACGGCTCCTAATTCGGTAACGCTGGATCGTCCTGTTGGAACCCGCCATAGTGTAGTTCGTCCAGACCGACCACGCTCGCGTGGGGCTGCTTCTGTTTACGCTGTTCCATCTGCTTACTCAGCATCTGGACTGAGTGTTGAGTCGGGAGAATGGATCGAGGTATCGCCACAGGAGGCAAATCAGCGAGTTGCTAGGGAAGTAACGGAAAGTAAACTCTATGAGTTTCGTAAGTACAATGTAGCGCGAAAAATCGTTCGACCCGGATTGCGTCAAACTGGCGCGGGGCACAATACTCGACTATCTCAAGTTGCGCCTTTGCCTATGAATTCCCAAATAGCATCATCGGCAACTGCTGTTGATTCATATGTTTACGGACGTGGTTTCTTTAAGATTCTTGCTGTATTACTCGTTCTTTTTGCAGTTTTCACGGTAGGTATCCTTGGTGTAGGAGTTGTGAATGGTAGTTTATTTGCTCAGTCTGCACACACAGTTTCTGAAGGAAACGCGATTTCTCATGTGTTAAATGTTTCGTCTGTTTTCTTGAATTAATTGCTTCAACTTGCCATATGAGTGGCTTGGCAATTAGTTTGAGCGTATGCATTGCCCTTTTTGCCGACATCCTGATTCTCGTGTTATTGATACTCGTACGAGTGACGATGGTTTTACAATTCGTCGTCGCCGTGAGTGTCTAGAGTGTAAACGCCGTTTTTCCACGACAGAAACGGCATCGTTGACCGTAATTAAGCGGTCTGGTGCTAGTGAACCATTCAGTCGCGAAAAAATCATTTCGGGTGTGGGAAAGGCATGCCAAGGCCGTCCGGTAACTGAAGACCAGCTAGCTGTATTAGCCCAGCAAGTGGAAGAAGCGGTCCGAGCTCACGGGGCTTCGCAGATAGAAGCACACGATATCGGTTTGGCGATCCTCGAACCGCTACGCAATCTTGACCAAATAGCGTATTTGCGTTTCGCCTCGGTATATTCGAGCTTCGATACTCTTGAGGACTTCGAACAAGCGATCCAAGACCTTCGTCAAGATTCCAACCTTCAAGTGCAAGCTGATCCCAACGGCAGTGATGCATATTAGCGAAAACTGTGAACTCAAGGCTGTCATCTGGTAAACCCCTGAAGAGCACAAGGGACTTGCCCAGTGAACTTCAGGGGTTTACTTCAAATTCGTTTCTGACGTTACAAAGTACGTAGAATCAATTCCTATTTTCTTGATTTTCCTCAGAAGTTGGAGCACTTGAATCTGGACTGGTTTTAGTTTCGGTTTCAGCAATATTGCCAGAGGAAACTGCGGCACCATCGAAGTTAACAGTTTCCTCACCGTCTCCTTGGGTAGACTTACCGGCGGAGAACTGAGCTAACCATGACTTGAAATTTTCGACCGTAATTCCGTTGCTTTCTGCAAAGGTTTTGATTTCCTCTGAAGAAGGCGTATGCTCATTCACCCAAGTCTTAACGCGTTCAAATTGAGCGCCGTTCGCTTCAGTCCAGTCACGGATTTGCTCTTGAGTGGCACCTGTAATTGTGTGCATCGACTGCAAGTATGAATCTAATCGTGAGCTTGCCGCAGAAGAAGCATCAGAAAGTTTTTGTTTCCATTGACCTGAATTTAGTTCAAAGTGCTGGAGCTGCTCTTTGACGCTCTTCCTCATGACTTTACCAAGTTGAGAACGCGGGAGGTCGTCGAAGATTGCAATGGATTTTGGCATTGCATAATGTGACAGTTTTCCTTCGGTCCAGCGTCGTACTGATTCCAGATCTACCTTAGCGCCCGGCTCAAGAACCAAGGCTGCAACTACAGATTCTCCAAAGGAATCTGCGGGCATACCCACAACCGCGACATCTACCACGCCTGGCATATCACGCACCGCAGATTCAACTTCCGATGGGTATACATTAAATCCACCATTAATGATCATTTCTTTGCGACGATCAGCCATGATGAGGAATCCATCGTCCCAACGAGCTAAATCGCCGGTGCGGAGCCAACCATTCCAGAAGACTGCCTCGGTTTCCTCAGGATTATTATGGTAGCCGACGAAGATCTGCGGTCCGCGTACCAGAATTTCTCCCACTTCGCCAATAGGCATCTCTTTACTTGGGTCCTCTGGGTCTGTAATCAATACCTCTGTTGCTGGGAAAGGGAGCCCGAGAGTGGAAGGCCGGCGCTGGTCGGAATAGGGTGAACCAGCAATCACTGGGCTAGCTTCGCTCATTCCGTAACCTTCGATCATAAAACCGCCGGTTGTATTTTCCCATTTTGCGGCAAGATCTGGGTGTAAAGGCATAGCTCCGCTTACCGAAAAACGGATTGATTTGAGATTTACGGATGGTCGGTCTTCTATGCTCTTAAGGATTTTGTCGAACATCGGAGGTACCCCTCCGAAGAAAGTGATGGGGTGTCGTGAATGGGCAGCTAAAAGAATGTCAACATCGAAGGTTGGGGTCATTACCTGGGTGGCAGCCATATTGACACAAACCGAAAGTGAAAGTTGTAGACCGAAAGCATGGAAGAAAGGAAGAACTGCAGCTACAGTTTCTTTTCCACGTTTGAAGTCAGTGAGCCAATACTCTACTTGCAGTGAGTTTGAGACTAAGTTGCTGTGAGTTAACTGAACAGCCTTCGGGCTACCGGTTGTTCCACCTGTTTGAATCAAAACAGCTACGTCCTCGAGTTCTGGACGCTGGACTGAATTGAGGTTCATAGGATCGGCGTGGAAGACTTGGTTGTCCCACGAATGGACTCCAGCTGGAACCTTTCCTCGAAGTTTTGCGCGTTGTGCGCGAGCCGCTTTGAGTGGCAATTTCAGAAGAATCTGCGACTTTTTTGGAAGAGCGCGCGTGATGTCTACTGCCAAGTATGTGAAGCCGTGAAGGGTTTTATCGGTGGTCAGTTTTTCAACTGTTTGCTCCCAGGCAATGACGATGCGTGCCCCTGAGTTTTTGAGTTGCTCAAGGATCTGGCTTGGTGGGGCAAGTGGATTGTGCTCAGAGACCGTCGCACCGAGATACATCGCGGCATAGAATGCAACATAATGCTGAGGGCAATTTGGCATAATCAGTGCAACAACATCCCCGCGCCGTACTCCGCACATTGTAAGGACTGTGGCGGCGCGTTTGACCTCTTCGTGGATTTGAGAATAAGTAAATTCCCTACCTAAAAAGTCAATTGCAACTCGATTTGGGTAGTCTCTGACCGCTGAATCCAGCTTCTTTTCAAGAGTTTCAGTTACGGATTCAATTGTCCAAGGAACGCCCGCACTGTAGTGCTCCATAGCAGCTTCTTGAGCTTTATTCACGATACTATCTCCCTGCGTAATAAACTCTCACTGCAAATATTACAGCGTTTAGCCATATTGTAATCAAATAATATAAAATCGTCACTTGGGAACCGATGGGCTGGAATACACCGAGCTACGAATATGTTATGGAAACCTATGAACATGCTTGGAATAGTCGGCAAAGGCGGTGCTTTACCGCTTCGGCAGCACTCTCAAACGAATGTGCATAGAGGATTGCTGCAGCTCATCAAGAACTTGATCCGGTACTTCGGTTGCAGAATCCGTGACCATATACCCGTACTCGCCACGAGTAGCAAGTGACTGGTAAGTAATATTAGCACCGGCGTCGGCGAACAACTGGTTGACACGAGCAAGGGCGCCAGGAGTGTTCCGATGAACCCAGGCAACTCGGTAAATTGACTCCTCAGAAGGTGAAGAAGCCAAATTTGGCAAATTGACCGACATGTCGGTTTCGCCTTTTCGAATGTAATTCATGAGTTTGCCAGAGACGAACTGCCCGATCGATTCTTGAGCTTCGAGAGTGGAGCCACCGATATGGGGAGTCAAAATTACATTGGAATACCCTAAAAGTGAAGATTCAAAGTGTTCACCATTGGCATTCGGTTCATGTGGAAATACGTCAATACCGGCACCAACAATTGTTCCATCTTCTAGTTTTTCGCGTAGCGCTTCGAGATCAACGGTATGGCCACGAGAAAGATTGATGAAAATCGATCCGCGCTTCATTTTGTCAAACATTGCGCGTGAGAAGAAATTGGTATTAGACGACCGTCCATCGATATGGAGGCTAACTACATCGGACTGAGCCAAAAGTGCATCAAGCGTCGATGTGCGCTGAGCATTTCCTAGGGCAAGTTTTTCTGCAATATCGTAGAATACAACGTTCATGCCGATTGCTTCTGCGACGACGGACAACTGGGAACCGATCGAACCGTAACCGATAATTCCTAAGGTTTTCCCGCGGATTTCGTGTGATCCTACCGCGGATTTTTCCCATAATCCGCGGTGTAAAGCTTCATTTCGTTGCGGAATCTGGCGAGCAAGTGAAATCAGTTCACCAATCACCATTTCTACAACCGAGCGCGTATTGGAATAAGGTGCATTGAACACTGCTACACCGTGTTGTGAGGCAGCGCTGAGGTCAATCTGATTTGTGCCAATGCAAAAGGCGCCAATCGTCGTTAACGACGGCGCAGATTCGAGTACTTTTTTCGTAACATAAGTCTTAGATCGAATTCCCAAAACGTTTACGCCGTCGAGTGCTTCAATGAGGTCATCTTCCGATAGTGCACCAGATACGCGGCGGATATCGCATCCGTATCGGTGGAAGGTTTCGTCAGCGGACGTGTGCGGGTTTTCGAGAAGCAATATCTTAGTCACAGATTAACTCTCGACCGAATTCGCCCATTTTTCAAATATGTACCATGATTCGGAATGCTCAAAGCATTTATTTGACCACGATCAGATCTGATCTAATCGTGGTTCGTGTCAAAATGGGTGATATTCGCTTGTGGTCGTGGTGTTGTCAGGGTAGTCGTTTCTTTAGGGTTTGGGAACAAATCCGGCCATTGGTACTTTCGTGGAAACTGCAATGAGTTTTGAGGTTGTTCGCGTCATCGCCACGTAAAGGTCACCCGGTCCGTCGTCGAGAATATCGTTTGGTTCAAGCAAAATGACGACGTCGTATTCCAAACCCTTTGCTATTCGTGCGTCTACTAGGTGGATACGTCCGGTGATATCGGTGCCTTTGACATCAATTGTGTCTGCTATGGAATGTGTAACGTTCTGAAATTGATTCGCTAAATCAGAGCGCTGTGACACCGATGAAATTACTGCGATAGTACCCAGACCTTCACCGTATTTCTCGTTGAGAGCAGCAACTTCGCGATTGATAATCTTTTCGAGGTCTGTGGCAATTGAGTCATGCGTAGATTCAACGAACTCAAAAGAATTAGGTAGATCACGTGCTGCGCGAATTGGACGTACCGGGAAGCCAGCTGATTTCATCGCGATAGATGCTCGGTTAAGAATTGATGCAGGGGTGCGGTAGCTTACAGTCAATCGCTCAACTCGATGGTTTTCTGCCAACTGGCCGAGAGCTTTTTCCCATCCACCAGCAGGGGCACCTTCAGGGCGCTGGTCGAGGTCTCCAACAATCGTCATAGAACGTGACGGATTACGTCGTCCGAGCATACGCCACTGCATCGGAGAAAGCTCTTGTGCCTCATCGACGACGACGTGACCATAGGTCCATGACCGGTCGCTTGCCGCTCGATCGGCAAGCGTATCGGAGCTTCCGGCGTCCGCCCAGCGTTGCGCTAAGTGACCTGAGTTTACAATGCCTCCTCCCAAGCCCATGGAAGACATCGTCTGTTCCATGTATTGAGAGAGGCGAGTGTTTTCGGCGTCCTGTTGAGCCAAGTGTTGCCTTTGATCATCGGTATAGAAATCGCCTACGAGTTCAGAAATCTCGTCTAATAATGGTATGTCCGCTTTGGTGAAACCGTCTCCTGGCTGGCGCTGTAGTACTTCACGTTCGTAATTATTGAGCTCAGGTGCCACCTGCTTGAGGAGCTGTGGCCACTTAAATATATGCTCGAGAAGCCACTGTGGTGAAGTAGGTAGCCAATGCAGGTTAATAAGTCGGCGCGCATCAGGATCACCAGCGACGTCTGCAATCAGCCAGTCACTTTCGGTCACCGTTGTGTGCTGTGCCTGAGCTAGTTGTTCCGCAAGTACATTGACCAAGTACCTTGCGTAGATATCGCGGGCTTGGTTATGAGGCTTCCCAGATCTATGCGCGCGTTGCTGAGCATGCTGGACGTCCCTCGGTGTGAGCTTAAGCTTCTTCCCAGAGATTACGATCGTCTGTTCTATAGAAAGTGGACGTTGCAAAATTGTGGTCACGGCGCGTTTAATTATTGTCGACCAAACAAGGCGTCCTTTAATTTCCTCGCATTCCTTCGATTCCTCGGCCGTTGCTGAAACAAAGGGGAGGAGGTCTTCTAGTGTTGTGGAAACGACGTCGGACTCGCCAAGAGAAGGAAGAACTTGGTCGATATAACGTAAGAAGGAATGTGACGGGCCCACAATTAAAACTCCCGAGCGGGCAAAGCGTTCGCGATGCGTGTAGAGCAGATAGGCGGCGCGGTGTAGCGCTACGGCTGTTTTACCTGTACCAGGGCCACCTTGAACAACCAAAATTCCTTTGTCAGAAGAGCGAATAATGCGGTCTTGCTCGGCCTGGATGGTTGCAACGATGTCTCCCATCTTGCCGTCGCGGGCTTTCCCCATCGCGGCAAAGAGCGCGCCTTCACCAGTAAGGTTTAAATCGGAGTCGTTTCCCGCTTCAGAAATAAGGAGTTCGTCTTCAATATTCGTAACTTTTCGGAAGCGAAGCTGGATATGCCGGCGTCTTACCACCTTTCCCGGTTCAGCTGCAGTGGCTTGATAAAAAGGTTCGGATTGAGGAGCTCGCCAGTCAGTCAAAAGAATCTGCTGGTTCTCGTCACGAAGGGTGAGTCGGCCAATATGTGTAACTTTTTGTGAAAGCGAATCCAAACGACCCAGAACAAGCCGATTTTCTACATTGCGTAACCGAAGTAGATTCTCTTCATAATGAGCTGCAAAAGAGTCGCGCTCAGATCGGGCACCTGGTGTTCCAGATCCGCCTTGCTCACGGACTCGATCAAGTTTCTCCTGGTAATAGCGTTGTTGCTGGTCGAGCGCTGCATAGGCGATGTCTACAAATCGTTGTTCTTCTGAAACCGCGCGTGATAGAGCAGTATTGTCCGATTTCTCAGAATTAGATTCGTAATCCATGAAAACTCCTTGAAAGGAAAATGTAGCCAAATAATTATCCACTATTTAGAAACCGGATGCCATTCCTATTGATCAAAGTGCCGTAAATATCGAGATGGTGTGATGGGGTGATAAATGCTACGAAGGTCAGCGATGATACTGGACGAAGAAATATGGCAGAGTTGAATCATTAGGTATCGATTCTAGAAAAGCAAGGAAGACGATGGCGGAGCTCATAGAGTACAAACAGACGCGACCAGATCTTTGCGTTCCTTACCTCGTGATGAATCTGATTGATCCGCTTGTTGATGCGGGTGATATTTCGCAGGCAATTGATGCAACGATTGCCGATCTCGATGCGGTAAAGATTGCAACTTTTGATTCCGATTTGATTTACGATTACCGAGCTCAGCGTCCAATTGTTAGCTATCTCGATGGTCAGCTCAATGATCTCGCCTATCCGGAAATGAAACTTAACCTTGTGACGGATATTGCGGGAAATAACTTCCTCTATCTTTGTGGGCAAGAACCAGACTTCCGGTGGCGAACACTGACAAATGACATTATCGGTATTGTTGAGAAATTCGGAGTGGAACAAGTTATCACCTATGCAGCGATGCCTGCGACTGTTCCTCATACTCGACCTGCAGATATGTTGATTCGAACCACGAAACCACGTGAAGAGAGTGCCTATGTTCAAGGTCATGCGGAGCATTTCAGTGCGCTTGCTGATTTCTTCGAATATTTTGCAGGCAAAAAGGGAATTTCGGTGACGAACGTCCGAGTTCGAGTGCCGTTCTATATGGCACGTGGAATGCATCCTTTTGTTTCAGGTGCACTAGCAGCGGTTAAGATGACGGCCTCGTTAGGGGGTCCCAAACTTCCGCTCGGTGATCTTGAGCAGCTAGAGGATCGTCAAGCTGAAGAGATTGCGAGTATCCAGATCGAGGGTGCAGAGTTCGAAGAGCTTCTTGAAAAGCTCGAAATGGAATATGATGCCACTTCACTCGAGGCAGGATTCGCGAAAACCGAAGATGTTATCCTCGAAATTCCTAGCTCAGAAGAAATCGGTAAGGCGGCAGAACAATTTTTGGCGATGCAAGGCGAGGATCTACACGGAATGGTTCGGCCAAATCACGACGCCGCTCCCACGAAGTCGAAGTCAGGTTTGGCTTCAGGTGTTTCTGACGATGAAGAAAAGCCTCGATGGTCGCGCCGCCTACGTGGACGCCACCATTTCCGTCACGATGAAGATGAAACCGGAACCGCACATTAATTGCTAGGTTCGGGCTGATGATCACTTAGTTGGAGATGGTTGTGCGACGCTCCACCCTACATCGGCATCGGTCAAAGCACGAATGCTCTGAGCTCCCGATAACAGCCGCTGTGAACCAATAATCGAGGTGGGAAGGGGAAGCTTACGAAGCTCTCGACCAATTGAGTCAACTGGTATTGGATTGTTGCTTGCCAACAGAATGATATTTCCAAAGCGCCTGCTTTTGAATATGGCGGGATCGGAAATTGCTGCTAGATGGCAGAAAGATGGCTCAAGCGCACGGATTTCTTCGTAGAGATGCGAAAGTCCCGAATGCCCCGCAACATTGAGGCAGTAAATTCCGCCGTCTGCCAAGAGCTTGGCTGCCTGCTGATGAGCTTCAACGGTGCGTAGGGGATCTGGAATGATCCCGTGCCTAAAGGTATCTCTCACAATCACGTCCCAGGTACCTTTATTGGTGTCTAGAGTGAGACGTGCATCCTCTGCTCTGATTCGCAAGAAAGGCGAGCGGGGAAGATCGAACCACTGGCGCGCAAACTGAGCTAACTCGGAATCTATTTCTATAGCTAATTGGCGCGAACCTGGTCGGTCTGCATTCAAAGCACGTGCCAATGTGCAACCGCCTCCGCCAAGGTGAAGAACTTTGAGCGGGGTGGGTGGCTCAAAAATTGAATTGAGGGAAATTCGGATATGCTCCATATATTCAAACTCTAGGAAATGCGGGTCCGAAAAACGGATCGCCGATGATTCAGTTCCATCTACCCAAAGCGTTAGTAAATCAGGGTCGCCGGGGGTAGCGCGAACCTCAAGCAAAGACATCATCGTTTTGAACGTTTGGGGTAGAGGGGATACTTCGCGCTGAGTTTTCATAGTGGCATACTATCTAAGAATCAGCATGGAGCAGAATCACTCTCCAGTAGACTGGAACCACTAAGAAGTAGGGAAGGAGGAGTAGGGAGTAATGTCACGTGCACCAAGAAACGAATCACTTCGGCGGAACTGGGGAAGTGATGATTCAAGTACTCCTATCCTTCACGTCGATATGGACGCATTCTTTGTTTCCGTTGAGCTGCTAGACAAACCTCACCTCCGTGGAATTCCCTTGGCGGTCGGCGGTCAAGAACGAGGGGTAATTTCCGCAGCCTCGTATGAAGCGCGTAAATTCGGCGTCAATTCCGCGATGCCGGTTGCGATCGCTAAAAGACGCTGCCCTCATTTGCTTATTCTGCCTGTAAATATGGAGCGCTATAAAGATGTTTCGCGCCAGATCATGGGAATTTTGCACGATGTTACCCCGCTAGTTGAACAAGTATCGGTTGACGAAGCTTTTTTAGATGTCAGTGGGTCGAGACGTCTATTCGGAGGACCGGTCCAGATTGCACAGATGATTAGATCTCGAGTCCATGAAGAGGTTGGTGTAGGGGCCTCCATCGGTATTGCTTCCACGAAGCACCTTGCGAAAATAGCTTCTGCGCATGCCAAGCCTGACGGTATGCTTCTGATCCCCAATGAGCGATCTTTAGAGTTTCTCCATTCCTTGCCAGTTGGTGCTTTGTGGGGTGTTGGGGACAAGACTCGTAAAAAACTTTCAGATCGTGGCGTGGAGACGGTTGCCGATATCGTTCAGTTGGGTGAAAACCGCATGGTAAAAATGCTCGGGGAAGCGGCAGGGAAAAAGCTTTATGCGCTCGCGATGAATCAGGATTCCCGATCGGTCCATGCTGATTCGAGTGATAAGTCCATTAGTAAGGAACGGACTTTCTTTGATTTTCTCCACGACCGCGATGAGGTGCTCAACGTAATTTTGGATGAGTCGCTTGAAGTGGCACGTCGCATGCGTAGTCGCCACTATATGGCACGTACTGTTTCGATCAAGATTCGCTCTGGAGAATTCTTTACCATCAATCGTTCCACGACACTCGGTGCACCAACAGATGTAGGGAGCGTCATTTTTGAGGCGGCAAAGCGCCTGTTCAGAGGTGTGGAAATGCCGGCTTCGGGAATTAGATTGATTGGGGTCCGTGCGGAACACTTTGTTGAAGATGGTGAAGGTATCCAAATTGCCCTGGATGACGACGGGCGGCGCGGTCAAGCTGAAAACGCAATTGACGCTGTGCAACAGAAGTTTGGTAGCTCGGTGGTGTTGCCGGCGTCGTTGATGGGCTTTCAACCTCGGGATAGACACGAATAATTCCTCGTTACAACCTTTTGATCTGACTACCTTTCGGTGCAGCATTCAGCTAGGCTGGTGATGATATAACGAAGATCTTGGGGAGTTTCAATGGCGCTTTCAGATTACGAACGACGAATGCTTGAGGAATTGGAGAGTCAGCTTAGTGGTGATGATCCAAAATTCGCACAGACTTTAGCGTCTGATGAGGGGACGGTGAAGCGGCTTTCGATTTCGCCGAAGAACTTGGTAGGTGGCTTAATCATCGCTGTACTTGGTCTCGGTGTAGTATTGCTCGGAGTTTCCCTTGAGATCGTTGCTTTGGGAGTGCTTGGGGTAGTGGTGGTATTTGCTGGATTCTGGTATCTCAGCAATGGTGCCACACAAAAGTCCATCCGGCTTTCCTCCACTTCTCACACGGGAAAGTCTCCGTTTGGTGGATCGGGGAATTTTATGGAGAAGCAGGCTCAAGAGTGGTTGCGCCGTAGGGATCAAGGCCAACAATAATTCGAAAATAACTTAATTTAGTTTTAGCAAACTCTATTTTAGGGGCGACGCATTGCGTCGCCCCTAAAATTTTACCTTCAAGCCGCGTAAATGTGTGAAAAACCCTCCACCAGATTTTTCCTTGCTATACCAAGAAAATTGTGGCGCAAAATGCTGAAATAGACTTGCTTGTGGTTGAAAATGGAGTAAAGTGGAGCTATAAACCTTGAGAGGGGAGGTGCAAGGTGTTTCTCGGAACGTACGAACCGCGTTTGGACGATAAGGGACGCCTGATCCTTCCTGCCAAGTTTCGAGAGCAACTTGCTGGTGGATTGGTAATTACGCGTGGGCAGGAACACTGTTTGTACGTATTCCCGATGGCAAATTTTGAAGAACATTTAGAAAAGCTCCAGCAGGCACCGATGACTTCTAAAGAAGCACGTACGTATACCCGCGTGTTCCTTTCGGGAGCCAACGATCAGATTCCAGATAAACAGGGACGAATCACGATTCCAGCCAATCTTCGCGATTATGCGAGCCTTAACCGCGAACTTGCTGTTATTGGTTCGGGTAATCACGTCGAAGTTTGGGATCTCGATTCGTGGAATTCCTACCTTGAAGGAAACGAATCTGAATTTGCAGATCGAGAAGAAGAACTAATTCCCGGAGTGTTCTGAGTCTGTTTGGTTTCTTACCGCCGTCTTGAGGTAATTCCCCAACTTCAAGCCTGCGGTAAGGAATCAAATTGCCTTAGCCCACGACGGGGAAATACATAGGGATGCCGAAATCAAGAAAGGAGTCGGTGTGGAGTCAACGTCACTCAGCGCAGAAAACAATGCGCTCCACCAGCCGGTCCTTTTGCGTACCTGCATTGACCTCATGGCCCCTGCTATCTCCCGCCCTATTGATTCGCGCGCAACGGGCATCGTAATTGACTGTACCCTCGGCATGGGTGGTCACTCCGAAGGTATTTTGACCGAATTCCCAGACGTGACCGTCGTTGGAATTGATCGAGATCCGCAGGCAATCGAGTTGGCATCTAAACGCCTTGAACGTTTCGGTGAACGTTTCCATGCCGTGCTTACCACGTACGACGACGTTGACCGAGTTGCAGCCAAGTACGGTGATCACGGAAAAGTAGATGCGATCTTAATGGACCTAGGGGTTTCTTCTCTCCAGCTAGATAATGCAGAACGAGGTTTTTCATACTCGCATGAAGCACCTCTTGATATGCGTATGAATCCCACCCAGGGAATTTCTGCTCAAGAACTTCTTAATTCGGTTGAAGTTGGAGAACTTGCACGAATTTTACGAGTCTACGGAGAAGAAAAATTTGCGATGAAAATTGCTCAGGCGATTGTTCGTCGTCGTGAAACCAAACCTCTGGCAACTACCACGGAACTGGTGGAATTGGTTCGTGATGCGCTTCCGGCAGCAGCTAAACGAACTGGTGGAAATCCTGCGAAGCGCACTTTCCAAGCGATTCGAATCGCTGTTAATACCGAACTATCTGTGCTTGAAAAAGCGGTACCACGAGCACTTGAATCTTTGCGGGTCGGCGGACGTTTGGTTATTGAATCCTACCAGTCGCTTGAAGATCGCATTGTTAAAGATGCTTTCCAGCGGGGGTTGAAGTCAACAACACCAGCGGGATTACCGATGGAACTCGATGACCACAAGCCGTTCTTGAAGGCATTAGTACGCGGAGCGGTGAAGGCAGACGATGAAGAGCTCGCGCTCAATTCACGATCTGCATCGGTTCGACTTCGCGCAGTGGAACGAGTACGTACCACTCCAACTCACTTATTTAATCCAGATTACTATCGAGGGGACACTTTATGAGTGCTGCAAACTACGCGGTCTCGCGTCGCGCTGTTTCGCCTAAGTCACGTCCAGTACTTGCTGCGCCAGGACTTAAAGTCGTACCAAGTCCGGCTCCCGCACGAGGGTTGTTTGGAACGGTGACGGCGTGTCTCCTTATCTTTGTAGTTTCAATCACGCTTGCCTTTTATCTCAACACACGCATGGTCCAAGGTGCATATGAACTAAAGACCATTAAAGTGGAATTAAGTAAAGTAGAGGCGCGCATGGATACGCTTCAAGGAGATGTTGTCGGTCTGTCTACTCCCGATCGTCTACGCGAAAACGCGGCGAAGCTGGGGATGGTCACGGCAAAGGATCTGCGCCATATTGACGTTGCTTCGGGAGCGATCACGGGCAACAACAAGAAGTAAGGATTGGTATGACGGAACGTGAGAATCATCGTTCACACCTCTCACACTCCGGCCCTAATGCTAGGCAAGGACAAAATGCCAGCGCACAAGAGGTGAACTCGGTCCGATACGCTCGCGCTACCACCAACAGGCGTTTACGCGCAATCATCGCAATTATCTTGGTGATGGCTGTGCTGTTAGCAGGGCGTTTGGTGTTCCTTCAGGTACTTCAGGCCGATAAATTATCGTCCTTGGCCCGCGAATTCCGTACCCGTTCATATACTCAAGAAGCTCTGCGTGGCGATATCCTTGACTCTAACGGGGATGTACTCGCAACCTCTGTTCCTCGATACAATGTTCGAGTTGACCAAGTCGCAATTAAAGATTTCAAGCAATATAACGACGACGGTGAAGTCATCGGAACAGGTGCAGCTGCTGCGGCGGCGTTGCTCGCACCGATCCTTAAAGAAGATCAAGCCACTTTGGGTGGACGCTTACTTGGAGGTGAAAAGAAGTCTCACTGGGGATTAATTAAATCTGGTCTTACCCCTGATGAATGGCGAAAAATCAATGATCTGAACATTCACGGTATTTTCCCGGAGCGCTATATGCAACGCGAATACCCAAACGGTACGGTTGCGGGAACTATCTTGGGATATGTGGGTCAAACTGAAGACGATCCGCATCCGCAGGGACGTGCGGGAATCGAACAGTCCCTGAATGATGTTCTTAAAGGCGTGGACGGTAAACTTACCGTTGAGGTTGGACCGGATGGGACAATCTTTCCGCAAGGCGAGATCAGTGATACTCCCGCTGTTGATGGTAGAAAAATTAAGCTAACCATTAACCGAGATATGCAAAAAGTCGCTCAGGATGCCGTTGATAAATCGGTGGGCCGATTTGGAGCTAAATGGGGTAGCGCCGTCGTTATTGAAATCGGAACTGGACGTGTACTTGCTTTAGCTGATAGCGCCAGCCCAAACCCTGGAAAACTCAATGAAGCCGATCCAAAGAACTGGGGCTCGAGGTCGGTATCGAGCGTGGTCGAACCAGGTTCCACGGGAAAGATCGTTACCTATTCGGCGGCTATTAACGAAGGTAAAATCAATCCACTCAGTGTTTTCACCGTTCCTTCGCAATACAAAACCTCCACAGGTGAAGTAATTAACGACGTTGAGCAGCATGCAACGGTACGCATGACTGCTGCTGGAATTATCGCGCTTTCCTACAACACTGGTTTGGTTCAAATTGGTCAGTTGATTGAGGACAAAAAGCGATTCGAATACATGAAGGCATTCGGCTTGGGTAGTAAAACTGGTATTGAACTACCTGCTGAAGAGCCAGGATTACTTAATGATTACACGAAGTGGGATCGTCGATCGAAGTTCACTACAATGTTCGGTCAGGCTTACGCTGTTACCCCGATTCAACTCGCACAAGTGGGTTCGATTGTGGGTAGCAAGGGAGTGAAGAACCCGATCCATATCGTTGATGGTACCTACGACGAAAAAGGGAATTACAAACCCACCGTCGTTGATAAAGCACAGCAAGTTATTTCTCCGGAAACTTCAGACACTATCTTGAAGATGATGCAAGGTGTTACTCAAAAGGGGTCGACTGGCCAGTTAGCTGCCGTGCCAGGATATAACGTGGCGGGTAAAACAGGAACCGCTCAGGTGATTAACTCAGCTGGTAAAACAACAGCGTTGGTTGGAACCTTTACCGGTTTAATCCCGGCCGAGAACCCAAAAATTGCCGTTGCTGTTGTAGTATATACCGGTCACGAGCCTGGCTTTGGTGGCGTGATTGCTGCTCCCGTATTTGCAGATATTGGAGAGTTTGCGATGCGTCAGATGAAGGTTCCACCGTCCTCTGTGCCATTGTATAAGTATCCGTGGTATGAAAATGAGTTAGGGAAGTAATAATGATTAGGCCTGAGCTAAGTCCACGAATTGCTTTGGACGCCGTCGTTGACTTCCTTGATGCGACCTTTCACAATTCCTCTCAAAACGGAGCACAATCCAGTGCAGATATTGTAGTAACTGGCGTCGCACTGGGTAGCAAAGAAGTTCAACCGGGGGACTTGTTCGTTGCTGTTCCGGGTGAACGAGTCCATGGCGCGAAGTTCGCTGGTAACGCTCAAGAAAATGGTGCTTGCGCCGTCATCACAGATAGCGCTGGTAGGGAGCTAATCAAAGCAAGCGAAGGACTCGCTATCCCTATAGTTGTGTGTGAAGATATTTTACAGCGTCAAGGTGATCTAGCTGCGTTAATTTATGGATACCCGAGCCAAGGTATCGCATCCTTTGGAATCACTGGCACAAATGGTAAAACAACCACCAGCTACATGATCGATTCGATTTTGGGCGCGCTAGGTAAGCGAATGGGACTAGTAGGCACTGTTATGGTTCGTGCCGGCTCGGAAGAAATCCCAGCGCTCATGACTACTCCTCAGGCTGTTGAGCTCCAAGCGATGCTCGCGAAGATGCGTGAATATTCGATTGACGCGCTGGTGATGGAGGTTTCCTCGCACGCTTTAGCTCAGAATCGAACTCGGCCAATTCATTTTAACGTCGCGGGATTTACGAATCTAACCCAAGATCATTTAGATTTCCATAAGACTTTTGATGAATACTTTGCGGCCAAGAAGCTTTTGTTTAGCACAGAAAACTCAGGATCGTGTGTAATCACGGTAGATGATGAGTATGGAAGGCAGCTCTACAGCCAAACTAAAGCTGAACGTGGTCAGGACTGCGTTGCTCTAGCAATCCATTCGGAGCTCCCTTCCGATGGTGGCTGGAAAGTTCAAGACTTCCACGTAGAAGCAACTGGCTCTTCCTTTACTTTGGTTTCTCCACGCGGTGAGTCGATATCAGTTCAGCTTGATATTCCAGGTGAATTTAACGTTCAGAACGCGGCACTTGCAATTGCGATGGTGGCACAATCCGGTGTGGAGCTCGATGAAATTTCCCAAGCGCTTCTCAGTATTGGTGGTTTGAAACCGAAGGTTCCGGGACGCATGGAAATTGTTGCGACTATGCCGCGAGTGATAGTTGATTTTGCGCATAATCCTGACGCTCTCAAACAAGCTATTAAAACGTTAAGACTGACGACGAAGGGTCGTTTAGTTACATTGACCGGTTCCGCAGGTGATCGCGACCGTACAAAGCGACCAATTATGGGCAATATTGTTGCATCTCTAGCCGATTTGACGATTATTACCGACGATGATCCTCACTCGGAGGACCCAGCGAGAATCCGTGCGGAAATTATTGAGGGAATTGCAACGGATGCTGAATTTATTGAAATTGGTGATCGCACCGAGGCAATTCATTATGCAATTGCCAATGCCGAACCTCAAGACACTATCTTAATAGCGGGTCGTGGGCACGAAATCTGGCAGGATTGCAATGGAACAATGGTTGAGTTAGATGATCGAGTTGTAGCTCGCGATGCTCTTGGTCAGCGCAATATGCACGCTCAAAATGCTTTGTTGGCTAAGAACGATTTGCTAGGTAAGGAAGATTAATAGATGTTTGATGCTTCATTCCAAGACGTTCTTAAAGCCACCGGAGGAAAACTACTAGAAGGCTCTGCCGGTGAAGCCTTGTCTGAACAGATTACCTCGGTAGCTACTGATAATCGCGCAGTGAGTGGGGGAGAGCTGTTCGTTGCCATTCAAGGTGAGCGATCCAATGGAAATTTCTATGCGTCTGATGCCCTTAGCCGTGGAGCTGTTGCAGTTTTATCTGACGATCCACAAACCGCCCTTTCGGCAGGTGCCCCAGCTTCGCGAATTATTGCTGTGGAAGACGTTGTTAAGGCGGTCGGCAGGCTGGCACGCGAATCTTTAAAGGCACTTCGAGTATATGGAAACTCAAACCTCAAAGTGGTTGGTATCACTGGCTCAGTTGGAAAGACGACGACGAAAGATCTGTTGGCTGATCTTCTTGCGTTCCGTGGACCAATTGTTGCACCTCCCAACTCTTTCAACAACGAGTTGGGTTTACCACTAACGGTTTTGCGTGCCGATTTAGAGACTGCGACCCTCGTGCTGGAAATGGGTGCAGATCATATCGGAAATATAGAATACTTAACTTCTATTGCGCCTCCCGATATTTCGGCAGTTTTGGCGGTTGCTCGCGCCCACCTCGGTGAGTTTGGCGGAATTGAAAATGTTGCTCAAGCCAAGTCCGAAATCGTTACGGGTACGCGAGATGGAGGACACGTCGTCTTAAATGCCGACGACGTCCGCGTACGAGCCATGGCAGCTAAAAGTAGCGTTCCAGTAACATTCTTCTCAAATAATTGTGTGGGGGACCTCTGCGAACTAGGTTCTCACTGCGTATATGCCTCTGAGGTAGCTAACGTTGATGGTCACGCTCAGTTTATTTTCCATCTTGGCGATAAAACTCAGCAGATTCAGCTGGGACTTACCGGTATACATCACGTTCACAACGCACTGGCGGCGGGTACTATTGCTTCTTTGCTTGGGGCATCGATCGAGCAAATTTCAAATGTTTTACAAAGGGCAAAAGCGCTTAGCCCGCACCGAATGGATGTACGCCATGTTCGCGAAATGACGATAATTGATGATTCATACAATGCAAACCCTGATTCGATGCGTGCCGGGCTGCGTGCGCTAGTTGATTTTGGCAAAGAGAACCGAAAGATCGCGGTGCTTGGCGCTATGTTAGAGCTCGGGGAGGAATCTGCCCAGGAGCATGCCGACGTTGGCGAATTCATCGTGGGTGCTGGAATCGACGTTGTAATTGGAGTAGGAGAGGGGATCGAACCTCTCATCGAAACTGCGCAACTCGGTGGGGTTGAAGTCTATGAATTTAGTGCGCTGAATCAAACACAAGAGTTTCTTCATTCGTATCTCGACGCCGGTGACGTAGTCTTATTAAAGGGCTCGAATGGTTCCGGGATTTGGCATATCGCGGATGAACTCTTTACAGAAGGGGCATAAATGCTTTCAATTTTGGTTGCGGGTGCAGTAGCTCTCGGTATTTCCTTATTTTGCACGCCCCTCTTTATTAAGTTGCTTCAGCGGCGTTCTTATGGGCAGTTTATCCGAGAAGACGGACCGACCTCCCACTTGACTAAACGTGGCACTCCAACAATGGGTGGCGTGATTATTATTCTTGCCACAGTGGTTGGGTATACCATCAGTAATTTAGTTACCGAACGTGCTCCGAATGCGTCTGGAGTGTTGCTACTTTTCCTCATGGTCGGCCTTGGGTTCATTGGATTTCTTGATGATTTTATCAAGGTCCGCAAAGAGCGCTCTTTGGGTCTGACCCCTATTACAAAGATGATTGGACAAGGAAGCGTGGGAATCATCTTCGCTGTTCTCGCGCTTCAGTTCAAAAATGAATTGAACCGTACCCCTGCCTCAACCCAAGTTTCCATAGTCCGCGACACCAAGTTTGATCTAGCTTTTGGCGGAATCATCATTGGAATGATCCTCTTTATTCTTTGGGCAAACTTCCTGATTACCGCTTGGTCGAATGCAGTCAATCTCACTGATGGTCTTGACGGTCTTGCTGCTGGCGCCTCGGCAGTGGCTTTCGGTGCCTATGTAGTCGTTACTCTGTGGCAGTCCTACCAACCGTGCCTTTCCGTCGTTAATCCGGAAAACGGATGTTACGACGTTCGTGATCCTCGTGACCTCGCTATGATTGCGGCGGCAATTGTGGGAGCGTGCCTCGGATTTCTCTGGCATAATACCTCGCCTGCTCGTATCTTTATGGGTGATACCGGATCGTTGGCCCTTGGCGGAGCATTTGCGGGGATGTCGATTCTTACCCAGACTGAGATCCTCGCTGTTTTCATCGGCGGACTCTTCGTCATTATCGTAATCTCAGACGTAATCCAGATCGGATTCTTTAAAACCACTGGAAAACGCGTGTTCCGTATGGCGCCTTTGCATCATCACTTCGAGCTAAAAGGCTGGAAAGAAGTGACAATCGTGGTGCGTTTCTGGTTGATTCAATTCTTGCTCGCCGCCACAGGTATTGGGTTGTTCTACGCTGAATGGCTGGCCCAGCAATGAGTTATTCCATTCCAACGCTTGATTATTTCGTTGATCGGCGGATTGCGGTACTTGGGCTGGGTATCTCTGGGCTTGCAAGCATCGATGTTCTTACTTCCAAGACTGAGGCAATCGTTAGCGCTTGGGATGCTAGCGAAGACGCGGTCCAGAAATTTCACGATAACGTGGCAACAGATTACACCTTTGCACACCCTGATCCTGAAACATTAATTGCAAAGCTAATCGACTGGAAACCTGAAATTGTGGTTATTGCGCCAGGTTTTCGTCAAACCGGGTATGAATGGAAAACGCTACGTGAAGCGAATATCGAAGTTTGGTCAGAGATCGAGCTGGCCTGGAATCTTCGTGCACGTAATACTGATGGAGAATTTGCACCGTGGCTTTGTATCACGGGAACGAACGGCAAAACGACCACTGTCACGATGCTTGAATCGATCTTGGTGGAAGCAGGCCTTAGAGGTAAGGCAATCGGAAATGTTGGAACACCTGCAGTAACGGAAGTTTCAAGAACGGACGATGAAGCGCCACGTGCTTTTGCACTCGAGTTATCGTCGTTCCAATTAGCTACCACGATGTCGATGGCACCGACGTCGTCAGTGTGCCTAAATATCGATGATGACCACTTAGAGTGGCACGGAAGCCGCAATGCATATCACGACGCTAAAGCACGCATTTACGAAAATACCCAGATCGCTTGTGTCTACCCAGTGGGGGATACTGCCGTACAATCCATGGTCGATAATGCGGATGTACAAGAAGGCGCTCGCGCTATCGGTCTCACCCTAGGGATCCCTTCCTTGGGCCAGATTGGCTTAGTTGAGGATATTGCTATCGATCGTGCATTCGGTCAGCGTTATTCCAAAGAAGCTTGTGTATTATTTGAACTTTCAGACTTAAGTCATCTCATGAGCGCCGATCATATTGCGCCGCATCTTGTGAAAGACGCTTTAGCAGCCACTGCTTTAGCACGTTCGATTGGTATTGCACCAGATGTAATTGCCCAAGGTCTACGTTCGTATCGTATCGGAGCTCATCGAATTGAAACAGTAGCGGTTATTGACGGCGTTTCATGGATTGACGATTCGAAGGCGACTAACGCGCATGCTGCTCGCGCATCGCTACTTGGGAGGTCTCAGCAATCGGTTATCTGGATTGTAGGTGGACTCGCTAAGGGTGCTCGATTCGATGAGCTCATATCGGATGTTGAAGAGGTTTTGGCAGGAGTCGTGGTAATCGGCCAAGACCAGGAACCTTGGAAATCGGCACTAAGGGAGGTCTCAGTTCCGGTTCGATACATCGATGTAGACGATCAAAATCCAATGACTTCCGCGGTTCAACAGGCTACCGAACTCCTCACAGCCACTACTGATACTGTGTTGTTGGCTCCGGCCAGCGCATCAATGGATCAATTTGATTCCTATGCACATCGGGGGCGAATGTTTTCTCAAGCGGTCGAAGGTATGAATCTCCATGCGAGCGAGGAAATCTGATGACTACGTCTGATTACAGTGCGCATCAATCTGGAACACTCTTCGTTGAACCGATTGACCCAATCTCATCTAATTCACCAGAGCTAAATGAGATCCAAAAGAAGCGGCGCGATGCGATCCAGCAGTCGCTTATCACGATGATTGTGGTAACAACGGTGCTGTTGGTGATGGGAATCCTCATGGTTTTCTCGGCCACCTCTGCATCTTCAATTCGTGCGGTTGATCGATACGGTTCGGAAGTGGGTCTTTTTTCTGTTGCAATCAGGCAGGTGGCGTGGGCTTTTCTCGGACTACTGGGAGCTGTTTTTCTAGCATACGTTCCTTATCGTTGGATTGAACGCAGTAGCTACATAATCTTTGCTGGTGCCTGTATGTTGCAGCTCTCGGTCATCTTCTTTGGAAAAGAAGTTGCGGGAAACACTAACTGGCTAAAGCTCGGACCGATTCAGATCCAGCCCTCAGAATTCCTTAAACTCGCGGTCATCGTTTGGCTCGCGCACTTCATCGGACGTCTGCGAGTCTCCCAAATGAGTGATTGGCATGCACTTCTATATCCAGCTTCGGGCTTAGGAATTGCTACTGGGTTGGTGCTTTTTCCAGGAGACATGGGAACATCAATCATCTACATTATGATTGGCCTCGGTTTGTTCTGGCTAGCCGGACTACCCGGTAAATACATCTTGTGGTTAGGCGCCGCAGGTGTGCTCGGTGCGGCCGTCTTAATCGCAATCCAACCTTCACGTCTGAGCCGTGTTTCGGACTATTTTTCGAATCTCTTCGCGACTCCAAGCATCGTTGAACCGACTCAAGCAGAATTCGCACAGTTCGCATTTGGTACCGGTGGTTGGTCAGGCTTAGGAATCGGTGCAGGCAAAGAAAAATGGCGAGATCTCAAAGAAGCCCACACCGACTTTATTTTCGCAGTTATTGGTGAAGAACTTGGACTTTTTGGGTCAATCATCATCGTGATTTTATTCTTGGTGCTGGCGTGGTCATTTGTGCGGCTTATCGTGAATCATCCGTTCCGCTATGGTCAACTTCTTACCGCGGGAGCTGGGCTATGGATCTGTGGTCAGGCGTTCCTCAATATGTGCGTGGTTACGGGTCTGCTCCCCGTCTTTGGAGTACCACTACCATTCCTCTCTCAGGGAGGTTCGGCACTAATGGCAACTCTCTTCATGATGGGTATTGTGGTTTCATGTGCTATGGGAATTCCAGGAGTGCGGGAGAGCTTGCGAATTCGGTCTAATTTGGTTCATCGTGCCCGTGCAGTTACATGGAGGAAAAATGCTTAATAACAATCCATCGGTCGTCTTAGCCGGTGGCGGAACCGCTGGGCACGTCAATCCACTTTTGGCTACCGCTGATGCCTTGCGAGAATTGAATCCCAAGGTTCACATCACTGCAGTCGGCACTTCCGGTGGACTCGAGACCCAGCTTGTTCCCGCAGCGGGTTACCCATTAAAGACCATCGAGAAGGTTCCATTCCCACGCAAACCAAATTTTGATGCTTTTACTTTCCTACCTCGTTTTGGACACTCAATCCGAGCAGCCAAGGAAATCCTACGCGATGCGGAAGCTGACGTCGTCGTCGGTTTTGGCGGATACGTTTCCACTCCGATCTATCTCGCGGCGAAATCGATGGATATTCCCGTCGTCGTACACGAAGGTAATGCTCGCCCAGGGATGGCGAACAAACTAGGTGCACGTTTTGCGCGGCTGGTGGCTTTGACTTTCCGTTCTACAAACCTTAAGGCACGCAATGGAGAAACACAGGTGCTGGGTCTTCCACTCGCCAAAAATATTTCAGAATTAGCAAACGACTCCGAACAGCGCGAGCAACTCAAACAAGAAGTGCTCGATCAGTTTGGCTTCGATTCAACGCGTCCTATTATGGTTGTCACGGGTGGCTCGCTAGGAGCTCAACGCCTCAACGATGTTGTTTCTGATTGCGGTCACGATATTATCGACGCTGGTATCCAAGTTCTTCACATCACCGGAAAAGGAAAGCTGGAGGGCGTCAGGGTCAAAACCGAGGAACTGGACGAACGCGGATATCGAGTTATCGATTATCTGTTAGGGATGGAAAAAGCCTACTCGATCGCTGATCTAGTGCTCACTCGTTCGGGTGCAGGAATGGTTGCAGAAGTTACTGGTCTTGGAATCCCTGCGGTATTTGTTCCGCTTCCGATTGGAAACGGTGAACAAGCACTGAACGCCCAAGACGTCGTAGAAGCCGGAGGAGCACTTTTGGTTTCTGACCGTAATTTCACTACTACTTGGTTTAAAAGCAAGGTCCTTTCCTTATTTGGCGGAGAGAAACTGAAAGAAATGTCGCTGAAAGCGCGAGCCGTTTCGCCACTTGATGGCGCACATACACTAGCAACAAAAATATTGGAGATAGCTTCGTGAAGTTTTACCTGATTGGAATCGGTGGCGCGGGAATGTCGGTCGTTGCTGAGCTCCTGATGGCGCAAGGACATCAAGTGAGCGGATCGGATCGAAGCAGTTCGGACAATATCGAGCGTTTACGATCACTAGGCGCCCGGGTTTTTATTGGACATAACGGCGCGAACGTTAACCCTGAGGCAACAATAGTTGTTTCATCTGCTATCAAAGCGGATAATCCCGAACTAATGATTGCTCGTAAGCGCGAGCAAAGTGTCATTCACCGCTCGGAGGCACTAGCGTTTGCCTCTCACGATAAAGACTTCATTGCGGTTGCAGGTGCACATGGGAAAACCTCCACCACAGGTATGCTTGCGGTTGCGTTTTCAGAACTTGGCCTCGATCCTTCACGAGCTATCGGAGGTTCGTTAGCAGGCGGATTGAGCGGAGCTTATTACGGTTCTGGCTCAATTTTGGTGGCTGAAGCCGATGAATCAGATCAGTCTTTCCTTAATTACGCACCAAGGATCGCGCTGGTTGTTAACGTGGAAGCTGATCACCTAGATCATTACGGATCTTTTGAGAACTTTGAACGAGCATTTGTTGACTTCTCTCACCGGATTGTTCCTGGTGGTTTGCTGATCTGCTGTTCCGATAATGAGGGCTCAGTGAAACTTGCCAAACAAGCAAGTAGTGAAGGAATCCGTGTGTGGACCTATGGACGCACTGCTTGTGACGTAGGTGAAAAGCACGCGTTGCTAGTTGATAAAGACGAACATATAGATGCCGCACCAAACGAAAACTGTGGTCACATTATTTTTGAGGAAGTTGAGCACAAAATCTGTATGTCCGTGCCGGGTCAGCATATGCTCACTAATGCAACTGGAGCGTGGCTAGTGGGAGTTGAGCTTGGAGTTAGCGGCGAAGACATGGCACGCGCATTACATTCATTCCGTGGCACGGGACGCCGATTTGAGCTTCGTGGCGAAGCCAATGACATTCGCGTTATCGACGATTATGCTCATCACCCCACTGAAGTTGAAGCTACGCTAAGCACCGCGAAGTCACTTTTTGAAGGAAACGTTCGGGTGCTATTCCAACCCCATCTTTATTCGCGGACTAAGAATTTTGCGCAACGGTTTGCTAAAGCATTGTCAATTGCCGACGACGTTATCGTAACTAGTGTTTACGCAGCCCGAGAAGTTCCGTCCGATGGTTGCGAAGGTGACTCAATTACAGCATTTTTACCTGGTGCTACGTATATTGCCAACAAAGAAGAAGCTGCTCGTGAGATCGCGCATCGTGCTCAGAGCGGGGATGTTGTTCTGACTGTGGGCGCGGGAGACGTCACGGAACTTGGTACCGTGATCTTACAGGAACTGGAGACTAGACGATGAGAGCCCCCCGTCAGCCTCGAAAGCCACGAAAGATCACACCTTCGAACTTGAATCAATCTTACGGGGGAGAGCTATCGCAGGGTGAGAGTTTTCCCAGTGCCGACAGTGTAGAAACGGCTGCTTTTGCGCAAACGGCACCTATTGCTGAAACTGCTGCGTCATCGTCGGACGACTGGTCTGAGGAGGTTTCGTCCACTTACGTCGATAAAGACAATCGCAAAGACGTGGGTGCTAAATTCAGGAACGAAAGTGATGTCACTGAGTCGAAGGTACGCTTTGCTAAGCTCAAGAAGCTCACGGGTCGAGTGAAAGCGCAGCCGTATTTCGAAGATGAAGCGGAGTATTCGGAATACCGTGAGTGGAGAAAGAAGATTTCGGCAGCTGCTGCCCCTCTGAAGCTAGATCCACGCAAAGAAAAGGTGAGCACCCAGATAAGACGAGACTCCGCCGTCGTTTCGTTGGGCGATCGACGTGCCGAACAGAAGAGTGAGATCCGCAGAGGAAGAATCAAGAAAGCAATTATCTTGCTTGGAGTAGTGGCAATCTTGGTTTTTGTTGGGTGGTTGTTATTTTTTTCGCCGATGATGAAGATTGGTGTCTCAAATACAACTGTGAATTTTAGCGGTTCAACTAACCCGACGAGTCAGGAAAGAGTTGCCGGAGTGCTGAAAAACTATGAAGGCAAACAGCTTCTGCGCATCAACCGGGGGGAGCTTGAGGACACCTTAGAAGAAATTCCAGAAGTTGCTCATGCAAATGTGAGCGTTTCTCCATTTTCTGGCTTAGTCATCGACATTGACCCGCAGATTCCGCTGGTTTGTGTGATGAAGAATGGTGCATGTGTACCTCTGTCTGTAAAAGGTGAAGAACTTCAGATTCCACCAGAAGTGGCACAGAATTTGCCAATTCTTGATGAGGTTCCGCAAGCGCTCGATAAAGCGCGGGTGCTTCGAGACATCGATCAAGTTTTCGGTGATTTACAAGCAGATTTATCTAGCAATATTACCAAGATACGGGTATCTTCCGGATACCAGTTCGCTTTTACATTTAAAGATGGACGTGAAGTTTTCTGGGGAATTACAAAGGACGGTGCTGCAAAGGCAAAGGTGCTGCGAGCCGTCTTAGGAGAACAAAAGTCTAAGTTCGACGTTTCGATTCCTACCGCTCCAGTTGCTCAGTAGATTGGCCTGCGTGCAGCAAAGAAACAGGCGCGAATCCACTTCTCGTTCGCAACACACCTAGCTATATTGTTGCTTAATAGTTCCAATCACATTACTTTTTCCGCGAGGTTGAAGTTGGAAAACTTCAAGTACAACTTGAAGTTTCGGAAGGAATAGGCAATGTTTTCAATGAACAATGCAGCTGACATCAAAGTTGTTGGCGTTGGCGGAGGTGGCGTTAACGCCATTGACCGAATGATTCAAGATGGACTTGCAGGTGTCGATTTTATTGCAGTCAACACTGACGCACAGTCACTTGCGAAGTCTGAAGCAGAAACGAAGCTTGATATTGGAATGAATGTCTCGCAAGGACTCGGCGCAGGTGCAGATCCTACTGTTGGAAAGCGTGCGGCGGAAGAAAATATCGAGACGGTTCGCAATGCTCTTGATGGTGCCGACATGGTTTTCGTTACTGCTGGAGAAGGCGGTGGAACGGGAACTGGTGCAGCTCCAATTGTTGCATCAGTAGCTCGTGAGCTCGGTGCACTTACCGTGGGCGTCGTTACTCGTCCTTTCGGTTTTGAAGGACAACAGCGTACTCGCAATGCAAATCAAGGTATTGCCGCCCTGCGTGAAGCGGTAGATACTCTCATCGTTATTCCGAATGATCGACTTTTGGAGATCTCCGAACAAAACGTTGGAATTATCGAAGCTTTCCGTATGGCTGACGAAGTTTTGAACTCCGGCGTTAAGGGAATTTCAGATCTTATTACCAAGCCTGGACAGATCAACCTTGACTTTGCAGACGTTAAGGCGATTATGAAAGATGCCGGTACTGCGCTTATGGGTATCGGAAGTGCATCGGGTGCAGATCGTGCTCTTCGTGCTACTGAAAATGCAATATCTTCGCCACTACTCGAAGCCCGTATCGATGGTGCTCACGGCGTATTGCTTGCATTCACAGCATCAACAGATTTGAGCCTTGCCGAATACTCTGAGGCATCGAACCTGGTAAAGGAAGCCGTCGATCCAAACGCAAATATCATTATTGGTCTTATGATCGACGAATCTTTTGGTGATGAATTGCGCGTTACCGTTATTGCTGCTGGATTTGATGAAAATGAAAATTGCCTTGCTTCATCCGAGACTAAGGCTCCTCAGGCTGCTGCAATTCCGCTGGCTCCTGAGCAGGGAGCAAAGCATCGCGAAGTTCCTACTAATGATGACCGCGTTGCGCAGCGCCCAGCGGTAAGTGGAAACGTTGCTTCGCCGGCAGCTCCGCATGCTAATGCGGAAGAAGCGCTGTCTGCAGCGCCAACTTCGTTGGATGTTCCACCGATTTTGGAAGACGAATCAAGCCGTCGCCGTCCAGACCTTGATATCCCACCTTTTCTTTTCGGTGAGGAATAAGAAATAGGCCTGGTATATTGCTGAACTTCAACCGTGTGGCCTTTGATAGTACCTATCAAAGGCCACACTTTTCTTAGGTGCTGATTCACTTATGAATTCATACAAAAAGTATGGTGAAGACGAATCCTGTAACCAAAGCCAAATCTATTCGCCTCACGGTCAAATTATTCGATTTGGATTCACCACACGGTCAGGCGGTGTTTCACAGGGGCCCTATGCCTCTTTCAACCTCGGTCTCCATGTGGGAGATGATCTTCACGCGGTTCAGCAGAACAGACGAACCCTTGAACGAATGTTCCATTCATCTCTGGTTTGGATGAACCAGGTACATGGCGACCAAATTGCTGATGCATCTTCTGCCCGCGATGATAATGGATCGCTAAATGTAGGAGAGGTAGATGCCATTATCGTTGAAGGCTCTGGCATTCCCGAGGGGAAGTCACTCGGTGCAGTGGTCATGGTTGCGGACTGTACTCCGCTAATTTTAATTGACTCAACTGGCAATCGAGCTGCCGCGGTCCATGTCGGACGAGCTGGCCTTGAACTCAACATAGCCGGCAAGGCTGTATCGGAATTACTGGACCGTGGAAGCATAGCTAACAATATCATGGCGGTCATCGGTCCGGGGATTTGTGGACGGTGCTACGAATTGCCTAACGAGGTGGTTCAAAGGATCGAGAACAACTTCCCGGGGGCACAATCAATAACCTCGTGGGGGACATCTGCGGTCGATATCCCGAGAGCTCTGAAAACTCAGCTCCGTAACGCAGGGGTTAACGATGTTCGCGTAACTGATATCTGCACACTTGAATCAGATGACTATTTTTCTCACCGCGCTGCAACAAAACTGGGGGAAACAACAGGACGCTTTGGCGGCGTTGTTGTCCTTGACAATGATTCAGCTACAGATGGGTCTCATTGAGCAAATTAGTAGCCGACACGCCACTCTAGATCCGCCGTTTTGCCTAGGATCTTTAATAGTTTTATATCAGCATGCTTAGCTAAGGAGAGAACATGGGTTTTCTAGATCGAATCAACCAAAAGGCCGTCGTTGAGGACGAAGATTTCGCTTACGAAGACGGTGATTTCGTCGATTATACGGACGAGGAATACTTTGAGTCGGAAGATGCCGACGTTACCCCTATTCGTTCCGTTGCTAACGTTGATATTGCTCGAATCGTTACTGTTTGGGTTTCTTCGTACAAAGATATTAAAGACTTCGCAGTGGAGTACCGTAACGGTTTGCCTGTAATCCTCAATTTAAGTGAAGCCGCGGATAACGAACGTGCTCGCATTGTTGATTTTGCTCTGGGTCTTTGTTT
Source organism: Arcanobacterium ihumii (assembly GCF_900604515.1). Classification (GTDB taxonomy): domain Bacteria; phylum Actinomycetota; class Actinomycetes; order Actinomycetales; family Actinomycetaceae; genus Arcanobacterium_A; species Arcanobacterium_A ihumii. Next base: position 319,816 of record NZ_UWOS01000002.1, on the reverse strand, counting down.
CGGTCTTGAGGGTGTTTTCTCTCGTATTTCCGACGATGTTTTCCTGTTGACGCCGCACAGCGTCAGCATTGATTCCCGTGGCTCAGACGATGAACATGATTTTGCACGCTGAGGTCCTTGAACGTTGCTAGGAATTGTACTCAACATTTTATATTGGACTTGTGAGCTGTATATTCTTGTTTTGCTCGGTAGAGTGATCCTCGATTTTGCGCAGATTTTTGCTCGTAACTGGCAGCCTCAAGGAGTGCTACTTGTGGTAGCGAACTGGGTTTATCGTTTGTCTGATCCTCCGTTGCGCTGGATCGGTCGAATTATTCCTCCAGTTCGTTTTGGCGGAGTTGCCTTGGACGTTGGCTTTATAGTGCTCTACTTCGCAATTAAACTTTTTATGTTTCTACTCACCCAGATCGCTCTAGTTATTTAAAGAATAATTGGCGGTTTTCCAACACTTTCCGTTTTTGGAGATAAGCGAAAATTAATGTACTTTTTCGTTTTCTAGCGGTGTTCTGTTGGAATGTGATAAGAAATACCTGTAACTTTGAATAAGAACAGGTATTTACCTCGAAGTTACCACCGTCTGCGTGTGGTACTCGGAGAAAAATATTTGCTATCAAACATAACTTAGACACGAGGTACTAACATGGCAATGCTGACGGAAAATGACGTTGTCAACATGCGCTTCAAAGAGCCCAAGCGCGTTGAAGATGGTTACGATCAGGATGAAGTCGATTTTTTCCTTGATGAAGTCGCTGAAACTATCGCTCAACTTACCAAGGATAAGGCTGAACTCGAAGCACAGCTGAAGTCGGCACAAGCACGTGTTACCGAGCTTGAAACCGCTTCTGGAGCTGCTGTTCCGCAGCAGGTCGAGTCCCAGCCAACAAGTCCTGATTCCACTGCTTCTTTCGCGGCAACGGGAACCGACGAGGCTGCGTCTGCAACCGGCATGCTTTCCCTTGCACAGCGTCTCCACGATGAATACGTAGCAAACGGTAAGGCAGAGTCCGAGCGCATCATCACCGAAGCTGAGTCTGAACGGACCCGCATCATCACCGAAGCTGAGGATATTCACAACCGCACCCTCACCAAGCTGGAAGAAGAGCGTTCACTACTTGAGCGTAAGATTTCCGAGCTACGCGAGTTTGAGCGTGACTACCGTACTCGCTTGAAGAGCTACCTCGAGTCTCTCCTCAACAACGTTGAGACTTCCGGTTCGGGACAAAAAGGCCAGATCTGAGAATTCTTTACAAAAAGGAGGGCATCGTCGCGGTGCCCTCCTTTTTGTATTTTGATAGTTAAGATACTTGTGTTTTGCTTTCACCGATCGTACCGATCGTCGTTACCATGGCAAGATCTGCTTTATTGATAGAGTATAGATGTGAAAAAACGTAGCGATTTTTGGATTATTCCATTGAGTATTTTGCTGGTTATCGTTGCATGCGACCAGCTCACAAAACTGTGGGCGGAGTCTCAACTCTCACAAGGGCGCGAAATTGAAGTCATTGGAAAGTGGCTATCTTTAAAGCTTACGTATAACTCCGGAGCTGCCTTTTCACTTGGTAATGGATCAACGTGGGTCTTTACAATCTTCGCCATCTTTGTTGCTATCGCAATGCCATTTATCTTGAAAAAATATCCTCGTACACCGCAGAGGATTATTCTTTCAACGATCTGGGCCGGTGCCGTCGGAAACCTTATTGATCGCTTAATTCGCGAACCTGGAATCGGTCGTGGTCACGTTGTGGACTTTATTAACTACAATGGTTGGTTCATCGGAAACGTAGCAGATATTGCGCTTGTTCTTGGAGTTATTGCATTCATCGTGATTGAAGCAATTGACCCCACCCTTCCACCAGAGGAAGCCACCCAAGAACCAAACGAAACCACGCAGGTGGAGAACTAGACTGTCGTCATAGTGAGGCAAATAGGTGAGTGTAAAGACGTATCCAGTTTTTCCTGAATTTGAAGGAGAGCGTTTAGACGCGGCGCTTTCCCGGTTTACAGGGATATCGAGATCAAAGTGTTCTGATCTGATCGCCGAAGGAAAAGTTTGGATTAATGGCGAAGTGGCAGCAAAGTCTTCAATGAAGATCGTTTCAGGGACGATTATCGAAATAGATATCCCCGCACCGCCGTCCCTAGAACCGATTCCAACTCCTGTTTCAGGAATGGATATTTTGTATGAAGACGACGACATCATCGTCGTCGACAAACCGGTAGGTGTAGCTGCACACGCGTCCTTGAACTTCGAGGGCCCCAACGTGCTTGGTGCACTTCTTGCTTCCGGGGTGCGATTAACGACGTCGGGTCCTCCTGAGCGCAAGGGAATTGTGCACAGGCTTGACGTGGGGACCACCGGAGCGATGGTTGTTGCTAAGTCTGAGCTTGCTTATTCGGTTCTGAAACAAGCTTTCCGAGACCGTACCGTCACGAAGATTTACCACACCTTGGTGCAGGGACATCCAGATCCAACCGTTGGTACCATTGAAGCTCCAATTGGTCGCGATCATCGCCATCAGTGGAAAATGGGGGTTCGCGAAGACGGAAAATTCGCCGTTACTCATTATGACACTTTAGAAGCGATGTCCGGTGGAACGCTCTTGGAAGTACACCTCGAAACTGGAAGAACACACCAGATTCGCGTTCATATGGCTGCTACGAAGCATCCATGTGTGGGTGATGAGATGTATGGCGCTGATCCCACTTTAGCTTCGAAGCTAAACTTAAGTAGACAGTGGCTTCATGCGGTCAACCTTGGGTTTACTCACCCTCGGACCGGGAAGTACGTTGAATTTCACTCGGTTTATCCAGATGATCTCCAGTATGCCTTGGACCAGATGCGGGAAGGAGTGATGTGATGATGCTTAAGGCCATTGAAGTATCAACTGAAGCTGAGCTATTGCGGTGTTTTGAGATTCGCCTCGAAGTTTTTGTTCATGAGCAGAATGTACCTGAGGAAGAAGAGCTTGATCACCTAGATCGTGACCCGAAGACGGTTCATATCTTAATTAGCGACGGGGAAAAGGATTACGCAACTGCACGTATTTTGCCTGACCATAATGGTGAAGTCCATGTTGGTAGGGTAGCGGTTCGGAAGAACGCACGCCGTCTGGGAGTTGGTCGGCTATTGATGGAGACTGCCCATAGCATCGCCTTAGCAAAATTTGCCGATAACGATGGCAAGGTGCGCAGTGTTCTTTCTGCTCAGCTTCAGGCCGTACCTTTCTACCAAGCATTAGGTTATCGAGAAATTGATGATCGTATTTATCTCGATGCGGGGATCAAGCATCGAGACATGGAGTGGCTGAGCTAATAATCCTCCTAGTGATGGAACTCATGTTACTGAATTTGGTGATATCTCGGGTTCGTTAAGGACTAAACCAAGTGCGATCCAAAACTGATGTCCACAATCGGCTCGACACTTTGTAGACTTAGACCATGGTTGCTCAACAGGATTTTGCTCATCTTCATGTACACACTGATTATTCTTTGCTTGATGGTGCTGCGAAAATCAATAAGTTGGTCAATGAGGCTGCGGCGCAAGGACAATCGGCAGTGGCAATTACCGATCACGGTTACCTTTTTGGCGCCTTCGAATTCTGGAAAGCTGCAATACAAGCTGGGGTAAAGCCTATCATCGGCGTCGAAGCATATATGACGCCTGGCACCTCACGATTCGATAACACCAGAGTCAAATGGGGAACTCCCGCACAAGCATCCGATGATGTTTCCGCTCGTGGTGCCTATACCCATATGACTCTGCTCAGTGAAAACAACACCGGAATGCACAACCTATTCCGGATGGGGTCGCTGGCATCTATCGAAGGTCAGATGGGCAAGTGGCCGCGTATGGACCGTGATTTGCTTGAGACTTATCACGAAGGCTTAATCGGCACCGCAGGATGCCCTTCTGGTGAGGTACAGACTCGTTTGCGTCTTGGACAGTACGACGAAGCATTACGAGCCGCTGGAGAGCTCCAGGATATTTTCGGAAAAGATAATTTCTTCGTTGAGATTATGGATCATGGCATCGAGATTGAACGCAAGGTTCAAAAAGATCTGGTTGCGCTAGCACGTCAGATCGGGGCACCGATTATTGCGACGAACGATTCGCACTACGTCAAGAAAACTGATGCAAAGATTCAAGACGCAATGCTGTGCATTAATTCTGGATCAACATTGATGGACCCCGATCGATTCAGGTTCGACGGTGAGGGCTACTACCTGCGCTCTACGCAAGAAATGCAGGAGCTTTTTGCCGATATTCCAGAAGCTTGTTCAAATACTTTGTTGATCGCCGAACGTTGCAATATCAAGTTTGAAACAACCAAAGATGGTGCAAACTTTATGCCGAAATTCCCGGTACCGCCAGGGGAGGACGAGACATCGTGGTTCATTCGTGAAGTTGAAAATGGTCTGCATGAGCGCTTCGGTGAAAAGATTCCAGATCACGTTCGCCAACGTGCGAATTACGAAGTTGACGTTATCGTCAATATGGGATTCCCCGGCTATTTCTTGGTGGTTTCGGATTACATTAAATGGGCTCGACGTCAAGGAATTCGTGTAGGACCGGGCCGTGGATCAGGTGCAGGATCGATGGTGGCGTATGCGCTAGGAATCACGCAGCTTGACCCCATACGTCACGATTTGCTCTTCGAGAGGTTCTTGAACCCAGAACGAGTCTCCATGCCCGACCTTGATATCGACTTCGACGATAGGCGTCGCGGAGAAGTTATCGAGTATGTGGAAGAGAAGTATGGGAAAGACAAAGTTTCTCAGGTTGTAACCTTCGGTACTATTAAATCCAAGCAAGCGCTTAAAGACGCTTCTCGTGTGCTTGGATACCCTTTTGAAATGGGAGACCGCCTCACAAAGGCAATGCCTCCGTCGGTTATGGGTAAAGATATCCCCGTCAACCAGATCTATAATAAGGAACATCCCCGTTTTAATGAGGCCAGTGAATTCCGGGCAACGGTCGACGGCGATGCTGACGCGAAGAAAGTCTTCGACCTCGCCTTGGGGCTGGAAGGCTTGGTACGCCAAACCGGTATGCACGCTTGTGCGGTGATTATGTCGTCTGCACCTCTCACAGACGTGATCCCAATTATGAAGAATGCAAAAGATGGCGCTATTCTCACTCAATTTGAATACCCACAATGTGAGGAATTAGGACTGATCAAGATGGACTTCCTGGGGTTGTCTAACTTGACGGTCATCAACGATGCGCTTCGAAATGCGGTAGAAAACGATAAGAATCCTCCGAGCATTGATGAAGTTGAATTAGATGACAAGAAAACCTATGAGATGCTCGCTCGAGCTGAAACTCTAGGCATTTTCCAGCTTGATGGTGGCGGAATGCGAAGCCTTCTCAAGCAGATGAAGATGGACAATTTTGCGGATATTTCCGCGGTTTCGGCTCTTTATCGACCAGGACCGATGGGTGCAAATTCGCATATTAACTATGCGCTTCGTAAAAATGGTTTGCAGAAGAAGACGCCGATCCATCCCGAGCTTGAAGAAGCCTTGGAAGATATTTTGGGTCAGACGCATGGCTTGATTGTGTACCAAGAGCAGGTCATGCGTATCGCTCAGAAACTGGCTGGATTTACCCTCGGTCAAGCAGATATTTTGCGTAAGGCAATGGGCAAAAAGAAAGCCGAGGTACTACAGCAACAGTTTGAGGGCTTCTCCGCTGGTATGCGTAACAACGGATATTCCCAAGAGTCGATTGATACACTGTGGGAGATTTTGGTTCCGTTCTCGTCCTATGCGTTTAACAAATCCCACTCGGAAGCTTACGCACTGGTTTCCTATCAGACTGCCTACCTCAAGGCACACTACCCTGCAGAATTCATGGCAGCTCTTCTAACCTCGAACACTGGAAAGAAGGAAAAGGTAGCAACCTACCTAGCTGAATGCCGTCGCATGGGCATTCCGGTACTGGTTCCAGATGTTAACGGCTCCCGCGCTGACTACTGGGCGGTTGGAGAAGAGATCCGCGTTGGACTCGCAGCTGTTCGAAACGTGGGTTCCAACGTTGTTGACGGAATTATTTCATCTCGTGAGGAAAAGGGAGCCTTTACGTCGTTCCAAGACTTCCTTGATAAAGTTCCACTCCAGGTTTGTAATAAACGCGCTTTAGAATGCCTCATTAAAGCAGGTGCCTTCGATTCTATGGGGTATACTCGCCGCTCGCTTCTAGGCATCGTGGAAGAAGCTGTGGACTCGGTGGTTTCCGTTAAGAGGAATGAAGCAGCCGGTCAGTTTGATTTGTTCGGTGACCTCGGGGGAGCTGAGGCTTCTGGCGGTTTCGACGTGGCGGTTCCTGATATTCCTGAGTGGGACAAGAAGCAAAAGCTGAATCTCGAACGAGATATGCTCGGCCTTTATGTTTCAGATCATCCTCTCTCTGGCCTTGAACCATTCTTGAACCGTAATTCCGACACTACGATTGTTGAGTTGCTAGATAACGAGTCCTTAAGTGATGGCGCGAACGTGGTGGTTGCAGGAATTATTTCCTCGGTTCAGACGCGTATTTCGAAGAAAAACGGAAAAGCTTGGGCGACGGCGATTGTAGAGGATCTTACTGGATCGGTTGAAGTTAACTTCTTCCCGGCAACGTATCAGACGGTTTCCTCGATGCTACTGCAAGATTCCGTCGTCTCCGTCACCGCACGGGTATCGATTCGTGATGGTGCTGTTTCGCTTAACGCACGCGAAATGACTATGCCGCCAACGGATATCGACGCAGATTTGCCGGTTGACCTGCAACTCGCTGAGCGGATGTGTACCTCAGAGTTGATGGACCGGTTCAAACAGCTATTGCTACAGTATCCGGGCAATGCGCCAGTACGGGTACACATTAAGCAAGCAAAGAAGACGACGGTTGTTCAGTTTGATCGCCGCTTTGGTGTTACTGCCAGCCCGAGTCTCTATGGTGATCTCAAGGTGCTCCTTGGGCGTGACTGCATCATCGGGCATTAAAAACGAAGCGGTATGCCTCTCTATCGAAGCAGTTGGCTGACTACTGTTAGTTGGAAATAGTTTGGTGGGTGGTTAATGAACCTTTTGGTTCTTCAACCACCCACCAAGTGAAGTCGAGTTAATTTTTAGGCTTCAACCGCTTTAATCGAAACGCTGTTTCCGTAATCATCTTCTACTGAAACGACGTCACCATCAACGAGCTGATGAGAGCGACGCTTTTCTTCTTCGCCGTTGACGAATACGTAGCCTTCAGCAATCAAGGTCTTTGCTTCTGCGCCGTTTTCCGCTAATGATGCTAGCTTGAGAAACTGGCCAAGCTTAATAGGCAGGTGAACCGCAAATTCTTCCATAGTTAATTAAAAAACTCTCTTTTTGCTGGTTTATCGTCACATGCAGAACATTGTCCGTAGAGCTCTAACGAATGGGTAACTCCGGTAAAATTATGTTCATGGGCAATCTTAGCTGCCCACTGTTCAACTGCTTCACCTTGAATATCAACTGTTTTCCCACAGTTCCTGCACACTAAATGGTGATGGTGATTGTCGTCAGCGCAGTACCGGAACAACTGCACATCTGAGTCCTCTTGACGAACGACATCGACGGACTTAACTTGTGCCATTGCCTGAAGATTCCGATAAACCGTTGCTAATCCAATGTTGTGCCCCTCTTTGCGTAGCAACTCAAAAATATCTTGAGCAGACAGAAAGTTATTCTGCGTGCGCAAGAGCTCAATAATTGCAGAACGCTGTTTGGTCATTCTCTGCATTTTTCCTCCTTTTGAAGAACGGATAACGCCATGCGTTCTTCGATAACAAGGATATTAGCGCATAAACACTAGATTGTGGTTAGTATGTGTTGTTCTGACACCGCGAACTGACCGAATCCTTGTTGCTGTTAAGTACCACTAAGTCCGAATCAACGAGTTGATGCGGCTCAGCGATATGGTTTCGATGAAACACCGAGATGATTGTAGGACGGATGATTGCAACGATCAAGTAGATTCCAACCGCAAGCAAGACGATCGTTGCACCTGGCGACCATGGTCTAACATAGGTAATCGTCAGTCCAGAGATGCTCACGACTACACCAATGCCCATTGCCAATGCCATAGTGGCACGGAAAGATCGAGTGATCATCTGTGAAATTGCGACGGGGACGATCATGAGAGCTGAAACTAAAAGTGCACCGACGACTCGCATCGCAACCGAAACCGTTAAGGCAGCGGTGACTGAAATGAGAACTGATAAGAAACCAACGGGAAGCCCAGATGCCCGTGCAAATTCGGCATCGTGACACAGAGTAAACAAGGCCGGACGTAACCCTATTCCTACGGCAATGATGAATAGGGCAAGTCCAACGGTTAGCCACATATCAAGTTCAGTGACGGTTGAAATTGAACCGAAGAGGTAGCCGTTGAGATTGGTGGTGGTCCCGCCCGCAATTCCGATTAATAGGACGCCTCCAGCGATACCTCCGTAAAACAAAAGTGCCAGAGCGACGTCGCCTGAGGAGTTTGCTCGGGTTCGCATCCATTCGATAAGGAGCGCACCGACGACGGAAGCCAAGATTGCCCCCGGAACAGCCCAGGCATCTCGGTTGGTAGCTTGCGCGAGACCAGCACCAATCCAACCCAAGGCAACACCGGTTAACGCAACGTGACCGATTCCGTCGCCTAATAGAGTTAGTTTTCGTTGCACAAGATAGGTACCAACAACTGGCGCAGCAAGCCCCACAAGTAGAGCAACAATCAACGCACGCTGCATAAGTGATGACGAGAGCATTTCAAGAATCATGAAAGATGACCTCCTAACTCAGAAGTCTGGAAACTAGGCTCGTAAGGCTCGTAAGGCTCGTAAGGCTCGTAAGGCTCGTAAGGCTCGTAAGGCTCGTAAGGCTCGTGAGGGTGTTGGTGGTCGTGTTCCGGGTGACCGTGTTCTTCTTGTCCGATGAAGGATAGGGAAGTGCCTTGAGAAACTACTTTGCCGTGTTCTAGCAAGACCGAATAATCGATGAGATCCTCTAAACCATATAGTTCGTGTAGAACAAGAACGAGCGTGACGCCGTTTGCTTTTAATTGGTGCAAGAGCGAAATGATGCTTTCCCGTGATTCCTTGTCAATTCCCGCAAAGGGTTCATCAAGCACAAGGAGTTGAGGATTTTTCACTAATGAACGAGCAATCAAAATTCGTTGCTGTTGGCCACCTGAGAAAGTTTGGACTGATTCATGAGCGCGATGTGCGAGCCCAACCATTGATAGTACATGTTGTGCTCGCTCTTTGGAGTTCTTAGGTAATCGAAGCGAAGTGCCGAATACTAAACCACTTTGAACAGTTTCGAGAGCTGTTGCTGGAACACCAGAGGTTGCGGTGACTCTCTGTGGCGCATATCCGATATTTTTCCAGGCAACTTTACGTGTATTGGAAAGTTCTTTACCAAAGAGCCTGATATGGCCAGATGAGTACGGGGTTGCATTGACGAGTGACCGAATGAGGGTAGATTTTCCTGATCCATTCGGGCCCAAGATGGCAACGGTTGCCCCTTGATCAACTTTAAAATCAATACCTTGTAAAATGTGGGCCGCACCGATCTTCACATGAAGATCTTGTACCTCAATGACGGTTGTACTCATTCGGGTCCTTATTCTGGGGGCGTGCAGTATATATTAATAATGCGCTGGTTGCCGATAATCTGCATCAGCAACCAGCGCATTATTAATCTCACGTTGATTTTACTTGCAACTCATTGACTTCGAAAGAAGTTCGAAATTCTCTTTCATCACATCTAGGTAGTCTTTGTCCTTATTGCGCTTCGTAGCTGCAGGATCAAGCACTTGAACCTTTGCTCCAGTCTCCCTCGCAACCGAATCTGCAACCTTCATCTCTTGGTCAGAGGTAGTGAAGATCGTGTTGACGTGATCTCGTGCAACGATTTCCTTGATTTGAGCAATTCGTGCTGGTGATGGTTCAAGGTCAGGATCGAAAGATGCAATTCCAATCTGCTTTAGATTGTTTTCCTTTGCGAGGTATCCGAAAGCGAGGTGGGTTACCACAAATGATCGGGTGGTGCACTGCTTGTCAGCCAGAGTTGACTTGAAATCAGAAGCGGCCTTTGTAAGTTCATCGGAAACCTTAGCTGCGTTCTTCTTGAACATATCAGCGTTCTTTGAATCTAGCTTGGCAAGTTCATCTGCAACTAGTGGTGCTGCCTTAGCTAGGCGGCTTGGATCGGTCCAGAAGTGTGGATCATTAACACCGTGGTTGTGTCCATGCTCGTCGTGACCTTCAGCTTCGTGGTCGTGACCTTCAGCTTCGTGGTCGTGACCTTCGGCTTCGTGGTCGTGACCTTCGGCTTCGTGGTCGTGGCCTTCGGCTTCGTGGTCGTGGCCTTCAGCATCGTCAACGTTTGGAAGTTGTTCCGAAACCGCAGCGATCTCAGTTCGAGGCAGTAGTCCCACGGACTTACCGATTTCCATTGTCTCCTTGATTTTCGCCGTCTTCACTGCTTTATCAATGGATGGGGACATTGTCTCAAGGTAAATAACGAGATCTGACTTCTCCATCTTCGCGATTTCAGCAGGTGAAAGTTCGGCACCGTGCGCATCGGATCCAGGAGGAGTAAGGTCGTTAACCTTAACGGCATCTCCGCCGATCTTCTCAACCAAGTAGGTGATAGGATAGAACGATGTACTTACGTTGAGTTTCGACGAAGACTTTGAATCGGTTCCCGATCCTGAACAGCCAGCAAGTGCTAATGCAGCTGCACCAACCACTGCGGCAAATTTCGTTGACATTTTTTCCTTCATGCGAACAATTCTCATTATTTGAGGTGTGATAGTCAAGCCAAAGGCGTGTGATATTTGACCTTTGTTCTCAGAATTTCAAGGCATTGTTATCATCTTTGAGCGTTGTTTCGTACAATCTAAATGGTAGAGGGAATTTTGAACCCTTTACCAACGTTCGGCAACCGGATTCGGTGCTTGGACACTGCCACAGCCAGTGGCAGAAAAACCACCACATCAGCCAGATGTGGACTCAACAAGGAGTGTATTTCATGGGTAAACCTGCACCATCTCGGTTAGACAACGTAATTTCTCTTGCGAAGCGTCGTGGCTTCGTTTTCCCAGCGGGTGAAATCTATGGTGGAACTCGTTCGGCATGGGATTACGGTCCACTTGGTGTTGAGCTCAAAGAAAACATCAAGCGCCAGTGGTGGAAGGCAAATGTTACTGCGCGTGAGGACGTCGTTGGTCTCGATTCCTCAATCATTCTTCCTCGTGAGGTATGGGTAGCATCTGGTCATGTTGCAACCTTTTCTGATCCACTTATTGAGTGCACGTCGTGCCATAAACGCCTGCGTGAAGACCAACTTATCGAAGAATATGCAGAGAAGAAGGGAATCGCCGAAGAAGAAGTTTCAATGTCCGACGTTGCATGCCCAAATTGTGGCAACCGCGGAACCTGGACCGAGTCTAAGCCATTCTCGGGACTTCTCAAGACCTACTTAGGACCAGTTGACGACGAATCAGGCTTGCACTATCTTCGTCCAGAAACCGCACAGGGAATTTTCGTTAATTTTAATAACGTATTGACGACGGCGCGCCGCAAGCCTCCGTTTGGAATAGGCCAGGTTGGAAAGTCTTTCCGTAACGAAATTACGCCAGGCAACTTTATTTTCCGTACTCGTGAATTCGAACAGATGGAGCTCGAATTCTTCGTTAAACCAGGTGAAGACGAAGAGTGGCACCAGTCGTGGATTGATGCTCGCGTGGCATGGTACAAGGAACTCGGTGTTTCTCCAGAAAACCTTCGCCTCTACGAGCATCCGCAGGCAAAACTCTCGCATTACTCTAAGCGTACGGTCGATATCGAATACCGTTTTGGTTTCCAGGGAAGCGAATGGGGAGAGCTCGAAGGAATTGCAAATCGTACGGACTTCGATCTTTCTTCACACTCCGAAGCATCTGGAAAGAAGCTTGAATACTTTGACCAAGCAACCGGCGAACGTTACACTCCGTACGTCATCGAGCCTTCAGCAGGTCTGACGCGTTCGATGATGGCCTTCCTAGTTGAAGCGTACACCGAAGATGAAGCTCCAAATACCAAGGGTGGCGTAGACAAGCGTATTGTTCTTAAACTCGATCCACGTCTTGCTCCAGTCAAGGCAGCAGTACTTCCGTTATCAAGGTCAGAAAAGCTTTCGCCGCTCGCACGTGAAATCGCAACGAACCTGCGTCGTCATTGGAATATTGATTTCGATGATGCAGGTGCAGTTGGTCGTCGTTACCGTCGTCAAGACGAGATTGGAACTCCTTACTGCATCACGGTTGATTTCGACTCGCTAGAGGATGACGCAGTAACCGTACGTGATCGCGATACGATGGCACAGATTCGTATTCCGATCGCCGAGGTTGAGCAATTCCTAGCTGGAAAGCTCATTGGCGCCTGAGTCAAGGACTTGTGTGAACTTTTTAAATAAATCGAAGGGTGCGGATGAAACAAGTCGCACCCTTTCGAATACCTCAGAGAATCTTCATCACCACATGCACTCGCATTCTCATTCGGGCCGTTTGGATCTAGATCCACAGTCTCGGAAGAAAGTTATTCGCTTGCTTTCAGCAATAATTGTGCCGATTGCGATTCTAACGGTCATAGCCATGATTTTACTGTGGCCATCTGCTGCGGAATCTAAAGTTGGATCCTATGAACTCAATGCCCCAGGAACCGAAAAGGTAATTGGAGAGATCTCCGCGATTGGTAAAACGGACCAAAATGGTAAGACCCCAGTGAAGATGAAGCTTGATGGGGTTGATGTTTCGCTCAGCGTCCCTTTGGAAATCGTCAAAAACGGTTTAGATGTAGGTGACTCTGTAGAAGCTTTATTCTCACCAGATGCAATCTCTACTGGAACAGCCTACATCTTTGTGGATTTCCATCGAAATATGCCTCTGGCGGCCATCGTTATTATCTACATTCTGGTAGTTGCCCTGGTTGCACGTGGTAAGGGACTTGCTGCGCTGGTTGGGTTAGCGGTATCTCTTGCCGTCGTCGTATTCTTCCTTTTGCCCGCACTTATGGCAGGGAAACCGGCGTTCTTGGTGGTCGCGGTTGGTTCTGCAGCCATGATGTTTGCTTCCATTTACTTTGCCCATGGGATCTCAATCCGAACAACCACGGCAGTGATCGGTACATTTGCGGGTCTCCTAATCACGGCTTTGGCTGCGGTAATTTCGATTGGCAGCAGTAATCTGACCGGAACATATAGCGATGCCGCAATCTCTTTGACAGGGCATCTTCCCAGTGTCTCGATGCAACAAATTCTGCTGGCGGGAATGGTTCTTGCCGGTCTTGGTGCCCTGAATGACGTTACAATTACGCAGGTTTCAACCGTCTGGGAACTACATACCGCAAATCCTTCAGCGAGCAGGAAACAACTGGTTCGTCAAGGTATGGTGGTGGGTCGCGATCACATCGCCTCCACTGTCTACACTTTGGCATTCGCCTATGTTGGAACTGCACTTCCGCTCCTGATGGCAGCGGCTTTAATTGATCGTGGATTCATTGATTTCTTCGTGATCGGTGAAGTCGCTGAAGAAATTGTACGAACCTTAGTGGCTTCTATCGGACTGGTATTGGCAATTCCGATGACGACGGTAATTGCTGCTATCCTCGCTCCTGTTTCGCCAGGAAAGGCATACTAATCATGATCAATATTGGTGAAGTAGCCATTGGAACTCCGGTGATGTTATCGCCAATGGCCGGAGTTACAAATCCACCTTTTCGCCAGATTTGCCGGGAATTTGGGCAGCTTGGTGCGCAAAGTGGCAATTTTGAAGCACCCTCAGGACGCACCGACGGAACTTATGCACCAGCTGGGCTGTATATCTGCGAAATGATTACGACTCGGGCATTGGTGGAACGCATTCCTGAGACTCTGAATATGGTAAAACCGGATGTAGGTGATCCGGTAAGGTCCGTACAGCTTTACGGCGTACAACCTGCAACCACAGCAGCTGCGGTGAAGATCCTCATCGAAGAAGACCTAGCAGATCATATTGACTTAAATTTTGGGTGTCCGGTGCCCAAAGTCACCAGAAAAGGTGGCGGTTCGGCATTGCCCTGGAAACACGACTTATTCGAAGAGGTAGTTACAGCAGCAGTCGAAGCATCAGAGGCTACTTCTAAGCATCGATCACACCAGGTTCCAGTTTCCGCTAAATTTCGGATCGGGATAGACGATGATCATGAGACATATAGGGATGTTGCGAAAATTGCACGTAACGCAGGTATCAGTGCATTAACCCTGCATGCACGTACCACCCAGCAGCATTATGCGGGAGAAGCAGATTGGGAAAAGATAGCGATCCTCAAAGAGTGTTCGGATCTGCCCGTTTTTGGTAATGGGGATGTCTTTGAAGCAAGCGATGCACAGAGGATGATGGATTACACTGGTTGTGACGGCGTCGTGATTGGACGCGGATGTCAGGGACGCCCGTGGATTTTCTTCGATATCGCCGCGGCTCAGCACGGGAGTACAGAACGGTATCGACCCACGTTGCGAGAAGTTGCCGATGTAATTGTGCGCCATGCGCAACTGTCTATCGAACATTTCGATGACGAACACCGCGCTTTGCGCGAAATGCGCAAGCATATGAGTTGGTATATGCGTGGCTTTTCAGTCGGCGGGGAAGTACGTCATGAACTGGGCTTGGTTAGCACTCTTGAGGAGCTTAAACAACGGCTTAGCAAGCTGGATCTTGACCAAGAATTTCCGCAGGCAGCGCAAGGAGCTCGCGGACGAGCAGGCAATCCCAAACGGCCACATCTTCCCGAGTCCTGGCTCGATAGCCACACCTTAAATGAAATGCAACGCGCAAAGATTCACGAAGCTGAGATCGGTGTTTCAGGGGGCTGAGCTGGACGTAATTATGATCTACTAGTAGACCGATGATCTATCCACACCACTTCGCCTAAGGGCAGTATCCGTGAGGTGCCGTCGTCTGCCATCGGCAAGTTTCCCGACGACGAAAGCAAGATTTCACAATCTGGAGGAAGAATTTCGCCTTCCGAGCGCTCTACATTGATTCGTATCTCAATCGGTCCAACCAACAGGTGGCAGACACCTGGCTGAGAATTGTGTGCAACTGCGATACTGGCATTATGAAGCGCCAGAGTTTCGCGTAAACGTAGAGCATGGCGCGTAAAAGGGGAGTAACCCATGGCCTTGCTCTCGAAGTAAACTATTCCCGGAAGAGCCAGAATAATGCATACGCGAGCTGAAGCTGAAAGGGTATGGTGTGCCTCGTTAAGGATATCTGGGCGAAGATTCCAAGTTGTCATTCGGTTGAACTGATCAAAAGTTGCGTAGGTTTTTTGAAGATAGCTGGTGAATGACTCGATTGTGTGGTCTTGAATATGGAATTCTGCACGAACGATGTTATAGAAATTTGTGTCTAACCAGGCATTCAAGATTTCATCGGTAATCTGAGGAAAACCAATAGAGATAGCAGCCTCCGGGTCAAGAACATTTACTAGCTTCTCCAAGGAGGCAAGTCGGTGTGTGCCAAAAACCGTAATGTCTTGTGAGTCAGTAAAACACGAAAAATTCCCTAATTCGATTCCTCTAGCTCCTGATTCGATCCAAAGATGAACGAGGTCAGTTAAATTTTCGTAGCTGAAAGGAGATGCAATTCCATAGGCTTCATACATCTCTGAACTAATATCTACCAAGATTCTGATTTCGCGCTGTTGTGCCTTTGAAAGAACACGATCTCGGTAGCGAGGGTCGCCGTCTGGCGCAATCCCCGGTACGGTTATCGTGCGAATTCCGTGGCGAGCACCGGTTGCAATCAGCGTTAGAACATCGTCGGTGGTTTCGACTCTATTAGGGTGAACTCGGTACCATGTGGCATAGTCGAACCAAGGTGATGAATGGCGAAACTTGGAATGAAGGACGGTCGTATCGGAGTCTTCTGGCGTTTGTGATGTTAGCTCATAATTTGAAGTATCCGTATGCACAGTCTTATTGTGCCACGAAAACTCGGTATCGTAGATGTTGTGCACACAGATTATGAAGCGACAGACGTTGAGCGGTGGGTGACCGAGCCACCGAAAAATAATGCTCGAACCGATTTTGAAAGAGATCGTGCTCGTGTATTACATTCCTCAGCTTTGCGACGTCTCGGCGCTAAAACACAAGTTCTTGGGCCAGAATCCGATGACTTTATTCGCACCCGTTTGACGCATTCTCTTGAAGTTGCACAGGTTGGTCGTTCACTTGCAAAGATTCTAGGTTGCGATCCAGATATCGTGGAAACAGCCTGTTTGTGCCACGATATTGGACATCCACCTTTTGGTCATAACGGCGAACATGCTCTTGATGATATGCTCAGCGATATCGGTGGATTTGAAGGAAACGCCCAGACCTTGCGAGTGCTTACGCGACTTGAGCCAAAGCGTTTCCATGCAGATGGTAGGTCTGCGGGATTGAACCTTACGCGTGCCACCTTAGATGCCACGATTAAATACCCATGGATGCAAGGTGAGAAACCGGCGTCAACATCGAGAAAATTTGGTGCTTACGACGACGACCGTGCCGTTTTCGAATGGTCTCACCAAAGCTATGAGCATCGCAGGTGCATGGAAGCCCAGGTGATGGACTTATCTGACGATATTGCTTATTCTGTTCATGACGTGGAAGATGCCGTTGTCCACAGCATCACGTCGAGCTCAAATTCTGGGCAATCTCCATTGGTCTTGTCAAATATGATGATGGATAGAGAGCAGATCGTTGCTTCAACTTTGAATTGGTATGGCAGAGCTGCCACCGAAGATGAGCTTACACAGGCTTTTAATCGACTCTCTCAGATGCCTACATGGCCACGAGAGTTTTCAGGAAATCTGCGTGATTTGGCACTCTTAAAAGATTTGACTTCTGATCTTATCGGAAGGTTCGTATTTGCAGTTTCTCAGGCAACCATCGGTGAATATGGCAACGATCCATTAATTCGCTACAGTGCAGATGTTGTTATCCCAGATGAAACTAAGGCGGAGATTCTCTTGTTGAAAGGGATGGCGGTTCACTACGTTATGCAGCCTCGCGAACACGAGCCGGTATATTACACACAACGCTCTTTGCTATATGATCTGATGGACGCGATCAGCGAAGCACCACGCGAACGACTTGAGCCGGTTTTTCTAGGTTTTTGGAATGCTGCCGAAACCGAAGCGGATCGGCGCCGCGTCATTGCCGATCAAATTGCTTCTTTGACAGACCAGTCTGCACGTCAGTGGCATGCCCATCTTTGTGGGATGCTGCGTAATTAAATCTCTGAATTGCGGTTAGAATACCTTCATGGCTGGATTGATTAAGCGTGAAATTATCGAGGAGGTTCGAGACCGAACCAGGATCGAAGATGTGATTTCTGAATACATCACGCTCAAATCCGCTGGCACTGGCTCGTTGAAAGGGTTATGCCCATTCCACGACGAAAAAACTCCCTCGTTTAATGTCCGTCCGCATGTGGGACGTTGGCATTGTTTCGGTTGCGGAGAAGGCGGGGATGCTATTTCTTTCGTCGAAAAAATCGAGCATATCTCCTTTGTTGAGGCCGTTGAGTTGCTCGCACGAAAGTCTGGTATTCACGTCGAATATGAAGACAACGGCGTGCAATCTTCACGAAATCAAGGTGAACCCACTCGTGCTAGGCTTATCGATGCCAATCGCGTTGCTGAAGAGTTCTATATTCGAAACTTACTTACTCCTGAAGGCCGAGCTGCCAAAGAGTTGCTCTATGAACGCGGCTTTGACGATTCAGTTATTGCTTCGTATCGAATCGGGTATTCGCCTAATACCTGGGATTCGTTACTTAAAGAACTGCGCAAACGTGGGTTTACCGAAAAAGAGATTCTTGCTGCGGGGCTGGTTACCCAAGGAACGCGAGGTGCCTACGATCGTTTTCGTGGCAGAATCATGTGGCCGATTCACTCTATTACGGGTGATCCGATCGGTTTTGGGGCGCGCCGCATGCGCGATGACGACGATGGCCCCAAATATCTCAATACTCCTGAAACAAGTATCTATAAGAAGTCTCAAGTCCTCTATGGTTTAGATCGAGCGAAAAAAGCAATTTCGACCGACCGCAAGATTGTTGTGGTAGAGGGTTATACTGACGTTATGGCCGCACACTTAGCAGGCGTTCCACACGCCGTGGCAACTTGTGGAACAGCGTTTGGTCATGAACATGTGAAGATTGCTAGGCGGCTTTTACGCGATACTCAGGCACCAGGATCCGGCGTCATGCTCCATACAGGCCAGAGTATGGGTGGGGAAGTAATCTTCACCTTTGATGGCGATGCTGCAGGGCAAAAAGCGGCGATTAGGGCTTTCCAAGAAGATCAAAATTTTGGTGCACAGACTTTCGTTGCGATATCACCTGGTGGTTTGGATCCTTGCGAAGTTCGTATGAAATACGGTGATGCCGCGGTGCTGGAGATTATTTCGAGCAGAGAGCCACTCTTTGCATTTGTTATTCGTTCGCTATTGAAGGATCTTCCACTAGAAAATGCCGAGGGGCGTGCAGCGGGTTTGCGGGCAGCATCACCTATCGTTGCTTCTATTAAGGATCGCGTTCTTCGCCACGAATATACCCGTGAACTTTCGGGGTGGCTTGGAATGGATGAAACTTCGGTACAGTTATCTGTTCACGAAGCGGCAAAAGCGTTGAACGCGCAAACACTGGCTATTACTGCAACAACGGAAGACCGTGAGGAAGAAGAACACAGTACTGCTGAGCCTATATTAAAAGAACGCGACTTAATCCGTGATCCGATCGAGAAAGTTGAGCGTGCCGCCCTTGAAATTATGGTTCAGCTTCCCCGTATGGCACAAGAGGCGAATGTACAGAGTTTGCCTAGTCAATCCTTTACTCTCCCTATTCACCGCTATGTCTTTGACACAATTCAAGGAGCTGGTGGCGTAGGGATATTCCAAAACTATATTCACCAGCTTCTTGACCAAGGTGTCGATGAAGAACAAGCTCAAATGGGTGCGACGACGTGGTATGTCAACAAAATCATGGACGGGGCTCCCGATGATGTGAAGTCTGCGATTGCCCATTTGGCTGTTGAACCTATTGCTGAGGATCGTGCTTCAGATATGTGGCGCTACGTTCGAGGAGTGATGATGTCTCTGGTGCGTCACGGATTCATGCGTCAAATCGCAGATCTTCGTAGTGAGATGCAACGGTGCAATGATTCTGAACAACAATCAGTGCTGTTTGCGAGACTTATCGAACTCGAAAATCAGCGTAGGTTATTCGATGAAACTGATACTTAATCCGTTATCGAGAAAAGTCATTATGCGCGTAAAATTGTTTCGAACAACTGGCAGGCTGTAAAGAGTTCCCTGATCCCTAAAGTTTTAATACTTTAGGGATCAGGGAACTCTATATTGTTTGATTCTTGAATCAACTCAGAAGTTAGGTTCAGGATTCGTAGTTTTCAGCCAGTTTCTGAATCGAATCGATAATGTCATGCGGATTCTTAGCTTGGTCTGATCCTGCTAAGTATCCGACCAAGTACGCAGTCAGTGGGGCTCCAGGGCGGGATGGCCCATGAGCCACAGTTGAAATTAATTTCAAGAGTTCTGATTGAACTGGGGCAAGGGTGCCATTTAGCTCAAGCTCATTTTCGACGATTTTAATCCACTGATTCAGTTGGTTTATTTTATCTGCGTCATCGTGGTGTGCCATAGGCATTCCTTTCAGTAGTTGTTAGGTCTGTAATCGTCTTCGATTTCTTTTTCAGGTGTTTTTCATGGAGAGCAGAAATTGCGATAGCAAGCAGGTAAAGAAGAATAAGCACTCCTGCTTGAATGGTCATCGGCCACGGTGATGGGAGCGGATTTGCAATAGCGGCAAAGGTAAATGCCAATACAATTGCCCATCGCCAAGCTTTGAGCATGGACTTGGAACTAAGCATTCCAAGGAAATTCAATACCACAAGAATCTCAGGGATAAGGAAAGAAATTCCGAAAGCCAGTACTAGTCGCGTATAGAAAGTTATGTATGAATCTGCTCTAAGTAATGTAAGTGATTCTGGTGGAGTGAATGAAGCAAGGATCTCAACGGCGCGTGGAATCATAATGATTGCACTGGCAGCTCCAGCAGCAAACAGGATAACTCCCGCGAATCCAAAAACTACCAGACTATTTCGTTCTTTTCTCCGTAGACCTGGAGAAATAAATGCAAAAATCTGGTAGACCCACCAGGGGCTTGCTAAAAGCGTTCCAATCCACAAAGATAGCCGTAGCTTCAAATCAAATGCAGCACCAATCGTTTGAAAATTTAGACGTGCGCTATCTGAATCAATTGCTTTGAGTGGGGATTGAATCCATACCAAAACGGGGTCATATATGTACCATCCGACGATTGAGGCTAGGAATATTCCCGCAATAGACAGCAGAATTCGTTTACGAAGCTCCTGGATATGCATGCGCACGGGCATGACGGCTTCAGGGTTTGGTTTCTTTCGAATCGTTACCATAGTGTAACAGCGAAGCTAGTTTGCCTACTTTGTTCCCTCATTTGTGCCATCACCTAATTCATTGGGCTTTTCGTCTTCGGTGAGTTCCTTCATTTCCTTCTTGAGGATCTTCGCTGACTGGCCAATCGAACGAGCAATGTCAGGTAGCTTGGCTGCTCCGAAAACAATGATAATAACAAGGAGCAAGACAATAATGTGGACTGGCTTCATTTCTTTCCTTCAGTGATATGCGTTGATTAATTATTAAAAGACTAAGGTGTGGAATCGTTAAGTTTCCATGGCGGTGTGACCTTGCGGTCGGAATCTGTGAGCTTCGTACCTGCAGAGGTGTTGTTTTTAGTTGTTAAATTCGATTGTTCCATCCATGCTTGCATTTCTTCTTGAACCGCATCACGAATTACCTGCCGCGGGTCGAGACTCCTAAGATCAAATTCCGAAAGATCCACAGATGGAACATAATTTTCAACTTTCGACTCTTCACGTAATCGTGATGAGAACGCTTTAGCCTTTGCAACTCCGCCTTTGAAAACATGGAGAAATTGAGCGATTGATTTTGGTCCCAAGACGAGCAATGCGACCAATGCAATCACCACAAACTCTGTGCCTGAAATGCCGAAAAACTCCATGACTCGGAGTCTACCGCAAGCTCTCGATCATATATAAAATTCGGAGCAATTGTGTGAACAATGTTTGACGTAAATCGAGTGTTTGTGGTGCAAGCGACGCAGTATGCATTAACTATTAGCGTTCACAATAGATAGGCTTTAGGATACGTAGGCAGGGTAGCCACCATAGAATCTTATCTACGGTTAATACCTAGACCTGTCTCGGCATAAAAAGAAAGGCTGACGGTGGAGAATTCGGAAAATATTCGTTTTCTTTTGCGGTGGTTATTTGCTCGTGATTTGCCGCGCTACGCCGTCGTAACGGGAAGTCGGTCATCGTTAACTAAGAGCCCGCGTGAAACGCAGATTATCCAGTGGAATGATGAGCTCTCCCAAGCGTCTATTGGTCTTCCAGCACAGTTGCTTGCTCTAGGAATTGAGCATGTTTATGTGGAGGTAGACGAAAGCGATGCTGCCTCTGTAGCCCAATTTCATGAATGGGAGAACGTTACTCCCGGTCTCGTCTCTCAGTTCCAAGGTTTTCGCCGTTTCTTTCGACGCGGTGATGACGTGCTCGTCGTCGGTTCGATTCCGTTGCCCAGGAGAGTTATCCTCGGCTTCACTATCGCCGAAAACCCTCCCTTCTCTTTTGTAGGTGACGACGTCGATCGCACCATTCGCGCTCTAGAACTGCTACGTTCTCAGGGAAGGATCGGAGCCTTGTCTGGCCTTGAAAATAAATTGGGTGGCGCGCGCCTGGGTGTAACGGCTTGTACTGCGTGTGGAGTGTGTGTGCGAGCCTGTCCACACGATGCACTGGAGATGGTCGATCGTGAAAAGTCCAGTGTTTTGCTCCACCACGTTGATCTTTGTAGAAATGAAAATCGCTGTGTAAGTTTATGTCCAGAGCAGGGGATTTGGGTGCAAGGCGAAGTAACTCTTAGTGATTTGCTCGAAGATAAAACCAAAAAACTATTTACGGTTACAACAGCGCGATGTGAAAAATGCGGCGCACGCCACCCAGAAAACGAAGGCAGCCTCTGCAAAGTCTGCCAGTTTAAAGAGCTTTCGCCTTTCGGTTCGATCACAATTTCTCGGTAAGGACCGGGTCAAGTTGGCAAAGAAGTGAGTCTTCGATATAACCTAATGACTATGCCCCTGTAGCTCAGACGGTTAGAGCAGGGAACTCATAATTCCAGGGTCGCGGGTTCAAGTCCTGCCGGGGGCACCAAGTAATTCATGCCAAAGAATTCAAATCAGTCAGCCCATGTGCGGAACTGAATAATATTAGTGATACGCCTTGTGAGCAGAGTAAAAAATTAACAATTCTATTCATACGTAAATAATTAGAAAAATCACAAATAATTGTTTGTAGGGTGCTAACCTTTACTTAAGACGGAGCGTAGAGGCGATCGAAGCCTCGAAGTGCTAGTTAACCGAATAGTGCCGCGTGTTTCCGGGTTATGGCAAAGGTATCTCGGAATCTGCTTTGAAATGTCGATGCGCTCCGTTCCCTTTTGCCTGCTCTCCATCGGTGAAATAGTTGATGTGGCGATACGGCCTTGTGGCATATAGGCTGGATCATGGACTTTTAATAGCTCTATTTCTAAGTAGAAGTGGTGTGATGGGCGAATCTTCAAATCGTAGTGAACGTAATATGCTGACGGAGGATCAGGATCTTGCTTTGGGGAATTCTGAAGTGAATGCTGGGGTTGGTCAAAGTTTGACCGAGGATGAGATTGCTCGATTGAAACGCGTGCAGAAGCGGAACTTTATTGTTGCAATTGTGCTCGGAATCATCCTTATGATAAGCGGCTACTTTGCTGGTCAGCACGTCCGTGAAATGCGTTCAGATACCTCGAGGGGTATTGTGCAGAGTATTTCTTCCTCTGAATGTGATGCGTAAGTTAAACGTAAAATATGGCCGATCTAAGGTGAGAAAAGACATATGAAACTTAGCTTGAATCGAAATAAAAATAAGCACCTTGCTAATTTGTTGGGATATATGCCAACAGCATCAAGTGAAGTTGATGGGGATGGTCAGCTTTGGTTAGCCACTTCCCCTACCGAATTAGCGATCGTAAGTGGAAACAAAGTTGAGAGAATCGAATGGTCTGATTTTGCAAATGCTGCTTGGGATGGTGTGAAACGTGAACTGGTGATGGTGTTTATTGATCCTTCTTTGCAGAATCTGCGGTTTGTTCTTATTGACGAATATAGTGAAAATTTCGTGACCGCCGTGCGTGAGAGGATTGATCGGTCGATCGTGTATCAGCAGTTCGTAGAGTTGTCTTCAGGGGTGATTGCTCGAGGCCAGGTGCGTAGAAACTCTGATGAGACCTTGTTTACTCAGATTGTGGTGGATGGTGTAGTTGGTGAGGGTGATAGTAGCATGTTGCATGACCTTGAAGCGGAGCTCCGCGAAGCGGTAGGGCTGTGATCTGGCGGACGGGTAACCGGATGGCTAAAATTACAGGCGAGCGAATGGGACTGTTTGCTAGACCACACATAATTTATTTGTGATAGCCGTCACTTTGGCGAAAATAAGCCAAAAACTTCCCTTCGCTGAATTCGCTTTTGTAAAAAAGTTTGCTAAAGTAATTCAAGTCGCGATCCCGCGTAGCTCAATGGCAGAGCATTCGACTGTTAATCGAACGGTTGTTGGTTCGAGTCCAACCGCGGGAGCCACCAAGACCTCTGATGGAAATATCAGAGGTCTTTTGTTTTCCTAACTATTGTTGCTCTCTTGTTATTGGGGCAGAAAGAGTTGGGATAAACTACTATTGATTGAGCTTATTCCTTGGAGTGAGTATTGGTGGAAAGCAAACCAGTCCAAAATGGATGGTCGATAAGGGAAGAAAAATGACGTACCGCGATATTCGAATTGTTGGAGATCCAGTTTTGCGCACTGTGTGTGCCCCGATCACTGAGGTCACTCCTGGCATCCGCCAACTAGTAGATGATTTGATGGAAAACGTCAACGAACCTGGTCGTGCGGGCTTGGCGGCGAACCAGATTGGACAGTCTTACCGTGCCTTCTCATGGAATATCGACGGCAAACGAGGTTATATCCTTAATCCAGTAATCGTTGAGCTATCAGAAGATGAATACCAAGACGGTGATGAAGGTTGTTTGTCCGTTCCTGAACTATGGTACCCATGCAAGCGTGCTTGGTACGCAAAGGCTGAAGGGATGGACCTTGATGGAAATAAAGTCGTAGTCGAGGGTGAAGAGATCTGGGGTCGGTTGATCCAGCACGAAGTTGACCATTTGGATGGGCACCTCTATATCGATCGTCTTGAGCGTGCGGAGCGTAAGAAAGCGCTACGCGAGATTCGCGCACGTGGAATGTGATTCAAGTGCAGGTGAACACGCAAGGGAAGCGTGTTTTGATAGCGGGAGCAAATGGTTTCATCGGGAAATACCTTTTGCGATCATTGCATAAACAGGGATTCTTGCTTAATGTTTTACAACGGAAATCTTCGAAGCCGTCTCCTGATTCTTTCGTGTTAAATCAATCCGAACTAAATGAAGAATCTGCACGGATTTATTCTTGGTCTCCAGATCAGAAAAAGATTGATTTGGACGCTGTTCGAAACGTTGACGTGGTGCTTTGTCTCAATGGCGCGTCGATTGGCAAGCTGTGGACGCGCTCACACAAACGTAAAATGATTAATTCTCGAATCAATTCTGCTACTACTATCGTGGAAGCGATCTCCCAGCTAAAGCCCGAAGAGCGCCCAGCTGTGATATTAGGTAGTTCAGCGATTGGGTTCTACGGAGATCGAGGAAACGAAATACTTGCCGAAAACAGCTGCAAAGGCCAAGGATTTCTTTCTGATCTCTGCCTCGCCTGGGAAGAAGAATTTAACCAAGCTCAAAAACTTGGGGTCCGAGTGGTGAATATAAGAACCGGGCTCGTTCTTCACCCTTCGGGTGGGATGTTGAAAACTCTCGCTCCTAGTTATCGTCTTTTTGGAGGTATAACCTTCGGTCAGGGCGATAATTGGATGTCTCCAATTTCTCTTTCCGATTACTCTGCCGCTCTTGAATTTTGTATTGAACACGACCAGATATCCGGTCCTGTCAATTTTGTGGTGCCTTCTCCTGTGACTGCACGAGAGTTTACAAAGATTTCTGCAAAGCATTGGAATCAACGTTCATTTCTTAAGCTGCCTAGGGTGTTACTAGCTATATTGCCTGGAAACATGGGTAAAGAGATGATTATTGCATCCCAGCGCGTTGTACCGGAAAAACTCCTTAGCCACGGATTTTTATTTTCGTCACCAACAGTCAATGAAATCTATGAGCGATTTTAAAGGGGGTGTCATTAACTATTGGGCTGGTCGCACTACCATTTTCTTTTTTAGCGGCTATACTAATGCATAGAGCTGTGTCCTCACTGGTGGGTGTTACGGGGAATTTCACCCAAGCTGAGGAGGACCGCGGTGAACGCAAAATATACAACTAGGGGAGTGATCTTTATTCACTCCGTTACTCCGGCTGTTCAACCACATGTTGAATGGGCGGTTACCAGTGTGCTCGGATATCCAGTTCATATCGAGTGGACCAAACAGCCCGCTCAACCACAGATGAATCGTGGGGAAGTTGCTTGGACAGGCGAAGTCGGCACCGGCGCAATGATTGCATCGGCACTTGGTGGCTGGGAACATCTTCGCTTCGAGATCACGGAAGAACCAACTGCGGTTTCTGACGGTGGCCGCTGGTCTTGCACCCCTGGTCTGGGAATCTTCTATGCACAGACCGACCTAGTTGGTAACGTCGTCGTACCAGAAAATCGAATCCGTGCTGCGATTGAACAGTCTAATGGCGACGCCGAAGAGTTACGCAGGCTTCTAGATGTAGCTCTCGGCCAAGCTTGGGATGACGAGCTTGAGGTCTTCCGTTACGCGGGAGCGGGAGCTCCTGTACGCTGGCTTCATAGGGTTGGATAGAGATACTTGACGGGTTTTGGGCAGAACTCTTAATCACACTCGGTGTTGTCCGATGCCGAGTTGATAAAATACCTTGATGAGTCGAAACTAAAAACGAAACCTACTGGAACAAAGTGCGAAGATCTTCGGCACTGGCAAGCTGCGATTCCTCCTCAACGTTGCTTTGTAAGACATCGTTAACTTCGCTCTTGCATTCTATACTCGGTTTACCTTCTGTTTTGGAAGTACTCTCCAAACTGACCGAATTAACGCGTTGTGTGCTAGGAATATCTCTGGGGGAAGTTACCGATTCCTTGGTGAAATCACCTAACGGAACCTTGATGGCTTCGCATAGATCGGATACTCGACTCGCATTACAAATTAATGTATCTGGAATTTCTTTCTTGGACAAGCGCTCAAGCGAGGTGGCAATTGCCCAGATTGAGACGGTATCTAGCGCTAGAGAGTTTCGTAAATCGGTATCGTAACTCGCCTCGCTGGAAGAAATCTCCGGTGCGACTTCAGCTAAGGCGACGTGAAATCGTGCCAAGGCGAGCTGTTGCTCGTCAGTTAATTGAGCATTCATATTTTGTCCTTGCCAAAATTACGTTGATTTGCTTCATTATTAGCGTACCCGATAGGCGCCTGCGCCATTAATCCAGTTACCTGGCTTATAATGGAAAAAGATCAAGGAGCAATCATGGCACATTATGTTGAAGTACATCCAGATAATCCTCAGCAACGGTTGGTTGACCGAATCGTTGAACGCTTGCGTCAGGGCGAAATCGCAGCAATTCCCACTGATTCTGGTTACGCCTTAGTTTCAAAGCTTGGAAACAAAGATGGACTCGAGCGAATTCGAACCATTAGAAACGTAGGAGAACGCCATCACTTTACTTTGCTCTGCCATGACTTTGCTCAGCTAGGAAAACTCGTCATCATCGATAACGCCAATTACCGTTTTATCAAGAGTCTTACGCCCGGTCCCTTCACCTTCATTTTGAAGGGTACGAAAGAGGTACCACGGATGATGCTTCACCCCAAGAAATCGACAGTTGGTGTACGAATTCCTGAACACACCATTACACAGTCGATTGTGGCAACAATGGGTGAGCCGTTACTTTCGTCAACCCTGATTCTTCCTGGGGAAACGGAGCCACAGTCCGAAGGATGGATGATCAACGACGAACTTGGTCACATGATCGATATTGTTGTAGAAGGCCCGGTGGGGGAAAACGGTCCAACGACCGTCGTCGATCTTTCTTCGGGCGATGTCGAAGTACTGCGTGAAGGCGTGCGTGCATCGGAACTATTGCGCTAAGGGCTAGTTTTCATAGAACTTCATAGATATCACAACCAAAGGTAATGAAAGCTACATGAATAAACTTAAAGCGATTCTCTTTGATCTTGATGGGACTTTGACGGATTCAGCTCCTTTGATCTGTGAAGCCATGCATGCCACGATGGAAGAAAAAGCGGGTCGTGATCTGCCACTCGACTCGTTTTTGCGCTATGTAGGGCCACCGCTTCGTGACTCGTTTAAAGAATTGGGAGTCGAAGAAGATCAGATTGAGGATTATATTCAAGACTACCGGCGCCGCTACGTCAAAGTAATGGATCAAACTCCACTTTTTGAGGGAATAGATAATACTTTGCGCGAGATCAAAGATCGGTTAGGAGTACCGCTTCTTATCGCAACATCTAAACAAACTCCACTGGCAAAGGAAGTGTGCGATAACCTTGGTATCACTCCACTTTTGTACAAAGTGTGTGGAGCTCCTTCTGATACGGCTCACAGCACGAAAGCTTTAGTTGTTGCCGACGCGTTGCGTTCCTTGTACGACGATGGCGTGGTTGATATACCTCCGCAGGAAATAGTTACACCTGGCGTACCAAGAAACGATGCGCTCCTTCGTAGCGATGTAGTGATGGTGGGGGATCGTATTTTCGATATTGAAGGTGCAGGTGCACACTGTATTCGAACCATCTTAGTCCAGTGGGGAGACGCTCCTCAAAGCGAACACGATTTGGCGTGGAGAAGCGTGTACACTCAAGCTCAACTCATTGAGACCTTGGAAGAACTAAACTACTGAACATAGCGGATAGTTAAGCTACAGAGTTACTTAGGGTGTCACTCCTGAGTATTCGCCGGCAGCACGGTTAAATTGGGATTGATACAGATCAAAATAGAACCCGTGTTGCTCCATGAGTGAGTTGTGAGTTCCCTGCTCAACAACGTTTCCCTTCACCATTACTAGGATTATATCTGCTTCGCGAATTGTAGAAAGCCGGTGAGCGATAATAAATGAGGTACGTCCGGTACGAAGCTCATTCATCGCTCGTTGGACGAGCATTTCGGTGCGCGTGTCGACCGATGACGTCGCTTCGTCCAAAATTAAAATTTCAGGATCGGATATATATGCGCGCGCAATAGTTAGTAGCTGTTTTTCGCCACTTGACAACCCCCCATCGTCATCGCTCACCAGCGTGTCGTAGCCATCAGGAAGCTGGCGAATTAAACGATCCACGCCGGTTGCTTGTGCCGCGCTAACGATCTCATCTCGGCTGGAATCTGGTTTTCCATAACCGATATTTTCGGCAATTGTTCCCTCAAAGAGCCAGGTATCTTGCAGAACCATTCCCACCTTTGAACGCAAGGAATCTTTAGAAAACTCCGAAATATTTTGCCCATCGATTTTAATTGATCCGCTATCGACGTCATAGAACCGCATGATTAAATTAACCAAAGTCGTCTTTCCAGCTCCGGTTGGACCAACAATTGCAACTTGTTGACCACGCCGTACCTGAAGATCTAAATGGGAAAGGACTGGTTCACCCGGATGGTATCCAAAGGAAACGTCGTCGAACTCTAAAGAACCGTTATCTAATTGAGCTTTTAGTTCCGTTGTGGAGTCGACCGGCATTTCTTCCGAGTCTAGGAAGTCGAAAATTCGTTCTGCCGAGGCTGCTCCCGATTGAATTAAGTTCGCAATTGAAGCAAGCGTTCCGATGGGGTGGTTGAGTTGACGCGAATATTGAATGAAAGCTTGGATTCCTCCGATTGATAACGATCCGCCAAGCACCTGAAACGCACCGACGACGGCGACGATCACGAAAGATAGATTGGCAACGAATCCCATGATGGGTTGCGTGAGCTGAGAGAGGAACTGTCCTTTAAATCCCGCATCGAATAGTTCGTTGTTAAGTTGATCGAATTCACCTTCACGCGAGGTTTGCATGTTGTAAAGCGAAACAACTTCGTGCCCAGAAAATGTTTCTTCCACGATGGCTGAAACTTCGCCGGTCTTAGCCCACTGCTTTTTAAATTGTGGTTTTGAGAGCTTGAGAATCTTCGTCATGGCAAAGATACCCACCGGAAGCACGGCTAAAGTTAGGAGCGCAAGAGACCACGATATCCAGAGCATCATTGCGAATATCCCGATCACCATATAGATCGAGGAGATCACTTGGCTAAAGGTCTGCATCAGAGTTTGATTGACGTTATCGACGTCGTTTGTGACGCGCGATAACAAATCCCCACGTTGATGATGGTCTACGTATGCCAAAGGCAACCGATCAATTTTTGCTTGGGCTTCCTTACGTAGCTTAAAACCGAGGTTTTGGACGATGATACGAATAATAATGCCGGCAATAAAGTTCATAACTGCGTTTACAATATAGAGACCGACGACGAACAACAAGATATTTCGCAGCAATGAAAAATCAATACCATTCGTTTGTAACCCATCAACGATCACATTGGTAGCATCGCCTAGGAATTTTGGTGCCGCAACCGAGGCGATGGTGGCTATTAAGGCGAAAATTATGATAAAGCTAATCCGTAAGCGTTCCGGTTTCAGTAGTCGAGCGAGGCGTTTGAGAGAGCCCTTAGTGTCGCGCGATTTTGCTGTTGGGTCGAATCCATGATCTCTCATTTTGCCTCCTCCGCAGTGAGCTGGGATTGAACAATTTCTCGATAAGTTTTGCAGGAAGTTAAGAGCTCGTTGTGAGTTCCCTGACCAACGATATTTCCCTTATCAAGGACGAAGATTTCGTGGGCATCGCGGATTGTGGAGATTCGCTGTGCAACGATAAGGACGCATATATCCTGGAGCGACTCTCTTAACGATTCCCTTAGCCGCGCGTCAGTTGAGTAGTCGAGGGCTGAAAAGGAATCGTCAAAGATCAACAACTCTGCTTCCCGGTGACCCGTTGTATCGGGTAGGCAACGGTAAAGTGCTCGGGCAATAGTTAGCCGTTGACGTTGACCGCCCGAGAAATTCTTTCCACCTGATTCGACGTTTGCGTGGATATTTCCATCGAGTTCAGAGACGAAATCCCAAGCTTGGGCGAGTTTAAGTGCATGGGTGACGCGTTCGTCGTCGATTTCTGAAAACGACCCCAAGGCTCCCGCAACATTCGAGGCAATTGTGCCTGAAAACAAGAACGCACGTTGCGGGACGACCGCGATTCTTGAACGTAAGTCGTGGAGACTTAATTCAGCAACAGAAATATTACCAGCGGACACGACCCCACCGCTTGCATCGATGAGTCTAGGGAATAGTCGTACCAGAGAACTTTTCCCCGATCCTGTGGAGCCAATTAACGCAGTCGTGTGTCCGGGTTGAAGCTTCATTGAAATATCGTTAAGAACAGGTTCTTCGGCTCCAGGGTATTGAAGAGAAACCTTTGAAAGTTCAAAGCTTAATGTGCCGTCAGGTAACCGACGAGGGGTGGTAGGTTCGAGGATGGAAGGTTGGTGATCCCTGATTTCGGCAATGCGCTTGGCTGAAATTTCACCACGCGGGTACATCATTGCCATCATTCCAGACATCATCACGGACATCAGAATCATCATGAGATAGTTGATATATGCTGTGAGTGCGCCAACATTCATCATTCCTAATTCGATGCGCTGACCACCGAACCAGATAATTGCGGTGGAGGATAGACCCACAATTAAGAAAGCCATCGGAAGAAGAAAAGCCCAAAGCCAGCCGATTTGCAACCAAATGCTACGAAGTCCGTGGTTGGCATCGTCGAATTTTTTCGTTTCTGTTCC
The DNA here is from genome assembly GCF_900604515.1 of Arcanobacterium ihumii. GTDB lineage: Bacteria > Actinomycetota > Actinomycetes > Actinomycetales > Actinomycetaceae > Arcanobacterium_A > Arcanobacterium_A ihumii. Next base: position 288,690 of record NZ_UWOS01000002.1, on the reverse strand, counting down.
TTGCCGAACAAAGGCGCGAATTACACGAACTCCAGCTAATTGCTCTCGAAGCAAGGTATTGATTCTATCGACTCGTTTTTGTTGGACTTGGTAACGTGGTGTCAAAAGAGCCATGATCGTGCCGATTAAGATTGCAAGGGCTGGCACGATGATTAGCAATAACTTTGAAAGACTGGTGTCTTGTTCAATCGCCATTATGATTCCACCGATTCCCATAATTGGTGCAGTGATCATGATAGTAAACGTCATTAAAATGACCATTTGCATCTGGGTGATGTCGTTAGTGGCGCGGGTAATGAGGGTGGGAGCACCGAATTTATGCTGATCAATAGATGAAAATTTTTGAATGTGCTTGAAAGTGTGGGCGCGAAGTTCACGACCAAATTGCATGGCCGTTTTTGATCCGAAGTAGATTGCGCCAACCATGAAGGCAACCTGTAGGAGAGATATCACCAACATGAGCCCACCGCGACTATAAATGACCGAGCGATCATTGCCAAGAATTCCATGGTCGATGATGTCTGCATTAATTGACGGTAGCCATAGGGAAAGAATGATTTGCCCTAGTTGAAAAAGAATAATTGCTGCGAGGCTGAGTTTTCGGTGTTGAAGGAATTCCCAAGCCGTGTGAATCAATTTCATAATGCTCTCAAGTAATTAAGTATTAAATTTCCTAAATTTAGATTACGGCAATGTGGTGAGTGAAGCATAGATTAAGGCGTGTGCTTCATAACAGTAAGGGTGGCTGGTTGAGAACCTTGGGATTCTCAACCAGCCACCCTTACGTGAGTCACTGAAGAGTGACATTAGCTAGCTCTAAGCAACTTCGTTTGGATCAGAAACTCCGGATTCTCCAGCGTTTGGATTGAATAGGTCGTACTTGTCAATCGCTTGCTTGACTACCGAACGATCAATCTTTCCTTGATCTGCCAATGCTTGCAAGGAACGAACCACCATCGAAGCGGCATCAATCTTGAAGTGACGACGAGCGGCAGCGCGGGTATCGGAAACACCGAAGCCATTTGCACCGAGCACGTAGTAGTCACCTGGGATCCATGGGCGTACCGAATCTTGGTTCTGCTTCTCGAAGTCAGAAGAAGCGATAAACGGACCTTCTTCGTTCTTCAAACGGCTGGTGAGCCAAGCTTCGCGTGGCTCTTCTTCCGGATGAAGGAAGTTGTACTCGTCGGCAGCCAGGCCATCTTTGCGAAGCTCATACCATGAGGTCACAGACCATACGGCTGCGGAGATTCCCCAGTCGTTGCGTAGCATATTACGAGCTTCCCGAGCCCATGGAACACCGACGCCGGAAGCGAGGAGTTGGACCTTGTGACCTTCGCCTTCGGCAGCATCAACCTGGTAAATACCCTTGATGATTCCATCGACGTCTACGTTTTCTGGCTCTGCTGGCTGGTGAATTGGTTCGTTATAGATGCTCATGTAGTACATGACGTTCTGGTCACGACCATCGGAACCATCGCCGTACATGCGAATGATGCCGTCACGAACAATGTGGCGAATTTCGTATGCGTAGGCAGGATCGTACTGGACAATCGCAGGGTTGGTCGATGCGATGACGTGTGAGTGGCCATCCAAGTGCTGGAGACCTTCACCTGTCAAAGTGGTACGACCTGCCGTAGCTCCCATAATGAAGCCACGAGCCATCTGGTCAGCAGCATGCCAGAACTGATCGCCGGTGCGCTGGAATCCGAACATTGAGTAGAAGATATAGATCGGAACCATTGGGATTCCATGGGTGGCGTAGGAGGTGCCTACTGCTGTAAATGCAGCGTTTGAACCGGCTTCGGTGATACCGGTATGAAGAATCTGACCCTTTTCGGATTCCTTGTAGGAAAGAAGAAGGTCGGAATCAACTGCGGTGTAGTGCTGACCGTGAACGTTGAAGATCTTTGCGGTTGGGAATAGTGCGTCCAAACCGAAAGTACGCGCTTCGTCAGGAATGATTGGAACGATGCGGTGTCCGAATTCCTTGTCACGAATTAGGTCTTTCATGAGACGTACAAAGCCCATGGTACTTGCGACCTTCTGCTTACCAGATCCGCCCTTAAGAACGTCGTAAACCTTGTCCTTTGGAAGAGTAATTCCCTGTTCAACCACACGGCGTTCTGGTAGATATCCACCAAGTTCACGACGACGGTCTAGCATGTACTGAAGCGCAGGAGCATTTGGATCAGGTTTGAAGTATGGAGCATTGTATGGATCTTCAAGCTGATCATCAGAGAAGTCTAGATGAAGGGTGTCTCGCAACAGCTTCAAATCGTTGGAATTGAGCTTCTTCATCTGGTGGGTGGAGTTACGTCCGGCGAAGTTTGAGCCGAGCGAGTAGCCCTTCACCGTATGAGCAAGAATGACGGTTGGCTGATCCTTGTGGTCAACTGCGGCCTTGTAAGCTGCATATACCTTTCGGTAATCGTGGCCACCGCGCTTCATGGCGAAGATCTTCTCATCGCTCCAATCCGCAACCATAGCCTTGGTGCGAGGATCGCGACCAAAGAAGTTTTCGCGGATATAACCGCCATCGTTAGCCTTAAACGTCTGGTAGTCACCGTCAAGGGTGTTGTTCATAATATTGACGAGTGCGCGATCCTTATCAGCAAGGAGTAGTTCGTCCCATTCGCGTCCCCAGATAACCTTGATAACGTTCCAGCCGGCACCCCTGAACGAAGCTTCGAGCTCCTGGATAATCTGGCCGTTTCCGCGAACAGGGCCGTCAAGGCGCTGAAGGTTACAGTTGATAACGAAAGTGAGGTTGTCTAGGTTTTGACCTGATGCAAGGTGGAGCAAACCACGTGACTCAACTTCGTCCATTTCGCCGTCGCCCATAAACGCCCAAACATGTTGCTGGGAAGTATCCTTTAGACCGCGATCATGGAGGTAGCGGTTGTACCAAGCCTGGTAGATTGCAGAGATAGGTCCAAGACCGAGCGACACGGTTGGGAACTCCCAGAAATCAGGGAGCTGGCGTGGGTGTGGGTACGAAGGTAGTCCTTTGCCACCCGACTGGCGTGATACCTGCTGACGGAATGAATCGAGATCTGCTTCGCTCAGACGACCTTCGAGGTAGGCGCGAGCGTAGTTACCAGGTGATGAATGACCTTGGAAGAATACTTGATCGCCACCGCCAGGGGAATTCTTGCCGCGGAAGAACCAGTTGTGACCGACTTCGTAAAGAGTTGCTTGAGCTGCGAAGGATGAGATGTGTCCGCCAACTGCAATGCCTGGACGCTGAGCACGTGTTACTTGAACTGCCGCATTCCAACGAATCCAACGGCGGAATTCGCGTTCGAGTTTCTCGTCGCCTGGGTAGAAAGGCTCATCGTCGATGCCGATGGTGTTTACGTACGGTGTAACGAGGTTGCCTGGTAAGCGAACTCCGCGCTCACGTGCACGTCGTTCCATTGCCATTAACAGATAACGAGCACGAGCGTCGCCCTGAGCGTCGATAAGTCCGTCGATGGACTCTAGCCACTCTTGTGTTTCTTCTCTATCAACATCCGGTACCTGACTGAGCAATCCATTGATCAGCGGGCGAATAGGAACTTGACTCACGTTGTCTCCCTTACTTACTTGCTTGTGGGAGGTCGGCAAATCGCAAACTTGATTTCAAAAAGCGGTTGTTGACCTCTCCTTAATTCCAAATGTACCGGATTTGGGTCAAAAGCCCTACATTCTTTAACAATTTTCAAATGGGAGACCACTCACGTTTTTAAATGCTTTGAATTCCCGATTTTGAGGTGCTAGTGAGATAACAAGACTTTAGAATATTTCGTGATGTAACTTATAAGGGTTACACATAGCGTCTTGAAAGGACGGTTTCGAGTGTCCGGCATCATTACCGGTGAAAAATTAGGCTTTAAGCAAGGCAATGTCGTACAGGAGTTCGGATTTGACGACGACGTTGATTTTGATTTGCGCGATTCTATTGAAGGTATCACCGGCGAACAGTTAGAAGACGAAGATTATCGTGGAGTTGCGGATGCTGTGATTGCGTGGTGGCGTTCCGACGACGGTAACGTGGATGATCTTACGGACTATTTGGTTGATTGTGCTGCTTCGCTTGACTCAGGTGCTGGTGTTATCTGGTGTTTGGTTCCTATTGGATCCTCAGAATTCCATGTGACGACGGCGGATGTTGCGGAAGCTTCTAAAACAGCGGGTTTGTCGATTCCAACTTCTGTTGCCCTAGGTGGGAACTGGACCGCATACCGAATTTCCTCTCGTGGGCACTGATTTCCCTAGTTTTGCTGGAAAACTTCACCTTGATGTCGCTTAAATTTGAACGAGCGGTTCATTGCGAGAATGTATTGCAATGAGCCGCTCGTCACGTTTCGGGGATGAATTTGGAATTTAGAACTGTTTCTGGATATGCTTCTAACGGACTCTTAGCTCAGTTGGTAGAGCACCTGGTTTACACCCAGGTTGTCATCGGTTCGAGTCCGGTAGGGTCCACTAAAGTTCCTCTCCAGTTTCTGGAGAGGAACTTTTATTTATATCCCACAAATTATTTCCAATCGTTGAGCAATTTTGCGCTAATTTACTTTTTCTTTATAAAATCCTTGAAGCGTCAAAAGATATCTCGTAGGAATTGTTTAATGTGAACAGCTCTTTCGAGATCCGTCGATAGGAAAACATCTATGGCTGACACGATTGCTACGTTCTTCGGTTCGATTTCGGACTTTATCTATACGTACATTCTGATTGCACTACTTCTTTGTGCCGGCATCTACTTCACCATTCGCACCCGAGCGGTACAGTTTACCAATTTCGGGCAAATGGTCCGAACGGTTTTTTCATCCCGTGAATCTCGTGATGGGGGAATCTCATCGTTTCAAGCTTTTGCAATCGGACTCGCATCGCGCGTGGGGACTGGAAACATCGCAGGTGTAGCAATTGCTCTTGTTCTAGGTGGACCAGGAGCCGTGTTCTGGATGTGGATCGTTGCCCTTTTAGGTATGGCAACGGCATTTATCGAAGCCACTATGGCGCAACTCTTTAAGGTTCGTTGGTATGACGGTACCTTCCGTGGCGGTCCGGCATTCTATATTCAACGTGGTCTAGGCTCACGTAAATGGGGATTCGCATTTGCGATCTTCCTAGTATTCTCTTTCGGTATTTCCTACGAAATGGTGCAGGCAAATACAATTGCAGCGACCTTAAATGACCACTACAATGTGAACCCCTGGGTTACCGCCGCATTCCTATTTGTACTCACGGGAATCGTCGTCTTTGGTGGCCTCAAACGTGTTGCAAAGGTAACCGAATGGATGGCTCCGGTTATGGCGTTGGTTTATGTTGCAATCGCATTGATGGTAATCGTCATGAACCTCGATAACATCCTCCCGATCTTCAAGCTGATTTTCGCTTCAGCATTCGGTCTAGAACAAGGCCTTGCGGGTACTGCGGGCGGTCTCGTCGCAGCTATGTTAAATGGAACTCGTCGTGGATTATTCTCCAACGAAGCGGGTGAAGGTTCGGCTCCAAACGCCGCCTCAACCGCACAGGTTTCGCACCCTGTTAAGCAGGGGTATATACAGGCAATGGGCGTATTTGTTGATACGATTTTGGTTTGTTCGGCAACTGCTTTTATCATCTTGAATTCACTTGGTCAGGTCTACAAGCCCGGTGAGGAAACAGCTGTAGATGGCGCTTCGCTCACTATTGCCGCAGCTAGCTACGAACTAGGTGAATGGATTGTGCCGATTATGGTTATCCTCATTCTCGTGTTCTGTTATTCCTCGATTATTGGTAACTTCGCCTACGCCGAAATCAACATTGATTTCATGACCAAGGGCAAGAAGTGGGGATCGAAGGTACTTGGTGTGATCGTTGTTGCCTCGGTGGTTATTGGATCGGTGTCCTCGTTAAATGCAGTGTGGAACTTTGCAGATATCACCATGGCAGGTATGGCTATGATTAACCTTGTTGCCATCGTTCTCCTTGGGAAGTGGGTATTCGGTGCCCTTAAGGACTATCGCGAGGACCCTGAACGTCCGTTCGTTGCAACAAATAACCCAAATATGCCAGGTGAACTCCCAACCGACATTTGGGTAGAGCGTGAAAACGCTCAGGCGTAGTCATATATACAAAGGCTTAGCTAGGCGAGGTTAAAACCTAATAAAATAGCTAGGTAAGAAGCAACCAAGCAAAGAAAGAGCATACTCCAAACGTAGAGGTGCGCTTTCTTTGCTTGGTTTTCTTTTAATAAGGTAAAGGCATCGAGTGATGCGGTGCTTAGGGTGGTGAAGCCACCGGCAAATCCAGTTCCGAGAATAGTGAGCCAAGTGTTGCTGAGAGCTCCGCCAAGCTGGAGACCGGTGCATAAACCGAGTATGAATGATCCAATCACGTTCACCACCAAAGTGCCGGTAGGGAAGTTTTCTTTTGGAAGCAGTGAATCAGTTACATAGCGAAGTGCTGCTCCTATTCCACCCGCAAATGCAACGGCTAATAAACTCATTTGGTTTTCTCCGGTCCTGCTATGTGAGTGGGAGTGTTAGGGGACTGAGGGTGATGGGTCGTTTGTTTGGGAAGCGCTAGCTTATTCGCGAATCCCACACCAAGACCCGCAAAAACAATTCCTAGCACGATGGTTACGAAGGGGTAGAATGTGGCCAACCACGAATACCCGTTTGCCAGAAGAAGGTTTGAATCAACCACGACGGCGCTATAGGTTGTGAATCCGCCTAGTAAGCCTGTTCCAAGGAAAAGACGAATAGTTAGTTTAGTTCGTGCTGAAATTGCACGACTTTTCACAAAGGTTGTCAAGAACCCAAGAGCGAAACAACCAATAAGATTAATTAAGGCAATTCCGACTGGCAGAACACTGAGCTTTGGAATAGCGGAGTTCGTGAGGTAGCGCAAAGCAACGCCGATGAAACCACCACAAAATACGGTGAGAACGGATTTAAACACTTTTAGATTCTATCGTTCGATCCTTGGAGACCGATTGATAGGATTGAGGTATGTCTGTAACGGTAGAAAAAATTGTGTCCACAATGAATGCCTTTTATCCAACCACATTGGCAGAGAGCTGGGATAAAGTCGGGCTCATTGCTGGAGACCTTTCCTGTGAAGTGCGAAAGATCGGTTTTGCTGTTGATCCGTGCGAAGCTACGATCAACGAAGCTATTGATCGTGGGGCAGATATGCTCATCACGCATCATCCACTCTATTTGCGTGGAACTTCAAGCGTTGCAACTGATTCATCTAAAGGCAGCTGGGTGCATCGACTAATTAAAAATGATTGTGCACTCTTCGCAGCTCATACAAACGCCGATGCTGCTGGGGATGGTACCGCGGCGGCTTTTGCCGATCTGCTTGGATTAGAAAATACGCGTCCGTTGGATTCAAACCCTGATTTTCCACAGCTGGGAATTGGGCGCATTGGAGAGCTTCCTTTGACGATGAGCGTGCTTGAGTTAGCGCAACGAATTTCTGCCAAGATTCCACAGGTTCCGGCTGGTATCACAATCGGAGGAGATCCAGAAAAGATTGTCAAGACGGTAGCCGTATCGCCTGGATCAGGTGATTCGTTCTTAGATCGAGTAAAAGAAGTTGATGCTGATGTTTATATCACCGCCGATCTTCGGCATCATCCAGCAACCGATCATCTTTGGTCGAGTGACTGTGCCTTGATTGGATTAACTCATTTTGCTTCAGAGTGGCCGTTGCTTCCAAACTTACAAAAGCGTCTTAACGCTGAGCTTGGGGTCGAGTCCTATGTTTCAACCATCATTACTGATCCTTGGATAATGCGAATCTAAAGTGTAATTACCTACTTTAAAGCGGGGGTTGTTAAGCGCTAACTTAACAACCCCCGCTTTAAAGTAACCGCAGTTAACAGGGTACGTTTGAAAATTTGTCTATCAAAATCTGTATGATCAACGCTCAAGAAGTATCAACTTAACATTGCTTAACTCACATTCTTATTGGGAATCTAATCACAAGTCGATGTGGACTCGTAATTTTATGAACCCAGCATCGGTGCACAAGGGAGTGAATCGTTTTGGATCGCAATAATCGCACTGAAAATCCTTCACCCGAAGGATCTGCCGCAGATATTGCGCGGGCACTAGGAGTGTCACGTGCAGCGGTGTCGTATGCGCTCAACGGCAAGCCGGGAGTTTCGTCAAGCACTCGGCAAAGAATCCTTGCTCTTGCAGAACAACGTGGTATTCACATTTCTGATCGCGCCTTGAATTGGAAAACCACGAAACCACTCGTCGGTCTAATCTTGGCGGATTTAAGCAATCCCTTCTATCAGGAGCTTGGAGTGGCAGTGTCGAACCATGCTCGCTGGCACGGCTACGATGCCTACCTATCCCACACGGGAGATGACCCTCTAGAACTCCTTACCTCTGTACGTGCAATGGCGAGCCACAGAGTCGATGGAATCATCCTCACTGCAACTCAAGATGGAGACGCGGCGGTTGTCCAAGAACTTCGAAAATCCAACACCCCATACGTCCAGGTATCACGCAAAATTCCAACTGTCCCCGGTGCATTCGTAGGAATTGACAACAAAGCTGCCTCTAAAGATATTGCATTGCACATGGTAAGCCACGGATTCCAAAAAATAGCTCTGGTGGTAGGACCGCGTCGGTCGTCTGCCTCAAATGATCGCTATGCCGGGTATCTTGACGGTTTGGTAGAAAGTGGCATCTTCGTTCCACAACAATGGATCGTTCGTACGTCGCTTGGTATTGATGGTGGTCTGAAAGCGGGAGAGTACCTGCGCTCCTTAGATCGTGGTCTGCCGGATGCAATCATCTGCGGGTCAGATGCAATTGCTCTCGGAATCATTGAGGACTTCGGTGCACATGGCTTTTACGTGCCTAATGACGTTGCTATTTGCGGATTCGATGGCGTAATTAGTCCAAGAACCTCCGATTTTTCATTAACAACGGTTGTTCAACCGGTCGACGACATGGCCGAAAACGCCGTAGTTTACCTAGACAATCTCATCAGAAACAAAGCAGTTACTCCGCACGAAGTGATCTGCCAATACTCACTACGCATCGGTAATTCTTGCCGATGCCAAATTTGAAAGGAGCGGTCTCATGACTTGCACCCCGCTAGAAAATAAAGTCGCTATCGTAACCGGTGCGTCTCAAGGTATCGGACGTGGAATCGCACTGAAGCTGGCAAATCGTGGCGCGACCGTCGTCGTCGTGGATATTAATGCGCAAGCGGCTCAGGAGACTGCAGAAGCATGCGGCGGAAAATCGATTGGACTGGCGCTTGATGTTTCCAATCGCGAAGCTGTAGATACGGCGGTGGAGCAGGTCATTTCCGAATTTGGAAAGATCGATATCCTGGTCAATAACGCTGGAATCAACCGCGACGGAATGCTTCATAAGATGACCGATGAAATGTGGGATTCCGTTATAGCTGTGGATCTATCAGCAGTGTTCTATTTCTGCCGTAAGGTTGGAACCCATATGCGTGAAATAGGATATGGACGTATCTGCAATGTTGCATCGGCTTCTTGGATGGGTAACATTGGCCAAACTAACTATGCTGCAGCCAAAGGCGGCGTTGTTTCTCTTACTCGCTCCATTTCAAAAGAGCTTGCGTTCAAGGGGATTACTGCCAACGCGATTTGCCCGGGTTTTATTGAAACAGCGATGACTACGGCTTTGCGTGAAGTTCCTTCGCGTGCGGGCTTTGACAACCTCTACGAGGAGCAGGTAGCTAAGGTTCCGTTGAAGCGAGCTGGCCAGCCTGAAGACGTTGCCAACCTCGTAGCGTTCTTGGTCTCAGACGATGCTTCCTACCTCACCGGCGAAGTCATCAATATCGGTGGAGGATACAAATTATGAGTTTCAAGTGCATTGAGCCAAATGAAGTGGCGAGCCTGATTCCAAATGGAGCAACCGTCGTCGGAAACGGATTCACCATGATGGGTGTGGCTGATGAAATCTACTTTGAAATCGAACAGTCCTTCCTCACCAAGGGTACACCGAACAACTTAACCTTTGTTCATGCCGCTGGGCAGTCTAATCGAGTAGATGGTTTGGCGCGTCTTGCGCACCCGGGCCTTCTCAAGCGCGTAGTGGGACCGCACTGGGGATTGAACCCGCCGATGGCTAATGTACTCGGCGCTGACGAAGTCGAAGCGATTTGTTTGCCTCAAGGGCAGATTTCTACCCTGTATCGTACGACTGCAGCTCATCGTCCGGGTCAGATTTCTACCGTGGGTCTGGGAACATTCGTTGACCCTAGGCACGACGGCGGTCGCATTAACGATTCAGCTAAGGCTGCCGTTCCAGCCGACGAATATGTTTCGCTCATGGAACTAGATGGTAAGGAATACTTGTTCTACAAGTCCTTCCCCATGGACGTTGCGATTATTCGTGGATCGCGAATCGATCCTGATGGAAATATGTCTCAAGAAGACGACGTCACCATCCTCGATAACCTGGCAATTGCTCAGGCTGTACATAATAGTGGTGGCATCGTAATTGCTCAGGTCAAAGAAATTGTTGAACGTGGCGATATCCCTGCTCGTGAGGTCGAAGTGCCTGGGGTTTTGGTTGACTACGTGATGGTGACTTCTGATCCTGCAAAGTATCATCGCCAGACAAACGCTTCAATTGAAGTGAACTGGGATCTAATCACTGGATACGCCTCTCCAGAGGAACTGAGTGAGTCACTGCTGGCCCATGAACTTGAACCAACCCGTGTAGCGATCGGTGAACGTGGTGCCAAGCTCGTCAAAGACGGCGACATCATCAACCTCGGAACTGGATTACCAGGCGATTCGATCGGCCGAGCGCTGGCTATGAGTGGTCAGATTGCGAATATTACTTTGACGGTTGAATCGGGAACCTATGGTGGAGTTCCTCTCGGTGTAGTTGATTTTGGATGCGCGCTTCACCCCGCTGCTATCATTGGGCACCCTCAGCAGTTTGACTTCTACAACGGTGGCGGAGTCGATATCACGTTTATGGGTGTTGGACAGGTAGATGGTTCTGGGAATATCAACGTTTCCGCATTTGCAGGTAAAGCAATCGGGTGCGGTGGCTTCATGGATATTGTGGACGGTGCGAAGAGAATTTGCTTTTTGATGGTTGCCGATTCGAAGCATCCGAAGTGGGTGGAAAAGGTAGATCAGCTCACCTTCTATGGAAAAGCTGCACTGGATAAAGGACAAGAAGTTTACCTAGCTACAGAGCATTACCTCGTTCAATTGACCGAAAAAGGGTGGGTGTTCCTTGAGATCGGTGATTCGCAGGAAGCTTTGGCTGCAGCACAACTTGTGATTACTGCGTCGTAATTCTCAATCAGAGCCAAAGCTCGAAACATCAATTCAATCGTATACACGAAGACGTGAGAGAAAAGGAAAATCAATGGAAAAGATCGTAGTTGTTGAAGGAGCAAGGACGGCTGTTGGCGCGTATGCTGGATCGCTTTCGACCACGCCAAACCACATCATGGGTTCAATTGCCGTGAAAGAAGCCGTAGCTCGTGCGGGTATTTCATCGGAAGTAGTTGATGAAGTCGTAGTCGGTTGCGTTGGGCAAGTGGGCGGAGATGCTTTTCTAGCACGTCGTATCGCGCTTGAAGCAGGTGTACGTGAGGACTCAAATGCGTTTACCGTCAACCGGCTTTGTGGTTCTGGCCTCCAGGCAGTCCAATCCGCAGCGTTCGAACTGCGTGCCGGTGATGCCAAGTTCGCGGTTGCCGGTGGCTCAGAGAATATGTCTCGTCAACCATTTATGGACTTCGATGCCCGTAATGGCTGGAAAATGGGCAACCATAACCTTGTAGACGGCACACTTTCGCTTGTTACTGATCCATTCGGAAACTATCCAATGGGTGTTACTGCGGAAAACGTAGCTGAGAAGTATGGAATTTCGCGCGAAGACCAAGATGAATTTGCTGTGTATTCCCAAGAAAAAGCTGCAAAAGCACAGGAAGCGGGATTGCTTGCCCCAGAAATTGTGGGAGTAACGGTTAAGGAGAAACGATCGGAACGCATTTTCGACGCCGACGAGCACCTACGCCCAGGAACCTCGGTAGAGAAACTGGCTAAGTTGCGTCCGGCTTTCCGTGACGGTGGAAGCGTAACTGCTGGCAACTCCTCTGGAATCAACGATGCATCAGCGATGCTTGTGATGACCACTGAAACAATTGCTAAGGCAGAAGGACTTAAGCCAATTGGTGAGTTCGTCAGCTTTGCTAAAGCGGGTGTTGCACCCGAGGTTATGGGATTTGCACCGGCTCTAGCTATCCCACGCGTACTCGAAAAGGCTGGACTAGCGCTTAGGGATATTGATTGGATCGAGCTCAACGAGGCATTCGCGGCCCAAGCGCTCGCGGTCATTCGGGATCAGAGCCTCGATATGGAGAAAACAAATCCACTAGGAGGAGCAATCGCCCTCGGACACCCAGTAGGTGCTACGGGCGCTATCCTTTCGCTTCGCACTCTCTACAATCTTCGCCGCACCGGCAAGGAATTCGGATTGGTGTCGATGTGCATTGGCGGTGGTCAAGGTGTTGCTGCTGTCTATCGTGCACTCTAGAACCAGCTTCTAGAATAAATATCAACGCCAACCTAAAACACTAAATGGAGCGGACTGTGGGGTGCACCGATGCGCCCCACAGTAGTCCACCTACCGGAGTCAAAATGAAAATCGTAATTGCACCAGATTCGTTTAAAGAGACTATGTCAGCACAGATTGTGGCACAGACGATGGAAGATGCTGTTCATGAGGTGTGGAAGGATGCGCAGTGCGTTTGCGTTCCTATGGCAGACGGTGGTGAAGGGACAACACAGTCACTGGTAGATGCACTAAATGGTGAAATCCGTTGCGTTGAGGTAGTTGATGCGCTGGGGCGGCCACGAACATCTTTCTTCGGTTGGATTGATAAAGAAAAGTTAGCGGTTTTAGAAGTAGCTCAAGCCATCGGAATTGAGCATATTTATCCGCAAGACCGGAACCCCACGCGATCTTCTACAGTTGGCGTAGGGATGATGCTAAATGCAATCAGTGAGCTTAAACCCAAGAAAATCATTGTTGGTTTGGGAGGATCAGCTACAAATGATGGTGGCTGGGGAATGTGCCATGAGCTTGGACTCAAGCTCAGTGATGCACAAGGTAAAGAAATCGATCCGTTTGAACCTCTTAGCCTTGCCAACGCAAGGAATCTTGATGCTTCTGGAATTGACCCAAGCTGGTACAGTGTTGACATCATTCTAGCATGCGACGTCAACAATCCGCTGTGTGGAGATAAGGGTGCCTCTGCGGTATTCGGTCCACAAAAAGGCCTGGGGTCAAAAGAGATAGCGGTTTTTGACCATGCCTTAAAAACATGGGGCGATCTTCTTGACTGTTACGCTAACCAAGCCATTTCCACTTGTTCGGGCGCAGGCGCTGCAGGTGGATTGGGTGCAGCTTTCATGGCAGTCCTTCAGGCAACGAACCGTGCAGGCGTCGACGTCGTAATTGAAGCCGTAGGTCTGGATGAGGCTTTAGAAGGGGCAGATCTGGCACTTACCGGTGAAGGCGGAATGGATTTCCAAACTAAGTTCGGAAAGACGCCGTGGGGCGTGATGTTGGCTGCTCGTAGACACGCAGTTCCCACAATCGCTTTTGCAGGGAAACTTGGTTACGGGGTTGAGTCACTTTACGACGACGGTTTCGCTGCCATTATTCCAACGGTCAGAAAAGTCTCTGATCTAGAAACTGCATTGAAAGATGCTCGACCGAGTCTTTTCGAAGCGGTCAAAATGATGTGCAAAATCATGGATGCACGTAATTTAGATGTGAGGTAACGATGCTGAGCGGGGAAATATTCTGGGATAAGAAACTGACATCGGATCTGTACGATGTTCAGTTGTATGGGCGTACCGTACGTTCGTACCGTGATGCACCGTCCTCGCTTTATGAAACGCTTGTAGAAACAGTGGAAAAACACAATGATAAAATTGCAATCTACACTGAAGATTCGAGAACTTTTACCTTCGGGCAGGTACTTGGATTAGTCGAAGAGTTTGCTTTATTTCTACATCGGAAGTATTCCATCAAAAAGGGCGATCGAGTAGGAGTTTTGCTCGACAACGGCATTGATTTCATCACTGCTTTCTACGCACTTAACCGACTTGGAGCAATAATCGTTCCGTTGCCGGGAAAGTTTCGCAAAAGTGAAATAACGGCTTTAGTTAATCGAGCAGATCTGATTTTGATCATTTGTCAAAAGCAACAAATCACTTGGTTCCCTGAACATCAAACGATAGTTACAACCTCGCAAAACTGCGATTTTGGCTTGCCACTACTGGACAGATTAGATACGTTCGTGGGCACAGACATGGCAGTGTATGCTGGCCTTCCACCGACTGACCTATCTCTAGTTGACGATGCAATTTTGCTTTATACCTCTGGTACAACGTCGCAGAGCAAAGGCGTTATCTTGACCAATATGAACGCCGTTCATGCCGTCAAATCTTATGAGCGTGTGTTAGGTCTAAGCGATAATGACTCAACTATTATCGCAGTGCCGATTTACCACGTGACCGGTATGATCGCTATCATCGGACTTTTTATCTACCTTGGTGGATCAATCCACATCCAAAAGCGGATGTGTGGCAGACCTTTCGTACGTGAGATCTATTCTTCGAATATCACGTTCATCCACGCCTCTCCAACTGTCTTCGCGTTGATGCTCGAAGAGCAAGAGCGATTCCCAGCTCTCAACAGTGTGCGAAAAATTGGCTGTGGAGCAGCCCATATGCCTATCACTAGGATTCAAGCTCTGCATGAGTGGATGCCTCAGATGGAATTCAGAACGATTTATGGCTTAACGGAGTCGTGTTCTCCGGGGTTCGTTTTTCCAACAGATGCAACGGTCCATCCTCATCTTGGAAGTTCTGGAATTCCAATTCCAGGAATGGACGTCAAGGTTTGTGACGACGACGGACGTGACTTGGGTTTTGGCACTATCGGAGAGATCTGGTTGCGAGGTGCAAATATCGCTCGTTGCTACGACAAGGTTCAGAGTAGCAGTTTTACCTCTGATGGATGGATCGCTACTGGTGATCTTGGCAAAGTATGCGAAGATGGATTCGTCTATGTTTTGGATCGGAAAAAAGATCTTATTAACCGAGGCGGTGAAAAAATCTGGTGTATCGATGTCGAAGAAGAACTGAGGTTGTTGCCTGAGATTGAGGATGCTGCGTTGGTGGGGGTACCTGACACGATTTATGGAGAAGTTCCGGCTGCTGCAATTGTGCTTGCGCCGGGTGAGAAGTTTGATGAAGAGTCGATTCGAATGCAGCTCAATAAACGCCTTGCACGTTATCGCGTGCCTGTTTATTTCAAGGTCGTTAACGAATTGCCAATGACACCTGGTTCGAAGATCGATAAGAATGCAATTAGGCACCTCTTCGCCTTTGAACCGGCGGTTGGAACGTTCTAAACTTTTCTCCCTCTAGCCTGCGTGTTGCCGGCGTCGTGCCCTATAGTAAAGTTACGAGCTACATAAAGTGAGGTATCAATGGTGAAGGCTCCACGTGAACAGCAGCTTAAACTTATTGAAGTTGCCCAACTTGACGCGCAGTTAGCGCGCCTAAACTCAAAGGTTAATCACCATCCAATGCGCGAAGAACTTCACAACCTTGACGTTAAACAAGAAGAAGCCTTGGCGAGTCGCGAAGACTTTAAGACACGTCATGATGGAGTAAACGCACAGAATGACGAACTCGATCGTCAAGTTCACGAGGTTTTAGAGAAAATCCATTCTAAGGAGACCAAACTCAATGCAGGAGTTGGGATGGACTCGCGTGAGCTATTGGCACTGCAATCTGAAATAGACACCGCTCGCAAGCACCTCCACGACCTTGAAGATGCTCAACTTAATTTGCTTGACGACGCCGATCAGCTGGAGTCTCGTATCGGTATCTGTAGCGACGAAATCGAGCAACTTCAACGGATGCGAGCTGAGGTTCAGCAAAGGTTTACCGCTGAACTTGCCACGTTGAACAATGAGATCACGAAGGTCAGTGCTGACAGAGACGGATTATTTAAACCCCTGGATGAGGCGTTGCAACGAGCATATGAAGGTGCTCGCTCTCGCGGTGGTCTTTCTGTGATCGGATTACATCATAATGGTGAGTCCACTGGTGGAGTGGCGCTTTCGCCTATCGAAGTTGCAGCTGTGAAGGCCGGTGCTGAAGACGAAATTTATATTTCTGAGGACTATGACTGTGTTGTGGTTCTTTTAGATAACTGAGGTGTAATAACAGAAGTCGTGAAGCTCAAACAGTGCTTATAAGAATCGTTAAATGTTAATCTTCATGCTGTACAAGTACTAGTTGCCATTGATTTTTACCGCTGGATATTAGTTCAGCATTGTCAATATGCCCGGAGCCAATAAGCTCTACGGCAAAGTCAAGCAATTCTTCAGGGTGTTGTATATCGACTTGGGCTTTCACTAGGTTCTTAGCCAGTAGACCGCGGAAATGCTTGGCATTATGGGATATAACTTTGCGTTCGCCATTGTGTTCTCTCACCGCATTAATAGAAATATGCTGGGAATTGACAGGCGGATTCCAAACTCGATAATTCCCTGATCGGCAATCTATAACCACGTCAGAATTATCTGGGGAAAAGCTGGCAAGCTCCTTCTTCCAAACTTTCTTGGTATTTCCAAATCCGGGGAGTGTTACTCCCATGGAAAGGCGGTAGGGCGGAATCATATCGCTGGGTCGTAGTACTCCAAAAAGTGCAGAAAAGATGAGGATGTGTTCATCAGCAAAGCTCAGTTCGGTGGAACAGGCGCTTTGTAGCTCCATTGCGCTGAATAACACTCCCGTATATATTTCGCGGGCGGGGGCACAGGGGAGTGAAAGCAGGTGAGTCTGTTTTGCTACGACGTCGTGAAGTTTGGGACCAACCTTTAAGATTGTGAGCGCATCGTCACGCCCAGCAGTTTCAATCAAATTTTTTGCAATGTCTTGGCGGGTGGCATTGAGGTTCGGTGACGATAAACTATCAAAGTTCAGCGGGGAGCCACTTGCCGGTGTGGTTTTGCTTTCTGAAGGTGGAAGTAAGATGAGCACCGACCCAGTTTAACAAATCAAAGTGCACTACCAGCGGTCAGCATCACCGCAAACTGCCTTGGTTTTATCTGCGCTGGGCGGATAGAATGCTTGTGCGAATGAGTCGACTAGGCGGTCGCGTGCATAGCAATATGCCCGAGGAACGTCCGGGCTCCACAGGGAACAGCGGTGGGTAACACCCACTCGGGGCGACCCGCAGGAAAGTGCCACAGAAAATAAACCGCCGTGACTATTTGTAGCTACGGTAAGGGTGAAAAGGCGAGGTAAGAGCTCACCGCGTAACTGGCGACAGCTACGGCATGGTAAACCCCGCTGGGAGCAAGACCAAGCAGTATACAGTGAGGCGTCCCGCTGAGTATACGGGTAGGTTGCTTGAGTCACGTGGTAACACGTGATCTAGATGGATGGCTGCCACTTGGTTGAGAACCTTTGGATCTCAACCAAGTACAGAACCCGGCGTATCGGTCGACTCATTCGTTTTCAATATGCCTTGAAATGGGACAGCCTTGAAGCGAAAAATTGAGTTCAATTAGCTAGGCAAGCTTATCTGCCTTTTTATTCTCCTGATATGCCATCAAAGCAGCACCTACTATTCCTGCGCCATTTCGAAGTTCAGCTGGAATGATAGGAGCATTGGTGGAAATCAACGGTACATATTTCTTGTATTTCTTAGAGATACCGCCACCAATGATAAATAAATCGGGGGAGAAGAGCATTTCAAGGTAGCTGAAAACTTCTTGGAGGCGACCTGCCCACTCCTCAAAGCTGAGTTCTTCGCGCTCGAATACTCCAGAGGACGCGAAATGTTCAGCTTCGATACCTCGAGGTAAAACGATATGACCCATCTCTGTGTTCGGCACAAGTGTTCCTGCCGATACCAAAGCAGATCCAATTCCGGTTCCCAATGTTAAAACGAGAACGGTGGCTGGGTTACCGTGGGCGGCACCAAAGTGAACTTCAGCGTAACCGGCCGCATCGGCGTCGTTCAATACAGTAACTGGACGCTTAAGCTTTTTAAAGAACAGTTCATCTGCGTGAATTCCGGTCCATTCTTGAGACAGATTTGCAATCATGGGGACGACTCCACGCAGAATCGGCGCAGGAAAAGAGATTCCAACTGGAACGTCGTCGGGAAGATCAAATGAATCGACTATTTCTTTCACAACGTTGGCAATTGTATCTGGACTGGCGTTCTCTGGCGTTGGAATTCGAACGCGATCCTCGGTAAACATACCGGTCTTAAGATCAACCGGTGCACCTTTGATACCAGAACCACCAATATCGATTCCTAGGGCAATTCGACGAAATTTCTTTTTCATTGGAGATATCCCTCCTGATATTAGAGCTCTGGCATCGCCGCGGATTTTTGGCCTTGTGAGGGGAGAGTAAGAATCTCAAAACCGTCTTCTTTAACGAGGATCGTGTGCTCCCATTGTGCACTGCGGCCGTGGTCCTTCGTCAAAACTGTCCAATCATCGTCCCACTGATCCCAAGCAATAGCCCCCATTGTTAGCATCGGTTCAATTGTAAAGACCATTCCCGGTTCAATAAGGTCGTTGTGGAGAGGGGCAGTGTCGTAATGAGGGACGATCAAACCTGAATGAAAGGCTTCGCCAACTCCGTGGCCGGTGAAGTCTTCAACTACGCCGTAATTAAAACGCTTTGCATAGGATTCGATTACACGACCGATGATGTTAATTTCGCGCCCCTGTTTAGCTGCTTTGATACCACGCATCATGGCAGTGTAAGTGCGTTCGCACAGCAGCTTTGATTCGGTATCTACCTCACCAACATAAAACATTGCGTTGGTATCGCCATGAACACCGTTCTTATAGGCAGTTACGTCAAGGTTGACGATATCTCCCTCTTCGAGTGGACGGTCATCGGGAATACCGTGGCAAATAACTTCATTCACTGAAGTACAAATGGATTTCTTAAATCCCATGTAGCCCAAGCATGAAGGGTAGGCTCCGTGATCGCACATGTATTCGTGGGCAATACGGTCAAGTTCATCTGTGGTGACGCCGGGCTTAATGGAATCACCAGCGGTATAGAGAGCATCAGCTGCAATTGTTCCTGCTTCACGAATCTTTTCGATAATCTCGGGTGATTTAACATCTGAAGCCGTTACTACTTCAGGTCCGTCGTGGAACATGTATTCGGGTCGCTCAATATGCTTTGGCACGTTCCTTATTGGGCTGAGTTTCCCCGGCTGAATATTTCCAACTGGTGCGCGATGTGGATCCATCATTCTTACTTCTTGTCCTGCTCTCTAATTTCGTTTTGCGCCACTGTTTTTAAGGAATCTATTCCATGAAAGTGTGTTTTTCTTCGGGAAATGATCGGTCACGTACCGCTTCGTTGTACATCATCGCTGCATCTGTTAACGCGGCACCAACTTCGCCGAATACCTTAACGAAGCGTGGCTGCCAATCGCTCATTCCTGCCATGTCCGTCCATACCAAAACCTGACCGTCACAGTCTGGACCAGCACCGATACCGATCGTAGGAATTTCGAGGTCCATGGTGATGTCTTTCGCTACTGGAGCTGGCACCATCTCAAGGACGACGGCGATTGCTCCTGCTTCTTGAACGGCGATGGCATCGGCTTTCACCTGTTCGGCGCCGGTGCCACGGCCTTGGACGCGCGGACCACCCAAGCTATTTTCAGCTTGAGGTGTGAAACCAACGTGGCCAACTACGGGAATACCTGCATCCGTAATCGCTTGAATCGCGTTGGCACGGCGTTCTCCACCTTCAAGCTTAACTGCTGCAGCGCCCGCTTTAATTAACTTAATCGCCGACTGTACAGCCTGTGCGGTGCTTTCTTCATACGAGCCAAAGGGGAGGTCGGCAACTACGAAACTCCTTGCCACTGAGCTTGCAACCGAGCGTGTTGCAACTAGCATCTCTTCGAGGCTAACCGGAATTGTAGACTCGTAACCGAGCATTGTGTTTCCATAGCTATCACCTACTAAGAGCATGTCCGTTCCGGCGGCATCGAAAATTCGTGCCGTCACGGCGTCGTAGGCAGTGAGCATCGTAATAGGTGTACGTTCTTTCTTCCACTGTTGAAGATGGTGAGCGCGTACTCGCTTAATCATAGTTGCCTCCGTAGGTGATGCAGATTCAGTTGATACACATTCTACTATTAGTTCCCCAAACTTCGACTTACTCAGGCACAATAGATACCAGAAGAAATATGGAGGTACGATGGATCGCCAACAAGAAGACGTACTGCGGATAATTGAAGAAAAAGAAGTTCGCTTTGTTCGCCTATGGTTTACAGACGTCTCGGGAACCCTTAAATCGGTCGCTATTGCTCCGGCAGAGCTAGAAAATGCTTTTTCTGAAGGCATTGGCTTTGATGGATCCGCTGTCCAGGGTCTTACCCGCGTACATGAAGCTGATATGGTGATGCGCCCAGATGCTTCGACTTTCCAAATTTTGCCTTGGTATGACGAAGGCGAAGTTGCAGGAAGAATGTTCTGTGATATCTATACGCCCGACGGCGAACCGGCACGATCGGATCCTCGTGCGGTTTTGAAGCGTGCTTTGGAACAAGCCGCCGAGCTTGGTTTCTCTTTTCACGTGCATCCAGAGATTGAGTTTTACCTGATGCATCCAGAAACCGATCCGAATGTTGTTCCGCGTCCGATTGACCACGGATCCTATTTTGATAATGTATCGCGTTCGCTTGCTCGGCACTTCCGTTCTGACGCGGTCAAGACGCTAGAGGATCTCGGAATTTCGGTTGAATTTTCTCATCATGAAGCTGGTCCCGGTCAAAATGAAATCGATCTACGAGTAGCTGATGCCCTTACAATGGCTGACGACATCATGACCTTCAGAGTCGTTATTGATCAGATTGCGTTACAGCAGGGTGTGCAGGCTTCCTTCATGCCTAAGCCTTTGATCGAATGTCCAGGTAATGGTATGCACACTCACTTCTCTCTATTCGAGGGGGAAAAGAATGCGTTCTTTGACCCAACCGGTGAGTTCCAGTTATCGAAAACTGCTCGGCAGTTTATTGCAGGTTTGCTTCACCATGCTCGCGAAATTACAGCTCTGACCAATCAGCACGTAAATTCTTATAAGCGACTTTGGGCAGGATTCGAAGCTCCAGCTCATATTGCTTGGGGAAAGAATAACCAATCGGCATTGATTAGGATTCCAACGCTGCGTGCTGATAAACCAAAATCTGCCCGAATTGAATATCGTGCACTGGATTCAGCTGTAAATCCCTATCTAGCCTTTGCCGTAATCCTCAATGCGGGATTAGCCGGAATCAAAAATAACTATGAACTTCCAGAGGCGGTAGATACTGACGTTGCAGCACTCTCAGCACGCGAACGTCGAGCCTTAGAAATCGACTCGCTACCGTCCTCATTATCTGATGCTTTGCGCGAAATGGAAGTATCAGAGCTAGTAGCACAAACTTTGGGTGAAGATGCCTTTGATTACTTCCTTCGAAATAAGCGCAAGGAGTGGGAGAAGTATCGTTACCAAGTAACGCCGTTCGAACGTGAAGCCTTTCTGCCAAACGTCTAAAACTTGAGTGAAACTCGGATGGGTATCTTCGAAGACTCGCGTGAGCACCGTCGTCGTCAACTAAACCAGGAAAGGTGGAAACCCGATGCCTCGTGTGGAATCACAGCAATCATTGCTGGTTCGTGCCGGATTTTTAGACACGGGTAAAGCACATCGACTCCTCCAAGATCCTGTTCTTGACTCGGTTAATCACGAGTGGCTCTTAGATCAAGTTAGACATACCGCCGATCCTGATCTTGCGCTACTGGCCTATATTCGCCTCCTCGAATCAGCTCGTGCATATGGGAAAGACGCCATGGATGCCCTCTACTTGGTGTGCGAAGAGGAAAAGGCATGCCAGCGACTATTTGCAGTGCTGGGAATGTCTACCGCATTAGGAGATTATCTAGTAGCCAGACCAGTCAACGTCCATATTCTCCAAGATTATAAAATTGGATCCGAACCGCTGAATAGTTCGTTAGAGAAAGAAAAAGAAAGTGCGTTAGCGGCAGTGCAAGCAAGGTTGCACGATGGAGTGTATATTTCTGAGCTACCACCTAGCGAGGGCATAGATGCTTTGCGGGCACACTATTGGTACCGCATTATTCAGCTGGCCTCTGTGGACTTAACACAGGCTGATGCCGGTTACGTTATGCCAGATGTGAGCGCCTGTATCTCAGACATTGTGGGTGGAGTATTAGAGGCCGGTCTTGCGGTAGCACGAGCTCACATACCTAATGCTAAAGATGTTGGCTTAGCAGTGATCGCAATGGGGAAGACGGGCGCTCGCGAAGTTAACTATATTTCAGACGTTGACGTGATCTACGTAGCCGAAGCATTGAATTCGGACCTTGACGAGTCTGAGATGCTGAATATTGCTACCCACATGGCGAACTACCTACAACGCCTTGTCAGTGCACCAAGTGAACAACCAAAACTCTGGGATCTAGATCCGAACCTTCGACCCGAAGGCAAAGATGGACCGTTGGTGCGGACTCTCGAATCTCACCGAATCTATTACAAACGATGGGCTCAAGATTGGGAATTTCAAGCTTTGTTGAAAGCTCGGCCGATTGCCGGTGATGGTGATCTCGGAAGGCGTTACTTAGAGATGGTTACGCCACTGGTGTGGACGGCGTCGCAACGTGAAAATTTTGTTGAAGACTCGCGCGCTATGCGTAGGCGCGTTGAAGATCTAGTTCCTAAAAAGGATGCCGAATTTGAATTAAAACTCGGAAAAGGAGGGCTTCGAGATGTTGAGTTCACTGTCCAACTATTACAACTTGTGCATGGGCGATCTGATGAAGCCCTCCATGTTTCCTCCACACTTGACGCCTTGGGTGAGCTCAGCCGTAGGGGATATGTGTCTCGGAAACACTCCCACGAGTTATCACAGGCCTATAAGTTCTTACGCGCCCTGGAACACCGCATTCAACTTCAGCGATTTAAGAGAACACACTTAGTTCCTCAATCTGAACAAGAGCTGAGGCGAATCGCGCGTGCGCTAAGCGGCTATGAGTTTTCCTCTGCAACAGAGTTACTTTCTTATTATAAAAAAGTACGACGCCGTGTCCGTGAGCTTCACCTCGAGATCTACTATCGACCTCTTCTACCGGAAGTCGCACGGCTATCGAACGAAGATATTTCGTTGGATGCGACTGCAGCGAAAGATCGTTTGGCGGCAATTGGATTCCGCGACCCCAGTTCAGCCTTGTACCAGATTAAGGCTTTAACCAGTGGTATCTCGCGTACTGCACTTATTCAACGGCAACTCATTCCAGTTATGATCGGCTGGTTTGCACAAGGTGCGGAACCTGATCGAGGTTTGCGATCATTTCGTATTATTTCCGAACAGATGGGATCAACCTCCTGGTACATGCGCACGCTAAGAGATTCGACGATCGTTGCAGAACGATTGGCGCATGTTTTATCTTCGTCTCGCTACATCTGCGATATGCTTCCGCTGCATCCCGAATCTATTACATGGTTGGACGATGATTCTTATCTTGGGACTCGAAGCTTTGAAGAACTCACCCACGAGTTAGATTCTTTGCTTTCACGCCGCGATTCGCCAGAGGAAGTCGTACTTGCTGGAAGATACCTACGCCGTAAGGAGCTACTTCGTGCGGCCTTGGCACAGGTCCTCGGTATCAGTACCGCGCAAGACACTCGCTGCGCCATTTCTAACTCTGCTGATATCGCGATCGAGGCCGCGCTAAGATCCGCAATCATGAAGCTCGAAACAGAATCGAAAGCTGTTCCGATAGATTTCGCTGTTATCGCGATGGGACGATTCGGCGGACGTGAACTGAGCTATGCATCGGATGCTGACGTCGTCTTCGTTCATGCGGCAAGACCAGGGGTGTCTGATAATGATGCAGATACATTTGCAAATGACTTAGCTCGGACGATGATAGCTATGTTGGGGATGACGGCGAAGGAGCCTGTTCTCAAGATTGACGCCGATTTGCGTCCTGAAGGAAAGAACGGACCGCTGTCGCGTAGTTTAGATAGCTTTGGTCAATACTATGACCGCTGGGTAGATACTTGGGAAAAACAAGCTCTATTGAGAGCACGTTTTTGTGTGGGGGACCGAGAGCTGGGGGAGAGTTTTCTTAAGCGTATCGAGGAGCTACGTTATCCCGACGGCGGTCTGAATGCTTCTGAGCTACGTGAGATTCGAAGTCTGAAGGCACGAATGGAGACGGAACGGATGCCGCGCGGCATAGATCCCACCCGTCACTTAAAATTGGGACGTGGAGGTTTATCTGATGTCGAGTGGTGTGCTCAGCTAATCCAATTAGAGCATGCTCACCGAGTTCCAGAATTGCGCACTACGCAGACCGTTAAGGTTTTGCGGTGTGCACGGGAAAAGAAAATTATTTCAGCCAGTGATGCTCAACAACTAATTAAGGCCTGGGAATTTGCCTCGATTTTACGTGACCTCAATGTACTTGGTACGGGGCGAACCCAAGGATCGAAGATCGATGTGCTTCCGCATGAGAGTACCGAATTGGGCATCATTGCGATGCTGTTGGGATATCCTATTGATAAACGTCATGATGTGGAAGAAAACTATTTAAGGATTGCTCGCCACGCAAGAAAAGTGTGCGAGCAAATCTTCTATGGTGAAAGATAAGCTCGCACACTTTTCTATGGGGGTCTTCACTAAAGGACCTTGGAAAGGAAATCCTTTGTACGAGGATGGGTTGGGTTTTCGAAAAGCTCTGTTGGTGTTCCGGCCTCAACGATTACACCCTCGTCCATCAAAATCACTTGGTCGGAGACCTCACGAGCGAAACCGATTTCGTGGGTGACCACGATCATCGTCATTCCTTGCTGAGCTAGATCCTTCATAACGTTCAAAACCTCGCCAACAAGCTCGGGATCGAGTGCTGACGTTGGCTCATCGAAAAGCATCAGATCGGGTTTCATTGCAAGAGCGCGTGCGATTGCAACTCTCTGCTGCTGGCCACCGGAGAGCTCCGAAGGATAATAGTTAATACGATCAGCTAGACCAACTTGACCGAGCAATTCGATCGCCTTCGCTTTAGCTTCGGCTTTATCTTCTTTGAGTACATGAATTGGAGCTTCCATGACGTTCTCGAGGGCTGTCATATGAGGGAAGAGGTTAAAACGTTGAAAAACCATTCCAATTTTGGCGCGTTGCTGAGCGATTTGCTTGTGGTTAAGTTCGTAGAGCTTTCCATCTCTATCGGAATATCCCATTAGCTTGTTGTCAACGAAGATTCGTCCAGCTTGAATGGTTTCGAGCTGATTGATGCAGCGCAGAATAGTTGATTTTCCTGAGCCAGAAGGACCCAAGATGGTGCAAACGCTTCCAACTGGTACTTCAAAAGAAACACCCTTCAGAACGTGCAGGTTTGAAAAGAACTTGTGAACGTTCTGAACCGAAACCATGTTTCCGGTAGCTTTAAAGTTTTCTGCCATGAGTTCTATCCTACGGAGTGTATTCGATAAATGGATCGTCTTTTGTGGTTGCCGACGCGTTAATCGCTTGTTGGCGCGAGGAACGCTGGCGATGTTTTGCGCGACGTGACTGTGATCCGGACTTACTATCTTGAGTGCCTCGGCCAAAGTACTGCTCTAGGTAGTGCTGGCCGACCATAAGGATAGAGGTAATAACTAGGTACCAAATTGCGGAAACCAGCAGGTATGGAATCGGCTTGAAGCTCGATTGCCCAATTGCATTGGTTACATAGGTTAGTTCCAATGTGAACGGTACGGCAGTTACCAAGGAGGTAGTCTTGAGCATCGAAATTGTTTCGTTGCCGGTTGGCGGAACAATTACGCGCATTGCCTGTGGCAAGACGATACGACGCAAAATCTGAGAGTTTGACATTCCCAGTGCCTTCGCGGCTTCTTCTTGACCACGATCAACCGAGTTCAATCCTGAGCGAACAATTTCGGAAAGGTAGGCACCTTCGTTCAAACCGAGTCCAAGCAGTGCGCAAACAAACATAGTAGTGTCCATTGAGGCAAATACTTCATAAGGCTTGAAGGACATTAGACTGATGTTGGTAAATGGTATGCCGATTGAAATTTGCTCATAGAGAACACCAATGAGACCCCAGAAAATGAGCTGTGTATAAATCGGCGTTCCACGGAAGAACCAGATGTAGACGGTAGCAACCCAACGAAGAATTGGATTTTCTGAGCGACGCATAATTGCCATCGTCACTGCCATAATGATACCGAGGACCATTGATCCTACTGTGAGGAGGAGTGTCCAGCCGATTGCGTGGAATATCTCTGGCTTGAATAGGGTTGCAAAAACAACATCCCATTCGTACTTCGGATTTGTAATTAGCGTATTAATAATCAATGCAGCGATAATCGCGACTATGGCCGCTGAAATCCAACGACCATAGTGACGCACCGGCACAGCACTGATAATCTCAGGCTTTTCGGTGTGGGTATTCATTTCTCAGTTCCTAAGTCTTTTTAGTTCGCAGGGTTGAGCGCTGCGTCCTTGGAGATACCATCTGTAATTCCCCAAGTCTTAAAGATTTCGTTGAGTTGTCCGTTGTCAATGAGGTACTTTAGTGCTGCCTGAGTAGCCTTGGTGAGTTGATCGTCTTGCTTGGAAACGACGATTCCAACTCCTGCCACATTTTCTGGATCGCCAACTAATTCGGTGGAACCATTGGTAATCGTCGAAGCGTATTCGGCAACTGATGAGTCGCTAGACATTGCTACGAGCTTACCTCCTGCTAAAGCGGTGGTAACTGCTGACTGCTCGTTGTAACGCTGGATTTGGATCTTCTTATCTGCTGGGCACTTGGCGTTAAGAGCATCGATTTCTTCGTCCTGAATTGTACCTGTTTGGACGCCGACGATTGCGCCGCAGGGGTTCTTTGGATCAAACTTTTTAGGGTTGCCCTTTTGGACGGACCAAGATGATCCGACGCGGAGGTATTCGATCATGTTGACGGTTGCGATTCGTTCCTGGTTAATCGAGAAGTTTGCAACGCCAAGTTCGTATTTAGAACCAATGGCTGGAATAATCGCGGCAAATTCAGCCTGCTGAATATCGGCTTTGAGACCCATGACCTTGGCAAGAGCGTTCGTAAGGTCAATGTCATAACCCTGGGCTGTCTTTCCATCGCTGCCATAGAACTCTGCAGGTGCATAGTAAATGTTGTTTCCTACGGTAAGCGTTCCATCGCTCTTAACGGCTTCTGGAACCATCGCTGCAATGGAATCTACTTTTTCTACCTTGCTTAAGTCAGCTGAGGTAATCTCGCTTCCTCGGGATTCGCCGGATCCAGATTTCGATTCTTCCGCACCGCAGGCAGAAAGTGCCAGAGCGATCGATAAACAGACGGCTGCAAATGGTTTCCGACGCATTTTGACTCCTAAGGTTGTTTGGATTGTATTAAATAATATACACACTAACGCATAGATATGTAAATTATTTTAATTGTGCAGTCGGTCTCGTCCCATATTTTGGATAGAAATGGGTGGTTCGCATAAGAAATGCGAACCACCCATTCGGTGTATTTTATTTCGGTCGGCTTTACAGATCGTAGTAGAGCGCAAATTCGTATGGATGAGGACGCTGACGAAGTGGGTCAATTTCCTTTTCGCGCTTGTAGGAGATCCAGGTTTCGATCAGATCTTCCGTGAATACGTCGCCTTCGGTCAAGTAGTCATGATCTGCTTCGAGAGCACGAAGAGCGTCTTCGAGTGATTCAGGAAGCTGCGCAATCTGGGAGTGTTCTTCTGGCGGAAGCTCGTAAAGGTCTTTATCGATTGGATCCGAAGGCTCGATGCGGTTCTTGATACCGTCAAGGCCCGCCATGATTTGGGCTGCAAATGCCAAGTATGGGTTTGCTGATGGATCAGGAACTCGGTATTCAACACGCTTTGCCTTTGCCGAGTTGCCGGTAACAGGAATTCGAATACAAGCAGAACGGTTACGTGCCGAATAGACGAGGTTCACCGGTGCTTCGAAGCCTGGGACCAAACGATGGAAGGAATTGATCGACGGGTTAGTGAAAGCGAGTAGCGAAGGTGCGTGGTGGAGGAGACCACCCACGAACCAACGTGCTAGGTCAGAGAGTCCGCCGTAGCCCTTCTCATCATAGAATAGTGGAGCGCCATCCTTCCAAAGGGATAGGTGGCAGTGCATACCGGAGCCGTTATCGCCGAAGAGTGGCTTGGGCATAAAGGTGGCTGTCTTCCCGTTTTGGAAAGCGACGTTCTTGATTACGTACTTAAATTTCATCATGTCGTCTGCTGCGGCGAGCAATGTGTTAAATGTGTAGTTAATTTCTTGCTGTCCGCCAGTTCCAACTTCATGGTGAGCCCGTTCGATGTTTAATCCAACCTGTTGGCAGGTAGCGGTCATTTTGTCGCGCAGATCTGCCATCTGGTCGTTAGGCGAGACCGGGAAGTATCCGCCCTTGATACGCGTTTTGTATCCGAGGTTTCCGCCTTCTTCTTCTCTTGAGGTGTTCCACCAGGCTTCCTTGGAATCGAGTTGGTAGAACGAACCACGTGGTTCGTCGCCGAATCGAATTTCATCGAAGATATAGAATTCAGCCTCTGCCCCAATGTAAGCGGTATCGGCAATACCGGTCGACTTTAAGTATTCTTCTGCGCGACGTGCAATATTACGTGGATCTCGTCGGTAGGTTTCTCCGGTGAATGGATCAATAACGGAGAAATTGATGACGAGCGTCTTATGTTCTCTAAAAGGATCGACGAATGCGGTGTCAAGATCAGGCACAAGCTTCATATCTGATTCGTGAATTTGGGTGAAACCGCGAATTGAAGAACCATCAAACATCAGTCCTTCGGTCAGATTTTCTTCGCTGAACGCATTAATTGGAATGGTGAAATGTTGCATAACACCAGGGAGGTCGCAGAACCTAATATCTACAAATTCAATTTCTTCGTCAGAAATGAACTTAATTGCTTCTTCAACGCTTGAAAACACGTTTACTCCTCACTGAAGGGGGATCTAATGATCCACGTAAAAACCGTTACTAACGGTCACAGTCACAAGTCTAAGAAAAATCGAATAATAAAAGCGAATGTGGCGGGCTGATGAATAGAATCAGCCCGCCACATCTCAAAATATAAGAAAAGTAAGATCAAATACTGTATAAATTATCTCCTACCTCACATTTTAGACTCAGCCCCGCATAGCGCGACGGTTTGCGCGAGCCTTTGTTGGATCAATCCCCTTGGGAATGGGAAGTGCGGAAGGTTTAACGGCATCGAAACGAACAGTAAGCGCTGCGATTTCCTGGTTAGAAATTGACTTTGGTAGACGCTGGAGGGCTCGCTGGAGTTTCTCGAGTCGTACCTGACCATCATCGTGTCCAACCTTAATTACGTGAACAGGGGCAGTTGGAGCAACGCGCTTAATCCACTGGCGCTCTTCATTAATTAGCTTCTGTACACGGTGGTTCGGTCCTTCAGAAACAAGCACAACTCCAGGTCGTCCAACTGCACGGAAAACCATATCTTGAGTGCGAGGATTAAAGCGAACCGGTTCGGCACTAATTGACCAACCACGCTTGATTTGATCAAGAACTGCGGCTACAGCACCTGGCATGCCGTCAATTTGCATATATGAGGCTTTCTTCACGAGCTGGGTCAATACCAACAGTGAAACTGTAGCTCCAAACAAGAGGCCCATGATTGACCAGAGAATTACTTTGCCCGTTACTAAACCGATGACGACGCCAAGAACAAGAATGCCTAGCAGGGAACCGAATACGGCATATGGGGTCCACGAAAAACTCTTCGAGGAAACCTTGTATGCGTCAGCAAGGTACGAATACCAGCGTTTCTTCTTTGCCTTCTTAGGCTTCTTAGTAGTCGATTCGTCTTTAGCCATTGATATTCCTTCACTTAGGTTTCGTAAACGAATTCTAATTGATTTAGATTTAGCCACCAAATGGGGTAATCACGTTTCACTTGAGGTTTTAACCTTTACAGTAAACAGCGTAACAAACGTCATGAGGAGTGCAGAAACTGCGGCAACATAGAAACCGTAGGGGAGATGGATCTCGAGAAGAGTTCCAGCAATTGTTGAGGAAAGCGAAACGCCGACGACATTCATGGATCCTAGTGCAGTCACTGCGACAGCGCTTCCTCCTGGAGGTGCGAGGCGCCCAGCTAAAGTAAAAATCGCTACCGACGCTGGGCCGATTGCCAAACCGTTGATGAACATAAGAAATGCAAGCGTCCAGTCCGAGAAAGCAAGGGAACATAAGAAAGCGCCAAAGCCAATCGCAATTCCAGCTACGATGATGCGTTTCGCTTGCGAAATTTTCTCCGGAATCATTACTGCGCCAAGGGCGGTAAGTGCAGATCCAAGACCAAGAGCCGCGTAGATAATTCCGCCCTTACCGGGTTCACCGGTGTAGTTTGCATATCCTGTTACCGACGTCTGCATTGCGCCGAAGAACATTCCGAGTGTTGCCATCGCGCCGAGCGGAACAATAACTTTTCGCATTACATATCCCATCTTCGGGGAATTTGCGATTTCTTCGCTCGAAGATGCACCTACACTGAAGCGTGAGAGTGCAAATGGAACTACACAAGTTACGACGATGCATGCAGTGACAACTAGAGGTGCAGCAGGATGAATGAGGGCTGCCATGAGACCGACAGCTGCTGGTCCTAACACGAAAGACATCTCATCAATCGTGGATTCAAACGATAATGCGGCAGCAAGCTGTGGGGGAGTTTTTGAAAGTGAATACCAGCGGATACGTGCAAGTGCGCCTATAGGCGAGGTTGTTAAACCAATAAGTGCGCATAGGACTGCCAGGAGCCACAGTGGCGCGGCAAGAATAGCAGCGACGACGAATCCAACCAGTGACAGTACGCTCACCGGTGCAATATATAAAAGCGGGTATTTCTGACCATATTTATCGGTCAGCCTGCCAATGATTGGATTGCCAATTCCTGTCGCAATTGCTTGTGCAGCGGAGACAATAGCAGCATTGGCAACTGAACCAGTGGTCACTGTAACAAGCGTTAATACTCCGATTACATTCATCGAAGTAGGTAGTCGTCCGATGAATGAAATTAAAAGGTATAAACCACTGGTAAGCTGTGGAAGATCTCTATAACTTCCTAATTTAGACCCAAGGTCCAATTTTCTTTTCACAATTTCCTAACCTGTTAAGTGCCAAACTATCCTACTATAGCTTAAAAATAGTCTTGGTGTGTAAAGGTTATCCTTTACACACCAAGACTCAGTTAGGGATCGGTCTAATTAATAACTAATGTTGTATCTACAGACCGATTTCTGCTCCAAAGTCGCCTTCTTCGAGACGAGCCTTAACGTCGCGTAAGAAGCGTGAAGCGTCTGCGCCGTCAACGATACGGTGGTCGTAGGAAATGGAGAGGTAGCACTTCGAACGAATCGAAATTACTTCGTTTCCGTCTTGATCCTTGACTACGCCTGGAGCCTTAAAGATCGCGCCAGTTCCCATGATTGCAACGTTTGGCTGGTTAATGATCGGGGTATCAAAGATAGCTCCGATGGAACCAGTATTGGTAATCGTGAAGGTCGAACCAGCCATTTCGTCGGCGCCAATCTTTCCATCGCGAGTACGAGCAGCAAGATCGCCAACAGCCTTAGAAATACCGGCGATATTAAGATCGCCTGCGTTCTTAATAACTGGAACGAACAGACCCTTCTCGGTGTCCACCGCAATACCAACGTGCTCGACGTTGTGGTAAACGATTTCGCTACCTTCTACCGAGCTGTTGATAATTGGGTGAGCCTTGAGGGCTTCAGTTGCTGCCTTGATGAAGAATGGCAAGTAGGTCAGCTTTACGCCTTCGCGTGCTACGAAAGCGTTCTTTGCCTGTGCACGTAATGCAACGATACGTGTAACGTCAACTTCCATAACAGTCGTGAGCTGGGCAGAAGTCTGCAGAGACTCAACCATGCGCTTAGCAATCGTCTTACGAAGACCGTTCATCTTCTGGCGGGTTCCACGCTTGCTAGAAGCCTGGACTGCCTTCTCAGCCATTTGAGCCTTAACCGAACCACCAGCAGGTGCTGCGGCAACTGGAGCTGGTGCTGCAGCAGGTGTCGAAGCCACTGCAGATGCTGCGGCCTTGGCGGCTTCTGCTGCTGCCTCAACATCCTGGCGACGAACACGTCCGCCGACGCCGGATCCCTTTACGGAACCGAGATCAACGCCAAGGTCTTTCGCGAGCTTACGAACGATCGGTGTGACGTAAGCTGAGTCGGAAGAAACAGTTTCCGATGGAGCCGAAGCCTGTGGGGCTGGTGCAGCAGCCGGAGCTGGCTTAGCTTCTTCCTTTGGCTCTTCCTTGGCTTCTGGTTCTTCCGCTTGCATTGTTTCCTCAGCCTGTGGTTCTTCCTTCTTTGGCTCTTCTGCAGCGCTACCGTCAGATTCGCCACCAATAATTGCCAAAACTGTACCGACTTCAACAGTCTCATCTTCATTCACGATGATCTTGGTGATAACACCTGCTGCGGGAGCTGGAACTTCGGTGTCTACCTTATCGGTCGAAACTTCGAGGATCGGCTCATCTTCTTCGACGGCGTCGCCGACTTCCTTAAGCCAGGTGGTTACGGTACCTTCGGTAACAGATTCGCCGAGGGCAGGCATCTTTACTTCGACTGCATCCGAAGAATCGCCTGAAGATTGAGAAGGCTCAGCGGATTCTTTTGGCTGCTCTTCATTCTTTTCTTCTGGTTCTTCAGTCTTCTCTTCTTCCTTGGAAGAGTCATCTGAGCTGGAGTTCGACGACGATCCGTCGCCGATATATCCAAGAACGGTTCCGACTTCAACAGTTTCATCTTCGCCGACTTCGATCTTCTCGAGAACGCCTGCTGCGGGAGCTGGAACTTCGGTGTCTACCTTATCGGTTGACACTTCGAGAATAGGTTCATCAGCTTCAACAGTGTCGCCGACTTCCTTAAGCCAGGTGGTTACGGTACCTTCGGTAACAGATTCGCCCAGTGCGGGCATCTTTATGGGTTCAGACATAATCCTGATCTCTCCCTATTCTCAGTTGTGGGTATGAAGTGGTTTGCCAGCCAGCGCCATGATCGCTTCACCAACAGATTCATTCTGAGTTGGGTGTGCGTGGATGGTGCCGTCAAAGTCTTCAGGGAATGCTTCCCAAGTGACCATAAGTTGACCTTCGCCTACCTGCTCACCCATGCGGGCGCCGATAGCGCTAAAACCAACGATTGGACCGTTCTTTTCACGAATCAGCTTAACGAAACCGGAGGTCTTAAGCATCTGGGACTTGCCGTTACCAGCGAGGTTGAACTCAACGGTTTCAACATTTTCCTTCCCGAATTTCTCCTCGGCTTTCTTTTGTGAAAGTCCAACTGAAGCAATTTCTGGGTTACAGAAAGTAACCTTTGGAATGTTGTTTTCGTCGATAACCTTTGGATTCATTCCTGCGATTTCTTCTGCAACGAAGATTCCTTGAAGGAATCCGCGGTGTGCAAGCTGAACACCAGGAACAATATCTCCAACTGCATAGATATTTCCGACCCCGGTGTGTAGACGCTCGTTTGTGATAACGAAGCCGCGATCAAGCTTGATACCCTGTTCTTCATATCCGAGGTTTGCAGTAGAAGGCCCGCGACCAATAGCGATAAGGAGGTATTCGGCGTCGTACTGCTTACCATCTTGGGTGAATACATGTACGCCGTTCTCGTCTTCTTCAACACGATCGAACATAGTTTTCGTCTTAAAAGCAATTTTGCGCTTACGGAATGCGCGCTCAAGATGCTTTGACACAGCTTCATCTTCGTTTGGAACTAAGTGATCCAATCCTTCGATAATCGTTACCTGCGCGCCGTAGGAGGCCCAAACAGAGGCGAACTCAACACCGATAACACCGCCGCCAAGCACGATGGCCGAATTTGGAACAGTCGTCATCTGGAGGGCCTGCTCCGAGGTGATGACACGGTTCGTGATCTTTTGGCCGATGGTCTTTGAATAAGAACCTGAAGCCAAGATGACGTTCTTACCCTTAAGGAGTTGACCATTTACTTCAACGGTATCTTGGGAAACGAGACGTCCCCAGCCGTGAATGGTTTCAACACCGCGAGAATCGATTAGACCGGTAAGACCTTTGTAGAGCCCTTCGATGACGCCAGCTTTATAGGTGTTGAGAGCTTCCATGTCGATGCCCTCGAACGTGCCCTTAACGCCGATGCTTGCGCCTTCACGCATTTCATCGGCTACTTCAGCAGCGTGGAGTAGTGCTTTGGTGGGAATACATCCACGATGAAGACAGGTTCCACCAAGCTTGTCTCCTTCGACCAATGCGACGCTCAAGCCGAGTTGCCCTGCACGCATTGCTGCTGCATAGCCACCGGAACCAGCGCCGAGGATCACTACATCGTATTCTTTCGTATCTGACACGTACCTCTCCCTCGAGTATCGGATCCAGGATTGGATCAACAAGTACCTTCGTCCTAATTCAACCACTTTTAGGCAATTTTTGCGCTGTAAATCGCCCAGGTAAAAGGTAAGAAAGCTAACTACTTTAGATTTTCGCGGTTTTTGGGGAATCTCTACTGTGCTCATCGCCACGGTTATGGCTAAAATGAACAAGAATAATTTTATATTTCTGGCAGAAGGAAGAAGAAAAATGGGTTGGTTTTCAAGAAGGGCTAAGTCTAAAGACCCAATCGATTTGGGAGCGGCGCCCACCCGATCACAGGTGAACCAGGCCCAAGACTACTTTTCGAATTTCGTTGAGACACGTCAATCAGTAAGCGCGTTTTTCGAAGAAGCCACCCCACGCGAAAGTGCAGCTCTTGTGCTAGTCGCCGGCGACGGTGAGTGGACCAGGCGTAAAGTAACCGATGCTTCATCGGCACGGAAGATTGCCCAGAAACTGGGTATCGATATTTTTGACGTTGCGAAGGTGGGGTATCCTCCGCAAATGCGTGAATGGAACAAAAAGAATCCGGGTTCAACGAAGCGTTGAACCCGGAAACCAAGCTAGCGCTGGCTATATGAAGTCAAGTTCATCTTATGGCGCTTCGCTAGATGTAAAGGTATTTATTTTAACCTAGAGCCTTTTCCTCGAGGTAATTAACTAGGGTCCGCATCATTGCGCCGGTAGCACCCTTTGGTGTGTATCCGTAGGCTGCCTCGCGGTTAAACGACGGACCTGCGATGTCGATATGAGCCCAAGGAGTATCTCCTACGAATTCCTTCAAGAACAGGCCTGCAACGAGCATGCCTCCGTAACGAGATCCAGAGTTCTTCATATCCGCAACATCGGACTTCAAACTGGATTTAAGGTGTGCTGGTAGCGGCATTCCCCAGGCGGATTCACCTGAATTTTGTGCTGCTGCAACAACGCTCTCGCGAACGTCATCACTACCCATAATTCCGGTGTAGCGTTCGCCAAGTGCAATCATTTGTGCGCCAGTCAATGTAGCAACGTCAATAACAACGTCTGGGGTTTCGTCAGTCGCCATTAATAAGCCATCAGCAAGGACAAGGCGGCCTTCGGCATCGGTGTTATTGATCTCCACGGACAGACCGTTTTTATAGGTGATAACGTCGTCTGGACGAGTAGCCTGACCAGAAACCATGTTTTCCGCCAAACACATCCAGCCCACAACCTTCGTCGGTAGTTGGAGCTGAGCTGCGCTAATAACGGCGTGTAAGATGGTTGCGGCACCGCCCATATCGGTTTTCATCTCTGTGATTGCAGTAGAAGGCTTGAGTGAGTAACCGCCGGTATCAAACATGATGCCTTTTCCTACCAAAGCGGTGAAACCTTGAGCACCTTGTGGATTCCACTCAACTCGAACTAACTTGGGGGAGTTCTTTGAGCCTTGGCCAACTGCAAGTAGACCAGCCAAGTTCTTTTCCTTGAGTGTGGCTACGTCGAAAACCTCTACCTTGCAACCGGCTGCTTCTGCTTCACCAACTGTATACTGCGCGAAGGATTCAGTGTTGAGGTCGTTTGCAGGGGTGTTCACCAAGTCGCGAACTTTGTTCACGTTGGCTACAACAACCATGGAGTGATCAAGGATAGTTTGGGCATCGTCGAGGTTGGAATCAAAGTGAATTGAGGAGACGGGGAGTTCAGCTTCCGAACGATAGCGGGTGAAGTCATAAGCCCCTAAAAGCGCACCTTCAGAAATGGCTTCAAATTCGGCGTTCGTATTGTGCGCAAGTGCCACACTAACTTCGTTCAGACCCGCCGCTGCGCGCACGCCTGCTCCAGCAACTTCGCGAAGTTCTTCAAGATCTGGTTCGGTGCAAATTCCCACTGCAAACACAGGGGTGTTAGGAACGGTTGATACTACAAGCTGAGTGACCGTGGCATGTGAACCAGAAGCGCGCAAAGTTGCGAGTGAAGATTCACATGCTTGGATGAAACCGTCGTCGTCAATAGAAGAGACTAACGCATACCCATCATCTGTCTTAGAATATCCGACGATGATAGCGGTGGAGTTGAGATTGGTAAATTTTTCTAACTTAATTTCGGTCATGATTTTCCTAGCGTTAGTATTATTTTCCGGCCTTTTTAGCTGCTTTAAGATCTTCGCGGGATGATCCCGGAGGGAACTCGCCACGCTTCACCTGCGGTGTAGGAAGGCGCCAACGGCGAATATAGAAGCAACGTCCGAGCATTTGCATGGTGAAACCACGCGGAATCTGATCAGTCCCAAATCGGTAAGAGGCAAGAGTCTTTGCTCGGCGCACAACGAATAATGCGTTAAAGAGCATAATGAAGAAGATTAGGTAGAGCGCAAGTGTCAGGTAATTAACGATCTGCGGGAAACGTAGCTGGAAAATCATCATCGGAATTAGAGCAATTGCCAGTGGCATAAACCATGACGAGACCGGTGCCGATGCATCAATATAATCACGAGCCCATTTGCGTGCCTTGCCTTGATGCTGCACCGGCATGTGCTTCTCATCGCCAGTGCGCATTGCCTGCTGCTGTTGGTAGTACAGTTCGTTTGAACGTTTACGATCCTGGGCCTTCTTAGCCTTCTTTTGCTCTTTCGTGAGTTTAGTGCGGTCGGCAACAATTGGTCTGCGTTGTGCGGCTTCTACATCTCTACGCTTCGGGGTAGCTGTGCCCTTCTTAGGTGTGTACCCCTTCGGAGTAGCCTCAACGGTGCTTTCTGAAGCAGCTGAATTACCGCTTGTAGATTCTTTCTTCGAACCAAACACGTGTAGTAGTCCTTCTAATGACGAAATATTAAACCTATCCTAGTCTATCGGAAATTCTGCCTAATTTACGCACGAGCATTGCGTTCGCGACGAGGGGAGATAGGATAAATACCATGAATACTGAAAAAGTTGTTTCACGAATTAACGATATCTATGACAAGACCAAGCAGGATCTGATCGAATTAGTTGCAATTCCTTCAGTGTCGGCTTCATCTTTTGACCAAACTCAGATGGACCGTTCCGCTGAATGGATCGCCGCCAAAGCACGCGCTCTGGGATTGACTACGGAAGTCATAAAGATTAAAACCGAAAGTGGCCTAGTTGGGCGTCCAGCTATCTTGGCAACCCGGGTAGCTGAACCAGGAAAGCCAACTGTTTTGCTCTATGCTCACCATGATGTACAGCCACAGGGCAAGACTGAACTGTGGGATTCAGATCCATTCGTGGCAGAGGAGAGGAATGGTCGCCTCTATGGTCGCGGTGCCGCTGACGACAAGGCGGGTGTCTTGCTTCACCTCGCAGCTATTGAAGTAGCAGACCCAGGTGTTGGAATTACACTTTTCATTGAAGGGGAAGAAGAAGTCGGCTCGCCAACCTTTGTTGACTTCCTACATAAGTATCGTGACACGTTGAAGTCGGACGTCATTGTAGTTGCAGACTCTAATAACTGGAAAGTTGGAGTTCCATCGTTGACGACTTCTTTGCGTGGTGTGACTCAACTGGATGTCAAGATCTCTGTTCTTGACCACGCACTTCACTCGGGAATGTATTCAGGACCAGTTCTTGACGCGGTTACGATCGCTTCTCGTCTTATCGCTACTTTGCATAACGATGCCGGTGAGATCGTCGTCGAAGGTCTAGAACAGCGTGACGAAACGACCGTTGATTACCCAGAAGCTGATTTACGTCAAGACATGGGGCTGCTTGAAGGCGTCCAACTCGCTGGCACTGGTTCGCTTACCTCGCGTCTGTGGACCAAGCCAACGATCACGGTGATCGGAATGGATGTCACGCCAACTGACGTTGCTTCCAACACTCTCATTCCTTCTGTTAAGTTTACGCTTTCCATGCGTGTGACCCCGGGTCAAGATGCTCGTGAAGCTGCGAAGGCTTTGGAAAAGCATCTACGTGAGCATGTACCTTTCAACGCTAAAATCGAGATTAATCTCAATGAGGCAGGTCCATCCTTTCAAGCTGCTCAAACTTCTCCCACCACTGAACTTGCAAAGTGGGCGCTGAAGACCGCATGGGATGTTGAACCGGTAGATATCGGCGTCGGCGGATCGATTCCATTTATCTCGGATCTTGCCGAGGTCTTCCCAGAAGCTGAAATTTTGGTTACAGGAGTGGAAGATCCAGATACTCGCGCCCATTCGGAGAACGAATCTCTACACTTGGGTGACTGGAAGAACGCAATGGTTGCAGAAGCGCTTTTGCTCTCGCGTTTGGGTGAGTGATTCTTGCGTATTCTTGCAATTGCTTCAGGCATGAGTGCCCTTGAGCCCAGCCAAGTTTCAGAAGCTTTTCTGGCTGGCTGGGCTCAAGCACGCCCAAATGACGACATTTCGATTTTTCCGTCAAGTGAAGGGGCACTCATCGGAAATCGTTCGAGTGGCCTTCTCGATCTGTATGAGTCCTATTGGAATGTTCTTCCGCATTCTTCTTCAGCTAGTTGCGATGTCTACCTTGGAAAAAAGAAGGTTGAGTTGCCAACCGGTGCCAAGTCATCGGTCTTGAGCCGGGGGATCATTGATTTAGCGTCAAGTATGACGTGGCGCGAAGATGGAAATCTCCCGCTCGCTTCAACGGAATTTCTTGGACATGCATTGAAAAACTTGATCGGCATCCAGGTTGATGAGATCCATCTACACCTGCCAAGGTTTTCGGCTGCATCTGATCTTGGCATTGCTTTACTAAGTGTTTTTGCTCCGACTCCATTATCTTTTGACGCAGACGTTGATGTTGCGTCGCTCACGGTAGCTTTGAATTGTTTTTATACGGCTCTTGACGGCATTCGCGTAATCGTTACCTATGCCGAGGGTCAAGAACTCCGTGGGGTTTCAGGGATGGCAAAAGCATGGAACGACAGGGGTGTTACAGGCGATGCTGCTCAGGATTTCGAGCGACACGCAGGAGCTTGGATCCATGCGATGAAGCGTGTGGCTGTTGGAACGCGCCATACAAAAAATAAAATTGTAGCTCTTGGGGATGCACCCTCCTCTGACCTAAAGAATTTCTCGGGAGTAGGCGGTGGGCTCGGTTTCCTTTTCGATAAAATTGGTGCCGAGACGTGGATGCTTTCTGAATTCGTGTTGCGGGGAGGAATTTATTCCGATCTGGACATTGCTGCTCAGATAAGTAAAGCAGATGCCGTTTTCTATTTAACAAGCGTTATTGGTGAAGCAATACCACGTGGTCTTACTCTCGTTTCAGAGCTTTGTGAAAACTACGGAATCGCGCTTATCTTGATTTCAGAATCAGCAGGTTTACGAAAAGGCGACCTCCCACGATTTGGTTTGGCTGGTTCATATGACGTCGACTCAGGCAGACAATGGCTTGAACAAGGCGTTTTCGATCCGAAACGTGTGGTGCCTGCAGGCAGCGTTGAAGAATTGACTAAACGAGTTGCTCACACCTGGGGATGGTGAGGAAGCTCGTTTTCACTGGAACCGTCAGTGGTATAATTCGCTTCGCGAAGAATCAAGTAGCTTAGCGTTGGAGTGCCACGTCAAATGTGGTTAGGCTGTATCTTACAAAGATAATGACTTGCGATGGAGGTCAAAGAATGAGCGAACAGCTCGAGGCTGCAACACACGGTGTTACTCTTACCGAGGTAGCTGCCCAGAAAGTTAAGTCACTACTTGAGCAGGAAGGACGTGACGATCTACGCCTTCGAGTAGCTGTCCAGCCAGGCGGTTGTTCAGGTTTGATGTATCAGCTTTACTTCGACGAGCGTTTTCTTGATGGAGACGCAGTGGCTGAGTTCGACGGTGTTGAAGTAATCGTTGATCGTATGTCGGTACCATATCTTGACGGTGCAACGATCGACTTTGCGGATTCGATCGAGCGTCAGGGCTTCACTATTGATAACCCTGCTGCAAAAGGAACCTGTGCTTGTGGAGAGTCCTTCCACTGAGTTCTAAAGTTCCCCGATAAAATATCGGGGAACTTTACTTTTAGTGTCTTATGTAAGAAAAGACGCTTTCTGGTATGACGTAGGAGTGTACGTGAAACGTCAATTGATTGCCGGTATTACCTCGGCACTTATGATTTTCGGTTTAGCTGCGTGTGGTAATAACGAAGCGAAATCAAGCAACTCTACTTCGTCGTCATCCCAAAAAGAATGGGATGGGACGATGCCGACGGTGGAAGAAAAGGGAGAAAAGACCAAACTTAAGTTCCCTGATTCTGGTGCACCAAAGGACCTTAAAGTCCAAGTTGTTGCTGAAGGAAGTGGAGCAACCGTAGAAAAGACCGACACAGTCATTGCCGATTACGTTGGTCAAGTTTGGGGTAAGGACGAATCTTTTGACTCCTCCTTCAAGCGCGGCGCACCGACTGGGTTCCTTTTGGAAAAGGTTATTGCTGGATGGACTGAAGGTCTCGCGGGTCAAAAAATTGGTTCGAAAGTAATCTTGGTGGTACCACCGGACAAGGGCTATGGCGCTTCTGGCGGTAATCAAGCTGCGGGTATTGGTGCAGATGACGTTATTGCATTCTATGTCGAGATCAAGGATGCTTACGGAAAAGATAAGGGCGGAGACCCTCACGCAAAACCTGAAACTCCACTTGATCAGCTCCCAGTAGAAATTTCAGGTGAGCTAGGATCGCCAGTTTCAGTGAAGGTAAAAGCAGGTCAGCCACAACCGACTCAGCGTCAACTCACTGTTATTGCTCGTGGTTCAGGTGAACCAGTTAAAGATGCCGGCACCACCGTTTATCTGCAGTATGGGATGTCTTTATGGGATAACTCCACCGGTGAATCCACCTACGGAATCACTGGTCCACAGGCTATTCCAGTGACTGCAGGGTCTCCTTTTGAATTATTGAAAG
The DNA here is from genome assembly GCF_900604515.1 of Arcanobacterium ihumii. Taxonomy (GTDB): domain Bacteria; phylum Actinomycetota; class Actinomycetes; order Actinomycetales; family Actinomycetaceae; genus Arcanobacterium_A; species Arcanobacterium_A ihumii. The sequence goes on along the minus strand of NZ_UWOS01000002.1, from coordinate 247,320 downwards.
ACATCCCAGTTGGTTCACGAGTGCTTATTACTCAACCAGCCTCAGAAGGCGCTAATCCGCCCAAGAGCCCAGCCTTTGCAGTAGTAGTCGATATTGTTGGTCAGATCCCTGCTGGTAAGTGAGCGGTTTTAAGAGTTAGAGGAACATTTAATATAGGTATGGGTGTGGGGAGAACCTTTGAAAGGTTCTCCCCACACCCATACCTAGCAACGGGGATTAGTCGACGATGATTACACGTAAATTACGTGGACCATGAACGCCATCAACTCGAACTAGTTCGATATCAGATGTTGCCGAAGGACCAGCGATCCAAGTGAATGGACGAGTTGGGTTCTCACCGAGGATATCTACCGCTTGCGGAACGGTAGGGTAAATGTCCTTTGCTCGTAAAACGATTACGTGTGTATCTGGGATCAAGGTGATCGCGCGGCGTCCCTGATCTGCTTCCCCGTCAAGGATGATTGTTCCAGACATCGAAATTGCTACAGCGGATGAAGTTACCACTGCGTCAATGTCATTGAGCTGGTAGTTATCAAGAGGAGCATCAACGGAGTCTTGCTGGACTATGCGTCCGTCGCGTTCTGCAGCTTCTTGCCAGTCCTTCTTCAAACCGTGCGGGACAACCACAGACTTGGCATCTGAAAGAAACGAGTCAATTGCATCGGCGATTCCATCTTCCTTACAACGTATGACGGTTGCGGTGTAATCTTCGAGTTTCTCAATGAGATCCGCAATTACAGCCTCGCTACCTGGCAGATCTTCTGCGGTACGACGGTAGTTGCGTGGAGGTTCAGGTGTAGGAACCTTCTGAGTTGCGAGGGCTGCTCGTACGGAATTTAGGATATCGTCACGTGCGCTCATTTTTCCTCACCTTTCTTTTGCTCTTCGTTATACCAGTCACGGAATGACTGCGCTGGTGGAGCGGGTACATCTTTGTTTCGAGTCCATGCAGATACCGGCCATGGAAGCGCGGAAATCTTTTCGTCCTTACCGGCAATTGGGCGTCCCAATTTTGCCATGCGGGCTGCCTTTTCGAAGCGATGGCCGTTAGACATAACCTTAGACGATGCCTTCATGGCTACATCCCAACCGTTTGGAATTCCGCCGCGGTTAGCCTCGGTGTAACGGTGGCGCAAGTGAACCAAAGCTCCAGGAATATCGATTTTAACTGGGCAAACATCTCCACAAGCTCCGCATAGTGTGGAAGCGAAGGGCAGCGAGGCAGCTGGATCGTGGTGATCGGTGGCTTCAAGCAATTGCGGCGTAAGGATTGCGCCGATTGGACCTGGGTAAATCGAGTTGTATGCGTGTCCGCCTACATGTTCGTATACTGGGCATACATTCAAACAAGCCGCACAACGAATGCAGTGAAGTGCTTCGCGTCCTACCTCATCTGCAAGTGCCTTCGAACGACCATTATCAAGCAAAATTAAGTGGAACTCTTGTGGTCCGTCACCTGGGGTGACGCCGGTCCAGAAGGAAGTGTATGGGTTCATACGTTCGCCTGTTGCCGAACGTGGCAGGAGTTGGGAGAAGACCTCAGCGTCTTGGAAGCGAGGCACCATCTTTTCAATTCCGACGACGGAAATAAGTGTTTCAGGCAAGGTCAGGCACATACGACCGTTTCCTTCTGATTCGTAAACAGAAAGAGTTCCGGTTTCGGAGATCATCATATTGGATCCCGAAATTGCCACCTTGGATTTAAGGAAAAGTGCGCGCAAATGAGCGCGGGCGGCCATTGCGAGTTCACGTGGATCTGCTGTGAGACCTTTAGGCGCATCTGCCATCTCCCTTAAGAAGATTTCACGGATCTCAGAACGGTTGCGGTGAATTGCAGGAACAACGAGGTGAGAGGGCATATCTTTGCCAAGTTGCACAATCATTTCTGCAAGATCGGTTTCCCAAGCCTTGATGCCATGTGAATCAAGGAATTCATTCAAATTGATTTCCTGGGTAACCATGGATTTAACTTTGACAACTTCTTCTACCTGCTTCTCGCGAAGAATAGAAAGAATGATCTCGTTTGCTTCTGCCGCATCACGCGCCCAGTGGACGATACCGCCGCGCTTGGTAACATTTTCTTCCATCTGGACGAGCAGTTCAGGCAGGTTAGACATAGTCTCGTGTTTAATGGCCGAAGCTGATTCGCGTAGATCTTCCCAATCGGGCATTTCTAAGACGCGAAGGTTGCGCTTGCTACGAATCGTGTGGGTAGCATGCCCTAGGTTCTTGCGCATCTGGCTGTTTCGAAGTGTGGAGGCTGCACCTTGTGGGAAAGATGAACCCCAACGGAGAGTATCTTCGGGAAGTGGCTGTCCAACTTCCCATTGGTCGGCGTTGTGCTTCAAGCCAGAAACGAATTTTGGAATACCTAGAAAGGTTGCCATATCAGACACCTGCCTTTACTGTCGTGGACGGAGCAGTCCAAGGGTGATCCTGGGTGCCAGCAAGGACTTCTGCGAGATGCATCGCGCGAACACCTGCACGGTTACGAGCAAGGCCACCAGCGATGTGCATGAGGCAGGAGTAGTCTCCTGCAACCAAAACATCTGCACCCGTGGACTTGATATTCGTCATCTTGTCCGCAAGCATCGATGCAGAGGTTTCCGCGTTCTTTAAGGAGAAGGTTCCGCCGAAGCCACAGCAGGACTCTGCTTCTGGCAAATCAACCAAATCGATTCCTTGTACTTCGCGAAGCAACTGATACGGGCGATCGCCTACACGAGCAACTCGTAAAGAATGGCAGGTTGGATGGTAGGTCACGCGATGTGGGAAGTAAGCACCGACGTCGGTCTTTCCAAGAATATCAACCAGGAATTCCGATAGCTCGTAGGTTTTCGCAGCGATTTCGCCAGCGGTCTTAGCAAGTCCGTCAAAGCCTTCTGCCTTTGCAACCATTTCTTGTTGATGACGGATTGAACCGGTGCAAGAACCTGAAGGGACAACGATGGCATCCCATTCGCCGTCGAGTACAGGCGAAAAAGTCTCAACGTGGTTCTTAATTAGTGGCATTGCCTCTGGGTAGTAACCGGTGTTGATATGCATCTGGCCACAGCATGCCTGCGACTGCGGGAATTCGACGGTAACGCCGAGACGTTCCAAAAGGTGCATCGTTGCTTGAGGGGCCTGTGGGAACATCGAGTCGGCGATACATGTAGCAAATAATGCGACTTTCATGAATCCTCTTTCTATTTGTGTGCTAGTGAACGAGTCTAAAGAGTAGGGATAATGCCTTGAGATGCCAAGAAAATAATGATGCAGAGGTAACCGAGTAGGCCGAAGGACCACGGTGCAACCTTGCGAAGAATTTCTGGCTCGCTACCAACCTGGCCTACTGCGGTTGCAGCGATTGCCAAGTTCTGTGGCGAAACGATCTTTCCAATACCCCCACCGATCGAGTTTGCGGAGAGCAATACACCCGGGTCTAAGGAAGCTCCGTGAGCGGCGGTGGATTGGAGATTAGCGAATAATGCATTAGAGGATGTAGCAGATCCGGTTACAGCGGTTCCGATCCATCCAAGGATAGGAGAAAGGAAACCAAACGCGGAGCCAGTAGCTGCAAGGGCGGCACCGATAGCGACCGTTTGGCCCGAGAAGTTCATGACGTAGGCAAGTGCCATAACGAGGGCGATCGTCAGCAATGAGAGTTTGAGTGAAGAAATCGTGGTAAAGAGAGTGCGGATTCCTTGCCCAAATGAATATGGGAAGAGGTCACTTGAAGAATTCTTGCCGTAGATGAATGCAACGATCAAGGCTGTCAAAACAATCATGGTGCCTGGTGAGGATAAGGTTTGTAGATTGCAGATCGGGGAAGTGGAAACTTCACCGCTTGGGGTAAGTAATTGTCCGTAGAGACCTGGCCACTTAATTTGGCGATCTGTGGAAGCCAAAAGAGCAGGGACGTCGATCCCTAAACGCCATAGCTTAGCAATTGCGAAGATGATGACGACGAGCCAGTAAGGCATAAGAGCAAGAGTTACTCGTCCAGCGTTGAGTGGTTTGTGAATGGTTTTGGAATCAATTCCGTGTGAACGGAATTCTTCTGGTGTTTGTGGATTCATTTTCGTTAAGATCGCTGCGGTTACGGTGAAGCCAAGCAAAGATGCAAATACAGCAGTGAGCTCGTAGGAGATGAAATTAGCCGCGATGACGTGGCCCAACGAGGTAACAATGCCCTGGACTAATGCTAGGAACCACAGTTCTTTGAGGCCGCGCTTGCCATCTAAAATCATGAGAAGTAGAAGCGGAACAAACGTTGCAATCCACGGGGTAAGCGATGAAGCGGTTGAAGCTACTTCTGTACCTGGTACGCCTCCGAGACGTCCCGCCGTCGTAACTGGAATAGCCATTGCTCCAAATCCGACGTTAATTGCATTACCAACCATGGTTACGACTGCGGCTTTAATGGGTGAAAGCCCCAGTGTGACCAGCATTGCCGCAACGATAGCTACTGGTGCACCAAATCCGGCTAGACCTTCGAGCAACCCACAAAACGAGAATGCGACGAGTAAGGCTTGGATACGGATATCGCCTTTTCCTACCGCGGAAAATACGGCACGTACGTCTTCTGAACGACCTGATGTCACAGTTAGGTTATAGAGCCAAACCGCTGCGATTACGATATAGATAATTGGAGCGAGGCCAAAAGCGATGCCTTGGAGGGTAGAAAGCCCTACCAACGAAATAGGCATTCCGAACCCTACAACTGCGGAAATAAAAGCTACGAGTAGTGAGCCCAGTGCGCACCAGTGGGTGGCTAGTTTGAACACTCCGAGCATAACGAAAAAGACGACGAGTGGAAAAATTCCTAGTAGTGCTGAAAGCACAACAGAATCACCAATTGCCGTGGTAGATGGCGTAAATGTAGTAAGAAGCATCTGAACTAATTAACCTCGTTGAAAATAGCTAAATGAAATGCACTCTTAAACATATTGCACCGAATAGCTAGAACTACTTGTTGAAATGGGAACAATTTCGCAAATTAAGTAATAGCCGGTTTTCCTAAATTGGAAATCGGGACGAAGGTCCTGTTTTTGCAAATTTTGGGACCTTTTTCGTTTTGGCAGGGAAATACCGGGGATATAGGTCCTTGTGGACAGAAAAGAAGTGTGGGTGTGGACTTTCGTCCACACCCACACCAGAAAAGGGCTCTATTTAAAAGTTATCGTACGATCAAGGAATCAGCCTTAGCTGCTGCGTTGACCAGGCGTTCGTTAACATCTGCCCAGTTCACGATGTTCCAGATTGCCTTAACGTAATCTGCCTTGACGTTGAGATAATCGAGGTAGAAGGCATGCTCCCACATATCAAGCATGAAGAGTGGAATGGTTCCAACTGGAACATTTGCCTGCTGGTCGAAGAGCTGGAAGATGTTGAGCTTGCCTGAAATTGAATCGTAGGCCAGGACTGCCCAACCGGAACCTTGGATACCAGTTGCAGTAGCGGTGAAGTGCTTCTTGAAGTTGTCGAAGCTGCCGAACGAATCCTTAATTGCCTCTGCGATTTCACCTTCTGGCTCACCGCCACCATTAGGTGAAAGGTTCTTCCAGAAAATGGAGTGGTTGGTGTGACCACCGAGGTTGAACGCAAGATCCTTAGAGAACTGATTGATTTTCGAAAGATCTCCAGCTTCACGGGCTGCTGCGAGGTTTTCGAGAGCAGCGTTAGCGCCACTCACATAGGTTGCATGATGCTTATCGTGATGAAGCTCCATGATCTTTCCAGAGATGTGCGGCTCGAGAGCTGCGTAGTCGTAATCTAGTTCGGGAAGGGTGTATACAGTCATTTTTCCTCCAGTGAAATGTACACAATCGCTTGGGCAACCAAGATTCGGCGGTTGCCACGCATAAAAAGCGATCTGAGATTAATTCTATGAAGTTCGTGCACTATAAGGCATTGAAATTTCACTATGTGCGCAATAATTTCGCAGATGCGCGATAAGATTGGTGTTGTATGTCTACGTCGTACCAGAAAATAGGTACACTATGTTTTGTGAATGGCAGACCGCCGAAAATAAGTACTGGAGGATTCCCTATGTCCGTTAAAGAATCTGCTCTTTCTCCCGCCGAAAAAGAGGCCGTTAATGTCCTTGTATACTCGGATAATAGAGAAACTCGTGCAGATGTAATGAACGCGGTGGGGAATCGCCTCGGTAAAGATCTCCCTTCAATTAACTGGGTAGAATCGGCAACGTGGCAGGGTGCAGAAATGAAGATCCAAGAAGGTGATTTCTCCCTCTTGATCCTTGACGCTGAAACCCCTAAGTTAGGCGGAATCGGACTTGGAAAGAAAGTTCGAGACGAAATCGATCCAGATATGGATTACGTCGTCCTTATCGCGCGTCCACAAGATGAATGGCTAGCCCGAGTCTCCAAGCCAAATGCTATTATTCAATATCCAATCAATCCTCGTGAGTTATCCGAGGTTGTAACCAAAATTCTTCGGGAGAAAGTTTCGCGCTGATGGTTAAATTTGCATGGCCTGATCTCATTTCAGCAGTAATAAACGGTTCAGATCTTAGTTCTGAGCAAACTGCTTGGGCAATGGATCAAGTCATGCAAGGGGCAACTTCTCCGATCGTCCTAGCCGGTTTTCTCACTGCCTTGGCAACAAAAGGTGAAACCACCGACGAATTCCTTGGTCTTGCTGATTCCATGCAAAGTCATGCGGAGAAGATTAGTCTGCCAACCGACTCCATAGATATTGTGGGAACAGGTGGGGATCGTCTCCGTACGGTAAATATTTCAACCATGGCGTCCGTCGTCATCGCCGCTGGTGGTGTCCCTGTGGTTAAGCACGGAAACCGCGCATCATCGTCGAAAAGTGGCTCAGCTGATTGTCTGGAGGCGCTCGGAATCAACCTGGACCTGTCGATTGCTGGAGTAGAAGAAGCTTTCGGGAAACTTGGAATTACTTTCCTCTTTGCTAATAAGTTCCATCCGTCTATGCGATTCGCTGCTCAAGCGCGTAAAGAATTAGCAGTTCCAACTGCTTTTAACGTGCTTGGGCCACTTACTAATCCAGCTCATCCCCAAGCCGGAGCTATCGGAGTTTCTCGCGCACACCAAGCTCCGCTAGTTGCCGGTGTGCTGGCTAAACGCCAAAACCGTGCACTGGTATTTCGAGGTAAGAATGGTCTTGACGAGCTATCGACTGTTGTACCAAATGAAATCTGGGAAGTTCGTGGAGGAGAAGTAACGTTTTCTGAGGTCGACGCCGTTTCTGAGCTTGGGCTCAAAGCCGCAACTATCGATGATCTTTTAGGGGATGATGCAGAATTCAATGCTCGCGTTGCAACTCGCGTTCTTCACGGGGAAAAAGGTTCCGTTCGCGACGCTGTTGTACTGAATGCTGCTGGAGCATTTGTTGCTGATGGTCGCCTCGACGGAGTTTGCCCAGATCAGGGGACATTGGTTGAGCGTTTGCGCCGTGGAATCGACATCGCCACGGACGTTATTGATTCGGGTAGAGCTCAGCAACTTTTAAGGGACTGGGTAAACCTATCCAAAACTTTGCGATAGCTTTTAGTTCAAACCCAGATCGAAAGCTACGTCAAGATCTTTAGTTGAGAATTCTTGAAATGCTAGGTAGGTCTTGACTGCTTTAACGCCGGGAACTTTAGCAATTTGACCTGGAATGATTTTTGCGAGGTTCTCGTGTGTAGGAGTTCTGACCAAGGCGATAAGATCAACGTCGCCGGTTACCGAATATACTTGGCTAACCTCATTGATTGCCGAGACAGCGTGCGCGACTTCTGGAATCTCATCGACTTGTGCATCAATTAATACGATTGCAGTAACCACAGAATCTCCTTGCTTATGGACGTGTGTATCTTGTAGTTTATCGATAATTTCTGATTCAGCCACTAAGAATTCTAATTGTGGATAGGAAGGCTAAGGAAATTTCCCAAGGATAAAAGAAGCTCTGGGAATTTCGAACTAGGAAATGTACACAGAGTCGGTAGAATAGTGTTAGTGCCAAATACGGCCTGTCAATGACAATTCATTGAAAAATCTATGAAAGGAAACGGATGACTGTCCGTCGCGTTGCCCTGCTCACCGCAGGTGGTTTTGCACCATGTCTATCTACCGCAGTTGGTGAACTCATCGAACGTTACACCGCTGTTGACCCTGAAATTGAGATTATCGGGTATCAATATGGTTACCACGGTCTTTTGACGGGAAACTATGTAGTCTTCAATGAAGAAGCTCGTAAGAATGCCGCAGCGCTGAAGAAATTTGGTGGTTCACCGATAGGTAATTCGCGTGTTAAGCTGACGAACAATCAGAACCTAGTTGATCGTGGACTGATTAAGGAAGGCCAAAACGCGCTCGAGGTCGCTGCGGAGAATCTGCGCCGCGACGGCGTTGATGTGTTGCACACCATCGGTGGTGACGATACCAACACCACCGCCGCTGATTTGGCCGCATACCTGCACGACAACGATTATGAGTTGACCGTGGTTGGCCTTCCCAAGACGATCGACAACGATATCGTTCCTATCCGTCAGTCCCTTGGCGCATGGACGGCTGCAGAACAAGCTTCTATCTTTGCTCAGAACGTCATCGGTGAGCATCGCTCGAACCCACGTATGTTGATCATCCACGAAGTCATGGGTCGAAACTGCGGCTACCTAACCGCACAGTCCGCAGCTGACTACCATGCTTGGGTCAAGGAACAGGAGTTCCTACCAGCTGCTGGTCTTTCCCAAGAGCGTTGGGATATCCATGCTGTCTACATTCCAGAAATCTCATTTGACCTTGATGTTGAAGCTTCGCGCTTGCGCAAGATCATGGATGAACAAGGGAACGTAAATATCTTCCTGTCGGAAGGTGCTGGAGTTAGCGAAATCATTGCTGAGATGCTTGAAGACGGTATTGAAGTAGAACGAGATCCTTTTGGTCATGTTAAGCTCGATACCATTAACCCTGGTCAATGGTTTGCTAAGCAATTCGCACAGGCAATTGGCGCTGAAAAGGTAATGGTTCAGAAGTCTGGTTACTTCTCACGTTCCGCTCGCTCGAATGATCGTGATCTAGAGCTTATCGCCACGATGGCGAAGCTGGCTGTTGAGTGTGCACTTCGTGGTGAACCTGGCGTAATCGGTCACGACGAAGACAAAAACGATGAGCTTCGTGCTATTGAGTTCTCTCGTATCGCGGGTGCTAAGCCGTTCGATGTCCACCAAGATTGGTTTGGTGAACTCATGACCGAAATCGGTCAGCAGTGGGAAGCAAAAGCATAATTCAGCTATTTAGAGTGTTCACAAGTGAAATCACTTAACTTTGCTATGTGAGTAACATGTAGAATGTGATCTCAGGAGTGCCCCGTTCAACTAGTGGATTCGTCCACCAAAATTGAACGGGGCACTTTAGACTATAAATGTGAATAATGAAGCAAATAGCCAACTTAGAGATTTGTATGCAGCGTGGAGCACGCTTGATGCGAAGCACCAACCGAATTATCCGGCTCCCGAAGAACTTGAAGCCGTCGTTGACTATTTGCGGACTATGCCCCCGCTTGTTTTCGCCGGTGAAGCAGATAAACTAACGTCTCTCATGGCGCGCGCTTCACAGGGGGAAGCCTTTGTTCTCCAAGGGGGAGACTGTGCGGAAACTTTTGAAACCGCAACGGCAGATCGAATCCGGTCAAAGATCCGCACGATTTTGCAGATGGCGGTGGTATTAACCTACGGTGCTTCGGTGCCTGTAATCAAACTAGGGCGAATGGCAGGGCAGTACGCTAAGCCACGTTCCAATGCAACTGAAGTTCGAGATGGAATCGCATTGCCTTCCTACATGGGAGATGCGGTTAATGGATTCGAATTCACCCCTGAATCGCGCACCCCAGATCCACGTCGTCTTATCGAAATGTATCAACGTTCAGCTACTACCTTGAACCTTATTAGAGCGTTCACGGCTGGTGGCTTTGCTGACCTTTCAAAGGTCCATGAATGGAACCTTGGCTTCGCCTCTAATCCCGCCTATAAGCGATACAACCAGCTGGCTGGTGAAATCGATAAGGCTATGAAGTTCATGGAAGCAGCAGGAGCAAACTCTGAGTCATTGCGGACAGTGGATTTCTACTCGTCCCACGAAGCTCTACTCTTGAACTACGAACACGCGATGACTCGCGTGGACTCTCGTACAGGGAATCTCTACAACACAGGGGCACATTTCTTGTGGATCGGTGAGAGAACACGTGGAATTAATGATGCCCACGTGGAAATGCTTTCACGTATTCACAACCCAATCGGTGTGAAGCTCGGACCAAACGTTTCAGCAGATGAAGTTAAAGCTCTTATTGACAAAATCAACCCGGAAGGCAAGGCTGGTCGCCTCACCCTCATCACCAGAATGGGAGCTCAAACTATTACCGAGCAGCTTCCACCGATTATTGAAGCTGTGCAGCGCGACGGACGTCCGATCACTTGGATTACTGATCCAATGCATGGAAATACGATTTCAGCATCGAACGGCTACAAAACTAGGCGCATGAGCGACGTTGTGAAAGAAATCAGTGAATTCTTTACTGTTCACTCTGAGATGGGAAGTTGTCCAGGCGGTGTCCACATCGAGCTCACTGGAGACGACGTCACTGAAGTCCTTGGGGGAGCCGAAGAAATCTTTGAAGATACCCTATCGACTCGTTACGAAACATTAGTGGACCCGCGGCTCAACCATCAGCAATCCCTAGAAACCGCATTTTTGGTTTCTGAAATTCTGCGCGAAACTAGCTGAGTTTAGAAGGCTTGGGTTGGGCTATCAATGCCTAACCAAGCCTTCTAAACCACTTTAATTTTGATAGTACTACCGGGTTGAACCATTTCATCAGCGCCCGGATTCTGTGCGCGAACAGTACCGAAGATTCCGCCGAGAATGCGCTCAACTTCGACGTTAAATCCGGCGTCCTTGAGAGTCTTTACTGCATCTTTTTCTTGTTTCCCAAAAACATCAGGCACCTTGACTGGTTGAGGTCCCTTGGAAACTGAAATCTTTACCGAGTCATTCTTATATCGACCGGTACCCTCATCCGGTGATTGTGAAACGACCTGTCCCGGCGGGATCGAACTAGAGTACTCTTCGGAGATTTCTACCTTCAATCCGGCCTTAGTGAGAGCTTCCTGGGCTTGGGCGCTGTTTAGTCCAACTACCTTAGGTACTTTCACGGGCTCGCGACCTTGAGAAATAACAATAGTTACTTCAGAGTCATGAGTTGCAGAAGCGCCGGCGATCGGTTCTTGGGAGATTACTTTTCCTTTAGCAACGGAATCTGACCAAGCCTGCGTTACCTTTGCGGTAAATCTCGATTTCTTGATGATGTCCTCCGCCTGTGCTTGCTCTTGGGCAACTACATTCGGAACGGTAAGAATCTCCACACCGTCTGAAACGATGATCGTTACGGGGTTAGAGGGATGAATTTTCGAACCTGCCTTCGGATCAGTTTCAATGACGTTACCTCGAGGAACGTCATCTGAAAAGGCGTGGTCCGTCTTGACCGTGAATCCTGCTTTTTTAAGTGTATCTGTGGCTTGTTGTGTAGATTGTCCAGCAACATTGTTGACCGTTACACGTAATCCCGGACCGGAAGCAAACCACCAATGCACTCCAAAACCTGCGGCTCCAAGTAAAACAGCAAGAAGGACGACGACGATTGGCCACCGTCGTCGTGGTTGAGAAGAAGGTGCACGGTTTTCGCTACTTGGAGAGGTGACACCCGCTCCGGAACTTTGGTTGAATGCGTTACCGTCACTGAGTTTGGGTTTGAATTCGTCAGGAAGTAAGCCGGTTTCTGCCATAGGCTCTATATCTGGCGCATGCGCATCATTCGTTGGAGTTAAAAAGTGGGTGGCAACAAGTGCTTCGGATTTCTCTAAGTTTCGAGGCTCCTCGGTAGTGCGATTGACGGGGAACACAGGAATACGTCGGAGAAGCAATTCTTCGGGGAGCCCCTCGAAAACATCGGTTAGTGCGTCTAATGCCTCAGTTCCACTGCGTGGTCGTTTGAGCGGATCTTTGGCAGTGAAAAGGGAAATCAACGAATCGACGGAAACTGGAATCCATGGTGCAAGATCACTCAAGCGTGGAACTGGATCATTGACGTGAGAATACGCGATCGATACTGGGGAAGTACCCGTGAAAGGAAGTTGGCCAGCTAGGAACTCGTAAAGCATAATGCCCACTGAATATACATCAGAAGCTGGGCTAGTCTTTTGATGCGTGACTATTTCTGGCGCAATATAGCCAACTGTGCCGAGCATTGACGTGGTGTGGGCGCTACTTGAATCGGTTGCCGCTTTCGCTAAACCAAAATCGGCAACCTTGGCCACAACACCGGTTTTATTTAATGGATGGCTTTGGTCTAGTGCTTCGGTAAGTAGAATGTTTTCTGGTTTGACGTCACGATGGATAATTCCCTTGCTATGAGCGATGCTTAACGCTGTGAGAATTTGACACGCCAAATCGAATGCTTGACCAAGTGTAAAGGAACCAAGTGCGTTGAACTGAGCTCGAAGATTTGGACCGGTAATGAGCTCCATAACTAAATAAGCACGAGTGCCATCAGGGAGATGAGCAACCCCTTGATCATAAACAGTAACGATATGCGGGGAATATAAACTTGCAGCTGACCTTGCCTCTTTGATAAATCGAGCAACGAGTGCGTTTTGTTCAGCGAGGTGTGGGTGGATGAATTTAATGGCAACATCCCTACCCAGCCGTGAGTCGGTCGCACGATATACGCTTGCCATGCCACCGCGAGCTATCCGCGCATGGATCGTGTAGCGTCCGTCTATGAGCGTTCCGAGAAGTGGGTCAATAGCATTCACAAGTTAAAGCCTATCTAACGAAGCCGGTCGCAAAGTTGCGACCGGCTCGTGTGTCTACATTGCTATATTAAATTTTAGCAATGAACACAGGATTAGATCAGAAGCGTCCCATTGCTCCCTTGATCTTTGCAACGTAGCGAACGGTATCTGGACGCATGCCGGATTTCCGTACTCCGCCTAGACCTTGGTAGTAACCTGCAACGCCCTGATCAAAGGATGAAGCGTGGGACTGTAACCAGCGGATGATGGCAACGCCTGCAATGATATTATCCTTAGGATCGAGAAGGTTGAGCTGGCGACCAACCATCTGGGATGCCCATTTACCTGCGCTAGGGATGACTTGCATGGTTCCAACTGCATTTGCAGGAGATACTGCGCGGGCATCAAATCCGGACTCAACGTATGCGTGTGCTAATGCGAGCTTAGGATCGACTCCCATTTCACGAGCAGTTTGGATAACCATCTGCTGGATTTGGGCCTTGCTTGGAACATTCGAATTTACCAGAAGGTTCTTATTGGTGTTCGCCGCGGCAACCGTTGAATTCGAATAGGTGTAGCCAGGGAAGTTATTGGTAACAAGTTGTTTCTGTGGAGCGCTTTGTGGTCCTGAAGTGGTAGCTGGTTGAGTAACTGGGGCAGAGGTTGATGCTGGAGCATTCGTACTTAAGCGCAACTGTTGTCCAACGAAAATTCGGGACGGATTAGCGATCTTGTTCAAAGATGCCAATGAGTTAACAGTCATTCCAACACGTTTCGCAATTGCTGACAAAGTATCGCCTCGTTTAACCGTGTAGGTTCCATCCGTGTTCGTGATGCTAGGAGCTGGTGAAGCTGAAGCCACAGTGGTTGTAGTAGCAGAGACTGGCGTGTTGGTGGTGATGATTAGACGTTGGCCTGGATAAATTGCGCCTTTAGCGTTTAGGCCGTTGGCATTAATAATTGCCTGCATTGAAGTATTGAACTTCTTTGCGATTCGCCACACTGAATCTCCGCGCTGAACTTGGTACGTAGCGGTCTGAGTGGTGACATTCGCTTGCTTAACCGTGTGTTGCCCGGCTAGAGCGAGATTTCCTTCAAACCGTGGTGAGTGCTCAAGCGGAGTTGCTTGAGCAGTTGCGACGGTCGCCGGAGAGACGAGTCCGACGATTGTTGCAGCTGCAAGCAGTGTTCCAGTTGCCTTTAGTGGTTTGTTCGTCACGGTTAACCTCCGATGAAATCACTCAAGAGTTAAAATTGGTATAGATGTTACAAATGAGCAATTTGTTGTTTTATGTTACAGGTGTGATGATAGTTGAAATTGCCGCGTGTCTTCAAGTTTTTAATTAAATCGCGAGGTATTATCAAAACGATGAATAATACGCTCGAACCAAATTGGTTATCTATTCCCGAAGTTGCCGACCTATTAGAACTGCGGCAACGTGATATTCGATCAATGTTGAACGAAAAGAAATTGATCGCAGTTCGACGTGGTGAAAATAATGCATTGTCGATCCATCCAGATTTATTTGTGTCAACTGAAGGCTCGACTCATATTCTGAAACCGCTACGCGGAACATTGATCGCGCTTTCTGACGCGGGATTTAGTGATGATGAGGCCATGGAGTGGTTGTTGCGTCCAGAGCCGGAACTTGGAGACTCGCCATTAGAGTGTCTTCGCACAGGTAACATTCATGCAGTGCGGCGCGCTATATCGACACTCATTTTCTAATGGATTAAAGATATTCCAATACCCATTGGGAGCTTAAGGTAATTGGTCGTCCACATGTGAATGTGGACGACCAATTACCTTATTTCTATAAGGTGCTGAGCTAAGAATGTATCGAGTTTGTATGTGAGCAGAACATATTATTCACTGTTTTCTCAGTGTGTTCGCGCTGCCAGCTTTTCAAACATCAGAGGAAGCATATTGCCAGAGATTCCACTATTTTCAAATTCATTAAGTGCTTGGTTCTCACGGTTTTCAATGAGCGATATGTATTCATCGAGTGCACCCGTTTCATGGATAATTGAACGAATTGAGTCGATTTCAGCTTCGTTAAGATCTTGACCGATACGTGAACAGAGGAATCTACGTTGCGTCTGCGTTGATAGTTTAAGTGTCATTCCCAACAATACTGTCCGTTTGCCTTCGCTTAAGTCTCCGCCCGAAGGTTTTCCGGTAATCTCTGGGTCTCCGAACACTCCGAGCAGATCATCTCTAAGTTGGAAGGCCTCGCCAAGGGGTCTACCAATCTTATGAAGAACGTCGAGCTTGGAGGCCTCGGCTCCGGCAAGAGTTGCTCCAATGATCAATGGAAGCTCAACCGAGTAACGGGCTGATTTATGTACTAGCACTGCCTGTGCGTGCGAGATGATCGATTCGGCGTCTTCTGTAAGTGGCGTATACTCTGCTCGATTGTCAAGAAACTGCCCGTACGCAACTTCGGCTGTCATCGAATGAAATGCTGAACGTGCACGGTTATGCGCGCTTTCAGAAACTGATTCGGCGTCTTCGAATGTTCGTGCGCTCAGTGACAATAAATAATCGCCGAGAAGTAACGCAGATGTTACACCGAACTGGGATCGATCAGATATCAAGTTCTTATTCTGATGTATCTTAGAAAAAGCAACGTGGACAGCGTCAACACCTCGTCTAGAAACTGCGTTGTCTACAATATCGTCGTGTACTAGCGCTGACGCTTGATAAAGTTCTAATGCCGCGCCTGCATTTACAGGTAGTTGCATTGCATTTCCGGGGAGACACGACTCCCAACCCGCGGTCATGAGTAGAGCTCTGGTACGTTTACCGGATCGGATAAATGAATCGAGCGGTTCTAAAAACTCTTCGAAGCTCGACTGAATCTGATCAGAAACCGACCAAAGGGGAGTGCCCAATGCCGACAGCATGGAGTTGGTAACGGCGGCGCGGTAGTCGTCGAGGTTGATGTGCATAATCTAAGTCTAATGGATGATAGCAAGTGTCCACATTTCATATTTCGACGGGGTTATCCACCGGATAAGCACTAACAAGGACATATGCGTTTGCTTTTCGGCAGTCTTATAGGCATGCAAACTACACTTCATCTTCGTTCGCTAGCTGAATCTCTGATTCTTATTCCTCATGCACTAGGTTTTCGTCCACTCGAGTCCATAGTGATCGCGTGTTTAGATTCAAACCATGAGGACGAAAACCTTGAGACCGAGCAGGGAACACGAAAGTCAATTGATGGTGTGCACGGTTTAGTTCACACTCCCATGGGTCCTATGCTCGTTCTACGCAAATCCATATTGAACGAAGGTCTTTCAAATTCACGGATCATTGCAGAGTATATTTCTGAAAACAAAATTCGAATCGCAAGCATTTGTTGGTTTGGAAGCGATCTTGGTTCTATGGTGCGAGATACCGAAACAATAGTGAATATTTCTCAAATCGTTTCGTTTGTTGAATCAAGAATGGAAGTATTTACACGTAGTGGATATAGAGCAAATATAGGTGTATTTGCTACGGACTTTCATAATTGGGTGGATCTAGCTGATCTTTGTTTCCTCGGTGATACCCAAAATATAGAGACAGGTGTCAAGTGTCCGAAAAATTTCGTTGAAATGGGAGGTTTCCATCCGGCGTTTAAGGACGAACGTCGTGCACCAGTATTGGAGATTCATGATTACAGGGAATTTGAAACATCGGAGATCTATTCAGAACTTGTTTTTGAAGGAGTGGCGGTTTCAGAACATGATAAGGCAATACCGAGCACGATTAAAGACTTTGATAATCCAGCTTTTGACGTATCGAGGAACGCGGTTGCTCTAGAGTTGGATCGCCTCAAGTCAACCGGTGAATTCGACGATCCGAGCTGGGTTGAAATAGCAACGCAATATTTTGGACGTTTCAACTCTGGCGACGAATGCTCCTCGCAAGATATACATAGAACTGCTGCGGTGCTAATTCATGCCATGAGGAAAATCGAAAACCGAGATAAAATCATCGTATATGCACTTTTGCCGGGGAATTTATTGTTCTCAGAAATCCGCAGTCAATCTCTTTCGCGACTTTTGGATAAAGCTTCGTGCGCTGCTCCAGATAACGATAAACTTGGAGCCGTTATCTCGGCAATGATTGAACTGCATAATGTCAGTCCAAAAACAGAAGTTGCGCCGCTCGCCGTTATTGCTTACCTAAAATGGTGGATCGGTGCAGGTACCGATGCATATTCATGTGCTTCGCTAGCTCTCACCCGAGATCCCGATTATTCGCTTGCAAAGCTAGTTGAGTATGCGATAAGGGTTCAATTACCTCCTCCATGGGTATAGATAAATGAACGAAACTGCATTGGCGAAGAGAAGTGATGTAAAGACCTAGGTGAATACCATAGCAATCGGTTTTGAGTATGGCTTAGATGTTAAAATTCTTAAAATAAATACTTCTCAGTAGGTGAATATTTCTATTATTTTGCCGAGCGAATGGTAGTGTGACGATAGGTCAATTCTCGGCGCTACCGTGGTATTTCCGAAGAGAGGTTGGAAAATAATGACTCTTTTGATTCCTGTTCTTGCATCGAACATCGAATCTGATGCATTGGCATCAGGTATTACCTTTGCTCAAGAACACGAAGGGTCACTCCAAGTATTCCTTGATTTTTCAAATGCTGACTACACCCAAGATTCGATGAATAACACGATTGATGCCATCAGTGAAAAACTTGATGTTGCGGATATCCAATACCGTGTAGAGACAGTCCTTCGCGGAGACGATATGGTCGAAAAGCTAACTGGCGCTGCACGAGCTAACTCAAATGATGTGGTTATTGTCGGCCTTCAGTCGAAAATCTCACAAGAAAAGGTTCATCTGGGATCACAGATCCAGCGTATTTTACTTGAAGTTCCGTGTGCAGTCTTTATTTTGCGTCCGGATACAGGCGATTTCTTCGAGCCGTTGCAAACGTCAAGGGAATAAATCTGCTTCTTTGCGAGTTATCACTGATGCGGTTCCGTTAGGGAACTGCCCACTTTGCGCGTTATAATAGTGCAGCTGGCTCTCACAGCATCATCCTAAGTTCGAAAGGTCACACGTGGCTGCTTCCACTTCTCAAAAAACAGTATCGTCTAAAACTAAGAAGGCGGAGTCTGAAGAAATTACTGCACCGCTCAATACAGCATTGAAAGCGGCGTGGGTGGAGTACCGAGTAACTCGTGGCGATCTATCCGAAAAAGATGCTAAGGCTTTAACTAAAAAAGAGCTTATCGATTTTGAACCTGCTGAGGTTGTTACTCCTGCAACTCCCGCTGTCAAGAAAGCTATCAAGAAGCGTGGTAAAGCCAAAGACGCGGAAGTTGATGAAGAAGTAGCCGAAACCAAGGTCGCAGAAGAAACGGATTCTTCGGAGGAATCTGATCTTGATACCGTTTCGACCCCAGAAGAACCTGATTCGTTGGACGATGATGCGGATATCGATGTCGACGATATCGAAGAAGATGAAGAAGACATTGAAGACGAGGATATTGACGATGAGGACGTCGATTCCGAGACCTCGGCTTCTTCTGACGAGGCCGACGATGACGCTGAGAAGAAAACCAAGGTTACGTCTGCTGGCGCCTTCGTCATGAAAGATTCGGACGACACCGACGAACCGCAGCAGCGTGTCCATGTTGCAGGAGCGACAGCCGACTCGGTCAAGGATTACCTGAAGCAGATCGGTAAAGTTGCTCTTTTGAACGCTGAGCAAGAGGTTGAACTGGCGAAGCGAATTGAAGCTGGACTTTTTGCTCGTCACATTTTGGATACAACCGAGATTGAGGATGCTCGTAAGCGTCGTGAACTCGTGTTAATTTCTCGTGACGGACAAAATGCAAAGAACCATTTGTTAGAAGCAAACCTGCGACTGGTCGTGTCCCTTGCGAAGAGATACACGGGGCGTGGAATGCTCTTCTTGGACTTGATTCAAGAAGGAAACCTTGGTTTGGTGCGAGCTGTAGAGAAATTCGACTACGCCAAAGGGTATAAGTTCTCAACTTACGCAACATGGTGGATCCGTCAGGCGATTACCCGTGCTATGGCTGATCAAGCGCGTACGATTCGTATTCCAGTGCACATGGTTGAGGTCATTAACAAACTTGCACGTGTACAGCGTCAGATGCTCCAAGATCTCGGCCGTGAACCTACGGTTGAAGAGCTTGCTAAAGAGCTGGACATGACCGAAGAAAAAGTCGTCGAAGTTCAAAAGTATGGTCGTGAACCAATCTCATTGCACACCCCGCTTGGGGAAGATGGGGATTCTGAATTCGGCGATTTGATTGAAGATTCCGAGGCAGTTGTTCCTGCTGATGCAGTTGGTTTTACTCTCTTGCAAGAGCAGCTCCACCAAGTACTCGATACACTATCTGAGCGCGAAGCCGGTGTGGTCGCAATGCGATTTGGTTTGACTGATGGTCAGCCTAAGACTCTTGATGAAATAGGCAAGGTTTACGGTGTGACTCGCGAACGTATCCGCCAGATTGAATCGAAGACGATGTCGAAGCTTCGTCATCCCTCACGTTCCCAGGTGTTGAGGGACTATCTCGACTAAGCCAAGGATTTGTTGCTTAAACAGCGTTAAAGTTTAGTTACCTGCCCAGGCATGAGCTCTCAGCCATTGTCCGGGCAGGACTTTTTCTCCGCGTCGATTCAATGCACAGTTACAAACTCGTTCATTATTTTGCTCTCTATATGCAAATTCTTCTAATAGTCCTAAACAAGCCTTGGCATCAAAAATCGCGCGATGGCGCTGTTCGTAGTCTACTGAATGGAATTGCGCTAAATGAGCCAGGGAATGCCTCTTCGACTCTGAATAGATATGTGATTGGTCCATCGTACATACAACCGCGGAAAGTGGAATACTGTGCGGAAGATTGTTCCTCTTAAATTCGGCGTTTAGGAAGGAAACATCGAATGCTGCATTGTGCGCCACAATAACTCGCCCTTTTAACAGATTATGTACCTGGGTAGAAACATCGGCAAACTGCGGAGCTTGAGTCACATCAGCATCTGAAATTCCGTGAATTTGTGTTCCCGTCACAGGCATATTGGGATTAATTAGCGTTGACCAAGTCGAATCGATATTTAAATGCTCGTCAGTCAAAATGATCGCGATTTCGATAATACGATCGCGCGATGGAATGAGCCCCGTCGTTTCGAGATCGATGACGGCAAAGGGACGGGTTAAAGAATCTCGGAGCACGTCTTGATTGTACGCACGAGAGTGAAAGAACACTAAAGTATGTAATTACGTTGTGGTTTCGTCCAGTGTGAAATTTAACGGGGCTTTCTTGAGTTTGTCTATCAAGCATGTAATTATCAAAGTGTGAATACAGTAGTAGAAGAGAAGCAATTGACGGCAGCAGATCGGTGTGATGCATGTGGTGCCCAGGCGTATGTGGCGGTTGAGATGCCATATGGGAATCTGATGTTCTGTGCACATCATGCCCGCCAGCACCGCGCAAAGATCGATGAAGTTGCGATCCATATCGTTGATCAAACTGATCAAATCAAGAAGTGATGCCTGCACAATACTTCGCTTTACCTTTTGTTCCTGCTAATGATGCCTCATCTGTGAGCGATTTGGCGTGTGGCGATACCCAAATTTTTAGCTGATCTAGGTACACTTTATCCGTGTCAATTACTGCAAAATCACAAGAATATACCGCACGTCATCTTTCGGTGCTCGAAGGTTTAGAAGCTGTTCGCAAGCGCCCAGGTATGTATATCGGCTCTACCGATTCACGTGGTTTGATGCACTGCGCGTGGGAAATCATCGATAACGCCGTTGATGAAGCTCTTGAAGGTTTTGCAAAGAATATCGCCGTTACTATCTACGACGACGGCTCAATTGAAGTTTCCGACGACGGCCGTGGCATTCCAGTGGACGAGGTACCAGGTACCGGGGCATCTGGTGTTGAAGTCGTTTATACCAAGCTCCATGCCGGTGGAAAGTTTGGTGGAGGATCATACTCATCGTCTGGAGGCTTGCACGGTGTAGGCGCATCAGTTGTGAATGCTCTGTCAGAACGTTTAGACGTACACGTCAATCGTGACGGTAAGACCTGGGCAATGTCTTTCCGACGTGGTGAGCCTGGCCTCTTCAAAGACAAAAAGGGCGTTTTGAGCCCACATTCTATTTTCGAACCATTTGTCGATTCCTCTGAACTTCAAGTAGTTGGCAAAGTTGCAAAGAAAACTACCGGAACGAAGGTGCGCTACTGGGCTGATCCGGAGATCTTCCCAAGCTCTGCAAGCTTTAAATTTGACGAGCTAATCGAACGCGTACGTGAAAAGGCGTTTTTGGTGCCCGGGTTGCGCATTACGGTCACCGACGAACGAGTTCTCGACGACGGTGAGACGCAGCCTCGCGTGGAGGAGTTCCACTTCGACGGTGGCGTAGTCGATTTCGTTGATTTCCTTGCTTTGGATCCACCAGTCACCGATGTTTTTCGGATCCAGGGTGTTGGATCTTTCAAGGAAAGCGTCCAGATGCTCGATAAATCAACAGGTCATCTACGTGCACAAGATGTAGAGCGCGAGTGTAAAGTTGACATCGCGATGCGGTGGGGAACCGGCTATGAAACCACCGAAGAATCTTTTGTCAATATCATTGCCACGCCTAAAGGCGGTACCCATATTCAAGGTTTTGAGATGGGGCTTCTAAAGGCGGTGCGGTCCCAAATCGAAGCAAAGGCCCGCCAGCTCAAGGTCACTGCCAGAGACGCCAAAATTGAGAAAGACGATGCTTTAGCAGGTTTGACTGCTGTAGTTACGGTGAGCTTCCCAGAGCCACAGTTTGAGGGACAAACGAAGGAAATCCTTGGAACTGCACCGATTCGAGCGATTGTTTCGCGAATTGTGGAGAAAGAAATGACTAAGATTCTTAACTCTACGAAGCGTGATCAAAAAACGGAAAATCAGCGCCTTTTGGAAAAGATTATTGCTGAAATGCGAGCTCGAGTAGCTGCACGTACGCAAAAAGAAATTTCTAGGCGAAAGAATGCCCTTGAAACCTCTACTTTGCCTGCAAAGCTTGCTGATTGTAGAACCGAAGACGTAGCTCGCACCGAGTTATTTATCGTAGAGGGTGACTCGGCACTCGGCACTGCAAAACTCGCGCGATCTTCAGATTTCCAAGCTCTTCTTCCGATACGTGGAAAGATCCTTAATGTTCAAAAAGCATCGCCTGCGGACATTTTAAGAAACCAAGAGGTTTCTTCAATTATCCAGGTAGTCGGTGCTGGATCTGGACGAACTTTTGACCTTGAGGCTGCCCGTTACGGGAAGGTCATCTTTATGACGGATGCTGATGTTGACGGTGCGCATATTCGTACTCTTTTGTTGACTCTTTTCTTTAGATATATGCGCCCCTTGGTTGAAGCTGGACGTGTTTTCGCGGCGGTACCACCGCTACATCGAGTTGAAGTAATTAATCCTGGAAGCAAGAAAAACGAGTTTATTTATACGTATTCTGATGCAGAACTTCACGCCGTGTTAAAGAAGATTGATCGCGAAGGGAAACGCTATAAAGAACCAATTCAGCGCTATAAAGGTCTGGGGGAAATGGATGCTGACCAGCTCGCCGAAACTACTATGGACCCCTCGCATCGGATGTTGCGCCGAATCTCAATGGAAGATGAAGTCGCGTTGCGAGATGCCGAAGCAACTTTTGAATTACTTATGGGTAGCGATGTAGCCCCTCGGAAGGACTTTATTATCGAAGGCGCCGACGACATTTCCCGCGAGCAGATTGACGCCTGAGAAGTCAATAAGCTCTCAACGCCCGTAGCAAACGAAAGTGGCTTTGTAGCGACGTTCCTTGCACATTCGATAGGATATAACCATGACCATTAATTCCCAGTCTCGAGCCGACGATGCATCTGATACGAAGTCGTTGGTTCGTCGTCTTAATCCTCCTGCAGTAGCTGCTCATCCTGGCGCTCATCTGGGGCTATCATGGCGCCCTATTACTCAAGAAGATATCGACTGTGTTGTTGGACTTATGCAGGAGTCAGCCGGCGAAACTTTAACAGGGGATAGGGTCAGCACTCGAACGGCGCGATCTGAATTAGACTTCGTTATTAAGCATCCGGATAGTGCGGATACGCTCGGTGGTTGGAACTCCAACGGAGAGCTAAAAGCATTTGCGATGGTGGAAGTTAACTCCGATGCTTTGACCGAAATTCAAGCTGATGCGTTCGCCGTCGTTTGTGGTGCGTGGCGCGGACGTGGAATTGGACGTCTGCTTTTAGAGTGGCAAGATGCGCGGGCACGTCAGCTAATTGCAATGGATGGGCGTGACCTTCCAGTTTCAATTCGCTCGGTTGTTAACTCCGATAATCTTGATCGTCGTCGTCTCTTGGCCGCGGGCGGTTTTTCTCCGTATATCAAGAAGAATTTGCTGTATAAAGACGTTACTGAGGAAGATTTTAAAACGGGTGATCAAGCGCTAGCTCGTTTTAAAGAGCAAGGGTTTGACCTTATCCCGTTTACAGCGGAATTGACAGAGGAACTTCGCCGCCTCCATAACCGCCTGAGTCTTTCTAAGGAAAGACTCCAGCCCTATTCAAAAGACAACTGGTTGAAGCTCTCTCAGAGTTTCGACCCTGAGCATTCATTCGTTTTGCGGTCGGAATCCAATATTATTGGATATGCGATTTCAGTGCTAACTGATGATCCAACTGAACGTTTGATCAGGCATTATGGTGTAGAGCGGGGATTACGCAATCGGGGAATTGGCACTGATCTTATTCTTTCTTTCATGAGCACCGAGATCGGTCAAGTGGGAAATGTTATCGTGGTTCCTGTGATTGCTGATGCCGATCCTCAAAATCATTTCTTGTCAAAATTCGGTTTCGCCGAACGCGCAGCCCAGATCCTTTACACTATTGACCT
Source organism: Arcanobacterium ihumii (assembly GCF_900604515.1). Classification (GTDB taxonomy): domain Bacteria; phylum Actinomycetota; class Actinomycetes; order Actinomycetales; family Actinomycetaceae; genus Arcanobacterium_A; species Arcanobacterium_A ihumii. Next base: position 223,606 of record NZ_UWOS01000002.1, on the reverse strand, counting down.
ATGACGAGTACGCAAACGCCTGGTTTTTGGCTGTGGAAAGAGCTGACGGTTGACGATGTAGCAACTGTTGGAAACCTGATCAGTTTGATTGAAGAAGCAGATCAGGCAGCCATTCGTACCACACGCCAAGAAGTTGAGTCCTATTTCAGCGAAAGCCAAGTTTGGCTTGCTGAAGGCGCTTGGGTGGGCTCTGAGCTTGTTGCTTTCAGTTTCATTCGCGCTTCTAGGTCCGACGACGGCCTGGCACTCACCGTGTCAGGTGGCGTGCATACCCGGTGGCGTGCGCGGGGCTTGGGTGCAGAGTTGCTTGAGCGTCAGCAAGAGAACGCTCGTGAACTTACTCGGCGTCTAGGGTATTCAGGTGCACGAATGAGTATGTATATTGATTCAGATCAAGGTGATTTGGCGAATCTTGCCACTCTGTACAGCTTCACTGAATCAGCTCGTTACCTGCAGTACCGACGTTCTCTTGTACCAAAACCGATTACGCCTGAATTAGGTAGATACCTTGAAATTATTCCGTTAACAAAAGAGTTCGAGCCAGAGGTTTGGAGCGCTCATCAAAAGTTTATGTCTCAGAATTCACTGGGGACCGTCGAAAACTATGAGCAGTGGTTAGAGCTTCGTAGCTCCATGGTAGATAAATGGTGCTTTGTAGCACTTGATACCTTTGGCGACCGACCAGAATTGGCGGGATACGTACTGTGTTCAAAATTCCGTTCTTTTACCACTGACGATACCGAAGACGAAGGCTATATCGAAGAAATTGCTGTGCTCCCACAGTGGCGCGATCGTAATCTAGTAGAGAATTTAGTTGCGAACTGTATGGACGCATTCAAACGAGATTCGATGAAACTCATCGGCATCGATTTGGAAAGTGATAAAAACACCGATGTCAATCAAACAGCTCAAATGCTACGACTATACAATTTTGAAAAAGTAGCAGAAATGATCGTCGTCGACCGTGATATTTGAGTTTGGTATTTGTAGAACCACGCAAATACCAAACTCATCAACCTCACTAGAATAATTACCTTCTACCGAAGCGCGCAAAGGGATTCTTAGCCAATAGTTGCAATGATTCCCTTCGCGGGCACACCTGAGCCATCTCGACGTTCGTCGATCTCTGGTAGTTCAACTGCCTGACCAGACTTCGTATTCGCTCGAGCGGGTAACTCTCCAACCCATGCAAAGGTGAGTTGGTCCTCGCCACGTAGGAACCGGTGGGTGCGAACGCCACCAGTTGCACGTCCCTTCGCAGGATAACGGTCCAATGGAGTGACCTTGATTGAGCCAAGTTCCGTTCCAGGAAGTGCAGTCGAAGAACCAGCAATAGTTACTACGCCTTGAGCACTAATATCGTTTCCAGGTGCAATACCCATTGCAAGTACAGTTGCGCCATCCGCTAAGCGAATACCTGCCACACCTTGACCTGTGCGTCCTTGCGGACGGACACTTTCAGCATCGAACCGAAGTAAACTGGCGTTGCTTGTTACGAGTACGACGACGTCGGTATCGGCTGCTGGATGCGCAGCAACTACCTTATCGCCATCGGAAAGGCTAATGGCATCAAATGGTGTTTTGTTCGGGAAACTTGGATTTAGGCGCTTGATCTTTCCCGCTTCGGTTGCGATTGCGAGCGGAACCGAATCTTCTTCGAGGGAGAATGCGGCGACGACGTTTTCATCCTCACCTAGCAAAGCGATTTCTGAAATTGCGGCGCCTGCCCCTAATCCAGGCGCCGCATCAGTGACTGGAATCGCGGGGATATCAAGTACAGAAAGTTTGTGAACAAGTCCAGTGTCGGTGAGAACGCCAATTTGGGAGTGATTAGAGGTTTTTACCATTGACACAATGGCATCGTGGGAAGCTCGTCCACCGGAGCGAGATGGTGGTTGTTCGCTTACAATTCGTGCCACCAAACCAGTACCACTGAGCATAACCCAACACGGATCGTCTTCAATTTTCAGACTCATCTTCTTCGCTGCGACTGCATTCGCCGAGTTATCGCTTTCCAAGAGCACGGTGCGGCGAGGTGTGCCGTATTGCTGGGCAACCTCTGCCATCTCAGAGGACACCAAATCTTTAAGAGCGTCTTCCGATGACAGGATGATTTCTAATTCGGCAATCTGCTTAAGTAAAGCATCACGTTCAGCTTCGAGTTCAATCTGAGAGAATTTTGTTAAGCGACGCAAACGCAATTCAAGAATATACTCAGCCTGCAACTCACTAAGATCAAAAACGGCCATTAGTCGAGTTAGGGCGACTTGGGAATCATCGGAAGACCGAATCACCGCGATAACTTCGTCGATATCCAAAATAGCGATCAGTAAACCTTCTACAAGGTGTAGACGATCCTTTGCTTTGGTTAGGCGGAATTGTGAACGCCGCCGAGTAACCGAAATACGATGGTCTATATATACCTTAAGTAGCTCGATGAGGCCCAAGGTACGCGGTTGCCCTTCAACGAGTGCAACGTTATTTATTCCAAAGGATTCTTCGAGAGGTGTGTGCTGATAGAGTGCAGCCAAAACGGCTTCAGGATTGAAGGAATTCTTAACCTCAACCACAAGACGCATTCCATGATGACGATCCGTTAGGTTCTGAACACCTGAAATTCCTTGCAGTTTCTTGGACTGAACGCCGTCTTTGATTTTCTCAATTACCTTTTCCGGTCCGGTGAGGTAGGGGAGCTCAGTGAAAATAATGCCCTTTTTACGAGCTGAAATATTTTCAATATGGGCAGTTGCGCGAGTCTTGAAGATACCGCGTCCGGTTTCATAGGCTTGGCGAATTCCTTCAAGTCCCACAATCTTTCCACCTTCAGGAAGATCTGGACCTGGAATAAAACGCATAACTTCCTCAAGGCTGGCATTGGGATGCTTGAGCAGATGGCGTGCACCTGAAATAACTTCAACCAAGTTATGAGGGGCCATATTTGTAGCCATGCCGACGGCAATTCCCGAAGAACCATTGACAAGCAAGTTTGGAATTGCAGCTGGAAGTACCTCTGGTTGTTGGAGAGTATTGTCGTAGTTCGGAATCATGTCAACAACGTCTTCATTGAGCGAAGTCGTCATTGCAAGTGCGGCTTTCGCCATTCGCACCTCGGTGTAACGCGGTGCTGCTGGACCGTCGTCGAGAGAGCCGAAGTTACCATGTCCATCTACCATTGGAAGACGGAGTGTAAATGGTTGGGCGAGGCGAACCATGGCATCGTAAATTGCGGTGTCACCGTGTGGATGGAGCTTTCCCATAACGTCGCCGACGACGCGTGAAGATTTAACGTGTCCCTTATCTGGACGCAACCCCATTTGATCCATCTGAAAAAGGATGCGTCGCTGCACTGGCTTTAACCCGTCGCGTGCATCAGGCAAAGCACGCGCATAGATAACCGAGTACGAGTATTCCAAAAAAGAGTTCCGCATTTCTTTGGAAACATCAATATCTACAATATTTTCGGTGACCGGTGCTTGTGAAGGTGCTTTTGCCATTCTCTCATTATCTGTGAAAACCGCCAGATTTGGCACATTGGCACGCGTAAATATGCGTGATCTTAACGACGCATGCGACGTTGTTTCTGACTTTCCACCTGCATCATGGGACAATAAAACTTACAGCGGTGCACGTGTAATGCGTACCGATGAACGAAAACTGCAACCGATCCTAGATTGAGGAACTCGTGTTTGATTATCTCCAAGGCGCAATTCTGCCCGATAAAAGAGGAATCCATGCTGTTCTTTCTGGCTCATTTGAATCTGTTGGACTTTCTATTGACGATGCCGGAATCGATTCGAGGCACGATCTCAAAGTTCTCGGTTTGCCTCGTGCTAAGCGGGTTTGTGTTGTGCTGGTTGATGGATTGGGCTCTGAACAACTCATCGCACGACGAGGGCATGCACGAAACTTGCGCAACTTAAACATTGATAATTTCATAACCTCGGTAATCCCGGCAACGACGGCCGCAGGCATTACAAGTTTTGGAACGGGAAAGCTTCCCGGGCAGACATCGATGGCGGGCTACGCTTTGAAATCACCTGTTAATGATCGGGTTTTTAGCTTGATTAGCTGGAACGATACCATTCATGATCCCCAAGAATGGCAGCGAGAGCCAACCCTATTTGAATTGCTGGGTGAGCGTACACGTGAAACAGTTTTGATCCAACCTGCCAAATTCATCGGTTCGGGTTTGACTCTGGCAGCCTTGCGTGGAGTGCGGGCACTGAGCGCAGAATCCCTCAGCGATAGGGTTGAAGCAGCTGTGAGCGAGCTGAGAAGCGGAACCAAAATGTGTTACCTATACTGGGGAAATCTCGATTCGATCGGGCATAAACACGGTTGGGAATCCGAGCAATGGATCAATGAACTTGAGCTGTTTGACTCTGAGTTCGGAGTTCTTTTGCGTCGTCTTCCACCAGATACTCTGGTAGTGCTAACCGCCGATCATGGAATGATTGATGCTGGTGCGAAGATTGACATCGCTTCTAGTCCGGAGCTTCGCCAAGATATCGATGTTGTGGCAGGCGAAGAGCGAGCGTTCCAGATTTACACTCGCGATGGAGACGGTGTTGCAACTCGTTGGCGTGATGCAGTTGGAGACCATGCGTGGGTATTGACGAAAGAAGAAGTCATTTCCCATGGCTTATTGGGACCGGTGAACGATCTAACCAAAACTGCGATCGGTGACGTCATCGTTTTTTCGAAGGACTCAACGGGTTTTGTGGATTCGCGTGTTCACTCAACGAGTGCTATTAATATGGTTGGTGTGCACGGCTCGCTTACTCCTGCTGAGATGCACATTCCGTTAATTGTGGAGGTAGTTTAGTGGCTGAGTTGGTGTTTTTCTCAGGGACGATGGATTGTGGAAAATCTACGCTCGCGCTACAAACAGCCTATAACTATCGTCAACGCGGATTAAACGGAATTATCTTTTCAATGAAGGATCGAGCGGGAGATGGAAAACTTTCTTCGCGGCTAGGGCTCATCACCGATGCCGTAGAAGTCCGAACGGAAACAAATTTCTGGGCCGAAGTAAGTAAGCAACGAATGCTCGGTCGTGTTGACTATATTATTTGCGACGAGGTTCAGTTCTACACTCGTGAACAGGTAGATCAACTGGCAAGAATCGTCGACGACATCGGCATCAACGTATATGGCTTTGGAATTACGTCTGACTTCTTAACTAATCTTTTCCCAGGTTCTGCTCGAATGCTTGAACTTGCGGATCGTGTTGAGCGTCTCCAAGTTGAAGCCCTTTGCTGGTGTGGTGCAAGAGCTACACATAATGCCCGTACAGTCAACGGGGTGATGGTACGAGAAGGAGAGCAAGTCGTCGTCGGTGATACTAATAGTAAAGACATTATCGCCTACGAAGTGCTGTGCAGGAAACACCATATGCAGGGAATGACCGCAGAGTCTGCCAATGCAAGTGAGCTCTCTCCACACACCCTGCTAGAAAACTGAAGCGAAAGAAATACGCAATTTTAGCGGTCGTCGTCTTTGGAATAACCAAAAACGATTTCATCCCACGAAGGCATAGCGGGTCTATCCCGCCGAGACTTCTTCTTCGGAGACGAATCATCCGAATCAGGTGTTTCTTGCTGGGAAGAATCAGATTCTATTTCGTTAAAGCCTGGTAGCGTTGCGCTACTACTCTGAGGAAAGTCATCAACGTCAACGGGGAGGATCAATTCATTCTCAGCTTCAGCGCGATTCCGATCAGGTAGCCGTAAAACCGTTGCATCTTGCGCAAGGTGTGGTTCGGAGTCAGCCGGATGCGCTCCAGCAAAATCAACATCATCAATATCAGAGTCAATCGGCATCGGCCTTGAAACTCCACGTTGGGAGTCAAGTGAGGCCAGCACATCATCGATATCAATTGCTTTTGAGGAGGAAGGATCGTCCTGTTCGAAGGCAATATTTACACTTGGAAGTGCAGAAACAGAAGAAATAGAACTTGAATCGTCGTGAGATTCAGGTTCTTTCGAGGACTTTTCGTTCGCGTTATCTAAGTGACCCAGGGAATTTTCGCGCGGGGGTTCGCCTGCCGCTGGGACCGAGACTTTAGGAGTGTTTAGCGGACGCCATGGTGAATTTGGAGTGTGGATCTGAGTCTCGGTAAGCCATGCTGCTTCGTCGTTAAGGGCGATGACGGTTTGGGACTTGGAATTGATTTTCCAGCGTGGTTCAAAATCTTGGGAACCAATGGTGTAGGAGGCAAGAAGAGTCCAAGGCTCACCAGCTTCACGAATCGCGTCCCACGAAATTGCTTGCGGTGACAAGCCTCGTTCTACGAGACGAGAGATAACAAGTTCCTCGAGAGTCATACCACCTGAATCTTGGCTGATGCGAAACCCCTTGGCAAGCTCAGCGTTATACCGGCGCTCTACCTTGATGGGGTGCTCAAGGCTAGCAAGTTGAGAAGGAGGAACCGAAGAAAGTTCAGAAACGTCTGAGATCGTCTTTCCCGCTCGGAAGAAGGCCTGGATCTCGCGAGGAGTTAGAGGCTTAAGCTCTTCTTGAGCTGGTACTGAAACGTCATGACGCAAAGCTGCACGTAAATCATCGGAAATGGGTAGTGTATACCGATTTCCTTCAGCGTCGTTGAGAGATAACCGAGCACCGTCGGCATCAAGTCCCAAAAGTTCTAGCTCAATCATTCTTCCTCCTAAAGTACTAGACTGCCATTTCTCAGCTTTTAATTGTGGTTTTGTTCGAGGTGTGTCCAAAATTTTTTAGCCTTATCGTGCGAAAATCCTCTCCCTGAAAACTAAATAGATTTTTTTCTTGCTTATTAGCTCAACCTTTGATACAAAGACTGGGACAAGTGCACAACTTAGATCGCGTTTCTCAACCACAATCATCGGTAGAGGGTCACGATTACTTAAATTGAAATGGAACTGTAGATGGCAACAGATTATGATGCTCCACGTAAGCAAGACGAGGAGCTCAAGACCGATTCACTTGATGAATTAAAAGCTCACCGCTCCGACCATCAATCAAACTCGGTAGATATCGATGAAGCAGAAGCCGCTGACGGATTTGAACTTCCGGGTGCAGATCTTTCCAATGTTGAACTTTCAGTGGCGGTTATCCCTGCGCAAGATGACGAGTTCACCTGCTCCTCGTGTTTCCTTGTTCACCACCGGTCACAGCTCGCGTACGAAGAAAACGGATTGCCGGTTTGTGCCGAGTGTGCATCTTGATGTGATTTCTGCGCATTTGCAACGTAGTGTAGTTGGTGAAATAAAGGAGAAGTCATGGGGTTGTTTTCCCGCCAAAAGAATCAAGAACGAGACGAAGCAACGATCGATAATACTATCGATAATACTGAGGTTGATGCTCGTGAATTAGAAATAGATTCATGGCGTAAAGCGGGGCCCTTTGATATCTCTGAATACTCAGCTGTTGAGGATTTGATCGACGCCGGTGCATTGCGTATTCCGGCAGTATCAGGAGCCACGATCCAATTCACCACCGATGCTGCTCAAGAAACTGTTTTAGGTGTAGTTTACGTCAAGGACGATTCAGTGCTTCAACTACAAGTTTTTGCTGCTCCTAAGAGTAGTGGCTTGTGGGATGAAATTCGGTTGGATATGCGTACCTCGATTGCCAATCAAGGTGGATCCTCAACGGAAATTGATTCACCTTTAGGTAAGGGACTTCTTGCACGGATGCCGCTTCCACAATCAAAAGATTTCGCTCCTCATCGTTTCCTTGGCGTGGATGGGCCGCGTTGGTTTATGCGCGTTACTCTTTATGGTCGTGCAGGTTCTGATGAGAATGCTGCGAACGATATGCTCCGTATCCTTGAAAATGTGGTTGTAGACCGCGGATCCGATCCGCATCCTCCTCGGGAACTCTTGCCACTTAGTATCCCGCATACGGCAAGGCGTTCCGAATAGTATTCGTGGCATTGATCGTGTTGCTCTGTTTAAAATGCAGTTGGGGCTAACGCCCCGGTTGTTTCCGCACCACCTATAGGAATTCTATGCCCTCCCATTACGACTACTCGGAAAAGATTGGTCAAACAGTTCCTGACGATTGCCACCATGTAGTTGCTGGCGGCAAAACAAAAGCAGGAATTTCATCTCTTACTGCTGAACGCTTTGACGTTATGGGTGCCGTTGGCGGCGTGCGTGGAATACTTGAATCGATCATCCCCACTATCGTTTTTCTTGCGCTTTATGTGTACATGGGTAGCTATGAGCTACCTGCGCTCATCGCTCTTGTTGCTTGTGTTGTATTTGTACTAATTCGTCTTATACAACGAATTTCGATCATGCCTGCTCTCAGCGGTTTAGGAGCAATGACGATCTCGGTTTTTCTTGCGTGGAAGACCGGTCAAGCTAGCAACATTTTCTTATGGGGGATACTTACAAACCTTGGCTACCTTTTAGGTTTAACAGCGTCAATATTGGCACGGTGGCCGATACTCGGCGTCGTTATTTCCCTTATCCTTGGAACCGATCAACAATGGAGAACCGATCCGCGCCGCACTCCGGCTCGTCGCGCATACTTCGTGGTCACATGGCTGTGGGTACTGCTATTCGCTACCCGATTGATAGTACAAGTTCCGCTATATCTTTTTAATCAAACCGAAGCCTTAGGAATTGCGAAGATTTTGCTTGGATTACCACTTTTCGCACTTTTTGCTTGGTATTCGTGGGCATATTTAAAACCCCACCTTGCCGTTGAGAAATCATTGAAAGAACACTCTCATGAAGGACAATAATCACGACCAAATAGTTGACTCTAGAGCTATTACCGTGAGAATAACGGATATTGCGCACGGTGGATGGGGAGTTGGAAGAGTCAACGACCAAGTCGTCTTTGTACGCGGTTCTATTCCGGGTGAATTGGTTGAAGCTCACGTTACCCAAGCTCGATCTAAATTTCTACGCGCAGTTGCCTCGAGAATCATTGAACCTTCAGAATCGCGAGTTGAACATCCGTGGAAAATTGGAGATGCTGGTCAAACCGGAGCTGCAGATTTTGGTCATATTAAATTAGCAGATCAGCGCAACCTGAAGACGCAGGTGCTTCAATCACAAATTCGACGCTTAGGTGGGGAAGACCTTTGCGCTCATCTTGAGCCGTTTGCCCCGAGCATCGTCGGTATTGATAAAACGGATGGGTGGCACTGGCGAACTCGGATTGACCTCGTCAAAATGGATACCGGTTTTGGGATGTATCAGGAGCGTAGCCATAATCTTCTTCGTGTGGATTGCGTTCCCCTGGCAGTTAGAGATCTAGACGATCTTGAACTGTTCGGTAGCCGTTGGGATAGACACATCAAACCAGGTGACAAAGTTAGGGTGGTTTCTCCCAGCACTGGAGACAACGTGATTTCCACCAAGCACGGAACATACATTGCTCCAAATGTTAAAACTAACTCGTTCGTGGAAAATATTGCCAGCGATGCAGCTAATGTCCATCACTACTCGGTTCAAGCTGCAGGGTTCTGGCAAGTTCACTGGAAAGCGCCTCAAATATTGCTTGAAGCTGTTATAGATCAATTGAATATAGAACCGGGGATGAACGTCGTTGACCTATATTCGGGTGCAGGTCTCTTTTCTGTTCCGGCTGCTAAAAGAGTTGGAGAGAAGGGTAACGTTATTGCTTTGGAAGGATCGAAGCCCGCTGCTGAAGATGCTAAACGAAATCTTGCGCAGTTCCCCTGGGCAAAAGTGCAACACCGCAACATTGATGCAGAGGTGATTTTAGGTCATACCGGGCATGCAGACATCGTCATTGCCGATCCATCTCGGTCTGGGCTTGGTATTGAGGCAGCACATGCTTTGGCTTCGTTACCTGCTTCACGAATTGCGCTTGTATCTTGTGATCCAGCCGCGATGGCGCGAGACTGCGCAGTTCTGATAGCTGCCGGACGCGAAGTAATTTCGGTTCAAGGGTTCGATATTTTCCCGAATACGCATCACTTCGAAGTGGTTACTCTTTTCAGTTAGAAATACACCCTTAGTAACTAACGAGACTCTCTCACTATTTGTATCTTGACGTCGAGATAAGTGGTATTGTTGGTTGTGGTACGAAAACAACGTTGAAGGAGTGCCATGAGCGTCAACACTTTTCATGCAAAATCAACACTTCAAGTGGGGGATAAGGACTATCAAATCTATCGACTTTCAGCGGTCGATGGTCTTGAAAAACTGCCGTATAGCTTGAAAGTTTTAGCCGAGAATTTATTGCGCACCGAAGATGGCGCAAATGTGACGGCAAAGCATATCGAAGCACTCGCTAATTGGGATGCAGATTCTGAACCGAGTGAAGAAATTCAATTTACGCCTGCTCGTGTAGTTATGCAGGACTTCACCGGAGTTCCGTGCGTTGTCGACCTTGCCACGATGCGAGAAGCCGTGGCGGATCTTGGTGGAAATCCAGATCAGATTAACCCGTTGAATCCCGCTGAGATGGTTATCGATCATTCAGTTCAGATCGATGTATTTGGAACGAACGACGCACTTGAACGCAATATGGATATCGAATATCAGCGTAACGGGGAGCGTTACCAATTCTTGCGTTGGGGGCAGTCCGCCTTTGATAACTTCAAGGTGGTTCCACCTGGCACTGGAATCGTTCACCAGGTCAATATTGAATATCTGGCGCGGGTAACGATGACTCGTGATGTTGATGGTGTAACCGAAGCGTATCCAGATACCTGTGTAGGCACAGATTCGCACACTACGATGGTTAATGGCTTGGGCGTTCTAGGATGGGGTGTTGGTGGAATTGAAGCCGAGGCCGCCATGCTTGGTCAGCCGGTTTCTATGCTTATCCCACGGGTCGTTGGTTTCAAACTTACTGGTGAGATTCCAACGGGTGCCACTGCCACCGATGTTGTTTTAACCATTACTGAAAAATTGCGCCAGCACGGCGTCGTAGGAAAATTCGTTGAATTCTACGGCGAAGGTGTTTCGCAAGTTCCGCTCGCAAACCGAGCCACCATTGGAAATATGAGTCCCGAATTCGGCTCAACCGCGGCTATTTTTCCTATTGACGACGTTACTTTGGATTACCTCCGGTTGACAGGACGTGATGCCGATAGGGTTGCACTAGTCGAAGCCTATGCGAAAGAACAAGGTTTGTGGCTCGATCCAAATGCGGAAGTTAAGTATTCGGAGTACCTAGAGCTTGATTTATCTACTGTTGTTCCTTCGATTGCTGGTCCAAAGCGACCGCAAGATCGAATTGAACTGGCACACGCGAAGGAATCGTATGAGGCAACTGTTCCAAATTACCTGGGTGAAAACGCTGCTCATAATCCCGTTGCGGTTACGCTCGAATCTGGAAAGGAAACCGAGCTTATACACGGAGACGTAGTGATTGCATCGATCACCTCCTGTACCAACACTTCAAATCCATCCGTGATGATGGCTGCAGCTTTGATTGCTAAGAAAGCGGCAGATAAGGGTTTAAAGTCAAAGCCCTGGGTGAAAACGTCGATGGCTCCGGGCTCAAAGGTTGTTACGGATTATTACGAAAAGGCGGGTCTATGGCCAAGCCTCGAAGCGCTTGGTTTTAACTTGGTAGGCTATGGTTGCGCTACCTGCATTGGCAACTCAGGACCATTGCCAGAAGCTGTTTCCCAGGCAGTTAATGAAAACGATCTGACGGTTGTGTCGGTACTTTCTGGAAACCGAAATTTCGAAGGCCGCATCAACCCCGATGTTAAGATGAACTACCTTGCTTCACCTCCACTTGTAATCGCCTATGCTTTGGCTGGAACAATGAATTTTGACTTCGAATCTGAAGCACTTGGAGTCGATTCAGAAGGTAACGAGGTCTACTTGGCAGATATTTGGCCAACTCCGCAAGAAGTCCAAGAAACGATTGATCAAACTATCGATTCGGATATGTTCGCTAGAAACTACGCTTCTGTTTTTGATGGAGACGATCGTTGGAAGGCAATTGAAAGTCCTGAAGGTAAGACTTTCCAATGGGATGCCGATTCCACTTATGTGCGAAAAGCACCATACTTCGATGGTCTAACCATGGAACTTACACCGGTTTCAGATATCAAGGCTGCCCGTGTTCTAGCTAAGCTGGGGGATTCGGTAACCACCGATCATATCTCGCCAGCAGGTGCTATTAAAGCGGATTCTCCGGCTGGGCGGTACCTTGCAGAGCATGGAGTTGATCGGAAGAGTTTCAATTCCTACGGCTCGCGGCGTGGAAACCACGAAGTTATGATTCGTGGTACGTTTGCTAATATTCGCCTGCGCAATCAGCTGCTTGATGGTGTTGAAGGTGGCTACACGATGAATTTCCTGAGCGGTGAACAAGATACGATTTACGACGCTGCCCAAGCCTATGCGCAAGCAGGTACTCCACTTGTTGTACTGGGTGGAAAAGAGTACGGATCGGGTTCTTCACGTGATTGGGCGGCTAAGGGAACTTCTTTGCTGGGCGTGAAGGCTGTTATTGCCGAATCTTTTGAACGTATCCATCGCTCGAACTTGATCGGTATGGGAGTATTGCCGTTGCAGTTCCCACAAGGGGAGAATGCTCAGTCATTAGGGCTGAAGGGTGATGAAACCTTTGATATCACAGGAATTGAACGTCTAAATGACGGTGAAACTCCTAAGACGGTCAGGGTAAGCGCTCGTGGAACGGATGGAGAGTTTATTGAGTTCGACGCCGTGCTTCGAATCGATACACCAGGAGAAGCCGATTACTTCCGAAACGGTGGAATTTTACAGTATGTACTACGTCAATTAGCTGCATAATTTGGTGCGGTTCAACGATAAGGTGTGAACTAGCTAAGAAGTAATTCTATACGAACTAAGCGAGTGATGGCGTTGCGGTGCTGGGACTATGTTCCGAGTGCCACAGCGCCATCATCATTAAAATATAGGATGTTACACAGACGCTGGTACGATAGTTATCTGTCAGATTTAGTTGAAAGGAATTGAAATGAGCCTACTTGACGCGATTCATAGTCCAAGTGATATCCGCAGGCTCAATGATTTCCAACTAAAGCAACTAGCTGCAGAAATCCGCACATTTTTGGTGGAAAACGTGGCGCGCACGGGCGGGCATCTAGGCCCGAACCTCGGCGTTGTTGAACTTACAATCTCCATCCATCGAACATTTTCTTCACCGCTAGACAGCATTGTTTTCGATACCGGTCATCAATCCTACGTTCATAAGATTTTAACAGGGCGTAAGGATTTCACCTTGCTCCGCCAGGAAGGTGGACTTTCGGGATACCCGTCGAGATACGAATCTGATCACGACATCGTAGAGAACTCACATGCAACTACTGCGCTCTCATGGGCTGACGGAATTGCGCGTGGTTTCCAACTTTCAGGACGGAAGAATCATGCAGTTGCCGTTATTGGCGACGGTGCAATGACCGGTGGAATGGCGTGGGAGGCTCTTAACAATATTGCAGAGGATCCACAGCGTCCCGTCGTCATCATCCTTAATGACAACGGTAGATCCTATGCGCCAACCGTAGGCGGTATTGTACGTAGATTGGAACCGGTTCGTAAGCTCGATGCGGTTCGAGTTAATCAGAGCTACGAGAAGCTCCTTGGCTGGGGAAAGAAGACCTTACAAAGTGCCGGAACTCCAGGGCATCTCGCCTATGAAACCCTTCACGGTATTAAGCGTGGAATGAAAGATGTACTCTTTGACTCAGGAATTTTCGATTCTTTGGGATTGAAGTACATCGGTCCTGTTAACGGTCATGATTTTCACGAACTTGACGAAGCAATGCGTATGGCCAAGAATTTTGGCGGCCCCGTCGTCGTCCATGTAGTCACTGAAAAGGGACGCGGATACAAGCCTGCTGAACAGAACAAAGATGATCACTTCCATGCCGTCGGAAAGATTCATCCCGAAACGGGACTACCAATTGAGCCCTCGCGTTTTGGCTGGACATCGGTATTTGCTGATGAAATCACTGAAATCGCTCGTAAAGATCCAAGGGTTGTTGGCGTAACTGCGGCAATGTTATTACCGGTTGGTCTTGGCCCGATGAAAGAAGAATTTCCAGATCGCGTGATCGACGTGGGTATCGCAGAACAACACGCAATGACGATGTGCGCTGGTCTTGCGCATTCGGGCTATCATCCGGTGCTTGCGCTGTATGCAACCTTTATGAATAGAGCTTTTGACCAACTCATAATGGATGTTGCGCTCCACAATGAACCTGTAACGATTTGTCTAGACCGTGCTGGTATTACCGGTGATGACGGCGCTTCGCATAACGGTATGTGGGATCTCTCTATTGCTTCGATGGTTCCAGGACTCACGGTCGGGGTACCACGTGACGGCGATCAGCTAAGAATGCTTCTTCGCGAATCTGTTAATCTCAATGGGCCATCCTTATTGCGTTATCCGAAAGGTTCATTGCCTGAATTAATCCATGCAGTTCGTACAGAAAACGACGTAGACGTTCTATTTGAATCGAATCAGTCAGGTGAGCCACATATTTTGGCGATCGGTTTCGGTCCATTGGCGCACACTATGGTTGCAGCAGCAAAAAACGCAAAGAATAAAGTCACGGTTATCGATCCACGATGGGCACTTCCAATTGCCCCCACAGTCATTGAGATGGCAAGTCGCGCACAAGGTGTGATCATTGCAGAAGATGGCTTGCTTCACGGTGGACTTGGCATGGAAATCTCACGTGCCTTGAAGTGTGCAGAAGTTGACGTACCAGTTAGCATTCACGGTGTTGATAAGCGTTTTATTTCGCACGCGAAGCGTCAGACAATTATCGAAACTGAAGGTCTAGACATTACTGCCCTTCGCCGTGCAATTGACGATTTCAACGTCTAGTTAAAACGTCTCGTTGAAAAATTGAGACGCATAGGTTAAAGACAGACGCGTACTTCGAGCTATACAGATATGCCTAATTGTGAACAGTAGCGAAAATTATTGGAGCGGTTTGCTCGATCTGCCAAGGTCGCGCGCCCTGTTCTGCTAGTAAATCCTCTAACTGAGTCGGCGAACTCCACCCTGTCCAAGCCGTGAGCTTTTGGATGGCAGGCTTAAGAAGAATATCTTGACGGATTCCAAGTTCATCTGCGTGCGTTAAAACGGCGGCTCGGAGCTGAGTCCAACGTTCTGCAGCTTCTGGATCGAGGTTTTGCCAGCGTTTAAGTGGAGGGAAAGGATCTCTTTCCTCATAGAAATGCCTCTCAGGCAACTCCGAGTCCGCTAAATGCCAAGCTCGGTCAATGGAATCCCACCACCTCGGAGCATCCTTCATTCTAATTCGAGAGCGCAGGAGAGACGAATTAAGAACATCTGAACGTGAACGCGGTTTACGCAAAGCGAGTTCAGCTAAAACCTTAGATGGCAAGACCTTGCTCGGAGCAACATCTCGTTTGCACGCGAGCTCATCGCGAGTTTGCCACAGTTGCTCAACCATAGCTAGCGCGCGCCGATCACGGATTCCTGCTTGGCGGGCTGCTTTGCGCCATGGTTGCTTCTTCGGAGGGTTAGGTTTACGAAGACGCACTTCTTCGCACTCTTGTTCGAGCCAACTAAGTCGTCCCGAGTTTTCAAGGAGTGGAACAAGCTCTGCCTTGAGCTCGTGTAAGACGTCTACATCCAAAGCTGCATAGGCACGCATCTCCGAACCGATTGGACGTTGAGACCAATCAGCACTGGAGTGTTCCTTTGCTAAAGCAAAATTCAGTACTTCTGCGACCATTGCCTGAAGTGAAACGCGCTCGAAGCCTAAAAGAAGCCCAGCTATTTCCGTATCAAAGACCTTTGCCGGTAGTAGCCCAAGCTCAGCGAGGCAGGGGAGATCTTGATCAGCAGCGTGTAAAATCCATTCATCTTGAAGGACGACGCCGAGGTCGTTGAGTTTTGTTTCTATGCCCACCGGGTCTATCAGAAAGATTGGTGAGCCAGTCCTTTTAATTTGAATGAGGTAAGCGCGGTTGGAGTACCGAATCCCCATAGCGCGCTCTGTATCTATAGCAAATGGACCTGAAAAATTACGTAGGATTTTGACGGCTTCGCAAATCTGATCATTGATGACTTCGGGGATTCCGTCTCGGGGTTCTAATAATGGGGTAGCTTCGCAACTGTCAGCAGGGGTCAAATTCGATCAACTTTTCTAGGAAGAGTTTGAACATTATCAAGTTCTGGAGCTAGGCCAGACATCTGCGCACCAAAATTTGCCCAAGCTAATAGATGCTCGGTCAAGTATGGAGTTTGAGGAGTCCAAGACGCTCGAACCTCAAGTTCAATCCGTGAACTGTTAAGGTAGAGACCACCGAAAGTTTCGTTGAAAACTCGTGTAACAGTGCCGTTGAGATTATGGAACGAGGCACGTGAACCTTCGATAGAATCATGCAACCAGCTCCAAGCGACTTCGCCGAGCAATGGATCGTCACCCATTTCGCTCTCCATGGGAGCTTGAGCATGGACAACGATTCTAAATTGGCCATTCCATGCGGATTGACCTGCTGGATCGTAGAGGACTACGAACTTCGTAGATCCACGATAAGAATCTGGATCTTGATCGGGAGAGTCATTTATCTCTGCTTGTAGAGCAACCGCCCAAGGGGCAATTTTCGTTGGCGCAGGAATTTGTGTGACGTGAAATTCGGGTCGGAAATATTGGCCCTTGAGACTTTCAAGTGCTGTAATAAAATCTTCCGGAGGTAGAGACGAACCAGTCACATGAAAACTCTAGCTATTTCGCCGAACTGAAAGGTTTAAGCCACGCCGTAAAGGCTGAGATCTCGGACTCAAAGGCTTGAATCCGAGATCTCATGAGTCTTCCATGCCTAAATACTATTTGGCAAAGGTTTCACTACTTTCTTTTTTCTTGTTCGCCGTGTGAGGACGAGTCGATCCTTTTGGGGAGTGCGGATTCCCTCCCTGAACTGCCTTGTGGGCAACAGTGTCTTCAATTGAGTTCTCGTATCGAGGGATCCGAAGCTCAGCAACGTATTCACGGCAACAACGGGTATCATCACTCGTAGTGTATTTTGCTGGTCGGTTAATGACTTCCAAAAGACCGAGTAGTGCAGACGGAAGAGAACGGTTTGAGGAATAAACCAAGTAACGCGAATCCCAACGGGGCTTGAACTTTTCCTTGTAAGCCCGCAATCCACGGAAATTGTAGACGCGGTTTCCGAAGTCGTGGACGTAACGAACAATTTTCTCTGCACCATGCGAGTAAATCTTGCGTCCAACATTGGAAAGAGGTGCCATTCCCAGGTTGATCTCCTTGAAACCGGCGTCTTTTGCCCATTCGATGAGTGAAACCATGATGCCGTCCATGGTGCCTCCCGGGGAATCCGGACGGAAACGCATGAGATCAAAGGTCACGGCGTCGTCGTTAAGGAATACCACGTTTGCGAATCCTTCGATACGTTCAGCACTCCGTACGACGGCGATCGGTCCAGATGAGAGGTAAGCTTCGTCAAAGAATCCGAGTGAGAAAGCCATTTCCTCACGGTTTCCGAGCCACGAGTCAGAGACGCGACGCAACTCAGCGAAAGTTTCCTCGTCGTAAGGAGGATAGAGCATCTCAAACTCGGTTCCGTTTTGAGACATACGGTTGCGCATCCGGCGGAAAATCTTTCCGGAGTTTCCGATGTTCGAATACGTATCTAGTTCGAGTGAAGCATCTTCACCAATTTTTACGAAACGTAGGCCTTGCTCAACGAGGTTCTCAAGGAATTTACCTGAGATCTCGTAGAAAGCTACATTCATATCGTGTCGATGAGCAAAACCAAGGAATTCATCGAGTGCTTCGTCGAACCGGGAGGTCTCGCCGATTGGGTCGCCAAGCACAAGAAGAGTGCCCTTATGTGGACGATAGAGTAGCGCTACTGATTCGTCTTCGGTGTAGTACACCTGCTTATCTCCAAGCGCAAAGAGGTAAGAATAAGAGTTGCCTGGATGATGAAGAAGGAAATCATGGAAGCGGTTAACTTCTTTTTCATCTGGTGCAACAAAGCTGAGCTTCTTTGAGCGTGAGAACATCAAGATAAAGACGATCGCAAGAACAAATGCGGAGTAGAAAGCAATCTGCATAACGGGGTGGCTTGGATTAATAATCCGCAGGTAAAGCGACTTTGAGTGGAAAATATAGTGGCGCATTTCAATGATTGCAAACGGAATTCCGATAATTGCAATTGCAGAGAAAATAAGTTTAACCGGAGTAGGGTGCAACGGCTCGGCATCGTAGTTATTACGGCCAAGGTAGAGCATGATTGCAAAGACAAGCAATAAAGCTGCTTCTTCGTAATCGAGACCCTTGGCGATAGCACCGATTGCGCCTGCTACCAACAAAATGAGTGCTGCCCAGTAGATACGGCGAATGCGAGCTCTCAAGCCGATAGAAAGTACTACCAGCGAAATTCCAATAAGAAGAGACGTTAGGGAAGAGGCCCCTCGAATGGAATCTGGAATGATTTGGGCGATCTTCCAAGCGCGAAGGAAGTTATCAGGGGTAAGCGTTGAAACAACAAGGACGATTCCGCAGAAG
This sequence comes from Arcanobacterium ihumii, assembly GCF_900604515.1. GTDB lineage: Bacteria > Actinomycetota > Actinomycetes > Actinomycetales > Actinomycetaceae > Arcanobacterium_A > Arcanobacterium_A ihumii. Next base: position 205,116 of record NZ_UWOS01000002.1, on the reverse strand, counting down.
GCAGTTCCAATCCAGATAACGGAATTGATGAATCCACCTTTACGATACTCGTCGCGAAGGCTCCGGCGAGTATCGGCGAACTCGTTGACCGAAAGTATCAGTGCTAGTAGCCAAGGCACAACATAGTAAGCGATTCGGAAAAGTACAACTCCAAGAAGGAGTTTCGTAGTGTCGACGTCGGCAACTGCGAAGAGTGAGATAACCGTCAGATCGAAGGAACCAATTCCAGCAGGAAGCATGGAAGCTAGACCGATAATAGTTGCTGTTGAGTAAACGAAAAGGGTGAAAGCGAGTCCGGCATCTGGAGCAAAGAGCCTAATGCAAAGCCAGAAGAAGACGGCGGCAGCGAGCCAATCAGCAACCGAGGCAATGAGCATCTCAAGCTTTTGCTTAAAATTCTGGCGAGCTAGGAATGTTTGACCGAGCTTAATCTTACCGATATTAATATGCTGACCCCAGAAATAGAATGGAAGATAGAGGCAGCCAAGGAGTGGAACGAGCATAAACGTTCCCTCCCACTGGTAGGCAATAGGAGCGGTAGCCAAAATAATAGCGAATAAACCGAGTAGATTCGCTGCCCACACCGCTAGCGTGATATTGAGAGCAGTGCGCGTCTCAATTCCGTTAGTCGTGTAGTGCTTGGTGCGAAGAGTGCCACCAGTTAAACCACCAAGTCCCGCAAAGTTATTGAAGGCTTGTGCAATCCAACCAATTCTTAAGGCACGGTGGCGGGGAACATCAATTTCGAAGTGCTTGACTGCGTAAAAGTCATAAATGCCGGTGGCCGTGAAGGCAAGAACGCCAAGTACAAGGATTCCGATGATCATGCTTGGGTGTTGTTCCGCAAAAAGCTGACGCATTTCAGCACCAGAAATTGAGGAGAGTTCGCGTTTGGCGACTAGTACAACCGCAATAATCATGACGACGTAAAAAATGCGGGTAAGCGCAACCTTGTGCGCAACCGCAAATTCCTTGACCTTGCCAAATACGGATTGAGTGTTCCGAGAATCTTCCATAGTTCAAATCTATGTCAAAAGAGACGAAAATCGTCTACACCTCGGGTGTTGTTTTCCTTATAGTATGGTCATACCTGGGTATGACGTATCAGTTATCACCACGATTTTCGGTATGAATACATGAAATAGTGCTGTGTCGCTTATTTGTCACGAGTGTTCATATAGGTCTATAAAGTTCATGTATAGACTTGTTAGCTTCGCCTTTGACGCTAAGAAACATTTATGGAGGAACTGGCTCACATATGGCACCAAATTCGCTTGTAATTGTCCTAACTTCGTGGGCTATCGTTGTTGCTATTGTATTGGCATCGGCGTGGTTATTACGACGCCGGAAAGTCGTTTCATTTGCAGCCACAAGCGTCTTTACCTCCATTTTCCTCTGCCTTTCAATAATGGCCCAAATTAATTTCCACGGTGGCTACATGAAATCATGGAGCGAAGTCCGGGAGTTTGTAGGGGGATCAGGAACTACTCAGTCCGAGCCCCAACCTTTACCTCCGATGCCAACCAGTTTCGATGGAGCGGCATATAAAGCTACGTTTACCGAGATTTCGGATCCCACCCTTCGCGGCAGTAATTTTTCGGGACATTTTATGGAGACCTTGTGGAAAGGTCCTCAGTCGCAGATTCAGCAGAAAGTGAGGGTATGGGCACCTGAAGGCTGGCAGAAAATGTTTAACCTCAACGTCGTCGTCCTTCTCCACGGTTTCCCATCGAATCCGCATCTAATGTCCGCCAACCTCCAGATCCCATCTATTCTCCCTGAGCTCCAGAAATCCGGAATTATCGGTCCAACGATCGTGGTTATGCCAGAGCTTCGCCCAGATTCACGTGAACCTGATTGTGTGAATATCAAGGGACGTCCGGCCGTTGGGACTTGGGTGATGAGAGACATCGTTGGTCTGATTCAAAAGAACTTCCCAGTTTCACATGACCGCATGGTATGGTCGCTCGGGGGAATCTCCGCAGGTGCATACTGTGCAGGCGTATTGGGTACATCTACCAGTGATGTGTTTGGTAACCTGTTGCTTTTCTCCGGCTATGATGAACCTCTTTTCGGCGGATTGAAGAAGATGCCTCACAAGGAGAAAGCTGATTTCGTTATCTCGAAGCTTATTCCCAAGGTTAATCAACCAACTCGAATCCTTGCCACCTCCTCTGGTAGCGACGTCGATGCCATGAAGCTTTTGGGTAGACTCGCTAAAATCAAATCCTCGAACGTTGAACTTGAGCTCGACTATGGATCCCATGGTGGACACAACTGGGGAGCGTGGTCTCAGAACTTTAAAGATTCGATGTATTGGCTGAATCATAAGAAGATTCCAAGCACTGACCACACCAAGTTCACCAATGAAGGAGAAAGCGGCTGGGGGATCGTCCCAGTTTATCTATCATTTGCAGCGTTTACCGTGATTATGTTGATTGCCGTGGCGCTCTACGTTCGCTTTGCCAAACAGCGAGCCAAGATCCCAACAAATCCACGTACAGTGACGAAGGCATTAATGTGGGCAACTTGCATCTTCTTATCTCTTGGCGTGGGAATAGCGGGTACCTTGTGGCTCGGCGCGGTGGTAAATATCAAGATGGAAACTGTTCAGTCGTTCGAAGATTTTGCTCCACTCGGTCGCTTGATCGGAATCCTCTGAGGAAGCTTTAGATCCCAGATTTGAAGACAGCTACGCCTGGCTCGTTAAAAACAACTTCACGTTGATTGATAGTTGCTTCTCCCCACGAAAGTAGCTTTTTGCCCACGTCAATTGGAATACTTACAGTTTGAGGATCGCGAGCGAAAGCGATGATGATGTTATCTCGACGCATCCAACCAGATCGATCGTTGATATATACTGATGTCTTCGAACGATCCCCGCTCGCTATTGCTGCTTCATCAGACCTCAACTTGATGAGATCTTTGACGAATTCAAGGAACTGACGGTTCTTGCCTTCATTGATCTCCTTCCAATTAAGTTTTGCGCTGGTGAAGGTTGAAAGCGCTTGAGGATCTGGCATGGATGGCGGGTTCGCTCCATAAACTGAGGTCAAATCCCAGTTCGAGAACTCATTCATACGCCCGTCCATAATTAAGAGACCGATTTCCTCTCCGTGATCGGTAAAGAACGGGAATGGCGTTGTAGCTGCCCACTCCTCGCCCATAAATAGCATCGGTGTGTAATGTGAAAGCAATATTAGTGCCCGTGAAATAGCGAGGTCAGAAAGTGGAAGTGAGTGACTTGGTCTGTCACCGATTAAGCGATTTCCAACCTGGTCATGGTTTTCATCAAAGGCAATCAGTGAGTGCCCATTCAATTTTGCTGGGACTGGGCAACCTCGCACCTTATGATCAAAATTCGTCCAAATACCATCGTGGTAGAAGCCTTGAAGCAATACCTTAGCGAGGGTGTCTGCGCCGGTGTATTCGCTATAGTAAGCGTTATTTTCGCCGGTGAGCCACACATGTAAACCGTGGTGGATATCGTCGGTCCATTGCAGATCAGCGCCGCGACCGCCGTCGTCAGTTGACGTAACCGTCATGGAGTTATTTGCATCCGATTCGAAGCAGATCGAAAGCTGTTTTCCGATTTCTTTGCCGAGTGAGTGAACTGTGTCGGAAAGTTCGGCAAGGAAATGATATTCCGAGTCATCAATCAAGAAGTCTGTTGCGTCAATACGAAAAACATCGAAATGGTAATCCCGAGCCCACTGCGTGATGTTATCTAAAAAATAACGACGTACGTGCTCAGAGTACTTACCATCAAGGTTGACTGCGTTTCCCCATGGGGTGTGGTGTTTGCCTGTAAGATAGGGACCTACCATACCCAGATAGTTACCGTCTGGACCAAAGTGATTATAGACGACGTCAAGGCATGCGTGTAAGCCACGTGCGTGCATCGCATCAATCAGGGCTGCCAAGTCACTAGGGGATCCGTACTCTTCGTATGTAGCCATGATCGAGACGCCATCATATCCCCACCCGTGTTTACCGGGGATAGGATTAACAGGCATTAACTCAACGACTTCGACCCCAAGGTCAACTAGGTGATTCAAACGTTCAATAGCGCTGCGAAATGTTCCTTCTTCTGTGAAAGTACCGATATGGAGCTCATAAAAAACCAATCCACGCACGTCTTTCGGTTTCCACGAACTGTCTGTCCATGAAAAATCCGAAGGGTCAACGATTTCTGTTGGACCGTGGATACCGAGTGGCTGGCGCCGTGAGCGAGGATCCGGTATAGGTAAACCGCCATCAACGACGACGAAATACCGAGTTCCACTGGGTAGCGTTCGCTCGAGAGTCCACAATCCGTCACCGCTATTTTCAAGTGGGATTATCTCTTCACTTGGGTGGATTTTGATGTCTACCTTCTGTGCGTTTGGCGACCACACCTGAATCGGAGTCATGAGATCCTTTCAAGGACGGCGGCTGGGAATTTATCGAGAATATCCGTGAGTAATATAGAACCGCCGGTCAATTGCTTGTCTGTAAAAATATTTCGCCATGTCCCTTCGGGTAACACAACCGTATGTTGCCCAAACCCACCGGACCGTTCCAAAGTTGTGAGATGACGTTGGAAAATACCGACGACGGCGTCGTCGTCCGAGGTACGAGAAAATGCGAATGCGTGCGAGGTCGTTACTGGCAAAGGCTTGTATTCCAATTCTGCCGTTGCAAGATTGGGCTTACGTCGGCGCAAATCAGTCATTCGAGAAGTGATCCAGAGTTTTTCTGTATCGAGATCTGGTTCGCTCGGCAATCCCGATTCCTCAAGGGTATTTAGAAGCTGGCTAATGTAGGTGTAGTCAACTGCCCTGCGGTTATCTGGATCAACAAGTGAATTTTGGGTAATTTCCTCACCTTGGTAGAGGTCGGCAACGCCAACAATCAGCATCTGAAGTGCCTTCTGACCAAGGATAATTGCTCGGACGGAAGGTAGGAGTTCGCGATGTAAATCAGCGAGAATCTTGTTGATTTCTGGCGATCCAATGATTGCTCTTGCAAAAACCAGTAAGTTGTTTTCCGCGTTTGAGTTTTGCTCCGTCCAGGTGGTCCACTTTTTCTGTTCGCGCACGGCCTTAAGTAGGTAATTTTCCAAACGATCCCACTCAATCGGTCCAGAATTAGTCCAGGTTCCAACCAGTGTTTGCCACAGCAAGTTCTCAATCTGGCCATCGAGGTCAATTGGTCGAATGTCGGCGGTAAGCGTGCGTAGCTGTGTAAGCACGTCGTACCACTGTGTGGAATATTCAGATAGAGCTGCGATATGAGCTCGAGTATCTTCTCCACGTTTTGTGTCATGTGTGGTGAGAGTGGTTAAGGAGTGAGGCCAGTTTCGCTGCATAAAATTTTGCCACGAATGGAATTGATCCGAAGAATATGTTGGATGGCTAGGTCCGCCACCTACTTCGTTAGCAGAAAGCAGTGCTGTGTAGCGATAGAAGGTGGTGTCCTCTACACCCTTGGCCATCACTGGGCCACAGAGTTGCTGGAACCGTACGATTGCCTCATGCCGAGCTTCATCGTGGGTGCGACCCGCCGATCCCATTTCATAGCCAAGGAGCAGTTCTACAACGGCATCCAAGGTGTCGTGGAACTCCGAATCAAGTACACGGCGCGCTTTGGTTTGTGCAGAGCGAAGGACTGCTTCGTCGTCAGGTGAGGGTTTTTCGTTCGGAATAACGTAAGCGCGGTAGCGTTCCATGTGGACAACTAGTTCAACCAATACTCGCCGGATTGCTCGGAATGTGTGATCACGCAGGCGAACATCTGCGTTAAAAACTGATACAAGTAGTTGGGATAGTCGATCGACTTCAGTAAATAAAGATTGATCGATAATCTGGCGTTTCGCCTTGATCTCAGTTGCGTGGACACCGTCGAAGGAACCGCTGATCTCCGAATAAATGTTTGTTAGTTCCGGAACACCCTGAGGGTCCGTAAAGAGACCTTGGATTCTCTGCAAAGCGTCGTATCCCGTTGTTCCAGCACACGCCCAGTCGTGAGGGAGCGCTTCTTCAGCTTCAAGAATCTTCTCAACAACTACCCACGCTCCACCGGTGACTTCTTTTAAATTGCGAAGATATTCGCGTGGATCAGCGAGGCCGTCCGGATGGTCAATTCGGAAACCGTCAATGAATCCCTGGCTGTAGAGCTCAATAAGGAGTTTATGTGATTCCCTAAATACCTCTTTATTTTCAACACGAATTGCTGCCAAAGTGTCAACATCAAAGAAACGTCGATAGTTGAGTTCTTCATTTGCAACTCGCCAATAGGAAAGACGGTAGTACTGGCTATCAACCAGCTCTGCCATAGGTAAATACTCAGTGCCGCTTCTAACTGGGAAAACATGGTCGAAGTAACGAAGAACATAGACTTCACCGTCGTCTTCAAAACCTGGAACACTCATTTTCTCCAACGAAAGATCACCGTCAGAAAGAACTGCGCCAATGCGTTTCCCAAGTACCGGCATAAGGATTCCTTGCCCAGCTTCTTGGAGTTCGATGTCAAACCAAGTAGCAAAAGGAGATTCTTTACCATCGCGTAAGATGGACCAAAGCGCGCGATTTTGATATAGCGGGGTAGGAACTGCCATGTGGTTAGGAACTACATCCACAACGACTTTCATACCTGCATCGTGAATCTTACGTGAGGCTTGTTCGAAACCTTTGCGTCCACCCATCTCAGCCGAAATCGCGTGGTGATTGACGACGTCGTAGCCGTGCATTGACCCCGGAGCTGCCTGGAGAATAGGGGAGAAGTAGACGTCGGTGACGCCTAGGTTCTGAAGGTACGGAACAATCTCTTCTACCTGTGCAAACGTAAACTGGGGACCCAGCTGCAGGCGATACGTCGTCACAGGAATGTGCCGTGACGCACCATTGTTGAAAGTGCTCGCATCTAAGTTTTGAGCTCCTGCAAGAGTGAGGGGTTGCTCAGTCATTGTTCTCCTTGGTTGAGATTGTTCCGTTTCCTATGTGATTTAAGGAACAAGTGTTCCTATGGTGCTCTGATCGCTATCTGGAAGATTCATCGCGCGCTGGAAAATCCACGATGAACGTGCTGTAGCGGCGAACGACTGCCCAGGTTCGAGCGATAGGTCGGGATCGGCATGCGAATCTGACGACAAAACGAGGTGCCAGAGGTTCGTGTCATCTGAAGCTGGGAGTGTGAAGGTGAGATCCGAATCCGAAGCATTGAAAACGATGATGAAATCGTCATCGAGGATCGGCATTCCGCGCATATCTGGCTCACCTATCTTTTCGCCATTGAGGAAAACCAAAACGGAACGTGCGTAAGAAGTATCCCAATCGGCGTCGGACATATAGGAAGCGTCGTTCTTGAACCATTCAATATCGCCGTTCGACGAGGAACCTCCGCGCGAAGATTCGCCTTTGAAGAAACGACGACGCCGGAAGACCGGATGGTCTTTTCGTAACTTGATCAAGGCTTGGGTGAAGCGGAAAATATCTGTTTCGGTTTCACCCAAGTTCCAGCTCATCCAAGAAATATCATTGTCTTGGCAGTAGCTGTTGTTGTTTCCGCTCTGAGTGCGTCCAACTTCGTCGCCGTGCGAAATCATTGGAACCCCCTGGGACACAAGCAACGTAGTGAGGAAGTTTTTGATCTGGCGAACTCTTAGCGCGGAGATTTCAGGTTGGTCAGTTGGACCTTCTTCTCCGCAGTTCCACGACCGGTTATGCGATTCTCCGTCTTGGGAGTTTTCGCCGTTTGCTTCGTTGTGCTTCTCGTTGTAGCTAACGAGGTCACGCATGGTGAAGCCATCGTGTGCAGTGACGAAGTTAATCGATGCCATTGGGCGACGGCCCGAGTGCTCGTAGAGATCGGAAGAACCCGAGAGCCTGGAAGCGAATTCGTCTAGGGTTGAAGGTTCACCGCGCCAGAAATCGCGAATCGTATCGCGGTATTTTCCGTTCCATTCAGTCCATAATGGTGGGAACTCTCCGACGTTATATCCGCCTTCACCAATGTCCCATGGCTCTGCGATTAGTTTTACCTGGGAGATAATGGGGTCTTGCTGGATAATGTCGAAGAAGGACGAGAGTTTATCAACCGCGTAGAGCTCACGTGCCAGAGTTGAAGCTAAATCGAAGCGGAAGCCGTCCACGTGCATCTCTGTGATCCAGTAGCGCAAGGAATCCATGATGAGCTGGAGCGTGTGCGGCGAACGCATATTGAGTGAGTTTCCCGTTCCGGTGGTGTCGAAATAGTGTGCTCGATCTTCGGGAACTAGCCGGTAGTATGCTTCGTTATCAAGCCCGCGGAAGGAAAGGGTTGGACCCATATGGTTACCTTCGGCGGTGTGGTTGTAGACCACGTCAAGGATGACTTCGATTCCAGCCTCGTGGAATGCTTTAACCATCGATTTAAACTCATCCACCTGCTGGCCTAATTCACCGGTTGAGGAATAGGTGTTTTGAGGAGCAAAGAAGCCAATGGTGTTATAGCCCCAGTAGTTGGACAGCCCTTTTTCGATTAAAGAGGTGTCGTTGACGAATTGGTGAACCGGCATCAATTCGATCGCTGTGATTCCAAGTTCCTTGAGATATTGAATCATCGCAGGGTGCGCCATACCCATGTAAGTGCCACGTAATTCTTCTGGGACCTCTGGCTTCTGGATCGTCATGCCCCTGACGTGAGCTTCGTAAATGACGGTATCGTGGTACTCATGCTGCGGTGGGCGGTCATGACCCCAATCGAAGTATGGGTTGATGACGACGGAGAGCATCGTGTGATGTAAAGAGTTCAGTTCTGATCGCTCACCGTGGTTATTGAAGTTGTAAGAGAAATTTGCTTGGTGATTTTCGATCTGTCCGGTAATCGCTTTAGCATAGGGGTCTAAAAGAATCTTCGAAGGATCAAATCGTTTTCCAGATTCAGGATCAAATTCTCCGTGAACGCGGAATCCGTAGCGTTGCCCGGGACGCACACCTGGAATGTAGCAATGCCATACATGGGCATCGACTTCACGCAGTTCAACTAGGGTTTCTTCGAGTTCTTCATTAATTAATGACAGTTCGACTTTTGTTGCATTTGAAGAAAAAACTGCGAAGTTCGTGCCGACGCCGTCATATGTGGCGCCGAGGGGATAGGGGTTTCCTGGCCAAATTTCCATAGTCTAAGAATCTCATGAAATTGACCAAAATCCCGATACATATCGCGTTCGGTGGAATGGTTTTGAAGTGGAATGGAGGTGGTGGGCGATACTGGGTTCGAACCAGTGACCTCTTCCGTGTGAAGGAAGCGCGCTACCACTGCGCTAATCGCCCTTAGCTCACATAGGATAAATAGACATGTGAAGGCTGCGTAACACATGGTATCTAGATGGTGAATCAGAATCAAACACCACCGAGGTGGCGCAGGTCATGTTTTTGTAATTGGACATCGGGGGCAAAAGTTGGCTATATTTATCTGCGTCGCCAAAACGACTGAAACGCAAAAGATAATGATTTATCTGGAACGAAACAGTCTAGCGGTGAGAATGCGGATGTAGCTCAGTTGGTAGAGCACAACCTTGCCAAGGTTGGGGTCGCGGGTCCGAGTCCCGTCATCCGCTCGATGGCCAAGCAGTTTACTGCTCAACCACATGGTGGGTTGGCCGAGAGGCGAGGCAGCGGCCTGCAAAGCCGTATACACGGGTTCGAATCCCGTACCCACCTCGTTTTATAATGGGCGATTGGCGCAGTGGTAGCGCGCTTCCCTGACACGGAAGAGGTCACTGGTTCGAACCCAGTATCGCCCACCAGACAGAAACCACCTTCGGGTGGTTTTTATTTTGCTTTATATTGGAAGCGATGCTGAATACAGGGGCAATTTTGCGTGTTAGTGGAAAATAGCGCCACACAAGCGCACAATTGCCCCTGAATCGTTAGTCTCCAAGAATTATATCTTCGCCTTGAGCTAAGTTGGCTTCTGTATTCCCTTGCCTAGAGCTGAGGCATTAATCAACTCTTGTGACGGAGTGAATTTCGATGACGTCGTCATCGTTTTGCTCGGCAATCGCCGATGTTGCGGCAAGACCACCAGCAATCGTCGTGTAGATTGGAATCTTCATATGAAGAGCTTTTTGCCTGATCTTGGCACCGTCGGCAACTACGCTACCTTCGGTGTTTCCGGTATTTATAATTAACGAGATATCGCCATTAGTGATCGCGTCGATAATGTGGGGTCGGGCCTCTGAACGGCGATTCATTCTCTGTACGTGAATGTTGTGATCGGCTAAGTAGTCAGCGGTTCCACGAGTAGCACATAGCCCGAATCCCAAGACCTGGAGATTCTTAGCAATCTGAACAACTCCAGGTTTATCAATATTTTGGACCGAGAGGAATGCTTTTCCAATTAGCGGCACCTTTCCGCCTGCGCCAATCTGTGCTTTGTGGAATGCTCTTGCAAAACTCGAAGCCATACCCATTGACTCACCAGTAGATCGCATTTCTGGTCCCAAGATAGTGTCAACTCCAGGGAACTTCGAGAATGGGAAAACCGGCGCTTTAACCGAGAACAGGTGAGGAATAACCTCTTTTTCACATCTGAGCTCTTTCAGCGACGATCCAGCCATCACGTGTGCGCCTATCTTTGCTACCTGGCACCCAGTTGCTTTTGAAACAAACGGTACCGTTCGTGAAGCTCGCGGATTAACCTCAAGGACGTAAATCTTATCCCCTTGAACCGCGAACTGAACGTTCATTAGCCCTTTCACCTGGAGAGCGAAAGCCAACTGTGACGTCTGTTCGCGAATCCTGTCTTGGATCTCCTCTGATAGCGAATGCGGAGGTAACGAGCATGAGGAGTCGCCAGAATGGATTCCGGCTTGCTCCACGTGTTCCATAATTCCTGCGATCGTCATTGTTGTGCCGTCGCAGATGCAGTCTACATCCACTTCAATAGCATCTGATAAGAAACGATCAAGCAAGATTGGGCTTTCAGGCGAAACTTGTACTGCTTGCGTCATATAGCGACGCAACTGTTCGTCGTCGAAAACTACTTGCATCGCACGTCCTCCCAGTACGTAGGAGGGGCGGACCATCAACGGATATCCGATTTCCTGAGCTTTAACTAGAGCTTCATCGGTGGTGCGCGCAATGCGATTTTCAGGCTGCATCAGTCCAAGATCGTTAATAATTTTCTGGAAACGCTCACGGTCCTCTGCCAGATCAATTGCATCGGCCGCCGTGCCAATAACTGGAACACCGCATTCTTCTAGTGCCTTTGCAAGCTTCAATGGTGTTTGCCCACCATAATGGATAATTACACCCTCTGGCCTCTCAACGTCGACGATGTCAAGTACCTTTTCAAGGGTTAATGGCTCAAAGTATAGTTTATCCGAAATGTCGAAGTCGGTTGATACCGTCTCGGGATTGCAATTGACCATGATCGTTTCGAACCCGGCTTCTCTCAACGCTAGCGAAGCATGCACACAACAGTAGTCGAACTCGATTCCTTGCCCAATACGGTTTGGACCTCCGCCCAGAATCATGATTTTTCGCCTACTGGACGGAGAAGCTTCGCACTCTTCTTCATAAGTTGAATAGAGGTAGGAGGTTTCAGTGGAAAATTCACCCGCGCATGTATCAACACGTTTGTAGACCGCTGATACACCCGATTTGCGACGACGATCGCGCACCTCGTTTTCCTTCACACCCAGTAGTATTGACAGGCGTTTGTCAGAGAAACCCAACCGTTTAATCTCGAAAATTTTCGATGCATCGAGCTTATCAAGCGAGGTGTTTTGGAGTCCTTTCTCAACCGCAACGATCTCGGCAACCTGTGCTAAGAACCAGCGGTCAATCTGCGTTAATGAATGGACGTGATCAACCGTCATGCCGTTTCGGAAGGCATCGGCTATATAGAGGATTTGGTCTGATTGAGGGCGTGCTAGGCTTTGTTCAATGACCGAGAATGTATTTGATTGTTCATCGAGTCCGCTCAAACCAACTTCCAAACCGCAGAGCGCCTTCTGTAGGGACTCTTGGAAGGTTCGACCGATTGCCATTACTTCGCCAACTGATTTCATCTGTGTGGTGAGGTGGGGATCGGCAGCTGGAAACTTTTCGAAAGCGAAGCGAGGGATTTTCGTAACGACGTAGTCGAGTGCAGGCTCGAAAGAAATCGGAGTGATTCCGCCTGTTATTTCGTTACGCAACTCATCAAGCGTAAAGCCAACAGCAAGTTTGGCGGCAACTTTAGCAATTGGAAAGCCTGTTGCTTTAGAGGCAAGGGCAGAAGATCTACTTACACGTGGATTCATCTCGATTACTATGACGTCTCCCGTCATCGGGTTAAGAGCAAATTGCACGTTTGATCCGCCGGTTTCCACTCCGATCTCCCGCACGACGTTGATCGAGGCATTACGCAGTAACTGGTATTCTTTGTCGGTGAGCGTTTGAGCTGGCGCTACAGTGATTGAGTCCCCTGTGTGGATTCCACACGGGTCAAAGTTCTCAATCGAACAAACGATGATGCAGTTATCAGCGCAATCTCGCACCACCTCCATCTCAAACTCTTTCCACCCAAGAATTGATTGTTCAATAAGAAGCTCATGGGTGGGGGAGGCATCGAAGCCACGAGTGCAGATCTCAAAGAACTCGTCTCGATTATATGCAATTCCTCCTCCTGATCCACCCATCGTAAAAGAGGGGCGGATCAAGGTGGGAAATCCTACGGTTTCTTGAGCTCGAAGCGCTTCTTCCATTGTGTGGCAAAGTTCGGAAGCAGGTGTTTTCAAGCCGATTTTTTCCATTGCAATTTTAAACAGACCACGGTCTTCGGCTTTGTCGATTGCGTCAACACTCGCACCGATCATTTCTACGCCAAATTTTTCAAGAACTCCGTGGCGTGCCAGATCCAATGCGCAGTTCAAAGCCGTCTGGCCACCCATTGTAGGGAGGATGGCATCTGGGCGTTCTTTATCGATCACCTTTGCCAAGGTTTGCCAAGTAATTGGCTCAATATAGGTGGCATCTGCAACGTCAGGATCGGTCATGATCGTTGCAGGATTAGAATTGACGAGCACAATCCGGTACCCCTCCTCACGCAATGCTCTACATGCTTGCACTCCAGAATAATCAAATTCGCATGCTTGCCCGATGATGATTGGACCGGCACCAATAATCAAAATGGTTTCAAGATCTGCTCGTCTTGGCATGTGTAGTTATTTCCTTTCGATAGCAGTGGGAGTCAGACAACTCGGCGTTTGTTCTTCGCTCGTTTTTACTACGTGAACTCAGCTATTATGTTCGTGCATAAGCTCAATGAAGTGGTCAAAAAGAAAGCCCAGATCGTGGGGACCTGGGCTAGCTTCGGGGTGACCTTGGAACGAAAATGCTGGCTGATCGTTCAATTCCATGCCTTGGAGAGAACCGTCAAATAACGAAATATGCGTGACGTCCACATTGCTCGGCAACGAGGCCGGGTCAACACAGAATCCGTGATTTTGACTCGTGATAAACACCCGATTGGATCGCAAGTCCATGACCGGATGATTCGCACCATGGTGACCAAATGCCATTTTTTGAGTGGTAGCACCAAGTGCCAAAGCTAGTAATTGATGCCCTAAACAGATTCCAAAAATCGGAATACGTTCTTTAAGAATCTCTCTAATTGCCGCAACCGCATAAGTACACGGCTGAGGATCACCAGGTCCGTTGGAAAGAAATACGCCGTGCGGTTTGAGTGCAAGTATTTCGCTTGCCGGGGTAGTGGCCGGAACAATATACACTTCGCAGCCACGATCAGCGAGCATACGGGCGATATTCGTCTTCATGCCAAAGTCATAAGCCACAACACGCCAAGGCAGAGCATCGGGTTCATCGAATTTACCATGTGGATTCCACGTACCTTCACGATGTATGTGCAGATGTCCGCACGTTACTTTGCGCGCCAAATCTTTCCCTGCCATCGTGCCGAAAGCTTGGGCGAGCTTTTGACCATGTTCCACCGAGACGTCGTCGCCAGTAAGAATCGCACCAGCTTGGCTACCTTTTTGGCGCAGTATGCGAGTAAGACGCCGCGTGTCGATTCCTGCAATTGCAACCGTTCCTTGTTGGCTAAGATAGCTTGGAAGATCGTTTTGCGCGCGATAATTGGATACAAAAAACGGGACATCTCTTACGATCAGTCCCGAAGCAAATATTTGTGAACTTTCTATGTCTTGCGAATTGGTTCCCGTATTTCCTATATGAGGATAAGTGAGGGTGACGAGCTGTTGATAATATGACGGATCGGTAAGAATCTCTTGGTATCCAGTCATTGATGTATTAAAAACAACTTCGCCAACGGCGGTTCCTGCCGCTCCTGCGCTGTAACCCTGAAAAGAGGTTCCATCAGCTAAGACTAACAGTGCTCTAGTTGTCATGGTTTCCATAGTAGGGCGAAAGTCTATGATCACCAAGCAGATTTATATGTGAGTCCAGATACTAAAACGAAATTTTGCGATACTGGTTCAACATTCGATCACGTTGACGGCAAGGCCGCCAAGGGAAGTTTCCTTGTATTTCGACTGCATATCGAGGCCAGTTTCGCGCATCGTCTTAATCACTGAATCGAGCGACACAATGTGCTTTCCATTACCATGCAATGCCGTACGAGCTGCTGCAATAGCCTTAACCGAGGCGATTGCATTGCGTTCAATACACGGCACCTGCACGAGTCCGCCAACTGGATCACAGGTGAGTCCAAGATTATGTTCCATACCGATTTCAGCCGCGTTTTCTACCTGTTCAGGAGAACCTCCTAGAACGGCAGCCATTGCGCCAGCCGCCATCGAGCAAGCAGAGCCCACCTCACCTTGGCAACCTACTTCAGCACCGGAAATAGAAGCAGTGTTTTTAAAAATAATTCCAATTGCACCTGCGGTTAAAAGGAAACGGACGACGGCGTCGTCGCAAGCACCTGGAACAAAATCAAGATAGTAGCGCAAAACCGCCGGAATAATACCAGCTGCTCCGTTTGTAGGAGCCGTTACAACGCGCCCACCAGCGGCATTTTCTTCGTTAACCGCTAAGGCATAGAACGTAATCCAATCCATACCACGCAAGGGATCATTGCTTGCACCCTCAGAGGTCAATTTTTGATACAAACCAGGAGCACGGCGCAACACGCGTAAAGAACCAGGCAACATGCCCTCAGTTTCACTGCCGTTTTGAATACATTCGTTCATCACATCCCAAATATGGATAAGTCCTGCTCGAACTTCTTCTTCGGAGCGCCAAACTTTTTCATTTTCCATCGCCACCTTAGCTATTGAGAATCCGGTTCTTTGGCAGATATCAAGCAGGTCCGCGGCCGTTTTATATGGATAAGGAATAGCAGTTTCGTCTGGACTGATCGGCTCGGTAGGGGATACATCACCACACATCACAAAACCGCCACCAACAGAATAATAAGTTGAATCTGAAATTACGTTACCCTCGGCGTCGTACGCGCATAAGGTCATGCCATTCGGATGGGCAGGAAGCTCGGTACCGCCGTCGAAGATAATGTCCGAAACGGGAGCGAAATCGATTTCGTGACTACCTGCTAAGGAAAGGCGGTGCGTGCTATGCACTTCGCGCACGGTGGGCATCACGCGCCGTGGATCAACTGTTTCTGGCACTTCGCCCAGCAGACCAAGAATTACTGCGACATCAGTTGAATGACCGATTCCAGTTGAGCCCAAGGAACCGTAAAGGGTGCACTTCACGGAAACTACTTCAGGAAGTCGCTTGCTTAGTTCGTCTAGGAACATTTTTGCGGCTCGCATTGGGCCTACGGTGTGGGAAGAAGAAGGACCAATACCGATCGAAAACAGGTCAAAAACACTTAGTGCCATGGCGTAACGGTATCTTAAATCGAGGCTTATTGCATTCTTGGTAAGGCAGTTAATTTCCGCACGTCGAAAGCGTGCTTAGGGAATATCATCAAAGTGCGCGTAAACTACTTAGTGATTGAACAAATAGCTGGGTGCCCTCGTAACGCAGCCAGCCAAGCCAGGAGGCAAAGTTGAAACTGAGCATTGATGGAGAAATCGTAGCTCTTGAAGAACAGATAAACGGCATCGATTATTTTGCTGGAAACCGTTCTATCGTCGCATTGAAGGTAGATGGCGAGTTAAAGGACTTGGCATCAGAACTGACGGCTTTCCCCGAAAATGCACAAGTCGAAACAATTACAATCGACAGTCCCGATGGTCTAAATATCTTGCGCCACTCGGCTACTCACGTACTGGCTCAGGCAGTTCAGAATAAATTCCCAGACGTAAACCTTGGCATTGGACCTTTTATTACCGATGGTTTCTACTATGATTTCGGCAATATTGATGCCGTTACGCCTGAGATGCTCAAAGATCTTGAAAAAGAGATGAAGCGCATCGTTAAGGAAGGTCAGCGATTCGTACGTCGTGAGCTTAGTGAAGAAGAAGCTCGAGAGCTACTTGTTTCCCAGCCATATAAGCTTGAACTTGTTGATGCGAAGAGTGGTCAAAGCGAAGAATTTGCAGATGGTGCTTCTATTGAAGTCGGTGGAGAAACACTGACTTACTACGAAAATGTGCGTCGTAATGGCGAAGTCGCCTGGGGTGATCTTTGCCGTGGACCACATCTTCCAAATACCAAGCTCATTGGAAATGGATTTGCTCTTACACGCGCTTCTGCCGCTTACTGGCGTGGAGACCAAAGCAAAGATTCCTTGCAACGCATCTACGGAACGGCTTGGGCGTCGAAGGAAGATCTTCAGGCTTACCAGCAGCGTATTGCAGAAGCTGAACGCCGCGATCACCGTAAACTCGGTAGCGAGCTTGATCTGTTTTCTTTCCCTGATGAAATCGGTTCTGGTCTTGCAGTATTCCACCCTAAGGGCGGAATTATTCGTATGGAGATGGAGAACTACTCGCGTGAAAAGCATCTTCAAGGTGGCTACGAGTTTGTAAATACTCCGCATATCACGAAGGCAAACCTATATGAGCTTTCGGGACACCTCGATTTTTATGCTGAGGGAATGTATCCTCCAATGCAGATGGACGAAGAGCGCGATGCCGACGGTAACGTAACCAAGCAGGGAGCGGACTACTATCTCAAGCCCATGAACTGCCCTATGCATAACTTGATTTATCGTGCGCGTGGCCGTTCCTATCGTGAGCTTCCACTTCGACTTTTTGAATTCGGTACCGTGTATCGAAACGAGAAGTCAGGTGTTATCCACGGATTGACTCGAGCTCGTGGTTTTACGCAAGATGATGCGCATATCTACTGCACCCGCGAGCAAATGAAGGACGAGCTTTCTGAACTACTTACCTTTGTTCTTGATCTTTTGAAAGATTATGGACTCGATGATTTCTACCTCGAGCTCTCCACAAAGGATCCGAAGAAGTTCGTTGGAGACGACGATATCTGGGAAGAGGCAACTCGTACCCTTGAAGAAGTTGCTCACGAATCAGGGCTCGAGCTGGTTCCAGATCCAGAAGGTGCGGCTTTCTACGGACCGAAGATTTCGGTTCAGGCAAAGGATGCGCTGGGCAGGACATGGCAGATGTCTACCATCCAGCTCGATTTCAACCTTCCACAGCGTTTCAATCTTGAGTACACAGCATCAGACGGTAGCCGTCAGCAGCCGGTCATGATTCACCGAGCTTTGTTTGGTTCTATCGAGCGCTTCTTCGGCGTTCTTACTGAGCACTATGCAGGTGCTTTCCCAGCTTGGTTGGCGCCTGTACAAGTTCGTTGTGTGCCAGTTGCCGATGCTTTTGATTCTTATCTTGACGACGTCGCTGCTAAGCTTCGGTCCCACGGTGTGCGTGTTGAAGTTGATAAGTCCGATGACCGTTTCCCGAAGAAGATCCGTAATGCTTCTAAGGACAAGGTTCCGTTTACGCTTATTGCGGGTGGCGAAGACGTCGAAGCCGGTGCGGTTTCATTCCGTATGAGGGACGGCTCCCAAGACAATGGCGTACCTGTTGAAGAAGCGGTTTCACGAATTGTTGACCAGATTAAGAATCACGTAAATCAGTAATTTGTTTTCGCTGGCGCTTGAAAAGAGTGCCAGCGAAAACTGGTTATTTCTGAACAGGAAGATAAAGATGCTGAGCAGAACAGGGCGCCCATTAGCTAAAACTATATTTGGGCCAATTGCGCACGCATGCGTCAAACTAGGGATCAGTGCAAATACGATCACTGTGGTTGGGACGTTCTTGACGGTTATCACCTCGCTCTATTTCTTCCCGACCAATCAACTCCTGCTTGGTTTCGTCATCGTTTCTATCCTGGTTATTTTCGACAACTTAGATGGACAAGTTGCGCGCTTGACGAATAGCTCGAGTACGTGGGGAGCCTTCCTTGATTCAACTATGGATCGCTTTGCCGATGCAGCGATCTTTGCCAGCTTCGTTGCTTGGGGTTACACGTCTGCTTCAGAACCAACTCGAATCTGGGTAATGACCGGAGCCTTAGCCGCCTTAGTTTTTGGATCTGTTGTTCCCTACGCTCGCGCACGTGCAGAAGGAGTTGGTCTCACCGCTAGCGTCGGGATTGCAGAACGCGCCGATCGCCTTGTATTCGCAGGGATTTGTGTACTCCTTGTTGGCTTTGGCCTGTCACACTGGTTTATGGCAATCGGAATGTGGATTCTTGCCATTCTTTCTTTCATTACAGTAATTCAGCGTATGCATACCGTATTCCAGCAATGCAAAGCCGGCGAATCTGAGGGGGAGTAGTCCCTCAATGGACGTTTTCAAGTTATTTTCTCTTGCAGACGGTTTTGTTAAACACACTCCTGATTCGGTTTCTCGCCGTGTGTTTGAAACGGTTGGATTCGCCGTCGGTCTTAGCAACAACGCCGGTGTGCGTCAACTTCGCAAAAACTATCAACGCATAACGCCGCTTTCTAACAAATGGTCTCAACGAGTCCGTTCTGCTCGAGCAATGCGTTCCTATATGCGTTACTATCAGGAAGTATTCCGGCTTAAGTATCTTAATCCAGAACAGATCTTGGCCCGAGTTAGCGGAGAAAACCTTGGCGTTTTGCGAAAGCATTTGGAAGAAAATTCTTGTTCGGCAGCCTTGCTGCACGCAGGAAACTGGGATTTAGCGGGTGCTTGGGCCACCCTTGATCTTGCTCCGGTTCACACCATCGCCGAAAAATTGGAGCCACCTGAACTCGCGGATGAGTTTTTGAATGTCAGACAGTCTCTGGGAATGACGATATATCAGGCGGTTCGTGGTGCAAATTCAATCGGGAAGTTAACAGCGGATATGGGGCAGGGGATTTGTTTTACCCCACTGCTGTGCGACCGGGATCTAAGCGCAACCGGCGTGAATGTTAAACTCTGTGGTCATGACGTACGGGTAGCTCCCGGTGCTGCAATTTTAGCTATTCGTACCGGGCAACCAATGTTTCCAGTGACGATCATATCTGATTACTTCGGCAAAGATAAGGCTAGGGTCAAGCGCGCAGGATCTCCATGGGGGATTAAAATGGTGGTTGGTTCACCGATTTTCCCTCCTCACGAATTAGAAGAGAACCTGTGGATTCCTGAAGATGAATCGGTACGGTCAAAACGAATTGATGAAGCAGATTTGGCTGCCCTCAATCAGCAGTGGCTTGATCAAATAGAGCCCTTGCTCCGTGACCATCTAGAAGACTGGCATATGCTTCAAAAACTGTTTGTTGAAGATCTTGACCGTACCCGACTTGAGCGTGCAAAACGTCGTCACCAGGAAAACAATGGCGATTTGCTGCGAGCTCAGGAAGAAGATAGGTGAAGCTGTGAAAATTGGTATCGCGTGTGGGTATTCGTGGGATGTCGCCGGTGGAGTTCAAATCCATATCCGCGATTTGGCAGAAGAGCTGATTTCTCGTGGTCACGAAGTTACTGTGATCGCTCCGTCTGAGAAAACTGAAGATCTAGAGCCCTATGTGGTTCCGGTCGGGGCAGCTGTTCCAATTCGATACAACGGTTCGGTAGCACGATTGGCTTTCGGTCCGAAAGTAAACCGTCAGGTCAGAGCTTGGTTAAAAGACGAGAATCTTGATGTTTTGCACGTTCACGAGCCGTTCACTCCCTCTGTTTCAATGCTCGCCTTGATGAGTGCGCACTGCCCGATCGTTTCAACTTTCCATACGGCGATGGATCGCTCACGAGCAATGGCTCTTTCAGCGCCGGTCCTTGTGCCGATGCTCGATAAGATACAAGCGCGTATTGCGGTTTCGGAAGAAGCAAGACGGACTGCGGTTCAGCATCTTGGCGGAGACGCTTGGGTTATCCCGAACGGTGTGCGAGTTTCTCAAATGCGCCTTGAACACAAGGATCCTAGGTTCATCGGAACTCCAGAACGCCCGACTTTAGCATTCTTAGGGCGTTTAGATGAACCGCGCAAAGGTTTGCCACTGGTTGCTCAGGCTCTTCCAAAGGTTCTTGAAAAATATCCGAATGCACATCTCTTTATTGCCGGCAGAGGCGATATCGAAAAAGCTCATGGTATGTTTGGCGAATACGCCAAAAACATTGAATTCCTTGGCGGTGTTTCCGATTCAGATAAAGCGGCGCTATTAGGCTCCGCAGATCTTTACCTTGCCCCTAACACCGGTGGTGAATCTTTTGGAATCATTTTAGTGGAAGCGATGAGTGCAGGAGCTTGTATAGTTGCATCCGACATTCCCGCATTCAGAGCGGTTTTGCAAAACGGCAAGTGTGGTTTTCATTTTGAAAATGAAAATCCGGTGGCGCTTGCAGATGCTATCAACGAAGCCCTCGAAGATGTGAATGGTCGGTTGGAAAAGTCGCGCAACGGCGAGGAACATGCAGAAATCTACGATTGGGGAACAGTAGCTTCTCAGATCTATGAGGTCTACGAAACCGCAATTAAGATGCAGAATTCTGGAATTGAATAAAGGATTGTTCGGATGTTTCCAACGGTGTTTTGGCTCCTAATTTTTGGCGTAGTTGCTCTGGCAATAATTATCGCCATCGGTATTTTGCGTGCCCGCAAACTAAATTCGTTGCATCTCAACGCTCTGAAATCACGGCGTCTCCTAGAGCGTGCTCTATATTCGCGCGCGCAACACGCTCAGGATTTCGCTGAACTAGGTGCTTTGGACGTTGCCTCCGCAGTCTTACTTAAAGCTGCCGCCCAAGAAGCTGCTCATTTCGTTGGCACTCCAATCATCGACGATGGTTTGGACTCGTTGTCCGGCGTGCCAAGCTTAGCTATTGCAGATGACGCTCCATCTAGCGCCGATGAGCTTTCGGTTAACTCTGGATTGGTTACAGCGCCTGTAGTAGACCGCCTCGTCATCGAATCTGAATTAAGTAGGGTTTTGCAGCTCACCGTTGATGAGCTAGAAGAAACTGAATTGGATGATGAGGTCCGTGAGGTGCTCCGCCAGCTTAATCGAGATAGAAATGAGGTGCGCTTAACTCGGCGTTTCCATAATATCCATGTTTCTCAAGCTCGGCGTGTGCGCCGTAGCACCTTTACTCGGATTTTGCGTCTCGCGGGAAGTGCGCCTCTACCTCAAACTGTTGATTTGGTGGACGAATAATATGAAACGTCAACGTAGCTCAGGTTTCGTCATCGCCGTTTTCATGATTATTTTGGGGGCTTTTGGTGTCTGGATGATTTTGCCGGAGCTTGAAAGCCCAGAAGGAATCTCAGGTGTCTTTGTTGCCGCGCTCTATGCGTTGATTCCGGTGGTCGCAATTGGTTTCTTTGTTTGGCTCATCGATAGCTGGGAACCTGAACCTCTATGGATGTATGTGGCTGCATTCATGTGCGGTGCCGGATCTTCGATTATCCTTGCCGTTGTGCTAAACGGGTACGCGGGGGATTACATTTCAAGCCAAGCGATTTTGCCCTCAAACTCGCAACTTGATATCAACCTATACCTTGCCTCTCATGTTGCCCCTCTGACGGAAGAGTTTTCTAAGGGGCTCGCCGTCTTCTTTATCTACAAGTATTTGAAGAACTATTTCAATGGTCCCGTAGATGGAATTGTTTATGGTGCGCTGGTAGGTTCAGGTTTCGCATTCACAGAAAACATTCTTTATTTTGTACGAAATTATGACGAGATCGATGTGGTTTTTAAACTTCGTTTCTTAGACGGTCCACTCAATCATGAGGCCTGGACGGCCGCCTTTGGATTCTTCCTCGGTTTCGCTACTCTGATGCGTAGTCGTTTAACAAAAGCATTGTGGTTAGTTCCAGCTATGGTGAGTGCTGTAGCTGGACACTGGTTTAACAACGCTGCCCTAACGTTCTCAAATATGAGTTATGAGCGCTATGTCATCCTTAGTAACGTTCCGACGGCGGTCGCGTTAACAGGATTTGCATTATATGCGCGTTGGCAACAAAAACGGTTCGTCGTCAACGGTCTCAAAGATTATGTAGAGGCAGGTTGGCTACTGCAATCGGACGTTGATATGATCCTTTCCTTGGCTAGGCGCCTATCTGCTCGGCACTGGTCTGAAACTCGACTCCTCGGTCGTGGATCTCCGCGTGGTCGTGGCACAAAAGCCATGAAAGATTACCAGCAGGCACTAATTGAGCTTGGGTATTTCCGAACAACCGCTTTGAAAACCGGCGAAGTCCACTCTGAAGAAAACCGCGAACGTGAGCGTTTTTTACTAGGAGAAATTGTTCGCCTTCGTACGATTTTCTTTGGAAACGGAGTAAAAGATGGACAAAGTATCCCAGCAGAATGATATTCGCGACCAAGTCTTCCAAGAGATGGAGCGTGAGTGGCCAGTGGATGACGACGGTTTCCCTCATCGTCAAGCCGCGCGCGTCGTCGTCATTGATTCGAAGGGAGATGTATTCCTTATCAAAGGTCATGATTTTGGCGACTCTAATCGTTCGTGGTGGTTTACGGTGGGCGGTGGCAAAGCAAATGGCGAATCCGATCGTCAAGCAGCACTGCGCGAGTTACAAGAAGAGACGGGATTAGCCGTTTCTGAGGATCGACTGGAAGGTCCGGTGCTTCGCAGAGAATCGACGTTTCGTTTCGTGCTCCGAGACGTGAAACAAGATGAGATGTTCTTCCTGCTCAGAGTCACTGATGCGGAAAAATCCACGATTGACCGAGATGGAAACAGTTCACTCACGCTCATTGAAAGCGAAGTTCTTGAAGAATACCGGTGGTGGAATTTAGATGAGCTTCAAGCCGCAATTAAAGATGGAGAAACCGTTTACCCGGTGTCGTTCATTTCATTGGCAAAGAGCTGGGTGCAGGGTTGGGATGGAAAACTTAGTGAACTTCTCGACGACTAATTCTTACGTGTAGGAAATTACTCGATACCTGATCACTGAAAAGTGCGGGTTTGAGGGAGCTCACGGCGGACGTGTGCCTATTCGCAAAAAATGAATACCAGTGTTTTCACCGATCAATGTAGACTTGTTCCGTTAAAGGTTTCAAAAAATAAGGAGATCTAGTGTCTGGACATTCTAAGTGGGCAACCACAAAGCATAAGAAGGCGGCGATCGACGCGAAGCGTGGAAAGCTTTTCGCCCGACTCATCAAGAATATTGAAGTTGCTGCTCGTACTGGCGGTCCGGACCCTGAAGGAAACCCAACTTTGTTCGACGCCGTTCAGAAGGCAAAGAAGAATTCGGTTCCTTCCGATAACATTGATCGCGCTCTTAAGCGTGCATCAGGCGAAGGCCAAGACGGCGTTCAGTACGAATCAATTATGTACGAAGGCTATGCTTCGGGTGGCGTCGCAGTTTTGATCGAATGTCTTACCGATAACCGCAACCGCGCAGCTTCTGAAGTTCGTGTTGCACTCACCCGCAACGGTGGAACTTTAGCAGACCCGGGTTCAGTTTCCTACATGTTCGCTCGCAAGGGCATCGTAGAAGTTCCAAAGGTCGACGGTGTGGATGAAGATTCGCTTCTTATGGCAGTTCTAGACGCCGGCGCTGAAGAGGTAACCGACGAAGGCGAAGTTTTTGAAGTGCTTTCCGAGCCAAATGACGTTGTTGCCGTGCGTTCGGCGCTTCAGGAAAACGGTATCGACTACAACTCAGCTGAAGTCCAGTTCGTTCCGTCGATGAAAGTTGGCGTGGATAAAGAAGGTGCGTTGAAGGTCCTTAAGGTTCTTGACGCTCTTGACGATCTTGACGATATCCAAAATGTCTACTCAAACGTGGACATCCCAGATGAGGTTATGGCTGAAATCGAGGCCGAAGGCTAATTGCGTATTTTAGGTGTGGATCCGGGCTTAACTCGTTGTGGGTTGGGGATTATTGACTCGCGTGGTGGGCGCCAAGTCACCTTGGTTGATGTTGATGTTGCCCGGTCCGCACCTGAACTGCCTCCGCATCAGCGTCTTCTCCTTATTTCAAACAAACTTGAGGAAACGCTACGAATCTTTCGCCCCGATGTCGTCGCGATTGAACGCGTATTTGCGCAAGAAAACGTCCGATCGGTAACGAGTACTGCACAAGTTGCGGGAATCGTTATGCTGGCTGCGGCTCAGCATGGTTTACCGATTGCCCTTCATACTCCTTCCGAGGTTAAAGCAGCCGTTACAGGAAGTGGTCGTGCTGAAAAAGCACAAGTCCAGATGATGGTGCAAAAAATTCTGCGACTGGATGCGCCGCCTCGGCCAAAAGATGCCGCGGATGCTCTGGCGATTGCGATTTGCCATTCTTGGCGAGGAGGGGCTCTTCAGTTCCAAGATACGGCGCGTTCCCAGCATGGCGGAGCAGGAATGCTTCCTCGAGCAGAGGGCGCTGATCTCACACCGGCTCAAAAAATGTGGGCGCAAGCGGAGCGTATGCGGGCGCGTCATGGTGCGGTTGCCCCGAAATCTAAAGACAAATAAAGCCAAATCTACACAACGCTGGCGTCGTTCTATGAATTTTTCTGCGATGCGGTACTCTATTTATGAAACGTTTGTTCGAAAGGTGAAATAGTGATCGCATCTTTACGCGGAACCGTGATATCCGTTGGAATCGCCACTGCAGTGATTGAGGTCGGGGGAGTCGGTATGCTTATTCACGCCACTCCAACTACACTAGCCAAGCTCAGAGTTGGTTCAGAAGCATCACTTTTCACATCCCTTGTGGTGAAAGAAGATTCTCTTACCCTGTTTGGATTTGCCGACGACGACGAACGAGCAGTTTTTGAAACGCTTAACACAGTATCTGGAATCGGTCCACGTACCGCTTTGACAATCCTAAGTGTTCATACACCAGATGCACTGCGACTTGCTATTCAAAATAAAAACGAATCGGCCTTGACTCAAGTTTCCGGAATCGGGAAGAAGGGCGCGCAACGTATGATTCTTGAGATAGGCGATAAACTTGGCCCAGCTCATGGAGCTGTGCAGGCTTCGGCTCCAAGCTCTGGGGCTTCACCAGATATCTTAGAAGCACTCGTTAACTTGGGTTGGCAGGAGCGAGAAGCAACTTCGGCGATTTCTGAGGCGAGGGAAAGTAATCCTGATGCCACGGTGGCTCAGCTTTTGCGTAGTTCCCTTCAAATTCTTGGGAGCAGGAGATAATCGTGAGCCAATGGGACGTTACAAATTCGGATGCCACAGATTCTGAGCGGGCTCAAGAAGCGGCGCTACGCCCTAAACGGCTAGTTGAATTCGTCGGTCAAGAAGTCGTTCGTAATCAGCTTTCGCTAGTGCTTGATGCCGCAATCGCACGCGGTAACTCTCCGGATCATGTATTGCTTTCGGGCCCTCCGGGATTGGGGAAAACCACCCTTGCGATGATTATCGCTGCGGAAGTCAATGGTTCGCTTCGGCTCACTTCCGGGCCGGCTATTCAGCATCCGGGAGATTTGGCTGCTGTACTTTCCTCGCTACAAGAAGGCGATGTTCTTTTTATTGACGAAATCCATCGTCTCGCGCGTACCGCGGAAGAGATGCTTTACTTAGCAATGGAGGATTTCCGGGTTGATGTGATGGTCGGTAAAGGGCCTGGAGCAACATCTATCCCACTGCCGCTCCCATCTTTTACCGTGGTTGGTGCAACCACTAGAGCGGGGCTTCTTCCAGCGCCATTACGTGATCGTTTCGGATTTACCGCACACCTCGATTACTATACCGACGCCGAGCTTGCACAAATCGTCTCTGCCAACTCTATTAAACTTGACGCTGTTCTTAATGAAGACGCTGCTGCTGAAATTGCATCGCGTTCGCGCGGTACTCCTCGAATTGCAAATCGTTTGCTTCGACGCGTCCAAGATTGGGCGCAGGTTCGCGGTAATGGAATTCTTGATTTAGAGGCAGCCCAGGCAGCGCTTACCGTCTTTGAAGTTGATGGTCGCGGTCTTGACAGGCTTGATCGGTCGGTCCTTGAAGCTGTATGCATGCGGTTTAACGGGGGACCGGTTGGCTTAACGACGCTTGCAGTTTCGGTAGGTGAGGAACCTGAAACAGTTGAGACGGTTGCCGAGCCATACTTGGTACGCGAAGGCTTCCTTGTACGCACCCCACGAGGCAGAATGGCTACCTCACTCGCATGGTCTCATTTGGGACTAATTCCACCTGAAGAAACACTTTTTAGTTAGTGGTAAAAACTAGTAGAGTGAACTCTGGTAATTTCTATCATTCTACGGAGAATTTTTATGCCAGGAATTGAAATTTTGGTGCTTGTCGTCCTTATGGTCGGCTTTATCTGGTTCATGAATGCAGGTGCAAAAAAGGCACAGAAGGCTCAGTTGGAACAGCGCGAGCAGGCCGTCAAGGTCGGCAACAACGTGGTGACGACGTCGGGTTTCTTTGGACGTATCGTGGATATCGATGGTGACGCCGTTACGCTCGAATCTCCGAGCGGTGACGAAACAGTATGGCTGAAGACTTCGATCATGGCCGAAATGAATATCCCTGTAGCCGAAATTAGTGAAGAAGAAGCGGCTCGTCTTGATGAGGAAGTTAACCCGTTGACTGTTGCTGATGATGTCGAACTTTCAGGCAACAAGGATTTGGGAGCTGAAACAAGTCAGACGCCTGAAAACCGCGAGTAATTAATCCAAACACACGGTCGTGTACAAGAGAGAAAAGACAATTTAGTGTCGAAGAAAAGAGTAATGGAAAGGCAGTCTTCGCGTAATAAGCGCTTGGTCATCCTTTTCATATTGATGATTGCCCTCGTTGGATCACTTTTTGCGGGCACCCTAAAAGGGCCACAGTCAAGGTTCACCCCGTCGCTCGCTCTGGATCTTGAAGGAGGA
Organism: Arcanobacterium ihumii; assembly: GCF_900604515.1. Taxonomy (GTDB): domain Bacteria; phylum Actinomycetota; class Actinomycetes; order Actinomycetales; family Actinomycetaceae; genus Arcanobacterium_A; species Arcanobacterium_A ihumii. Next base: position 177,939 of record NZ_UWOS01000002.1, on the reverse strand, counting down.
ACCCAAGTTATCCTGACTCCGGTTACTACTGATGGTTCAGAAGTAACCGAATCAGATGTATCTCAAGCTATTGAAATCATCCGTCAGCGCGTTGATGCTTCTGGTGTTGCTGAAGCGGAGATCACAGCACAGGGTGGAAAAAATATCGTTGTTGCATTGCCAGGGCATCCGAGTAAGGAAACGCTAGATCTGGTTCGCACCTCAGCTGTATTGCGTTTGCGTCCGGTGCTGTCTGTAATGGCGCCTAAGGCGATCACCTCTGCTGACATCGCAAAGATGAAGGAAGCAAAGGCTAATCCAGGGCAAGCCGGACAACAACAAGCTCCCGCTAAAGAATCTCAGGCTCCAAAGTTAAGCCCAGAAGAGCTGGAGAAGGAGATTGTCGCTCTTGCTGATTCGAATAAGGACGGCAAGATTGCAGATGAGCCTCAAGGTACGCCGAAAGACTTCTCCGACGACCTATGGATCACTGAAAAGACTCTCTACGACGCATTTAAGCTCGAATGTGGATCTGAAAACGCACGTTTACAAGCAACTTCGGATAATGCGAAGAAAGCTTCCGTAGCTTGTTCTTCGACCGGTGAACAAAAATACATCCTCGGTCCAGCGGAGATCGAAGGTACAGATCTAACCAAGGCTTCGTCGTCGCTGGCAACTGATCAAAAGGGAACACCAACCGGTGGTTGGGCTGTAAATATGCAGTTCGATTCCAAGGGTGCGAAGGCATTTGCCGACGTAACTGGACGTATCTACAAGATGAAGTCTCCAAAGAATCAGTTTGCCATCGTGCTTGACGGTCAAGTCCTTTCCGCTCCGGTTCCAAATGGACCGATTGCTGGTGGTCAAGCTCAGATTACCGGTCACTTCAAAGCTGAAGAAGCAGCTGCCTTGGCTAATCAGCTCAATTTCGGTTCACTTCCATTGAACTTCGAAGTACAGTCCGAAGAACAGATCTCTGCAACTCTTGGAGCGGAGCAACTCCAAGCTGGTCTTATCGCTGGTTTTATCGGTCTTGTGCTGATCGTGCTCTATATGATTTGGCAGTACCACGGTCTTGGAGTGATTGCGATTGCGTCAATCGTTCTTTCCACCGGGCTGTCTTACCTCGTCATTTGTTTGCTCTCGTGGGTTATGGGTTATCGGCTCTCAATGGCTGGCGTTTTGGGAATGATCATTTCCATTGGCGTTACCGCGGACTCCTTCATCGTCTACTTTGAACGAATTCGAGATGAGATCCGCGATGGTCGCAATATTCACTCGGCAATCGAATACGGCTGGGATCGTGCTAAACGCACCATCATTATCTCCGACTGCGTGAATCTTCTAGCTTCGCTTGTACTCTACATCTTGACTGTTGGTTCTGTGCGTGGCTTCGCTTTCACCCTCGGAATCACAACGCTTCTAGACTTGATCGTCGTCATGATGTTCACCTATCCGCTCATGCTTGTGATTATCCGTACCGCGTTCTTCGGTAAGGGTAAGCGTTTCTCGGGTCTCGATATCGAGCGTCTACGCCACACCCCGCTGTACCGTGGTCGCGGAAGTTCCTCCTTGGTTTCATCTCGCCGCAAGAATAAAGAGGTAAAGGCTGACGATGCGAGCATCGTCAAGCAGGAAGAAGCTCCAGAAACTGAGGTGGAAGTGGAAGAAACACCGGCTGTGGTCACCGCTGCTGTGGATGCCCCGACCAACGAATCGCTTGCAGCTCGACGAGCCCGTGAGCGTCGTGAAAAGAAAGCTCAGGCACAAAACAATGCTAACGATACTAAGGAGGAGAACTGATGTCTGTTTACTCCATCGGTAACGACCTCTATTCGGGTCGTAAATCCTTCAAGGTTATTGGATTACGCAAAATCTGGTTTGGAATTGCGCTCTTTGCGATTCTTGCCTCGGTGCTTTCGGTATTCGTTAAGGAACCGAATCTAGGAATTGAATTCCGTGGTGGATCGCAGTTCACAATTTCAAATACCAAGATTCATTCACACGAGGGTGCCTACAAGGTTATCGCCGACATTGGAAAAGACGACGCTCCGCGTGTCTCTTCAGTCGGCTCAAGCGGCATCCGCGTCCAGACGGTTTCTCTCGATAACCAATCAACCCAAAAAGTCAAGGAATCCTTAGCACAAGCATATGAAGTTCCTGAAAAGGACGTAACTTCGACGTTCGTTGGTCCTTCTTGGGGCAAAGACATTATGGCTAAGGCAATCCGGGCGATGATCGTCTTCATGGTTGCCGTCTCAATCGTTCTTATCGCATACTTCCGTTCTTGGACTATTGCGGTTGGCGCAATTGGCGCTCTACTCCATGACTTCATCGTTACCTTGGGAATCTATTGGATTCTTGGACTTGAAATTACCCCGGCAACGATCATCGGAATCCTCACCATTATGGGCTACTCGCTCTATGACACGGTTGTTGTTTTCGATAAGGTTCGTGAAAATACTACCGAGCTAAGGCGTCAATCGAAGGTTACCTACGAAGAGTCAGCTAACTTAGCAATTAACCAAACCTTGATTCGTTCGCTCAATACGTCGATCACTGGTTTACTTCCCGTTGTGTCCGTACTCTTCATTGGTGTAGGACTCCTAGGTGCAGAAACACTTCGCGATCTTGCCCTCGTGATGTTCATTGGTATGTTGCTTTCGACTCTTTCGTCTATCTTTATCGCTGCACCCTTGGCAGTGGCACTTGCACTTCGCAACGATGATATTTCCAGCCATACCCGCAGTGTTTTGGCTACACGAGGTGAGCTTGGACATGAATCGTCTAAAGATATGGGATCGAAACCCGCTGAATTGGGCGAATCGGATATGATTACTGGTGCGCATTTCGACGACCGGATCGCCGGAAGGCACCAAGGCAATGCAGCGCAGCCAAAGAAGCGAAAGAAGAGGAATAAATAATGGGTGAGACCCCGATTTTTCCGAAAGATACAGTAGAACTTGTTGAGTCGCACGTACGCGAGGTCAACGATTTCCCTGCCCCTGGTGTGCTTTTCCGAGATATTACGCCTCTGATTGCAGACGCGCATGCTTTTGGGAAACTCATTGAGATCCTTGCAGACCGCTACCGCGGTAAAGTTGATGCGGTTGCAGGGTTGGAATCGCGTGGATTCATTCTTGGAGCGCCTCTTGCGATCGCAATGGGTGTAGGTATGCTAACCATCCGCAAGGCGGGACGACTTCCTGGTCCAGTAGTTGGCATTGATTATGACCTTGAATACGGTTCGGCCCGTATGGAACTTCAACCGTTCACGGTAGAAGACGGCATGCGCGTTCTGGTTATCGACGACGTTCTCGCAACAGGTGGCACGGCAAGCGCCGCGTTCAACCTGATTGAGCAGGCAGGCGGAATCCCAACCGCGCTTTGCGTCCTCCTCGAGTTGAAAGACTTAGGCGGTCGTGAGCGACTCGGCGATGCAATTCCGATCGAATCGGTTCTTAGCTACTAATCATTTCAAAAACACGGGCAACGTTGGTTGCCCGTGTTTTTTGATATCGAAATTTTATTCCCAGTGATTTTGCCGTAAAATCACAGCATGGTAGGTGGAAATATGTCAGAACATCACTCGGCGTCGCGGTTTCGATCTAAGTATTCGTGGCTGAGCAAGCGTGAATCGGTAATGATCCCAGAAGCTCTTTCTGACATTTTTGAAGCTATTGGCGATAGATCGCTGAATTCCGAACGCATTATTCACGCCTACGAGGTTGCAAATAAGTGCCACGAAGGCCAAAAGCGCAAGTCTGGAGAACCGTACATCACTCATCCGATTGCTGTATGTCAAATTCTCTCAGAATTGGGGATGGATGAAGATACTCTCGTCGCGGCCCTGTTACACGATACAGTAGAAGATACCGGCTACACCTTAAAAGAAGTTACTAAGGAGTTTGGCGAAACGGTAGCGCTCCTTGTAGACGGTGTTACTAAGCTAGACAAGGTCGAATATGGCGAAGCTGCTCAGGCAGAAACCGTTCGCAAGATGGTTGTTGCCATGGCAAAGGACATCCGCGTTCTACTTATTAAATTAGGTGACCGTCTCCATAATGCGAGGACCTGGGGGTTTGTGGAATCGGCGTCGGCTGCGAAGAAAGCGCGCGAAACGCTTGAAATCTATGCACCGCTTGCACATAGACTCGGAATGAACTCAATTAAGTGGGAGCTCGAAGACCTGTCGTTCAAGACTCTTTATCCAGCTGTTTACACCGAAATTGAGAGAATGGTTGTGGACCGAAGCCCAGAGCGGGTTGCCTACATCGAAAACATTAAGAAGTCACTGGAAACTGAGCTAACTAAGGCTCGAGTAGAATGTACGATTTCTGGACGACCTAAGCACTACTATTCAATCTACCAAAAGATGATCCTTCGGGGTCGCGACTTCGAAGATATTTACGATCTTATCGGTGTTAGAGTTCTCGTTAACGAAATCCAGGATTGCTACACGGCACTTGGTGTTGCCAACTCAATCTTCACACCAATTCAAGGGCGAATTAAAGACTATATTGCGAGCCCTAAATTTAACTTTTATCAGTCGATTCACACCTCGGTCATTGGACCAAACGGTAAGACGGTTGAAATCCAGATTCGCACCTACGATATGCATCGTCGGGCAGAATTTGGCGTTGCTGCCCACTGGCGATACAAGGAAAACCCGAATAAAAAAAGTGGCTCGGTTGAAACCAGTGCAGAAGACACCCAACTTGAATGGTTACGTCAGCTTGTTGACTGGCAACGTGATACGGCAGATCCAGCAGAATTCCTAGATTCTCTGCGCTATGAAATGTCTGGACACCAAGTTTACGTTTTTACTCCAAAGGGCGAAGTCATGGAGCTCGCTGCTGGTTCGACGCCAGTTGACTTCGCTTATGCAGTCCACACCGAAGTCGGGCACAAGACGGTGGGAGCAAAGGTTAATGATCGCCTAGTTACGCTTGATCACCGGTTAGAATCGGGTGATACGGTTGATATCATCACCGCTAAATCTGATGACGCGGGTCCCTCACAAGGTTGGATGGACTTTGTTGCAACGCCTCGTGCTCGAGCAAAGATTAAATCTTGGTTTACTCGAAACCGACGCGACGAAGCAATCGAAATTGGCAAAGAAAAGCTAGCAAAGACGATTCGACGAAAGAACGAGCCTGTTCAAAGGCTAATGTCTCACGAGACGTTGAAAGCTGTTGCGCAAGACTTCACCCGTACCGATGTCTCTGATCTTTACTCGGCAATCGGCGAAGGGTCAATTTCGGCGGAGACGGTGGTTCGCCGAATTATTTCTTCACAAGGTGGTCAAGCCGGCGTCGAAGAAACGATGTCTGAGGCAGTTACACCAACTCGGATCCAGCATCGGCGTGAGGGAAATGCGTCCTCGGCGGTTGTTGTTTCAAATTTGGACGACGTCGATGTTCTAGTCAAACTTGCTAAGTGCTGTACTCCGGTACCACCGGATAAAATTGTTGGATTTGTGACTCGCGGTAAAGGAATTTCAGTGCACCGTGCAGACTGCCCGAATGTGGATTCCTTGCGTCGCGAACCTGATCGTTTCATTGATATTGCATGGGACGGTACTCCTGAGGGAGTATTTTTGGTTCAGGTACAGATTGAGGCACTCGATCGTAAGGGACTGTTGGCAGATGTTACCAAGGTGCTTAGTGAGCACGATATTAATATGATCTCTGGGTCTATTAACACTTCTAGTGAGAGGATGGCACGTTCGAATTTCATTTTCGAAATTTCGGATCCACGCCACCTCGACCGGGTATTAAAGGAACTTCGAAAGATCGAGGGCGTCTACGATGCATATCGTATTACTGCATCAAAGAAAGACGCTCACCGTCGCGTCATGTCTTAATGACGCCACGTATTTTCTGAATATTGTAGCCTCATTTCTTGATAGTTCCACGTGCATTGAAAGTAAAAATATCGCGGGGGAGCTGCCTTAATATCGCTTGTAGGCGCCGTTTACCCGGAACGGAATGGATTTCGCTTGCTGCATTTTCTACGCCGTCGTAGGTGGCACCTGCACGTATTAACTTCGGTAAATAACTAATTCCGGATTCTAGATCGGCTACTAGGAGTTCGACTACTGTTCGATCGGCGCTCATCAGTTCAACTCCCGCTAGTGTCAGGGTGTGACAACCGGGGATTTTGCGCCTTGAGCATGATGTTCGATGCTTTGAATCTCGACGTACTACGAAAGGTCCTTGTGCCAATTGAGGAGTTACTAAGCCGGTGTGAATCCAAAGTGCTGAATACTGGGTAAGAATATCACCTGGATGTATAAGCGACCTGTATGCGAAAGCACGGAACTGGGCTGAGGAACAGTACTCCAGCAGGGCAAAATAACGCCCCGAAGAAAGCTCTACAAAGTGATCACTGCGGAATCGAAAGTCGTTGAGGTCAGCTAGGTTTTTAGCCTCGATAGTTGGAAACTCTGCCATTTCCAACTTATATCAAAGTTACTAATATGGGTGGGGTTGGTTTCCACAACTGTGGAAACCAACCCCACCCGAAAATTTACAGGTCTAAAGAAACCGCTCGTGGTTTACTAGTCGCTGTTTAGTTCTCGAGAACAGCCTTGAGCCATTCTTGACGAGCTTTAAGAGCATCTTCGTATTCCTTGACCTTCTTGGTGTTACCTTCAGCTTGAGCCTGAGCTAATTGAAGCTGAAGCTCAGCAATAAGCTGCTCGAGCTGCTGCGCCATACCAGAGGTGCGCTCTTGCTTGTCCGGGTCCGTCTTTGCCCACTGTTCGTTTTCAGCATCACGAATCACGCGTTCAATCTCACGAAGCCGGCCTTCGGTGCGAGCAACATCTGCGCGAGGTACACGACCGATAGAATCCCACCGCTCACCAATGTTGCGTAGCTGTTCCTTAGCGGTTGCTACGTCTTCGATCGGGAGGAGTTTCTCAGCTTGTTCAAGAAGGACTAGTTTCTGCTCAAGGTTGGCGGTGAACTCTTCATCCAAAGCTGCGTTGTGCGAGGTACGGGCATCGAAGAATACCTGTTGTGCTGCGCGGAAGCGCTCCCAGAGGCGATCGTCGTCTTTGCGAGTCGAACGACCAGCACGCTTCCACTCATCCATCAGTGTGCGGTACTGAGCAGCGGTTGAGCTCCAGTCCGTTGAGGTCTGAAGGGCTTCTGCCTCCGCGATTAGTACTTCCTTGCGATGAATGGTCTGTTTGTGCTGGGACTCAAGATCGGAGAAGTGTTGGCGACGGTGACGATCAAACTGAGTACGTGCTGAAGAGAAACGCTTCCAAAGGGCGTCTTCAGTTGGTCGATCGATTCGTGCGCCGTGACGCTGGGCGTGCTTCCACTGGTCAAGGAGCTGATTGAGCTGCTCGCGTGAATTGCGCCAGTGAGTTTTTTCTGGGTCTTGATTTGCAATTGCCTCTACTTGTTCAACAATCGCGGTGCGTTTAGCAAGGGCTTCGGCCTTTGCTTGCTCGCGCTCAACGGCAACTTCGGCAGCGCGTTCCTCGATCTTGGTGTCGAGTGCAGCCACTCGTTTTTTCAGATCTTCTACGTCACCAATAACTGCGGGCTCTACAAGCGAATCGTTGAGCGACTTCAATGACTTTCGTGCTTCTTCAGGTGAAATCTTCGCTACTCGTGACTCAAGCAACGTCACCTGAGCTTTGATATCTAGAAACCTGCGTACGTAAAGCCCAAGGGCATCTTCTTCGGTACCACCGGCAGCATATTGCCCAACGATGCGTTCTGGCTCTGAACCAGAAGAACGTAGCCAGACGTTACCTTCGTCGTCGACTCGTCCCCATTTAGCTGCGGCAGCTGCGTCTGCGTCGTCAACGTGCGGCACCGGCGCGGCAACTTTAGCTTCCGGGCGTGGAAGTGGAACTGGGATCTTTGGACGGGCATTTTCCGTGGATTCGGTCATCTTTGATGCTCCTTAGAGGACGGGGTTGGCTTCGCCACACCGTACGCGTAATTCTCAGAAATTATTGTACGCAGATTTTCGGGTAAATGCAGTCAACCACGCATTTCAGGTACGGTTATCTTATGATCATCTTGCGTTACAGTGAAACCTTCCTCGAAGCGAATACCTATATAATTGCCGACGATGCCGAAAGAGTCGCGCTCGTCGTTGATACCGGAGCTGGATCTGCAGCATGGATTCAGGCGGCGCTAGAGGAGCACGAACTGACCCTTGGCGCTGTTCTTTTGACGCATGGTCATGCTGATCATGTGTGGGATGTGTCCGCTGTTGCTGGTGATGAGCCTGTTTATGTGCCAAAGCCAGATCTCTATTGTCTTGAAAATCCACTTGAGTACTTGGGAATGCCACAGTTTGCAATTGCCTTTCCTCGAATGGGGATTGATGAGTGGAAGAAGCCGGAGAATCTTCAGTCGCTTCCAGAGCAGTACTATTCTGAGTCGATTGAGATCGTCCCAGGGGTTACCATTCGTGCAATCGCGACACCCGGTCACACGGAAGGATCTTCGGTTTTCTTGTTCGCGGGGCGTGCGAGCTTTGCTGGACCACATGGCATCGGAAATACGGATCGCGACGAAACTTATATGCTTTCGGGCGACGTCATCTTCAACAACGGAATTGGGCGGACTGATCTACCTGGGGGTGATGACCAGAAAATGGCATCATCGCTGCGTTTCCTGGTTCAGGTAATTAAGCCTGAAACCATTATTTTCCCAGGTCACGGACCGCAAACCTCAATGTTCCATGAAACGCGCCACTCAGAATTTCTGCATGCGGCAATGAGCTAAGGCTCATGAGCAAACTTCGCAAATCCGATTTAGCTCCGCAACCGCATCATGATTTTGTACACTGAATTAATAACGGAATGTTCCAGATTCCTCGATCTCTCTAAAGAAATGAAATAATAGCACCATGGCAAAAATTGCACCTTTATCAGGATTTCCAGAGTGGTTACCAGCAGGTCGAATTGTAGAGCAACAGGTATTAGATACCTTGCGTTCAACTTTCGAACTCCATGGATTTTCTGGGATCGAAACGCGCGCGGTGGAACCCGTTTCGCAACTGCTCAGCAAGGGGGAGACCTCTAAGGAGATATATCTTCTTAATCGTCTTCAAGCGGGAGAAAACGATCGTGATGCACAACTCGGTTTGCATTTCGATCTCACAGTGCCACTTTCACGCTATGTTCTTGAGCATGCAGGGCATCTGGACTTTCCTTTCCGTCGCTATCAAATTCAGAAGGTTTGGCGCGGTGAACGTCCGCAAGATGGACGCTTCCGTGAATTTGTACAGGCAGATGTGGATGTGGTTGGCCAAGACACCCTATCTTTCCATCATGAAGTTGAGCTTCCACTCGTTATGGTGGATGCGCTTTCTAAGCTTCCGATTCCGCGCGTCGTCATTAAAGCATCTAACCGAAAACTTGCTCAGGGGTTCTACGAGGCTATCGGGATTGAAGACGTTGAAGAAACTTTGCGTGTGATCGACAAGCTGGACAAGGTTGGTCCACAGGTAGTCGTTGAGATGCTTGCAGAGCGCGTGGGGGCATCGGAAGAACAAGCGAAGCTAGCGCTCAAGCTTGCTGAGATTCGTGCAACCGATGGCAGTTTTGCAGATGAAGTGAAAGCACTTGGATATACCAGCGAACTGCTTGAAACCGGTCTTGAAGAGCTCGTGAACCTAGTTGAAGGTGCAAACGAGCTCATTCCAGGAGCGATCGAAGCGGATCTAAAGATCGCTCGTGGCCTTGACTACTACACGGGTTCAGTTTATGAATCTGTTTTGCTTGGTCACGAAGACCTCGGCTCGGTTTGCTCGGGTGGTCGCTATGACTCACTAGCTAGCGATGGTAAGCGAAGCTTCCCAGGAGTAGGGCTTTCCATCGGTGTCTCGCGTATTTTGGCACGAATTATTGGACGGGGCGTCGTTGAACCTACCAGAAAAGTACCGACGACAGTTTTGATCGCTGTGAATGATGAAAGCGAGCGTCGGCACGCGGAAAAGACGGCAATGAGTCTGCGTGCACGTGGTATTTCCACCGAAGTCTCACCGAACTCAGCAAAATTTGGCAAGCAGATCAAGTACGCCGATAAGCGTGGTATTCCATTTGTTTGGTTTACCACCGACGACGGTGAACAGGTTAAGGATATCCGCAGTGGCGAGCAGCTCAGCGCCGATCCAACTGCTTGGGTGCCAGCAACCGAAGATTTGCATCCATGTTTGATAAACCCGGAGCTCTAAATGCTTGACGCTTCTGTACCAGATTCAGCCGAAAATCCGGTTCCGAGTGTGCTTCATGATTTACGAAGCACACTCAATCTGGTGCGCTTTCCTTTTGCGATTGTAGGTAGTGACGATGCGCAAGAAGCGTGGAGAGATGTCAATCATCAGCTAGATGACTATATTCTTCCACGTTTTTCCTCGCTCGATGCTCCGTTGCTTGCAGTGGTTGGAGGCTCTACAGGATCCGGTAAATCCACGTTGATTAACTCGCTCCTGAAGGAGAACCTGACGAAGGCATCTGCGCTTCGCCCAACGACTCGCATTCCCACACTTATTTGCCATCCTGATGAAGCTCATTGGTTTGAGTACGCTCGAATTCTGCCAGATTTGGCGAGGCGCACGGGGAGCGATGCCGAAATGGCGGACGACGCCGGTGCGGGTACCGACGTTTCGCAGCGCGTCTTAGCAAATGGTAGCGAGATTTCAGTAAACGCGGACGGTGAACGTGCGATTATGGAAATTGCGGTAAAGACCTCAACTCTTGTACCGCGGGGGATTGCTCTGCTTGATTCGCCTGATATTGACTCGGTTGAGCGTGCAAATCGTGTTTTGGCTGCGCAATTGATGGCAGCAGCTGATTTATGGATTTTTGTTACCACTGCGCATCGGTACGCCGATGCGATTCCATGGGTGATGCTCGATGATGCAGCGCGGCGAAACTTAGTAATCGCTGTGCTTCTTAACCGAGTACCGATTGGTGTAGGCGTTGAGGTGCGAGCGGACTTAGACCGCAAACTTAGCGAACGTGGTCTTTCGCACGCTCCCTTATTTACGATTGCTGAATCTGATCTAGGGGAGCACGGGCAACTTCCTGAGCTGGATATTGTGGCGATCCGCGATTGGATCGCTGGGATTGCACGAGATACCGCTGGGCGGAGTCTTGTGGCACGGCAAACCCTGATGGGCGCGGTTACGCAGCTTGCTGACCGCGTCGAGGAGGTTCACCAAGGGTACGAAGAACAACTTTTACTTTCACGGAAACTCACAGACACGCTCGATGGTAATATCGAAGAAGCGCGCAGAGCTATGGTTGAAGAACTCGGCAGTGGAGTCTTGTTGCGCGGTGAAGTCCTTCGTACCTGGCAGGATTTGGTTGGTGCCGGGCAAATAACGCGCAAACTCGAAACCCAAATTTCGATGATTCGCGATCGTATCACCAGCTTCTTTACTACAAAGAAGCCGAGTGTTTCGAACGTCGAAGCAGCTGTTGAAGAAGTAACCTACACGATGGTTGTTGCCCATTCACAGCAGGCAGTGTTGCGCACTTTTGAGACTTGGTCGAAGCACGAAGGCACGGATACTCTGGTCGAGACGGTTCGTAGCAGGGTTCGCAGCGAAGACGAGCGAAAGAAAACCGCTGAAAGACTTGTGCGTGATTGGCAGGTGCAACTTTTGGCGATGATTCGTGAACGCGGCGAGTCCAAGCGAGCCATGGCACGAATTGTCTCACTTGGCATCAATGCGGTTGGTGTGGCACTGATGATCGTAGTCTTCGCCTCGACCGGTGGTCTGGTGGGCGGAGAAATCGCTGTGGCGGGTGGAACGGCTGTTGTCGCACAGCGAGTGCTCGAAGCGATTTTTGGAGACGATGCAGTTCGAAAAATGACGGCAGACGCCCGTGATGATTTTGATCGGCGCGTTAGTGAGTTCTTAGCGACGGATAAGAATGTGTTTATCGATGAGCTTGCTAAGCGAAGCGTCAGTGAGCAGGTTTTGGATAAGTTGAAAGAAAACATGGAGGATCTTCATGGCGCGATAACGACGAGGAAGATTCGATCATGAGTATTTCGTTTGCAGAAGGGATCACAAATTTAGAACAGATCCTTGAACTTTCTCAAGGTCGAATTGAAGCGAAGAAGACGGACGATATTGAGGCGTTTTTGGACTATAGTGCCAAGCGTCGTGAACACGGAGTTGAGCACGCCGTCGTTGCCTTCGCTGGTGGTACCGGTGCAGGCAAGTCCTCGCTGTTTAACGCGGTCACAGGGATAGAACTTGCAAGGGTTGCTCCAACGCGCCCAACGACCTCCGAAGCCCAAGCAATTTGCACGAAGCCAGTACCTGAATTACTTGATTGGCTGGATGTTCGGATCCGGCACGTTGATCCAGCATTTTCGAAAACTCTTGGGCTTCCTACCGGCAAGGGTTCGGCATCGGTAATTATGCTTGATCTTCCTGATATTGATTCAACCAACGATCACAACCGTATGATTGCTGGCAAGCTCGCCGAAAAAGTCGATGTTTTAGTTTGGGTGCTTGATCCACAAAAATATGCGGATTCGATTGTGCATGACGATTATCTTTCGTCGATGAGGCACCACGCCGAAGTTACGGTTGTGGTCCTCAACCAGATTGATATGCTCAAGCCGGCTGAAGCTCAGGCAGTAGTGGCTGACGCTGAACGCCATATCCGTGCCCACGGCATTAATGTTGAGGTTGTTCCTACTTCTGCTGTGCAGGGAACTGGGATAGTACAGTTACGGTCAAAGATTGGAACCGTAGTTCGGCGCAAAAATAATGCTTATTTGCATATGTGTGCACAGATCAGGGATATTTCTGAGTCGCTTTTAGAAGAAAACAAAGGACCTGATTCGGGTATTGAGACTAAGAAGATTACAGTTCAAGGAAGCACCTTGGTGAATCCTCTGGGTAAAGCTCTGGGAATTGACCGAGTGGCTGACATCCTCTTCGATTCTTGTGTATATCGTGGTCAAAAGAAAACGGGATGGTTCTTTACCCGCTGGATCCTTAAAAATAAAGTCGATCCACTTAAACGTTTCCGGCTCGATCTTGGTACCAGTTCACGTACAAAGAACGACGGCGGTGAGAGTGATGATCCTTTGCTTAAGATACCTATCATCGAAATCAATCCTGCTCATCATGCACAATTTGATAATAGCGTTGGTGAGTTTGTTCGAAATTCTTTGGAAGATCTACCACGCAACTGGCGAAACGAAGTGATTGCTGATCTTAAGGCAAAAGGGGAGGATCTTTCTTCGAAGCTAGCTTTGATTGTTAAGAACTCGAACTTTGCTGATCAACGCAACCCAGGTTGGTGGATAATGGCAAGCTTCGTGCAGTGGCTCTGTGGTCTGCTAACGATCGCAGGGCTTGCTTGGATAGGTTTGCTGGTCTTTGGACCCCTCATCCAAATTCAGCTTGCTGATCCACCAAAGGTAGATATTGCTGGAATCGTAAAGATCGGTGTACCTCTTTTGGTTTTGCTTGGTGGAATCTTAGGAGGGGGACTAGCTGCTTTGATTTCACGCATCCTAGTTAGGCGCAGGGCACGCAGAATCAAACGACGCTTCATCAAGAACACTCAGAATGCTCTGCGTGTGGAACTTGATAAAGAGTTGTTTGCACCCCTCTTTGCCTCAATCGAAGAGTTCAATGAGTTCCTTATCCTGGCGCGGTCTTTGGCGAAGGTAGGTAAATAATCCGCTACTAGGTTGACTATTGAGCAGATGAACTTTTTCAAATACTGAATAAAACCAGTGGTGGGGTGAGAAGATTTGGGCTGTTCAGCCCAAATCTTCTCACCCCACCACTTCCGATTAAGTATTGCTTAAGCTAGAGTTTCTCAAATCCAGCTTGAGCACATCACCAGCGGTCGTTATCACGGAAGGAACGACGTCCACCACGATCATTTCCGCGATCATTGAATCGCGAACCGCGTCGATCACCACGGCCGAATCCGCGCTCACGATTCTCATCGCGGAATCCACGGCTCGATCGCCTGTCTCCAGCTTGTTCACCTCGACCAGAAGAACGTAGCTTACGGCGGTCATCACCGAATTTACGGTCTGCGCGGTACTTGCGGAACTCAGGATCGTCATTACTTGACCCAGCAACTGGGCGATGGCCAGGTCCGTGATCTTCTGCAATATTAAGCATGCGTCCGGCTACGCGCGCCTTACCAATGCGGCGGCGAGTCTGTTCATCGAGTTCATGTTGAAGTTCAACGAGTGAGAACGATGGGAAGATATCGATCTTTCCGAGCTGTGATCCAGCAATTCCACCTTCTCCAGTGATTGCACCAACAATGTGTCCTGGAGAAACGCCGTCACGGCGGCCAACTTCGATACGGTACATGGTGCCGGTTCCCTCAAAGGTGGGCTTGCGTTTGTCTCCGCGACGCTCGCGGCGCTCACCACGGTCATTTCCACGTGAACCGCGTTCGCGACCGCCGTCGTCGAACTTAGCGGTAATGAACTCAGGTTCGTCGTTAGCCTGCGGCCCTGGATCGCGAACTGCAAGAGCCAAGAGCGCCTTGATTAGGTCTTCCTGGGAAAGTGGAGATTCGGACTCGCTCTGAGTCTCATTAAACTTTGCAAGAACGTCTTCGTAGACGTGGAGGCGTCCAACTGCGTGGCGCTCAATAGCCTTATCAACAATACGCTGAGCACGAAGAGAGGAAACTTCAGCAGGAGTTGGAAGCTCAACTTCAGCCATTCGGGCACCAGTAACCTTTTCGATGCGGCGAAGGCGGGTACGTTCCTTAGGAGTTACGAAAGTAAGAGCAGTTCCTTCGCGGCCGGCACGTCCAGTGCGGCCGATACGGTGAACATAAGTGTCGATTTCGCGAGGAACGTCAAAGTTAACAACAAGTCCAATGCGCTCAACGTCAAGACCACGAGCTGCGACGTCGGTTGCAACAAGTACGTCAATCGTTCCGGCGCGAAGACGCTCAACTAACTTCTCGCGATCCTTTTGCTGTACGTCACCTGAGAGTGCCGCTGTCATTACACCGCGGGCGGTGAGCTCAAGAGATAGTTCTTCGGCTGTTGCGCGGGTACGAACGAAAACGAGCGCAGCATCGGCGTCGGTAGTTGCAAGTACGCGAGAAAGCGCACCAATCTTGTGGCGCATAGGAACGACCGCGAAAGTTTGGGTAATGGTGTCAACTGTCGAAGCCTGGCGCGATACAGTGACTTCCACCGGGTCTTTGAGGTGGGACTGTGCAACACTACGAATCGAACCGGGCATCGTGGCGGAGAACAGGGCGGAGATACGCTCATTGGGCAATCCAGAGGCGATCTTCTCTACGTCTTCAGCGAAGCCCATGCGAAGCATTTCGTCTGCTTCGTCTAGAACGAAGTAGCGAACCGTTTCGAGCTTGAGCGCACCACGATCGATAAGGTCCATTACTCGGCCTGGGGTACCAACAACTACCTGGGCACCACCGCGAAGCGCGCCGAGCTGTGGACCGTAGGAGGTTCCACCATAAACAGCGACGACGTCAAGTCCACCAGTCTTGGAAGCGAAAGTTTCGATTGCTTCGGCACCTTGCATCGCAAGTTCGCGGGTAGGTGCGAGCACGAGTGCCTGAACTTCGCGAAGCTCAGGGTCCGTGTGTTTGAGCATCGGGAGCGCGAAAGCAGCAGTCTTTCCAGTACCTGTTTGTGCAACGCCGACGACGTCACGTCCATCGATGAGGTGTGGAATAGCTTGCTGCTGGATTGCGGTTGGGGTTTCATATCCCATCTCGGTGATTGCCTGCAAAATTGTTTCGGGCAGGTTTAAGTCAGCAAAAGTTACGGAATTATCCGACATTAATACGTCCAAACGTGATTGATTTTCGGGCCTTGGCGGATTCGAGGTCCAAGCTCGCCGCATTGCCGAAAAACACACACATTACACACGCAGTCGGCAAAGGCCATGCGCCACTTTGGCGCGTTACAAGCATATAAGGCAGATAACGATAAATGCGATAATTGCCGTGGTGAATTGCCGCACGTAAACAATTTTTGCTTGGATATGGACCTTTAATTGGCGCAAATACCGCCGCTGTTAGGCGTTTTCATCTGAAACCGGCGTCACGGGTGTGATGCGTCTAACGAGCCACAAGGCAATTAAGAGCATCGAACACGAAAAGCCTATTGCCCACGTAAACGCATGGTTATTAAAGGACTGCGTAAGAGAGAACAGAATTCCTGCGTAGGCAATCAAAATTGCCGATCCCAAGGTATCAGAGATTTGCAGTGCAGACGATGTTTTCCCGTGAAGCTTTTGAGGGGTGAGAGCTAGGGAGTGGACCGTCATCGCCGGATAGGAGATTCCCAATCCGGTACTTGCGATTAGCCAGCCAATGAAGACGACTTCACCCGGCAGAGAAGGGAAAACACCCAAGATTGTAAGAAGCATTCCAACCAGCTGTAACACGGCGCCGACCAGCGGAAGCCGATTGCGTACTTGAGGGTTATGGACTCGTCCCTGCCACCATGAACCTGCAGCCCAAGTAATTGATCCAACCGTCATAACAAATCCGGCGGAGGTAGGAGAGAAATGGTGAATTTCTTTAAGCATGAGCGGCAAGAAAAGTTCAACCGTTATGTAGGTTCCATTAATAAGCCCACGGAAGAAGATCGAAGCTGGTAGCCCGCGTTGCCCGCTGAGCGTTCCGGTAGGTAGAAGCGGACGGATAAATCCGAAACACGCCAGTGAGCTTGCAATGATGAGCGCATAAGTAAGGGGAGTGAAGCCTGTGGATTCTGTTCCCGAAAGGACCTGTAGTAATGCCACTGAGATTCCGGTGAGCACTGCAAAGATTGCGATACGAGGAAGCTGAGGTACTCGAAGCGGATCATTGATCGGTGGGAATTGCTTTACCTTCGAATATCCAAAAGGAGCAGCCAGTATAATCAATACAGGCGTGATTCCAAATACCCAGCGCCAGTGGAAGTAGTCAACAAAGATACCGGCAATTACCGGGCCGATAAGAGAGGGAAGTACCCACGCAGCTGCAAATGATGCAAAAACTGCCGGTTGTTTCGGTCTAGGGATATAAGCACTCACCATCACGTATAGCGGAACAATTAACAGCCCAGAACCAAGACCTTGTACAGCACGTCCAACCACAAGGATCGCGCTACTAGTTGCAATAGTTGCAATTACTAGACCCGCTACAAAAAGCATAATTCCGGTATAGAGAACTTTTTTAGGACCGCGAGCATCGCACCAAACACCAGCAATCGCCGTCGTAATTAATTGGGAAGCCAGAGCGATTCCAGAGGTGAGTGCGTAATAGCGAACGCCCCCGAGGTCGGCAACTACGTAAGGCATCGCCGTCGCAACAGCGATAACTTCGAAGGCCACCAGGGTGATCAAAGAAACGGAAATAACACGTAACCAGAATTCTAAGTTTTCGGTAAGGCGAGGAGCCGGCTTACGGAGTCGGCGTGAGATTCGGCGGCGCGCTGAAACATCGGAGCGCGAGCGGGAAGGTAAATCCTGTGATGATTTGATACCGTGCTTCCGACTTTTCTTGAGTACGTGCTGATCTTCTTGACCGTTGAACTGAGAATTAGTCACTCTTCTATTGTCTTGGGAAAACAAAAGGTTTAGCAAAGGCATAGCTTGTGACTTATAGCTCCCTAGACGGCAAACAGGAGTACAAGTTTTGTGGTCAAAGCGCGGAAGCGTAGAGTTTATTTCGTGCACGTTTCCCGTCTCGATACGTGCTGTAACCCGCTCGTCTCGCGGGTGATAACGAATAACTGAAAAGAGGTCGATGTGCTTCGCACACGAATGGCAGGATCACTGCGAAAAGAAGATATTGGCTCAACCGTTACGCTCACTGGTTGGGTAGACCGACGCCGTGACCACGGTGGAATCGCGTTCATTGATCTTCGCGATGCTTCTGGAATTGCGCAGGTGACGATCCGTGCAGAGGTCGCTCACGAACTGCGATCCGAATACGTTATTAAAGTTGTTGGCGTAGTTAACAAGCGCCCTGAGGGGAACGCCAATGCTGCGCTTCCTACTGGTGATGTTGAAGTAGAAGCCACCGATATCGAGGTTCTGAACTCAGCAGCTCCACTTCCGTTCCAGGTATCTGATCACGCCGAAGACGCCGGATCCGTGAACGAAGAAACTCGCCTCAAGTACCGCTATCTTGATCTGCGTCGCTCCTATGAACAGAATGCGATTCGTCTTCGCGCCAAGGTTTCCCAGGCTGCACGCCGTGTGCTTGATGGTCACGACTTCGTTGAAATAGAAACTCCAACTTTGATTCGTTCCACTCCGGAAGGCGCACGTGACTTTATTGTTCCAGCCCGCCTGGCTCCTGGTTCGTGGTATGCGTTGCCACAGTCTCCGCAGCTGTTCAAGCAGCTCTTGATGGTTGCAGGCATGGAGCGTTACTACCAGATTGCTCGTTGCTACCGCGACGAAGATTTCCGCGCGGATCGCCAGCCTGAATTTACTCAGCTCGATGTCGAAATGTCCTTCGTGGATCAAGACGACGTAATGGAAGTTGCGGAGGATATCCTCAAGAACATCTGGTCGCTTATTGGGGTAGAGCTTACAACTCCTATTCCACGGATGCCTTTCCGTGAGGCGATGGAGCGTTTCGGTTCAGATAAGCCAGATCTTCGTTTCGGATACGAGCTCGTTGATCTCACCGAATATTTCGCGAATACGCCGTTCCGCGTATTCCAAAATCCATATGTTGGTGCAGTTGTTATGCCTGGTGGTGCCTCGCAACCACGCCGTACTTTTGACAAGTGGCAAGAGTGGGCAAAGGCTCGCGGTGCTAAGGGCTTGGCGTATGTAACGATTGCCGAAGACGGAACACTTGGTGGTCCGGTTTCTAAGAACATCTCCGAAGAAGAGCGTGCCGGACTTGCTGAAGCAACCGGAGCGAAGCCAGGGGATTGCATCTTCTTCGCAGCTGGTGAGCCAACGGCTTCGCGCGAATTGCTTGGCGCAGCACGACTCGAAATAGGAAAGCGTTGCGATCTTATTGATCCAGATGCGTGGGCATTTGTGTGGGTTGTTGATGCTCCGTTGTTCAAACCAACTAAGGATGCTGAAGCAGAAGGCGACGTTGCCGTTGCAGGTGGCGCGTGGACCGCAGTTCACCATGCCTTTACTTCACCAAAGCCAGAGTGGCTCGATGAGTTCGATAAGAACCCAGGTGAAGCACTCGCTTACGCCTACGACATCGTATGTAACGGAAACGAAATCGGTGGTGGCTCAATCCGTATCCATCGCCGCGATGTACAAGAGCGAGTATTCAAGGTAATGGGCTTGGATCAGGAAGCCGCTCAGGAGAAGTTCGGCTTCTTGCTCGATGCGTTCAAGTTTGGTGCACCACCTCACGGTGGAATCGCTTTTGGCTGGGACCGTATCGTGGCTTTGTTGACCAAGGCTCCTTCGATCCGTGACGTCATTGCTTTCCCGAAGATCGGTAACGGTTGGGATCCGATGACGGACGCTCCGGCACCAATCACTGCTTTGCAACGCAAGGAAGCCGGAATTGACGCTAAGCCAAAGAAGAAGGACAAGGAATCTGAAGGTTCCAAAAAATAGTCTGTTTCTGAGGAACATTCGAAGTTGAAGTAAACTTCTTAACACTCAAGGGCGAGGGTTTTCCTGTGTGCATGAGCACTGGTAGGAAACCCTCGTCTTATAGTTCTAACAAGGAGAAATATGGAACTGTTGGCCGGAATGCGTAGCCCTTTTTGGCAGTTTGAGATTCAACCAGAACTTAATGATGCGCAGGATCGGATCATCTTTTCCTATGGTGACGAGCACTGCGCGGTGACGATCCTTGAGACACGCGAATCAAATGAATCTGGGACTAAGTATGAAGGAACTGCATTCGGCCAGCCACAACAGGTTATTGAACAGCTCAAGCAGATTCCTGAGCAGTTTCTCGGTGATCTGGAACTGATGATGAATCGCGATGTTTATGAAGCAATGGACGATGAGTTGCGCGCGAAGTTTGGCACCCACTGGGGCCACGAGTGGGAGTTTTTCTTTGCTACGGAACCGATTCCGTCTGTGAAGGGAGACGACGCCGTTCGCGTTATCAAATCTGGTACGGAAGAGTATCTACATGAACGCGAAGCAATTCTGGCTGTTTTGAAGAAAGCTAATCCGATCTCCGAAGCGGTGCAAAACGTCGATAAGCTTGACTGGTTCGTGATTCCGGCTGACGGTGGAGCTCAAGACTCCAAACTTGCCTGCGTTATGGGAGCTCACGAAAATGACGGAAAGATGCATTTTGCGGGCCTTGCCACGGATCAAGACTATCGCGGGCGAGGCTTGGCGAGTGCCGTCATGGTTGCCACTGTTAACTACTGGCTTGAGCAGGGCAAAGTCATTCACTTTGGTATGTGGGGCTGGAATCACCAGGCTCGTAAGCTTTACTTACGTCTAGGGCTTACTCGGGGAGCGCGCCTCATTATTGGTGGCCCACGCCCGTTTAAGGATTATTCGAGCCTGGCCGTTTAAGCGTTGTTAGAAGCCGGCTTTAAGCCGTTACGCGCGTTGTTTGTAGTGGTCAGTGTACGATCTTGAATCGTTCGTAGAACTTCATCAGGAATTTTGGTGCCCACCAATTCCACTTACCTAGTAGCGTCATAAGAGCCGGTACTAGCAACATTCGAACTAGGGTTGCATCAACAAATACGATGATTGCCAGTGCAACTCCGATCTGCCTGATTGGGAGCAGATCACCGAAAATAAAGCCAATGAATACCGCTATGATAATTGCGGCGGCTGCGGTGATGATACGACCCGAACGTTGCAGTCCCTTCTCTACGGCGGCATCGTTTGAATTGCCTGCATCCCAATATTCTTTGATCCGGGCAATCAGGAATACTTCGTAGTCCATGGCGAGTCCGAATCCGAACGCTGCTGCACACGCCACCACGAAGGTTTCGATTCCTAAGGTCTGGGGGAGTCCCAAGAGTCCGTGGTCAAAGATAAACACGGTGATTCCGATCGATGCTACCAGCGAAAGTGTATTGATTAATAACGCCTTGAGTGGTGCGATCACTGATCCAGTAAGAAGGAAGAGCAATACAAACACTGAAACCACGATGATCGCGATTGTGTAAGGTGCACCGCGCGTGATTTCATCGATAAAGTCTTTCTGGACTGCCGCGGCTCCTCCAACATGGGTGGGATATCCGGCGTCGTACTCACGCAAATCTTCAACGACCTTGGTGACTTCTGGACCGACCGGATCTTCGGTGTTGACGAACAAGTTTATAATCGTGCCTGCATCAACGGTGATCGGTGTGGCAACTTTGGAAACTCCAGGGATGGCTTCGATGTGTTTGACTAGGTTTTGGACATCCTTTTCTGGTGCGTCGGCTAGGACGGTGACAGAAGGGGTGCGTAGGGCAGGGTAGTCGGCTTCAATCGTGTTGAGAACCGCCATTTCTTGACCGACTGGAATGTACTCAACGAAGTTTGAGCGCATCTTGAGATCACCGATCGGAATTGCTGCAACTATGAGCAACGTGGTTATTCCGATCAATACCGGCCACGGCCGTTTGTGAACCCATTTTGCGAGGTTAGAGAAGAATCCAGTTTCAGTAGTGGCGTCTCCAAAGCGCTTGAAGAGCCGGTTAAAACCAGGGACTTGGTTGAGTGGCGAAGGATGCAAGAGCTTCTCGCCGGCAACTCGGATTAGTGCAGGGACAAGCGTAACCGCTGTAAAAACGGCAAAGATTGTTACCACGACGCCACCCACCGCGATCATTTTCAGCATTGGTGCGTCCATGACGAAGAGTGATGCAATTGCGAATGCGATGGTGATTGCAGAGAACGAAACTGTTCTGCCGGCGGTGGCAATTGTTGTTTCGACCGCTTGGACGATGATTGAGCGGGTCTGCTCGGGAAGCTCTTTTGACTGGGAATCATAACCGTGGCGCGCGAAGGCAAGGAAGATTTGTTCGCGATAGCGCGAAACTACTAGAAGGCCATAGTCGATTGAAAGTGCAAGTCCAATGATCGTGATGATGTTTAACACGAAGGAATCGACGTTGGTAAAAAACGTCACTCCCCAGACGATTCCCATGGTAATGGCAATTGATGCAATGGCTGATCCTAGGGGAAGACCTGCGGCAATCACACCCCCGAAAACGAATAGCAGTAAGAACAGCGCAACTGGAAGGCCAATTGTTTCGCCTCGCACGAGATCCGATGCGACTTGGTCTAGGATTGCGCGTTTAATCAAAGTGCTGGAAATATAGCCGAGGGATCCATGGGGATCAGCTGCTTTCACTGTGGTTTCGAACTCGTTAAGTTTATCGACGACGGCGTAGTGAGCTTCAGTTTGTGCGCCCGGTTCGAGTTGAATGACTAATGCGTAACCATGCTGCGTCATGAAGTCATTTGCAGGGTTTGGAATCTGGGCGAACTGTGCATCAATTTGTGCGGTGGCTTGAGGTGATCCGCCCGCGGCGGCGAGCGCACCGACGCGTTGTTGTTCTAGTTCTGCCTTGAACTTTGCATCAATCGAAACTGGGTCGATAACTTCTTTAACGCCGTCGATCTTCTTGACGCTGTTTCGGAAATCGGTGATATCGGCCTGCATTTGAACAGTGTTTACGCCGGTAATGATCGCGGTGATGGTCTCGCCATTCTTTTCGGCAGACTGAGCCTGAATTACGGTATCGGATTCCGAACCTGGAACCATGGATTTTGAGGATTCCATGCGCTCAAATAGATTTCCCTGGCTGAAACCCCACAGTGCACTGGTTGCTCCAGCTACCATTAGTATCAGCCAGAGAATGATAAAGAACAAGGGCTTGCGAGACACCTTGCGACCTAGGAATCCGAACATGTTGATATTCTATAGGCGGGCGACCAAATGTGACTACAGCTTAATTAGATTTTTTGGGTTTCAAACTTGTCTTTTGATGTTATCGGTTTGATGATATCATCATCCTGTGCGTGGTAAACGGAGGTGGTTGTGATGGCTGAGCAAATATTGATACGTGATCTTCCAGCAGGTACGAAGCAGGCGCTAAAAGCGCGTGCTCGGCAAAATCGTACCTCGATGGAAAATGAAGCAAGGAGGATTTTGTCTTCGGTTTTGTGTGCTGAACGCCCATCGATTGCTTCATTACTTGCGCAAGAAATTCCTAGTTGCGAGGCGGATTTTGATTTCGATCCACCGCGGCTTGGCATTGGCTCACGTGAGGTTGCTCTGTGAAGTATCTTTTTGATACCAATGTGATTTCTGCTTTGCGTCGCCCTGAGAAAAATCAATCGGTGTTTGATTGGGCGAAAAATGTTCCTCCAGAAGATACATATATTTGTTCGTTAACTGTGGCAGAAATTGGTAGGGGAATTAAAGCTATTTCGGCAAAGGACGAATTGCAAGCCCGAATATTGACCCAATGGTTCGAAGGTCAGGTTTTACCAGCATTTTCGGGTAGGATACTTAGTTTTGATCTTGATGCAGCCTTGATATTTCGTAATTTTGATGTTCCGGCAAAAGCTCCCATTGATGATGCCTATATTGCGGCAATTGCACAAGCGCATGGGTTAACAGTTGTGACAAGAAATACGAAACATTTCTTGTCACTCGGGATTGATGTTATATGCCCGTGAGTTTATACGAGTTTTATCGGAATTAGTCGGTATCATTTAGTCGAACGTGGAGCTAAGGGCCGTGATAGGCGATAAACTCTGTTCCTAAAGATTGTTTGATTCTTACTTTGATACCGATGACGAAAAGGTTGCACTATGGTTCCGACCACCCCTGAGGCACAACGCGCCGAACTCCACAAAATGATTTGGCGAATTGCTAATGATTTAAGGGGAAGCGTTGACGGTTGGGACTTTAAGAGTTACGTGCTCGGTATGCTGTTTTACCGCTTTATCTCTGAGGATATGACCCAGTACCAGGAGAAACTCGAGCACGAGGCTGGAGATGTATCTTTCAAGTATGCAGAATTACCAGATGAACTTGCCGAGCAGGTACGTAAAGACACGGTTGAAGAAAAAGGCTTCTTTATCCTTCCTTCGCAGTTGTTTGAGAATGTGCGTAAGTCTGCACACCACGACCCAAATCTCAACGAAACTCTGTCGAAAGTATTTAAGAGTGTCGAAGGTTCCGCACTCGGCACGAGTTCGGAAAGCGATCTCAAAGGCCTCTTTGACGACATTGACGTAAACTCAGCCAAGCTTGGAAATACTGTAGATCGCCGAAATGCGAAGCTCGCTAATATTCTTGATGCGATTGGCGATCTTCCGCTTGGGAACTTGCAGGATAATTCAATTGACTTGTTTGGTGATGCCTATGAGTACCTGATGCAGATGTATGCCTCGAGCGCCGGCAAGTCTGGTGGCGAGTTTTTCACTCCGCAAGAAGTTTCTGAAGTGCTAGCGCGTATTGCTGCCCACGGTAGGAAACAATTGAATAAGGTTTATGATCCAGCGGTTGGTAGCGCTTCTCTGCTGCTTCAGTTCGCGAAGCTTCTTGGTGTTGAAAATGTGCGTGGATTTTATGGCCAAGAAATTAACTTGACCACCTATAACCTTGCTCGTATCAACATGTTCTTGCACAACGTAAACTTCGAAAAGTTCAATATTGCATTGGGCGACACGCTTATCGATCCTCACCATTGGGACTATGAACCTTTCGATGCGATCGTTTCGAACCCTCCGTACTCGATTAAATGGGCTGGCGATGCAAATCCGCTTTTAATTAACGACGAACGATTTGCCCCGGCAGGTGTTCTTGCTCCAAAATCTAAGGCGGACCTTGCATTTACAATGCATATTTTGAAGTGGCTCGCGGTAGACGGCACGGCAGCAATTGTTGAGTTCCCTGGAGTACTTTATCGCGGTGGTGCAGAGCGCAAGATTCGTAAGTACCTTATCGATAATAACTATGTTGACGCCGTTATTCAGCTTCCGCCTGATTTGTTCTTTGGAACCACGATTGGTACCTGCATTATCGTGTTACGTAAGTCTAAAACAGACAACTCGGTTTTGTTTATTGATGCTGCAGATATGTTCTCAAGGATAGGGAATAAGAACAAGCTGCTAGCCGAGCATCGCGATGCGATTGTGGAACGTTATTTTTCGCGTGACGACGTCGATTACGTTTCGAAGCTTGTTTCCAACGCGGACATTGGCGATAACGACTACAACATTGCGGTGTCTTCTTACGTTGAAAAAGAAGACACTCGCGAAGTTATTGATATCGAGAAATTAAATGCGGATATCGAGCAGATTGTTGCGCGACAAATGGAACTTCGGACTGCGATTGATGCCATTGTTGCGGACTTAGAAGGTACAAAATGAGCAGGATTGACGATCTAATCAAAGGCCTCTGCCCAAATGGTGTAGAGTTCCGTCGCTTGGCAACTTTAGGTACACGCAACGCCGGAATTTCAATTACTGCGGCGAAGATGAAAGAAATAACTGTTCCTGATGGTGAAATACGCGTTTTTGCTGGGGGTAATACGATTGCCGATGTCTCATATAATAGCGTACCAAGTGATCGCGTAATAGAGTCTCCGAGCATTATAGTCAAGTCAAGGGGGCATATTGGTTTCACTTATTACGATAAACCATTTACTCATAAATCGGAGTTGTGGTCATACTCGTTAAATGATCCATGTATCAACCAGAAATTCGTATATTACTACCTGCTAACCCAGGTAGATTTCCTTTCCAAGAAGGCAAAAGCTACCTCGGTTAAATTGCCACAATTATCGATTACCGATACGGACGATTTGAATATCCCAATCCCTCCATTGGAAGTCCAAGAAGAAATCGTCCGAATTCTCGACTCTTTCACGCAGCTGGAAGCGGAGCTGGAAGCACGGAAGAAACAGTATGCCTACTATCGTGATTCGCTATTGACCTTCCCTGAATTCGGGGGGGGGCAGCTGACATTGGCTGATATCGTGACAAAGGTTTCAAGTGGAGCAACACCAAAAGCAGGATCAACGAAGTATTACTATAGTGGCACTATTCCTTGGCTGAGGACGGGCGAGGTCGATTTTCAAAATGTATACGATACCGAGATAAAAATAACCCAAGCTGCCGTTTCTGAAACCGGCGTAAAATTGGTTCCATCTAATACGGTCGTTGTCGCAATTTCAGGTGCAACAGCTGGAAAATCTGCTGTTATTAAAGTACCGATGTATACGAATCAACACTGCTGTAATTTGCAAATAAATTCAAAAGTTGCGGAATATCGGTATGTATTTTACTGGCTGGCGGCGCATTATGAAGAGCTCAAATCTTTAGGTAGAGGGGCACGGAAAGACTTGAATGCGTCAGTTATTAAGAGTTTCCCAATTGTCTTACCTACTTTGGAGGATCAACATCGGATTGTTTCTATTCTTGATAAATTTGATGCTTTAGTGAATGACATTTCGTCTGGTTTACCTGCGGAAATTGAGGCGCGCCGCAAACAATACGAGTATTATCGCGATAAGTTACTAAGCTTCGAGGAGCTTCCGGCATGATTGAAGAAGTCCAGCAAACCCCTGGCGCGGCGCGAAAATATGATCCGATTGCTTCGAGTGACGAATCGACCATTGTTGCTGAATACGTACCTGACTCCAAGGCTGAGAAAACCTATCAAAGTGAAGCTCAACTAGAGTCTGAATTTATTAAGATTCTTGAGAGCCAAGCATATGAGCGTCTCGTGATTACTTCGGAATCAGATCTGATTGTCAATCTTCGCAAACAACTCGAAATCTTAAACGGCATCATTTTTTCTGATACTGAATGGACTCAGTTCTTTCAAAAATCAATCGCTCGTGCTAACGCAGGAATCGAAGAAAAAACACATACTATTCAAGAAGACCATGTGAAGATTCTTGAACGCGAAGATGGAACGATTAAAAATATTTCGTTGATCGATAAAGAAAATATTCACAACAATCGGCTTCAAATTATCAACCAATACGAAGTTCCTAGTGCAGTGGAAGACACTCTTCGAGGCGGTCGCTATACAAACAGATATGACGTAACGATATTGGTAAACGGATTGCCCGTCGTCCACGTTGAATTAAAGCGTCGGGGTGTAGACCTACGCGAAGCGTTCAACCAAATTAACCGCTACCAGCGCGATAGCTTTTGGGCTGGTTCGGGATTATTCGAATATATCCAACTTTTCGTGATCTCTAACGGTACGCTCACCAAATACTACTCGAACACGACTCGCAATAGTCACATTAAAGAGAACCAAAAGCGCGGTTCTGGGCGTAAAACGTCCAATAGTTTTGAATTCACTTCATGGTGGGCAGATGCAAGTAACAAACCCATCCAAGAATTGACTGATTTTGCAAAAACCTTCTTCGCAAAACACACAATCCTCAACATTCTCACCAAATATTGTGTGCTTACCGCAGATAAGACGCTTCTCGTGATGCGGCCATACCAAATTGTTGCTGCAGAACGAATCCTGCAAAAGATAAAAATCTCAGTGAATTATCCAAAAAAGCTGGGCACCCCAGATGCAGGTGGATACATCTGGCATACCACCGGATCAGGAAAAACGCTAACATCCTTTAAAACAGCGCAACTAGCAACAAAGGTTCCCAGCGAGACAAGGTACTTTTCGTCGTCGACAGAAAAGACCTCGACTACCAAACCATGCGTGAATATGAGCGATTCGAACCCGGAGCGGCGAATTCGAACGCAAACACCGCCGTCTTAAAACGCCAGCTAGAAGATCCAAAAGCTCGAATCATCATTACGACTATCCAAAAGCTATCGGGATTTATCAAGAGCAATAAAAACCATGACGTTTTTGGAAAACACGTGGTCATCATTTTTGATGAATGCCACCGATCGCAATTTGGTGACATGCACGTAGCAATCACCAAATCGTTTAAAAAATACAATATGTTCGGCTTCACGGGTACGCCAATCTTCGCAGCAAATGCGGGTAGCGGGGGAGGAACAAACCTCCGAACTACCGAACAAGCTTTTGGCGATAAGCTGCACACCTACACGATCGTAGACGCGATTACTGATAAGAACGTTCTTCCATTCAAAATCGATTACATCAATACCGTTAAATCCGGCTTGGTGGAAGACAAACAAATTTCGGCTATCGATACCGAAAAAGTATTGCTCTCGCCTGAACGAATTAGCCAAATCGTTCAGTACACGCTGGAGCATTTCGATCAAAAGACTAAACGGGAAACATCGTACCAACATTCCGTTGTGGTAAATGTTCCTGAGTCCACGCGAAATAGAAAGCAACAAGAAGCAATTAGCCAAAAGAAACGTGTATATGGCTTTAACGCTATATTTGCAACCGCTTCTATTCACGCTGCGAAGAAATACTACGAAGAATTTGCGCGGCAACAAGCCAATCGGCCTGACGACAAACGTTTAAAAATCGGCATGATTTACTCGTACGGAGTGAATGATGAAGTTGATGGACTGCTTGAAGATGAAGCCTTTGATGCTGAAGAATTAACGCCAGATGCACGTGTATTTTTAGACAACGCAATTGCGGATTACAACGCAATGTTCGGTACCTCCTACGACACTAGCGCCGATAAATTCCAAAACTATTACAAAGACCTATCGATGCGGCTCAAGAACCGCGAGCTTGATTTAGTAATTGTTGTGAACATGTTCTTAACAGGCTTTGACGCAACAACACTAAACACACTTTTTGTGGACAAGAACCTGCGAGCACACGGACTCATCCAGGCATTTTCACGAACCAATCGAATCCTGAACTCGGTTAAGACATGCGGAAATATCGTTGCGTTTAGGAACCTAGAACCCGAAACAAATTCGGCCCTCGAACTTTTTGGAAATAAAGATGCTCGAGGAATTGTGCTGTTGAAGTCGTTCGCAGAATATTACGATCAATATTCGCAAAAACTTGCTGAATTCACTGAACGATTCCCGCTTGGAGAGCAAATTATTGGGGAAGAAGCTGCAAGAGAATTCATTAATGAATTTGGAGCTATTCTGAGGCTCAACAATATTTTGACTGTCTTTGATGAATTCGCGGAGCAAAACCCACTTAGTGAACGCGATTTCCAAGACTATCGCAGTATTTACTTGGATATCTACGCGGAGATGCGGCCTCGAATCGAAAAAGAAATCGTTAACGATGACGTAGTTTTCGAAATCGAGCTCGTTAAGCAAGTCGAAGTAAATGTTGACTATATCTTGTTGCTGGTTGAAAAATATCGTGCGAAGAAAGGCGACGGAGAAGATAAAGAAATCCGAGCCGAAATCTCGAGAGCATTGGCTTCTAGCCCGTCGCTTCGTAACAAACGTGACTTGGTGGAAGAATTCGTCGATTCCATATCTGCAAAGAGTGATGTGGACACCGAATGGGCCGCTTTTATTGCTACACGGAAGGTGGCAGAACTCGAAGATATTATCGAGCGTGAAAATTTGAAGTCTCAACAGGCTCGAGAGTTCATGAATTCAGCTTTTACATATGGTGAGCTTCAAACTCGCGGTACCGAAATCATGAAGATTTTGCCTCCTGCGTCGCGGTTTGGAAATACCTCAGGTGAAAGCGCGAGCGACAAGAAACGCCGCGTAGTAAGCGTGTTGACGGATTATTTCAACCGGTTCTTTGGGTTGAGTGAGAGCTAAAATTTTAATATCGAGCTGAAGGATCGGAATTATGGCTGAGTTGCAAGACCTTGATGTGCAGGAATTTGCAAGTACTCGTGATGATCCAAACCGTTCAGCAAAACGAACCTATAACCGATTACTGAATTCCGGATCTTTACTTTGGATAAATGAGGCTCTGGGTGCTGATCCTTACCGTGTAAAAGAAGCGGCGAATGCAGCTGGTAAAGTCACCGACTACCGTGCTCGTTGCAAAATTGTACGTGAATACTTTCCATGGGATTCTGTGATTGAACTAGTGAATCAATTCTTGTTGGACAATCCAAATCAAAAACCTGTTTCACGAAACCGTAACATTATGCGGCAGGCTCGTGAGCACCGTCGTCGTAGATAGAGAGCAATAATTGGGTAGGTATTATCTTTAGTATCCCTTGTTTTTAGGCGGAAAAGCCCTTATTGTAGAAACGTACCTACAATTAGGAGGCTCGAAATGACAGTCACCATTTCTGCGCGGGAATTTAATCAAGACGTAAGCGCCGCGAAGCGTGCCGCGGCTGACGGGCCAGTAGTGATTACGGACCGTGGAAATCCCGCTTTCGTTTTAATGTCGATCGACGATTATAAGAAAATGTCTGTGGTGGAAGACAACCTCATTTCTTTGCTTTCTATGCACGAGGCTTCGGAAATCGAAATCGAATTTGAAAAAGCTCAGCTCGATTTGAAAGTTCCCGAATTCTGATGTTCCTACTAGACACGAACGTGATCAGCGAAATTAGAAAACCACAATCACGTATTGATGCAAACGTTAAGCAATGGTTTGAAGATAAGTCACCGCTCGATTGCTACCTTTCCTCAACAACTATCTACGAAATCGAAATGGGAATCGTGCAGGTGAACCGTAAAGATAAGCCTCAAGCTGCCATCTTGCGGTACTGGTTGGAAAACCACGTTCTTGCGGCTTTCGAAAATCGCATACTTCCAATGGAGACTGCGGTAGCACGCGCAGCTGCTAATCTCCAGAAACGCAGAACTTTGCCGTACCGTGACTGCATCATTGGAGCTACTGCGTTAGTGAACGGTTTAACGATGGTTACGCGAAATGTGGCGGACTTTGAATCGATGCCAATTTCCTTAGTGAATCCTTGGATCGGTATAGAAGAGAATGATGAGGATGTTCGTTCCGTTTCTGAACTTGCCGGAAGCCTCTTCAGTGGCTCTAATGCGCCTAGGATTGAAGAAATCAACGAAGCCATTGAGCTCGGTGCGATTTCAGGTTTCGATAAGGATGAAGCTAACTGACGCCTAACTACTAGATAGGCATTTCTAAAGTTCCTTAACATCCCAAACCAGCTACTATTGAACCGTGGATCTTTTTTCAGACGCAGCACTTGATGATTCGGGCGTGCCTAACCATAAGCATGCCCCTTTAGCTGTGCGTATGCGTCCGCGCTCGATTGACGAGGTCCTCGGGCAAGACCACCTCCTCAAACTAGGCCAACCACTGCGCCGCCTGATCGAAGGAAACGAAAACGGTGCGCCGTCGTCGATCTTCTTGTGGGGGCCACCCGGAATCGGAAAAACCACTCTCGCATATTTGTGTGCTGGGGCGTCTGGCAGGGCGTTCAATGAAATCTCCGCCGTCTCCGCCGGAGTGAAAGAACTGCGCGCCGTGATCGACGATGCCAAACACAGGCTCTTCATCGACGGCAAAGAAACAATCCTGTTTGTGGACGAAGTTCACCGCTTCTCGAAAACCCAGCAAGATGCGCTACTCCCAGCCGTCGAAAACCGCTGGGTGATCCTGATTGCTGCAACCACGGAAAACCCGTCCTTCTCCGTGATCTCACCGCTCCTTTCGCGCTCACTGCTCCTCACACTCCATCCGCTGTCCGAAGCCAACATTGAAGAACTGCTTACCCGCGCACTCACCGACGAACGCGGCCTTAACAACAAATTCTCGATCACCGACGACGCCCTCGATGCCATCATCCGCTTCGCCGGTCAAGACGCACGCCGTTCGCTTACCATCCTCGAAGCCGCTGCTGGTAAAGCCGCGGACAAGCCTAAACTCAGCACCAATGAAGGTAAGCCCGCGTACGAAATCGATATTGCCGACGTCGAAGCCTCGGTTGACTCCTACGCCGTACGTTACGATCGCGACGGTGACCAGCACTACGACGTAATCTCTGCCTTCATCAAATCCATTCGTGGCTCGGATGTTGACGCTGCAATGCACTACCTAGCCCGAATGTTAGAAGCGGGGGAGGACCCGCGGTTTGTGGCACGACGCCTCATGATCTCCGCAGCGGAAGACGTTGGTATGGCAGATCCATCCGCGCTCCAAACTGCAACCGCGGCTGCTCAATCAGTTGCCCTAGTTGGAATGCCAGAGGCGCGAATTATCCTTGCCGAAGCCGTGGTCCACCTGGCAACGGCTCCGAAGTCGAATCGCGCCTACAACGCAATTAATAAGGCAATCGCCGACGTGCGTGAAGGTAAGATCGGACCGGTTCCGATGCACTTGCGCGATAAGTCAGTGAAATCCTCGCGTATTGCTGCTCAGCAGAGTGGAAAAGACCGCGACTATATCTATGCCCACGACGAACCGAACGCAATCGCTCGCCAGCAGTATCTTCCGGACGAAATGGTGGGCACTGTATATTACGAGCCAAGTGATCGCGGATATGAGGCAAACGTCACCAACCGTTTGGAACGGATCAATAGAGCGCTAGGTAAGCAATAGTGCTAAAATGTACGAGTTGCTCTCCGTACAGGAGCACAACAAACCTGGGGTCTTAGCCAACTGGGTTGACCCCACAGCTTAGGCTGTGCCAATTAGTCGACAGGAGATCTAAAATGGCTGGAAATCGTTCCCGCAAGGCTGTTCGTCAGTCCCGTGCGCTCGGAATTGCTCTCACCCCAAAGGCTGAGAAGTACATGCAGCGCCGCCCATACCGTCCAGGTGAGCACGGTCGTGGCCGTGTCAAGGAATCCGATTACTCGGTTCGTTTGAAGGAAAAGCAGCGTCTGCGCGCTCAGTACGGCATTCGTGAAGCTCAGATGCGTAAGGTCTGGGAAGAAGCACGCCGCGCTGAAGGTATGTCCGGTGAGAACCTCATCGAACTTCTTGAAATGCGTCTCGATGCTCTTGTGCTTCGTGCAGGCTTTGCTCGCACCATTGCACAGGCACGTCAGGTTGTTGTTCACCGCCACATCTTGGTTGATGGCCAACTCGTTGACCGCCCATCCTTCCGCGTAAAGCCAGGACAGATTGTTCAGGTTAAGCCACGTTCACAGGCGTCGTCGCAGTTCATGGTAGCTGCTCAGGGACAGCATGCAGATGTTCTGCCACTCGTTCCTGACTACCTCAAGGTTGAACTTGAGAAGCTTCGCTTCGAACTGGTTCGCCGTCCAAAGCGTGCTGAAGTTCCAGTAACGTGTGACGTACAGATGGTCGTCGAGCACTACTCTCGATAAGATCTTCATAACAGCGCGCTACGGATTTGTCGTAGCGCGCTGTTTCATATCTATTTGCAAGATAAGGTTAGGTACATGGGACCGGTTACGCTTGGCCAGATTGCAGGAATAATCGCTGCACTTGGTTTTCTTGTACTTGTTTACTTTTCGATTCGCCCGCTTATTAAGCTGGGTGGAGTTTTAGATCGCCTTTCGGAATCGCTCAAAGAGCTCACCGAACACACTTTGCCTGCGATCGATGAAGCTGCCAAAACGGTTGCCGAGGCAAACAACCAGGTGAAGAAGCTGGACGCGATTACCGACGCCGCCGCTCGCACCTCCGAAGATATCTCGGCTATGACGACGCTCGTCACCTCAACGGTTGGCGCACCATTCCTTGCGGTTCGTCGCGGTGCGGAGAAGATGAAAGAAGCTTTCGGCAAGCCCGGTGAAGCGACTGCGAAGCCGAACAGGGATACCCAAAAGATGAGGGAACCGGTTCGCGAACCTGCTGATCAGGGAGAAAAACCACATAACGCGTCCGCATCGGGTTTCAACGAAACCGTAGCGCCGTCGTCGTACTAGAATTAGTCTCAGTTTGAGCTCAGAGCCTTTTAGAAAAATCGAGGAAATAAATGCGTAGTGCAGAAATTCGGAATCGCTGGTTGGAGTACTTCCGTAAAAACGACCACGAGATCGTAGACAGCGTTCCTTTGGTATCGCCAGACCCGTCGATTTTGTTCACAATCGCCGGAATGGTTCCATTCATTCCTTACATCGTGGGCACCGAACCTGCGCCATTCCCTCGAGCCGCCTCGGTCCAAAAGTGTATCCGTACCAACGACATCGACAACGTCGGCCGAACCACCCGCCACGGCACGTTCTTCCAGATGTGTGGAAACTTCTCTTTCGGCGACTACTTCAAAGAAGGCGCAATCGACCTCGCTTTCGGCCTTCTCACCTCATCAATCGTCGACGGCGGTTATGGTCTTGACGGCGATCGCCTGTGGGTCACGATCTGGGAAGAGGACCAGGTATCTTTCGATGCCCTCACTAAGAAGGTTGGACTCGATCCTAAGCACATCGTTAAGCTCAAGCGTGAAGAGATCTTCTGGTCTACTGGCCAGCCAGGTCCAGCAGGTCCATGCGCCGAAATCCACTACGACCGCGGTCCAGAATTCGGCCCTGAAGCCATAGGTGGAACCGTTGATCCAGGTGGCGATCGTTACCTGGAAATCTGGAACCTCGTATTCGACGAATTCTTACGCGGCGAAGGTGAAGGCAAGAACTTCCCACTGCTTGGCAATCTCGATCAGACCGCGATTGATACTGGCGCCGGTCTCGAACGCATTGCTTACCTGCTCCAAGGCAAGCAAAACATGTACGAAACCGACCAGGTTTTCCCAGTTATCGCTGCTACCGAGGAAATGACCGGCAAGAAGTACGGCGCCAATGAAGAAGACGACGTTCGCATGCGTATTATTGCCGATCACGTCCGTTCTTCGCTTATGTTGATTGGCGACGGTGTTCGTCCAGGTAACGATGGCCGCGGTTACGTTTTGCGCCGCCTTATCCGCCGGGCGGTTCGTTCGGTTCGTTTGCTCGGTGTTGATGAAGTTGCACTTCCACATCTCTTGCCTGCTTCGATGAACGCGATGAAGGAAAGTTACCCAGAGGTAGGGATCGACTTTGATCGTATTTCTCAGATTGCCTACGCAGAAGAAGATGCTTTCCGCCGCACGCTCAGCTCCGGAACTCAGATCTTTGACGTAGCAGTTGAGAAGGCTAAGAAGACGGGAACTGGGCTTCCAGGCGAAGCTGTCTTTACTCTCCACGATACTTACGGATTCCCGATCGATCTAACCCTTGAAATGGCTGCTGAAAAGGGCATTAATGTTGACGAGCAGGGTTTCCGCTCACTCATGCAAGAGCAGAAAGACCGTGCTCGCGCCGATGCCCAGGCTAAGAAGAGTGGTCACGTTGACGCGACTGTTTATCACGAAATCCAGGAGAAATCCGGTGGAGCAACCGAGTTCTTGGGCTACACCGACTCCGCTGCGGAAGGCCGCGTTCTTGGAATCTTGCTTGACGGTAAGCCAGTTGCTGCCGTCGAAGGACCTGCGGAAGTAGACGTCATCCTTGACCGCACGCCATTCTGGGCGGAACAAGGTGGCCAGCTCGCTGACCGCGGTGAAATCTCGATTGCCGGTGGCGGTTTAATGACCGTTGATGACGTTCAGATGCCGATCAAGGGTCTACACGTTCATCGAGGCACGCTGAACGAAGGCAAAATCGTCTTGGATGACGTCGTCTACTCACAGATCGACACCGACCGTCGTGGGCAGATTGCTCGTGCGCACACCGCAACTCACATGATTCACAAGGCGCTTCACGAACACCTTGGAGAACAGGCAACTCAGGCAGGTTCGGAGAACTCACCGTCTCGCCTGCGATTCGACTTCCGTCACGGTTCGCAAATCCCTGCGGATGTCATGGCCTCAATCGAAGCACGCGTTAATTCCCAGCTTCAGAACAACTTGGAAGTCACTGATCAGCAGATGAGCATCGACGAAGCTCGCGAATCGGGTGCTATGGCTTTGTTCGGTGAGAAATACGGCAAGGTTGTGCGCGTCGTTTCTGTTGGTGGAGACTGGTCGCGTGAGCTTTGTGCAGGTACGCACGTTGGTAGTTCAGGTGAGATTGGTTTGGTTTCAGTTCTTGGCGAATCCTCCATCGGTTCAGGGGTTCGTCGCATCGAAGCTTTGGTTGGCCGCGATGCATTCGCCACCGCAGCTAAGGAGCGTGCTTTGCTTTCCCAGCTCGGCACCCTCACCCACGTTCGTCCCGAAGAGCTTCCAGAGCACATCGATTCTCTTCTCAACAAGCTGAAGAATGCTGAAAAGCAGATCGCTCAGCTTCGTAAAGAGAAAATGAAGGCCTCCTATGCGTCGATCCTTGAGTCAATTGAGTCCATTGGCTCGACGAAGTTCGCAACCTATAACTTCGGTGAAGTTTCCTCGGCTGACGAAATCCGCAACGCTACCACCGATTTACGTAACCAACTCGCTCAATCCAGCGCAGTTGTTGCTCTCTTCGGCATCGTAAAAGATCGTCCAATGGTTGTTATCGCAACCACGGAGCAAGCGCGTGCAGCTGGAATCAAGGCTGGTGCCTTGGTCTCGGTAGCTGCCAAGATTCTTGGCGGTGGCGGTGGCGGAAAGGATGACCTCGCCCAGGGCGGTGGCGCCGATTCAGCTAAGATCAGTGAGGCAGTTACTGCTATCCAGGACCGATTGGCCAATTTGTGACGGAAAACGTTGTATATCCGCCCGTACGTCAGCTACGCCGAGGTGTTCGAGTCGCAGTTGACGTAGGCGGAGTGCGCGTAGGCGTAGCTAAAACCGATTCAAGTGGGATTTTGGCAACGCCGGTGGGCACCTTCCAGCGTGGAAAAAACGACTTAAGCGCCGTCGTCGATCTGGTCAAAGAGTCAGACACCCTTGAAGTCTATGTGGGCCTTCCCAAAAACATGGATGGAACCGAGGGGAAGACGGCGAAAGACGCACGTAAGTGGGCGCGCCGAATCTCGCGTATGGTTGCTCCGGTTGCTGTTCGTCTAATCGATGAACGACTAACAACGGTGAGCGCACACCGGCTCCTCCACGAAAGCGGCAGACGTGAAAATACACATAGAATTGTTGTTGATCAGGTCTCTGCAGTTATTATTTTGGAAAATGCATTGGAATTTGAGCGCAATACCGGCGGACTTCCCGGAATAGCTCTGAACGGAGAGTCTCATGACTGACTTCTTTAGCGGTCACGAAAGTGAAGCCGATAAGCGACGCCACCGAGCGGAGATCATGAAACGTCGTAACCGACGTCGAATCCGTACTGGTATTTCGCTCGCAATTGTGACCGGACTTGTGGTATTTGCTGGTGTAGTGGCGTGGCCATATGTTGCAAACGTATTTTCTAGCTCATCTCAAGAAGACTACTCGGGTCCGGGGGAGCAAGCCGTCGTCATCACCATTCCTAAGGGTGCCAGCGGTTCAGAGATTGCAAAGATCATGAAGGAAAAGGATATCATTGCCTCTGAATCCGCATTCGTAGAAGCGTTCAACAACAATCCGCGTTCGGGATCAATTCAGCCGGGAAGCTACTCTATTAAGAAGAAGATCTCTGGTGCAGATGCAGTAGCTGCACTGCTTGATCCCGCTTCGAAGGCAGAAATCAAGGTCACGATTCCTGAGGGCTTTACAATTAAGCAGACTAAGGATCGACTGTCCAATGTACTCAGCCTTGAGAAGGCTGAGGTCGAAAAAGCTATGGCAGACACCAATGCACTTGGTTTGCCACCCGAAGCTAAGGGAAATCTTGAAGGCTGGATTGCGCCACTAACCTACACCTTTGCTCCAGGAATCAATGCTCAAGATGCGCTCAAGCAAATGGTTGCCAAACGCGTAAAAGAACTTGAAGGCTCTGGAATTGCCAAAGACCAGTGGGAGCGCCAGATTATTATCGCCTCGATTATTCAGCGTGAGGTTAACTGGCCAGATTACTATGCGCAGGTTGCACGCGTTATTGAAAACCGTTTGAATGACCATACCCAGGTAAACGGATACCTCCAGATGGACTCAACCGTGATGTATGGAGTGGGCAAGACTTCGGGCATTCCAACGAATGCGGATATTCAGAATGATAATCCGTTCAATACATATAAGCATCCGGGTCTGCCAGCTGGTCCAATTTCGAATCCGTCAATCGCTGTTATCAAGGCAACGATCAACCCACCAAGTGGAAACTGGCTGTACTTCGTGACTGTTAACTTGGACAACGGTGATACGAAGTTTGCTGCAACTCTTGAAGAACATAACAAGAACGTTCAGGAATTCAGGCAGTGGTACTCCAAGAACAAAGGCTGATAGTGCCAAATCATGACTGAGCTGAAGAAAGCAGGCGTGGTTGGCTCTCCGATCAGCCACTCAATGTCACCTATTTTGCATCTAGCTGATGCCGAATACCTCGATTTTGGGCGATATGAGGTTGCCAAGGGTGGTCTTCGTGAATTTGTTGTTCAGTGCGATGATTCCTGGGCAGGCTTAGCTGTGACGATGCCTCTCAAGCAAGAGGCACTTGCCATGTGTGATATGGTTGATGGCCTTGCAAAAGCAGTAGGTTCTGTTAACTCAGTTGTTTTTCAACCGACAGGTACGACGACGATGCTTGTAGGTTTCAACACTGACGTGGCAGGTATCGTTCAAGCTGTTCGTGAAGCTGGCGGATCGACCCGAATCTACGAGCGTGTTGCAATTTTAGGCTCTGGAGCGACGGCGAGTTCAGCTTTAGCCGCTGGCATCCAACTCGGTGCTAAAGAAATCACAGTGTGCGCAAGGCGTCTCGGTGGTCCCGGTGTTTTTACGGCTGCACATTCGCTGAATATCGATATTTGCTCGGTATCGCTTGATCACGCTGCAACACACCTAATCAACTGTGATTTAGTTATATCTACTTTGCCTGCTCATGTAGCAGATTCACTGGCTCAAGAACTACGCGAAATAGACAGTTCAGTTTCATTTGTGCTTTTAGATGCAGCCTACGATCCTTATCCAAGCGCGCTCGTTTCTGTAGCACAGGAGCGAGGGGCAGTGATTGCTCCGGGGTGGCTAATGCTTCTCCACCAAGCGGTAGATCAGATCCGGCTCTTTACCGGGAAAACTCCAGATGTTGACAAGCTTCGGTTAGCTTTGTCAGCTGAATTAGCTTCGCGTGGAGTAACTGACGTTTACTGCGGCTAACCTCGTCTATGGTTCATATAGCTTGGTTCTTAATCAGCTAATGCTCTCTACACAGCCTGCGAGTGCTCGTAGTTATCCACAGTTACCAAACAAGTACGCATACTGCCTACCTCTGTGGATTCTTTATGTTGAGGCTAATCCAGATTCATAGTCTGGATTCATGAACACATTTCCCCTAAATGTCCAGGTAAGTCAAGTGCTATCGGTTAATACCATGGTTATAACCGGTTCTCTCGGATTTTGGTGTACCGTTCTAGGATCTTATCTCAATGGGGTTGGCATAGCACCATCTATTACCCTCGGTTTCTTCTTTATACCGCTGATAATTAACGCGCTTATAGATTTCAAAACACGTGAGCTTGTAGTGGCATTTTCCAATCTGGCCGGAGTTCTGGCAGTTATCCACCTGGTCATCCTTGCAAACCTAAATTCTATAAATTTTGTGACGTTGTTTGTTGATATAGGCGAAAGTATTGTGCTGATCTCGCTTCTCTATTTGCCCACGATATTCGTAAGCAGAGCTCGCAGTGATATGCCGGTGCTTGGCAGAGGCGACGTTCGCCTATTCTTCGTTAGCGCAATTGCACTTTCGGGCTATGGAACAAGCTTGATTCTTGTCTTTTACATAATCTGTTCTCTCGCTGTGCTCACTATTTTCGGGGTGCGTTCTGCGGTGAATCTTCTACTGCGAGGGCGGTCAGGTTTCGCACAGTCGTATCGGTTGGCTTTCGGACCGGTAATTATAGGATGCCTTTGGGTCCTATTAGTGGCGATTATTCCGAACTGGAGCAGCCTTTAGGATCTCTTTGAACATTCCTAAGCAGTGCATAGAGACGCCCTTTAAATCTCACGGAACGACTTGTTAAGAATCGAGGTGTATTACATGGCAGAATAATACTCATGATGCGTTGGAGTACTGCAGGTGAATCACATGGCCCGTCACTCGTTGCCCTCATTGAGGGTATCCCAGCAGGGGTGGAACTTACCTCGGCTGATATTGCTCACGCACTTTATCGTCGTCGTCAAGGATACGGACGCGGTAGCAGACAGAAGTTCGAACAGGACGCTCTACGAATACTTTCTGGCGTAAGACATGGAAAAACGCTCGGTTCTCCAATTGCTATTGAAATTGGAAACTCTGAATGGCCTAAGTGGAAAATCGTTATGAGCGCCGATCCTGTTAATTCGAAAGATTTGTTGATCGACG
The DNA here is from genome assembly GCF_900604515.1 of Arcanobacterium ihumii. GTDB lineage: Bacteria > Actinomycetota > Actinomycetes > Actinomycetales > Actinomycetaceae > Arcanobacterium_A > Arcanobacterium_A ihumii. Next base: position 137,913 of record NZ_UWOS01000002.1, on the reverse strand, counting down.
CTGGTACGGGTGATGAACGCGAAATCGCTCGCAATAAGAAGCTAACTCGTCCCCGCCCTGGTCATGCTGACCTTGTGGGTATGGAGAAATTTGGTTTTGACGATGCTCGAAACGTCTTGGAGCGAGCTTCCGCACGTGAAACTGCAGCGAGGGTTGCCCTCGGAAAGATAGCAAGTAATTATCTAGAGCAAGTTGCTGGGATTACTGTGGTCTCACACGTTGTGCAGATCGGAACAGTCAAGGCAGAAGATGGCGCTCGACGCCCAGGTCCAGACGATCAACGAAAAATCGATTCATCCGAAGTCCGCACCCTTAATCCTGACCTCGAACAACGGTATATTGACGAAATCGATGCTGCACATAGCGATGGAGACACCTTGGGAGGCGTCGTCGAAGTGATCGCCTATGGGGTACCGGCGGGAATCGGCACATACACAGTTGATGACCAACGCCTAGATGCAAAAATCGCAGGCGCGATGATGTCTATACAGTCGGTAAAAGGCATCGAAATTGGTGATGGCTTCGCATCTGCTGGTCGACGAGGAAGCCAAGCACACGACGAAATCATAATTAAAGACGGTGAACTATCGCGGCTGTCCAATCGTGCGGGAGGTATAGAAGGTGGAATGGCGAATGGTGAGCCTTTATTCGTACGTATTGCTTTGAAACCGATTTCGACGGTGCCACGTGCGCTTCGTACAGTAGACCTTGCCACCGGCGAACCGGCAACCGCACTACATCAGCGTTCAGACACCACAGCGGTGGTTCCGGCGGCAGTGATCGCCGAAGCAATGCTGTCACTCGTTTTAGCTCAAGCCGTGCATGAAAAGTTTGGTGGAGACTCTGTTGCCGAAACCAAACGAAATATCGAAGCTACATTGAACGCAAACGCAAAGATTAAGACAAATGCTAATGCGGAGGTGCGCAAATAGTGGCACCACGAGCTGTTTTGATTGGCATGCCCGGAGCAGGGAAGTCGACCGTTGGCCGGCTACTCGCTGAAAAACTCCACGTTCCATTCGCTGATTCTGACTTTTTGATTCGCCAGCAAACTCAACGTTCGATTGATACGATTTTTAAGGAAGACGGTGAAGCTGCGTTTCGCGAACTCGAAGCTCAAGTGATTGTCCAAGCTCTACGAGATTTTGATGGGATCCTTTCCCTTGGTGGTGGCGCGGTTCTAAGTGAGGCTGTTCGCGAGGCACTGACGGACGCAAGAGTTCTCCTGATAAACGCCTCAGACGAAGTACTTGTACAGCGAATAGTTAATTCGCGAACCGTGCGACCGCTGCTTCAACGAGAACCTGAGGAAACGATTAAGAGATTGCGTAAAGAACGAATGGGACTTTATGTAAGCTTGGCGAGCCATACTATTTTCTCCGATTCGAAGCCAGTTGCACACGTAGTTAACGATGCCTTCCGAACTGTAGTTGGAGCAGAAAGAACTGTTTCGGTAGGCGGATCCATCCCGTATAACGTCCACGTTGGTTCACATTTGTTGCCGCGCTTAATCAGTGAAGCAAGCAAATTCGAATCAGTTATGATTGTTTGCTCTCCCGACGTCCTGCATTTAGGAAATCGTCTCGATTCCACGTTGCGTGAATCGGGGGTGAAATCATGTTTGTTTGAAGTTCCTCGTGGCGAAGACGCTAAAGAATCTCACGTGCTTACTCAAGCGTGGGATTTTGCTGGTGAACATGGAATCGGTCGTGACGGCGTCGTCGTTGCAATAGGAGGGGGAGCGACGACGGATCTGGGTGGATTCGTTGCTGCCACCTGGCTACGGGGTATCGGTTTGATCCAGGTGCCAACCACTTTGCTGAGCATGGTTGATGCGGCGGTCGGAGGAAAAACCGGTATCAATACGAAGTTTGGGAAGAACCTTGTGGGAGCTTTTTATCCACCTAAGACCGTATTGTGCGATGTTGATTTGCTTTTGACTCTTCCTCATGAGGAATTGCTCTCTGGCTTTGGTGAAATCGTTAAATGTGGATTTATCTCTGATATGAGTATCCTTAACTCGATTGCCGAATATGGAACTGCGCTTGTAAGCGCGCAGCATCCGGCTTTGATCTCGATAATTGAGCGTGCAATTGCAGTTAAAGCGCGAGTTGTAAGTGAAGATCTACGAGAATCCGGTTTACGCGAAATCCTTAACTATGGACATACTTTGGCACATTCCATCGAACTAGCTGAAAACTACACGTATCGACACGGATTTGCGGTGTCAATCGGATGTGTATTCGCCGCCGCTTTGGCTGAAGCTGAGGGGATTGCAGAACCTGGATTTGCCGAACTGCATCAAAATGCTTTTGCTTCCATCGGCTTGCCTGTGAATTATCAGAATGCAGATCCACAGACTTTGCTTGCCTCTATGTATTCAGATAAAAAGGTTCGCGGTGGAAAACTCCGCTTCGTTGTGCTTTCTAATATCGCTCAACCACGTATTTTGGAAAATCCAAGTAAAGAAGCTCTGGACTACGCGTTCAAGATGGTCACGCAGTAAACATCGCAATTACGTCAATAATGAATTTTATTAGTTGAACCTAGCTTTGGCTATTAAGGTGGAGTGGTGATCGTCTTTATTATTGGTGCACCTGGCACTGGAAAAACATCCGTTGCAACTGAACTTCAGAATTCTGGTTGGACGGTTGCGGATCTTGACGATAATTTGTTGGCACAAGGTATCAGCCCAGCAGAATTCGTGCTGGAAGGTAAACACACAGAACTAGAAGCTAGCTATCATCAGCTGCTGACTTCCTTAATCGAAGACGTAAAACGTGAACCTGGAGAAAAATACGCCATTGTACTGCCTTCTAATTTCGTAGTTACGGAAGGATCTAGTGACTGTAATCCAAAGTTGCTTCAGACCTTGGCACGCATTCGGGATACGACGCCGATGTACGCCGTGGGCCTCGAAACAAACCTTTCCAAGCTCGTCCTCCGGAACGGATTAATAGGAAACCGCGGTGTAAATCCTGTGATGCCGCGAAAGAGCTTGCGCAACCTCTACGAGCGCTTCAGCGAGGCGGTTTCGCCACTGGTTAACTTGTCCTTAGATTCTTCAACGCAGAGCGCAGCGGAGCTTGCAAAAATTATCGACCAGGAATATAGATGCTAACGGTCACATGACCAAAACAACCCTTGGTGAAGTTGTTTAGAAGGCAGATTAATCGCCGTTGCGTTATTCGCCACTCATTTTGACTGGAATTTCCCACTTTTCGACGTGAAACAGTTATTCTAGTAAAGGAAATTTTTCGGCATGCGCTCCGGGCGCAGAAGAGTAAGGACTCACATGGCTACAACCAACGATCTCAAGAACGGTATGGTGCTCAAGATTGATAACCAGCTTTGGCAGGTTGTGGAGTTTCAGCACGTTAAGCCAGGTAAGGGCCCAGCTTTCGTGCGTACCAAGCTCAAGAATGTTCTTTCTGGAAAGAACGTAGACAAGACTTTCAACGCAGGCGTTAAGGTTGAAACCGCTACCGTTGACCGTCGCGATATGCAGTATCTCTACAATGACGGTACCGACTACATTTTCATGGATCTCGAATCCTACGAGCAGCTTCCAATCTCCGCTGAAGTTGTAGGCGAGGCAAAGAACTTTATGCTCGAGAACCAGAACGTTGTTGTTGCAACCAATGAAGGTGTTGTTCTGTTTATCGAACTTCCTTCTTCAGTTATTCTCGAAGTTACCCACACTGAGCCTGGCCTTCAGGGCGACCGTTCCAATGCTGGTACGAAGCCTGCAACTTTGGAAACCGGATACGAAATCCAGGTTCCTTTGTTCCTTGAAGAAGGTGTGAAGATTAAGGTTGATACCCGTAGCGGCGAGTACATTAACCGCGCTTAAGTTTGAGAACGGTTGACTCTAAGTGAACAAAAAGCATATTAATCCAAAGCGTAAAGGTCGTTCATTGCAGCGCCAGCGCGCTCTGGATGTTCTCTTCGAAGCAGACACGCGCGCAATTCCGGTTTCAGAATTAGGTCAGCTGCTTTCCGAGCGTAAAACCATCTCAACCGCTCAGCAGCCCATTGGTGAATACGGCATAAAACTGGTTGAAACCTATATTGAGTGGTCGGAGGAAGTTGATTCGATGATCGATGCAGCGTCACCTTCGTGGTCTCTTGACCGCATGAGTGGGGTTGATCGAAACCTATTGCGTCTCGGGTCCGTAGAAATTATGTTCCTCGACGTTGATGTTCCGGTTGTCGTGAAAGAGATTTCTTCCTTGGCGCGAGATCTTTCAACGGATAAAGCAGTCGGCTTTACGATGGGCGTTTTGAACCGAGTTTCGGAAATTCATAAACTTGAGCGTTCGGGTCTTGAGGGAAACAACACGGACAATTCGGGTGAAAATGCGTCGAGTTCGTCTGGAAAATCGGGAATTTTCTAAGAAATCGCAAGAAATTGCGGTAAAAACCATATCTCTGAACAGGGCTTGTGCAATAATAAAGGTGCACAAGCCCTGTTAGTACTCTGAGTGTCAGAAAAATTAGAGCGCGGTCAGGGCTCATCGCAAAGTACGATTCATAGCCGGACACTACGGTTTGATTCGGACCGACCATAATGTAATGCACTATCAAGGAGGTAGTGATGGCCCTTCCAACCCTTACTGCAGAGCAACGCAAGGCAGCACTAGAAAAGGCAGCTGTCGTTCGGCAGAAGCGTGCTGAGCTAAAGAAGAATTTGAAAGATGGCTCAGTAAAGCTTTCCGACGTTATTGATAAGGCGAAGTCTGACGACATCGCTGGAAAGCTCAAGGTTTCTGCTCTGCTTATGTCGATGCCAGGTATTGGCCAAGCGAAAGCTAAGGCAATCATGGATCAGATTGGTATTTCAGAATCCCGTCGCGTTGCGGGTCTAGGACCACACCAGGCAGAAGCTCTCATCGAACTTTTCAAATGATGTGATCTATCCTTAATAAGTCAAGCTCAGTTCCTATCCATCTGAGCTTGACTTATTTTTATCCCTAGGGAAAATGGAAAGCATGGGATTGAATGAAGGATCGGCATTTGTTGTTAGTGGCCCGACCGCGGTTGGTAAGGGGACAATACTAAAGAACGTGCTGAGTAAAACAGATAAGCTATGGTATTCAGTCTCGGCAACCACGCGTTCACCTCGGCCGGGGGAAGTAGACGGTAAAGATTATTTCTTTGTAAGCTCCGAAGAATTTGATTCGCTGGTTGAGAGTGGGGGAATGCTCGAGTGGGCAACGGTTCATCGTGTTCACCGCTATGGAACTCCACGCAAAGCAGTTGAAGAAGCAATGGCAGCCGGTAAAAAGGTGATACTTGAAGTCGATCTGGACGGAGCCCGTCAAATCCGTCACTCGATGCCAGAAGCGCTTCAGATCTTTATTGCGCCACCGTCGTGGGAAGAACTTAAGCACCGATTAGTTGGTCGTGCTACTGAAGGTAAAGAAGAGCAAGAGCGTCGACTTGAGACTGCGAAAACTGAACTTGCGGCGCAATCGGAGTTCGACGTCGTCATCATCAATGATTCAGTGGCCGATGCCACCGCTCAGATACTGCAAATTCTTGGTATTTCAGAGTAGTATAAGATCTTGCACGCTGTGTGCATGACTAGATTGTTTTGAGAGGTTTACATGTTCGGAACCAAGCCTAATCCCGAGGGAATCACCAAGCCGGCTATTGATGATTTGTTGAGCAAGGTGGATTCCAAGTACACCCTCGCGGTATTTGGTGCGCAGCGCGCCCGTCAGATCAACTCGTATCGTCAGGAAATGAAGTCTGGCGACGGAAATATCACGAATGTTGGTCCACTTGTTCCTTCAGCACCAGAAGACAAGCCACTTTCGCTTGCTCTCGAGGAAATTGCGGACGATAAGCTGAATCTGACCTACGGCGAATGATGAATAATGCTTCGCAGGCCTCTCATAATCAAATGGGGGGCCTGATCCATATTCAACCTCGGAAATCTGAAGCACGAAAGATCGTTGTTGGTGTGACCGGGGGAATCGCAGCCTATAAAGCGGCGACTTTGGTCCGGCTTTTTAAAAAAGCTGGTCATGATGTGCGAGTGGTACCAACCCACGCCGCTTTATCGATGGTTGGAGCAACCACTTTTGAAGCCCTAAGCGGTAATCCGGTGTTTGTAGACGTTACCGACGACGCGTTCGATGTAGTTCACGTCAATACCGGACAACAAGCAGATCTAGTTGTTATTGCACCGACTACGGCGCATACCATGGCAAAAATTGCCAATGGAATGGCGGATAATCTTCTCACTGCAACGGTTCTAGTTGCTACGTGCCCAATTGTTCTTGCACCTGCGATGCATACTGAGATGTGGAACAATCCAGCAACGCAGGTAAATGCTAGGCAACTAGAACGTCGCGGTTTCCATTTTGTTGGTCCGGTGCGCGGCGCACTCACCGGACCCGATACTGGAATAGGCCGGATGGCCGAACCGGAGGAAATTTTTGACTATTGTTGCCGGGTACTTGCTAATAACGATGAAGCATCGCGTGGCAAAAACCCATCTGAAAATAATGCACAAGCTGAGGATTCGCCAAGCTTGGCAGGGCGCACTGTACTTGTAACCGGTGGCGGAACACGAGAGCCGATCGATTCAGTTCGCTATATTTCTAACCGTTCCTCGGGGTCTATGGCGATCAATATTGCTAATAATGCGGCGTTAGCTGGTGCGAATGTAATTTTTATCAGTGCAAACATCGAACGTCATCGGCTTGAACAACTGAACAAATCGATATCTGTTCATGAAGTTGAAACCGCACGTGACCTCCAAACAAAGGTTAATCTTTTTGTTTCGGAAGCGGACGCCGTCGTCATGACCGCAGCCGTTAGCGATTACCGAGTTGAAACGCCGAGCGAAACAAAAATGAAACGTGAAAACGAGGAGATGTCTCTGAAACTTGTGGCTAATCCGGATATCTTGGCAGATATTGCGCACAATCGCCGTCGTACAGGACAAGTAATCGTGGGTTTTGCCGCTGAAACTGGGGACTCAACTACAAGCTATCTAGAATTTGGTAAGCGAAAAGCACAACGGAAAAATGCAGATCTCTTGGCGATCAACTTGGTTGGTCAGAACGTAGGCTTTGGGGACGTGGAAACTCGTTTGACCGTGGTCAATCGCCAGGGCGAAGTCCTCGGTGATTTCGAGGGATCCAAGGCTGCCGTGGCACGGGAATTAATCGTGGTCATTGCCTCATTAATGAATGGTCAATGAGCCAAAAACACCACGTAAAATGTAATAAGAAATTATCGAATCGAAAGAACAGAGACTACTGTGACGTATCAGCCGTTTACTTCTGAGTCCGTAACTGAGGGACACCCTGATAAGGTTTGTGACCGTATCTCAGATACTATTTTGGACGCGCTATTGGATCAAGATCCCCAAGCGCGAGTAGCTGTTGAGACGGCAGTGACTACCGGTTTAGTGCACGTCTTGGGTGAAGTGACTACGGACGCCTACGTTGAAATTCCGCAGCTGATTCGTGACACATTGCGCGATATTGGCTACACCTCATCGCGGATCGGTTTTGATGCCGATTCGTGTGGAATCTCGATTTCGATCGGCTCGCAGTCTCCAGATATTGCCGGTTCGGTTGATAACTCACTTGAAGTCCGTACCGCTCAGGAAACTGATCCATTAGATCGCCAGGGAGCCGGGGATCAGGGGCTTATGTTCGGCTACGCCTCGAATGAGACAGACGTATATATGCCGCTACCGATTCACCTTTCGCATCGTCTCGCTGAGCGTTTGGCTTTTGTACGTAAGAACGGAATCGTTGCCGGTTTACGTCCTGATGGCAAGACTCAAGTTACCGTTAATTACGACGACGCTGGCATTCCTTGTGGTGTAGACACCGTCGTCGTTTCTACCCAGCATGACGAAGATTTGAGTCAATCCGACCTTCATGATCTGTTGACTGAGCACGTCATCGCGCCAGTACTTCGTGCAGAATCACCTGAGCTTTTCGGAAGCGATACTCGAGTTCTTGTCAATCCATCTGGACGTTTCGTTGTAGGTGGACCAATGGGTGATGCAGGACTGACCGGTCGTAAGATCATCGTCGATACCTACGGTGGTCTTGCTCGTCACGGTGGGGGTGCTTTCTCTGGAAAAGATCCATCGAAGGTTGATCGCTCGGCCGCTTACGCGGCTCGCTGGGTTGCAAAAAACGTAGTTGCAGCAGGTCTGGCTGATCGTTGTGAACTTCAGGTTGCGTACGCAATCGGTCGTGCGCATCCAGTATCAGTTCGTCTAGAGACCTTCGGAACTGAACAAGCAGAGATTAGTGCAATCACTAACGCAGTCAATAAGGTTTTCGATCTTCGTCCAGCGGCGATTATTCGTGATCTTAACTTGCTTCGCCCAATTTATGCAGCTACATCTGCATATGGTCACTTCGGCCGCGAGCTTGATGAATTCGAGTGGGAGAAAACCAATCGAGTTTCCGATCTTTTGGCCGCATTCTAGAGCTAGATTTGGTGCAGGGTTTAAAACTCTGCACTAGGTTATACACGCTGGCTTCGGTTTTAGGTAGGAGCGGTGTGGTTGAATTGAGATATGAATAGAGATAGCTTCGATGCTTCAAATGAGCACTTGCTAGGGCTTTCTGATTTTGGTCATCAGGATGCCCTTATCTCTATTTCTCCTGAATCACATCTCTTCGAAAGTACTTTCGAAGATCCAATTGCGCAGGTCCTTCTTGATTTGCCGGTGTTCCATATGGACAGGATCTTTGAATATGAAATTCCGCAGCGTTTTTCCGATTTAGCGGTTGGCACACGCGTTGTTGTTGAGCTTGGGAATCGCAAAGTTGACGGATTCGTAATAGGGCGTACCAAATACACCTCGCATATGAATAGGCTCCGCCCTATAACAAAGGTGATTTCACCGATCCCCGTTCTTCAGCCGCAGGTTCTAGCAATGGCACGGAGGATTGCTGATTCCCACTTCGCTGTTTTGGCAGACGTATTGCGTCTAGCTATTCCACAGCGTCATGCACGTGCAGAAAAAGAATTTCTTGATCTCCCCGAATTTGATCATCCGTGCTGGCAACACCCAGAGATTCCTGATTTTTTCTCCGATTATGACGGTGCTCAGGCACTTTCGTTAATCGGTACGGATCGTATTGGAGGCGTTGTCCATGTGCTTCCGAAACATAGGGAATTTGATTTCTTGGCATTTGCCACGCAACAGGCGCTGGCATGTGGCAAGACTGCATTAATCGTGGTTTCGACTCCTAAACAGGCTTATGATCTCGCTAAACAGCTTTCAGAGCAGCTGGAAAATGAACCGATTGCGGTATCAACATCTCAAGATTCTCATGAGGTACGCTACAAACATTTCCTTGCTGCCCTGTTCGGAAAAACGAGGGTAGTAGTAGGTACACGTAGTGCGACGTGGACTCCACTCAAAGATCTGGGGCTTTGCGTGCTTATTGATGACCACCACGGTGCTTTCCAAGAAAAACGAACCCCCTATGTAAACGCCCGAGATATTCTCTACGATCGCTTCACAAATGAAGGTTCTTCGTTTTTGATTCTTAATCACGGACCGAGTCTCGAAGGGAGCTACTTGTTCCATGACGAACCTATCCAGATTTCCGCGTCTGTTAAAGCTCGCAGGCAGGGGACTCCGCAGATATTAGCTGCCAATAAGTTTGCATTCGAAGGTGCACAGTGGTCACGGATGCCAGATTCTGTTTTTAAAGTTGTTCGAGATGGCTTAGCACGCGGTCCAGTTTTAGTTGTGGTTCCTCAAGCAGGATATATCCCAATGGTTAAATGTGTGCGTTGCGGGGAAATCCCAGTGTGTACTGAGTGCGGTGGTCACCTTCATATTCCTGCACCTGATCAGCCACTGCGCTGTGAACGTTGCGCAAAAGAATACCGTGATTTTACTTGTTCTAACTGTGGTTTTACAAAGACTAAAGCTATAAAGATCGGTTCACATCGAACCGCACAAGAAATAGGTAGGGCGTTTCCGCGTACGTCGATTAACTTGATTGGTCCCGAGAACTTTGACAGGGAGATCTCAGATAAACCAAAAATCGTTATTTGCACCCCGGGCTACGAACCCCGCACTAAAAATGGATTTACTACAGCAGTTGTTCTAGATGCAGGATATTTGCTGAGGTCGCATCACTTAGAGTCGGAGTCATATTTCTTACGCACAATGGCAAAAATAGCGTCACGGGTTCGCACGCGCAACAACGATGGCAAATTGCTTATCGTTGGTGATGTAGCGGAGCCTTTGCTTGATGCTGTAGGTCGCTGGGATTTTGAAACTTGGGAGCAACAAACTCTCGAAGAACGCCATCAATTACAGCTCCCTCCTCAACATGCTTGGATTGACGTGCGTGGTAGCTGGGAGGAACTGCGAGTATTTTTATCCTTGCTTCGCCTAGCAAGGAAACGCTTCGAAGCTACTAATAATTCCAATTCAAAGTCAAAGGACATAAACGATTTAGTTCCGCTCGATTCTTTGCTTCTTGGCGGAATAACCAGTATCATTCCTGGAATCGCGGTGTTGGGCCCTAATCATGTTGACTCAGGTAATGATCAAATCTATCTGAGGATGCAAGGTGGAGACACCGAAGAAACCTTCGAAACGATTCGAGCGGTGTTGAAGGAAGGATCTATTAATGGAAGTGTGCGTGGTCTACGTATCAGCATTAATCCCGAGCTGTGATTCTTCGGATCTTTAGTAAAAGCTAGTGTGTGTTCTAAGCACAATATTTGAAAATGGAAGAAAGACCGTTGGGATTCAACGTTCTTTGTTAAGACGAAAGAAAGAAATAGACTGAGACCGTGCGTATTATATTTGCCGGAACACCCGAAACTGCTGTTCCATCCTTAAAGAAGCTTAACGACGAACACTCCATCGTTGCTGTGCTAACTCGTGCACCGGCCAAAGTTGGGAGAAAACAGGAATTACGTAATTCTCCAGTACACGAAATGGCACTTGAACTCGGTCTTCCGGTGCTCACGCCGTCATCTCTCAAAGGGCCAGAGATCGAAGCTGTGATTACTGAACTCGCACCGGAAGCGATCGCCGTCGTTGCCTACGGTCTATTGATTCCAAAAAATCTACTTGACGTTCCAACCCATGGCTGGTTCAACCTACACTTTTCTCTTCTACCTAGGTGGCGTGGCGCATCGCCGGTTCAGGCTGCACTTGCGGCGGGAGATGAGGTAACCGGAACTTCCGTATTCCGAATCGAAGCGGGCCTTGATACCGGTCCAATTGCATCGATGCTAGAAGAAAAGATCCCTGACGACGCAGATGCTGAAGCTATGCTCAAGCATCTGTCGCATACGGGTGCCCAGCAGCTTACAGACGTATTTGAGACTATGTCCGAAGGCAAACTTGTACTTACGGAGCAAGAAGGAGAGTCTACCTATGCGGGACTACTTAGAGCGCGTGATGGGGAAATTAACTGGCTCAAGGATGCTACTGCAATCAGAAACCAAATCCGAGGCTTGAACCCAGAACCGGGAACCTGGTCTACACTTCATGGTCAGCGCATTAAGATTCGTGGAGCTCGAATCGACGGCACAGCACTCGAACCTGGGCAGATACTTCTGGGTAAGAAAGTGTTGGTAGGAACGGGTTCTCAGTCGATCGAACTAGATATGGTTGCGCCAGCCGGGAAACGATGGATGGAAGCATCTGCTTGGGCACGCGGACTTAAGGGAGATGCACTTATCTTTGACATCAAGAACGAAGATGAAGGATCAGATCAATGAGTAACTCTCAACCGACTAACTGGAGACCGGGCAGAAGTTCTTCAGATCCTGCGCGCGAAGTCGTCTTCGAAACACTTCTAGCTGTATTAGAAAATGATGCTTATGCAAACCTCGAACTGCCTAAAGCTATTAGGCGTGCTCGGCTAAATAAACAAGATGCCGCATATGCAACGAATCTTTGCTACGGAACACTCCGTTTGCAAGGACGATGGGATGCCATTATCGCTGAAGGTACTGCTGGCCGTGACTTAGCTTCGATTGATCTACCGGTATTAATCCTGTTACGGATGGGTGCACACCAACTTTTAGAGCTTCAAACTCCGCCTCATGCAGCTATTTACGAAACCGTGAAGCTGGCAAGGAATATTCTTGGTTCAGGTGCGTCAGGCTTCGTCAATGCCGTTCTTCGCCGAGTTTCTGAACGTAGCTTGGCTCAATGGCAACGCATCTTAAAAGAACGTAGCGCTAACGGTTCATCTTTGAGTTTTATCTCTACCTGGTATTCTCACCCTGAATGGATCGTCAGAGTTCTTGCAAGGTCGCTTCTTGAGAACGGTCGTTCGAAAAAGGATATTCTCAGTGTTCTGAAGTCGGACAACACTCCTGCTGATGTAGCGCTCGTTGCTCGCGAAATTACGATCGATGATCTTCAAGCTGATATTAAACGCGGAAAAATGCACAGTGAGCGCGGAAAACTCGTAGATTCCGCCGTCTTACTCAGTGGAGGCGACCCGCATCGAGTATTCGCGGTACAGGATCTTAAAGCTGGAGTTCAAGATGAAGGTTCACAATTGGTAGCGCGCACACTAGCTATGGCTCCACTCGATGGTCCAGATAAACTTTGGCTAGATATGTGTGCTGGTCCAGGTGGAAAAACTGCGACCTTGGCGGCTATCGCTGCGCAGCGTGGAGCGCGAATCCATGCCAACGAACCTCACGAACATCGCCTTGATTTAGTCACCGAAGCGGTTGCACCGTGGGATGATATCGTTGATCTCAGGCTCGGAGATGGTCGTGAAGTAGGAGATTTAGAACCGGAATCGTATGACAGAATCCTTGTGGACGCGCCATGCACGGGAATCGGAGCACTACGGCGTCGACCTGAGGCTCGTTGGAGAAAATCTGCTGGCGACGCCGTAGACCTAACCAAACTCCAAGGCGAGTTGTTGGAGTCTAGTTGGAAGGCCCTTCGCATAGGTGGGGTAGTAGCGTATTCGACCTGTTCACCGCATTTATCCGAAACCCACGAAATCATTGATGCATTCCTAGGTGAACACGCAGATGCTGAGCTTCTCGATACGCCAGCAATTGCCGAAAAAGAAGCGTTGATAGGTGACCTCGGAACAAATGGACACCTGCAACTATGGCCAGATTTGCATTACTCGGATGCTATGTACATGGCGCTTCTTAGAAAGATAGGATAGACAAGTGGAAATGCGAATTAGCCCTTCGATTTTGAATTGTGACTTCTCTGATCTGAGAGGAGAATTGGACAAAATCAAGAATGCCGACTGGGCGCATGTTGACGTGATGGATAACCATTTCGTTCCGAATTTATCCCTCGGTTTGCCAGTTGTTGAATCCATTTCGAGAGTTTCTCCGATTCCGATCGACTGCCATCTTATGATCGAAAATCCCGATGTATGGGCACCCCAGTACGTTGATGCCGGTGCGAAATCAGTAACCTTCCACGCTGAAGCTGTAACAGCACCACTTCGCCTTGCTCGTGAGCTTCGTGCTCAGGGCGCACGCGCAGGAATAGCATTACGCCCTGCTACTCCAATTGAACCGCTTATTGACATCCTAGATGAATTCGACATGATTTTGATTATGACCGTTGAACCTGGATTTGGCGGGCAAAAGTTCATCAGCTCGATGATGAATAAGCTACGTAAAACCCGTGAAGCTGTAAATAAATCTGGACTCGATGTATGGATCCAAGTAGATGGCGGTATTTCGCGCGATACTATCGCACTGGCCGCTGAATCAGGCGCTGATACCTTCGTAGCAGGATCGGCTGTTTACAAGTCTGACGATGCTTTTGCCGAGGTAGAGACGTTACGTTCGCTCGCGCAGGCTCACCATCACGTGTGATCTTGGCTCCAAATAGTTGAAGGATTGCGAGTTTCTTAGTCTCAATTTTTTCGTATCGCTCCATGTTGTGGTATTAATTGTTTTGTACAGAAGTGCTCCAGGGTCAGTGAAAGTCTGAACCGGCGGTGATAGTCCGCGACCCGTATTCCGATTTCGGTTTACGGTTGAAAAGGTGAAATTCCTTTACCGACGGTTAAAGTCCGGATGGGAGGCGCACGATTCGGCGAAGAAATTCGCTTTTTTGTGGTCCATTCCTGGCGCTCTATGGAAAATTGAGAAACAGGAAATGATTAATGCCGGATCGGAAGTGGCTTGGACCAACAATCCTTGGTCTTGTGTTGCTCTTACTCTGGGGTGCGGTAACTACTGGTGGAATTATTGGACCATATGCTTTGCCTACTCCACAGTCAGTAGTGGGTAACCTGGCGGGTGGTCTTAGCGACGGATACTTGCTGGCATCGCTTTGGCAAACCGTAGTTGAAGCAGCATGGGGCTGTATCCTCGCTGCTCTCATCGGTATTCCACTCGGGTTCACAATCGCCCATTTTTCTACTCTCAGTTCCACCATTGAGCCCTATTTGGCGATGTCTCAAGCGATTCCCGCAGTAGCAATTGCGCCACTGCTTGTTATGTGGATTGGCTACGGAACAGCACCGATCGTCACTTTGTGCGCGATTATGGTTATTTTCCCCGTCATCATTAACACCGCTGTAGGTATCAGGTCGCTCGATCGAGATATCGTCGACGCCGCAAAACTTGATGGTAGTCACGGTTGGTCGTTAATTACCAAGATCGAACTCCCACTTGCTGCGCCAAATATCCTGGCAGGTCTTCGTACCGGCTTCACGCTCGCAATGACAGGTGCAGTCGTGGGGGAGATGGTTATTGGTGGAAACCTAGGTTTAGGCATTGAACTGGTTACAGCTCAACACTTGAACGATACTCCGGCAATGTTCGCCACGATCGCACTCCTTTCCATTGTGGCAGTAGTCGTATATTTAACCCTTTTAGCTGTAGAAACAAGGATAGTCCGCGCTGTTTCGGACCGTCGTAGCTGATCGCAGTTATCCTCGTTATGCTATAGCTCAACTTGATAGGATCGACGATGAAAAAAATTTCTTCCTTAATCGCAGGAGTAGCACTTCTTGCGGCTGGATGCTCAACCGTTGGCACAGGTGCCAGCGAATCAGCGTCTTCGAATTCAAATTCTTCAACCTCAAATACAATGACGGTGGGTCTTACATACATCCCAGACGTGCAGTTCGCACCTCTCTATGTTGCTGAGAAAAAAGGTTATTTTAAGAGTGAGGGTCTCAATGTGAAACTGCGTCATCACGGTGCCCAAGAGAATCTGTTTGGTGCTCTGTCCGCTGGTGAAGAAGACGTGGTATTTGCTGGTGGAGATGAAATGATGCAGGCGCGATCGACTGGTATCGACGTCGTTAACTGGGCAACGATGTATCAAAAGTATCCCGTGGTTGTTGCTACAGTAGCGGAATCGGGCATCAAGAGCTGGAAAGATCTTCAAGGAAAGACGATCGGGCTTCCTGGCCCATACGGCGAAAACTACTTTGGTTTACTTGCCGGCGCTGAGCTCAATGGTCTACAAGGAAAATTTCAAACCAGTTTCATTGGCTATACCCAAGCTGCAGCGCTTAAGGACAAGAAAGTTGATGCCATTGTTGGTTTTGCGAATAATGATCCGGTCGCGCTTGAGAAAGCTGGTTTTTCCGTTAATATCTTCCCAATTGCCGACGACGTTCGGATACCTCTTGTAGGTGTAGGGTTTGGTTCTCTTTCGAACAATATTCGCCCGGAAGCATACGCGAAGTTCCTCAACGCTGTCGAAAAAGGAGTGAAGGATGCAAAAGAAGATCCTGAGGGAACTTTGGATATTGTTGCGAACTATGTTCCCTCACTTTCTGGATCTGAGCAACGAGCAACTGCTAAGGAAGTGTTAGCACGAACCGTCCTTCTCTACGAAGGTACCAAGGGATTCGGAGTTCAAGATGATGCCGTTTGGAAGAATATGGCGGAGTTTATGAAAAGGGCCGACATCACGAAGACTTTAGTGGAGGCTACCGAGGCTCATACAGATGTTGTTCTTAAGAAACGGAACGAGTAGTTAGCTTTTTTCTGGAAAGAGTATTGTGGTTCTTGTGAAAGACTTTGAAGACCTCTACCAAGAGTTAAAAGAAAAAGCGGATCAAGCTGACCCACAGTCAGGTACTGTGAAAGAACTTGAAGCCGGAATCCACTTCATTGGCAAAAAAATTGTTGAAGAAGCTGGCGAAGTGTGGATTGCGAGCGAATATCAGAGCGATGACGAACTCGCTGAAGAGATTTCGCAGCTTATCTACCATGCCCAAGTGATGATGATTGCCCGTGGTCTCAAGCCTGAAGATATCTATCGATTCCTATAAGCCTCAAGGATCGATACCTATAAAAACAAGAAGGGGTGGACGCAATGCTAAGAATTGCTGTCCCTAATAAGGGAGCACTGTCCGAACCTGCATCACAGATGCTTCGCGAAGCCGGCTATCGTCAGCGTCGTGAATCTCGTGAGCTCGTGCTAGTTGATGAAGAAAACGATGTTGAGTTTTTCTTCATCCGCCCGCGCGACGTGGCAGTTTATGTTGGTGCCGGAACTGTTGACGTCGGTATCACCGGTCGAGATCTTCTTTTGGATTCAGGTGCACATGCAATTGAGCATCGTTCCCTTGGCTTTGCCCGATCCACCTTCCGTTTCGCGGGGCCTTCAGGTCAAACCCGTCAAATCGGGGATCTCGCTGGTAAACGCATAGCTACATCGTATGACTACCTTTTGAAGAAATACTTAGTAGATAATGGTATCGAAGCAACAGTTGTTCATTTAGATGGAGCGGTTGAGTCTTCGGTTCGCCTAGGTATCGCTGACGCGATTGCTGACGTCGTCGAAACTGGATCAACGCTTCGTGCAGCGGGTCTAGAAGTTTTCGGAGAGCCTTTGCTTCGTTCCGAAGCTGTCCTTATTCGAAATGCCGACGCCGAGATTTCACGTGAGCTTAAAATCCTCGATGGGCGTCTCGAAGGTGTGATCGTTGCCAGAAGCTATGTACTTATTGACTACGATTGCAAAGAAGAGATTCTTAGTGAAGCCGTCAAGCTGACTCCGGGATTCCAGTCACCAACCATTTCGCCATTGCACGACGATGGTTGGGTTGCGGTACGTTCAATGGTACCGAAGCGAGATATGAACCGAGTTATGGATGAGCTTTATGCTGCTGGGGCCCGAGGAATTATTGTCACACCGCTTTTAACGTCGCGTATATAGAACTTGATACTCGAAATTTCTAGCCCATGAACCTCCAACGGTTCATGGGCTAGAATCGTTTCTCGAGTGAAATAACTGAGTAGAAAGCTACCTATACGCTATGTGTTCATCTCGTTTTATGCTGACTGACCTGCTGTTTAACGCTGCACAATGAGCCTGCCAACACATCGTCCCGCAGCAGCTGCAGCAATGAAGTTTATGGTGTCTTGGTCTAGGTTTCTACCCATCGTGCGAAGCGAATACGGCGATCCTGCCAGCACATCATAGAGTCCATTAGCGTCGATTTCATGAACCTCTAAATTGCCCACATCGCGAAGTTCATCTAATTGTGCCGTGACGGTCTGGATGAGCTCTTCTGACGTTGTCCCCTCGAAAGAAGAGTCGAAACTTGGGGAAGGAATGACGCAAGGTACGTGGACGATATCATGGAGGATACGCAGGGTGTGATGGGAAATTCCAAAGTGGCGTGAGCGATTATCGGCTTGGGACATACGCAGAACTGCAATCGGTATTCCGCTCAGAATACCGGCTGCATTAATTGCTTCCCCAATAGTCGTTCCGGAAAAGCCCCACTTTGTACCTGTGCCAAGGTTTCCCGGTCCTTGAGCAACGATTGCAACGTCTGCATTCCACACGTGTTTAGCAGCCAACAAACCAGTGTAGATATTGACGGCTTCTAGATCTCCGCCAAACGCTTGACCGTAAGAAATTATTCCTAGGATATCGCCGTTATCGACCATCTTCGTTGCGGTTTGTGAAAACCATGCGGGGAGAGCGCCACCGTCGCCCATAACATAGGCAATCCGAGCGTGTGGTGATGCTTCGCGAATACCTGCCACAATTGCAGGTAAAGCTGAATGCAAGTCCGCCGCAACCACGTACATACCTTCGAGATCATCGGCGTCTTCAAGAACGTCGTGGTAAGGAGACTCTTGTTCATCGACGCCTTGAACCATGAATTGAGTTGGTGTGTATCGATTCTTAACTATGTGTCCAGGTTGAGGAGGTGGATCAGCAGGTAAGCGATCCGGGATTGCAACGATAAACATGTATCCGCCCGTGCCAAGACCGCGTTTGACAGCGGCGGTGGAGAGCAACACGGAGTCCCCAACCTGTGGTTGCCCCACCATCTGGTAGTAAGCTAGCCCCTTGCCGAGCGTGCCATCCTCGAGCTCTACTCGGTATTCGCCCGACTGCCCCCAAGAACCTAAGAATTCTGTTACTTTGCCTTGCCGCCAAATAATCACATATTTAGTTTAGTGCACTAAACTAAAACACATGGCAAACCACGAAGATAATCGCACAGGAGAGCGCAGAATCACTCTGGCGCTGTATCTGATGCGAGGAAAGGCCTCTTTAGACGATATTCTTCGTTTACCAATTTATTCGGCTGCAGTGGCTAATAAATCGCCGAAGGCAGCTCGCGAGCTGGTTGAAAAAGATATTAGAATCTTGCGAGATTCCGGCTATAGCGTTGAACAAGCACTGAGCCCTATGAATGACTACGAGTACTGGGTTGACCAGTCTAGCAATATTGAGGTGAACTCCCACGGACTAGACCTTAGCGTGCTCAAAGGAGTGCTCGGGCATAAAGGTAGAACGAATACAGAGCAAATTATGCAATCAGGTATGAATAAGTTGCTCGCTGATGCCGCCCAGAGCCAGACTTCACAGGCTTACCGTACCAACGTTCCAACCGGGGAATTTATCGGAAACATTGCCAATGCATTGCAGCGATCACAACGTCTGTCTTTCACTTACCAATCGACCTCAAAGCAAGGCGTGGCTACATACGTAGTTGATCCTCAAAAATTACACGTTTACTTTGACGCATTCTATTTTTCGGGTTGGGAAATCAGTGTGGATGGGAAACCGACTGGGGCTCCGAGGATTTTTAAAGTAGACCGCATTGTTTCAGCTCCTAAGACCATAGGGGAGCAGGCAGTGCACGATGCCGTAGATATTCCCGATTCAGAAGCATTCCAACTGGTGAGAGCTACGTTGCTGGTGAAAGAAGGCACAGCTGTGCCACTTCGAAACCTTGTATCTTTGACATTAAGTGGAGACCCACATATTCGTCGTGAGGGCTTCGATCGACTAGATGTCAATGGTGTTGATAAACACGACCTCTTTGATTACCTTCTTTTCTACGGCACCGATGTTTACCTTGAATCACCTGATTGGTTGCGTGAGGAATTCTTAACCAGGCTGAGGCACATTAACGAAATGCTTAGTACAGAGGTAAACAATGATTGATCTTTCCCTTGCCCGAAAGATCTCAATTCTTTCGTATCTTTATTCAAACGGTCCTGTTGAACTTGGTAAATTAGCAAAGCACTATCAAATGTCGGTTGCAGACCTTCACAAAGAACTCTTTGAGCTCTTTGTAGTCGAATTCGTTGATTCAGGAGGCTGGTATGAATCGACGTTGGCGATTTCCATTGACGATGATGCCGATCCCGATAGCTTCGTCTCCATCAACGATGTATCGAATATGGAAAGTCCGTCCTTCACATTGGCGGAAGTCATTTCCCTGATCGGAGCAATTGATTTCTTGCTTAACGCAGTGGAAGAACCACAGTATTCTTCCCTTTACGATCTTCGATCGCTGTTGGTTGATTCAACGAACAGAGCCGGATACGGCGCTGTACTTTGGCAGCCTCCGGCTCTGGTCCGTGCTCATGGCGTCACATCAACTATTGATCAGGCGATCGAGACGCGCTGTGAAGTATCTTTTCAATATTGGAAGACCACTCAAGAAGGCAATGCGTTACCTGTATCTGTACACGGTTATCCAGTGATGCTGCGGTCTGGACATCATCCAATAGTTGAAGTTTTCGATGGTGAAGTGAGTATCCGTTCTTTCCGCCTTGATCGCATGGCGGATGTGGAATTGGGATTAAATATTCTTGCAGTAAAGATCTTCCAAAAAGCACAGCGCCAGGCGAAGAATCTAGGTCAGGATTTCGACGGTATCCGAGTAACATTACATTGCGATTTCCGTGCTCGGTGGGTACTTGAATCTGTGCCGGGCGTAGAGGCAAGTCTCAGCGAGGATGAACTAGTGTTGACCATGAATGTGAAGAATCGAGCATGGTTCATGAGTCTATTGGTGCGGCTGGGGGAGTCGGTGCATTCAGTTGAGCCCTATTCAATCGTTTCCGCAGAATACGAGGGTATCGATAGAGTTTTGCAACATTATGCGAGCTTTGAGGAAAGATGTTAATTTTTTGGATTTTATTTATCGGCTTGATTGCTCTGGGGATATATTGCTCAATGTTGCTTTGGCGGCTGTGGAAGTCCCTTAAGGCGCTATTATTAGCTGGTGGAGCCTTTGCACAAGCTTTCTCTATCCACGCGCTTCCGCATTTGAAAGAATACGTCCGCTCGGCAAACGTCTATGACGATCCGCAGCGCCGGATTTCAGCGGCGAAAAAGCATCGCGAGTTGGTCGGAGAGCGCACCGACATCCGCACATTGAGGCTGTCACGTGCTACACAACGTTGGAGTGATGACGTCGACTTCGAGACTAGGTTTAGCCAGGAACGGCGTGAACAAGCTCGGAGAGTTCGAGAGGAAAACAAAAAGTGATCATTGGGATTGCACTTAACCCTGAGTCAGGGGCTGGGCGAGCTGAAAAGTATCGAACACAGCTCCTTAAGGTCGTGAACGAATACCCGGTAGACGTCGTCTGGCTCGATGCTGAGAGCGCTAGCGAAGCCGTAAATAATATGCAGGCTAGCGTTAATTCGGGCGAAATCGATGCCCTTGTAGTCGTCGGTGGGGATGGAATGATTCATCTTGGCGTTGAAGCAGTCGGTGACTCCGGTATCCCACTAGGAATTGTTGCGGCTGGTTCGGGAAACGATATCGCCCGTGAATTTAAACTTCCAATTCATAACCTCGAGGACTCACTTCACCAAGTCATCGCGTCTCTCTTCGCTCGGCGTTTTTATGAGGTTGACGCTATCGAAATTGAATCCGAAGAAGGAATAAAACGAGCGATGGCGATTGTAAGCCTCGGTCTGGATGCGGATGTCAACGAACGCACCAATCGTATGAAGTGGCCAAAGGGAAATATGCGCTATATTCGAGCCATTGGTCAAAGTATTCGCAACTATTCTCCCTACGGCGTGAAAATTCATGCCAATGGTCATTCTGGCTCAGGATCAATGACTCTGCTCTGTTTGGCAAATACGCGTTATGCAGGAGGCGGTTTTGCACTTGCACCCGAAGCGAAGCCAAACGATGGACTGCTCGATGTGGTAATTACTAGGGGACTATCACTCAAGGAATTCGGTTCGCTTTTGCCCAAGCTTACACTTGGTAAGCATACTTTAGATCCGCGTGTTCACCGTTTCCGTACACGAGAGATTACCGTGGAGCCCGATGTCAGCCAAGGAGATTTCCCGCCGGCTGTAATGGCCGACGGTGAGTATATATGCACCTTGCCAGCCACGATTCGCGTTAAACAAAAAGCCATCAAATTAGCTCTGTAGGAAAAGATGCAAAATTTCGTCATCGACAACTTCGTTGATTCATTGGGGTATCGTGGCATCGAGCTCGATAATTTTCAATCTGAAGCGATTCACGCTCTAGCATCAAAATCCGATGTGTTAGTTTGTGCTCCAACCGGTTCCGGAAAAACCATTGTGGCTGAGTTCGCTGTCGAATTAGCGTTGGCCACCGGTATGAGGTGTGTTTACACAGCACCAATTAAGGCGCTTTCAAATCAAAAGTACCGTGAGTTTGCGAAGGTTTTCGGTGACGAAACGGTTGGGCTTCTCACCGGTGATACCACCATCAATCGAGATGCCCCGATCATTGTTGTGACCACCGAAGTTCTGCGCAATATGCTCTTTCAGCACGAAGTGGGAATTCCAGATATCGGCTATGTTGTGCTGGACGAAGTTCACTATCTTTCAGATAAGGTCCGTGGCCCGGTGTGGGAGGAAATTATCCTGCAATTGCCTGAACACATTAGGCTTGTTTCGCTTTCTGCAACGATCGCAAACGTCGAAGAATTTTCACAATGGCTTAAATCTGTTCGTGGTAGAACGACGACGGTCACTAGCTTCCACCGTCCGGTTCCGCTACAACAGTTCTTACTTGACCGGTCGGAGATCACTTCGATCCTTGATCGTAATGGTGAATTTAGCAAAAATGCAGGGCGAGTTCTGAGCCGTGCACACGAACGGTCACGTAATGATCACCGAAGCCGGACAAAGAAAATCGGACTTGCGCAACGCAAAAGAATAATTTCGGTTCTTTCAGAACGTAATTATCTTCCAGTGATCGAATTTATTTTTTCTCGAAAAGGTTGTGATAACGCCGTTAAAGATCTATTGGATTCAGGGATTGACCTAACTAATTCTGAACAAAAAGTTCTTATTAAAGAGGAGCTTAATAAGCTACGGCAAACGCTCAGTGATGAAGATGCTCGCGCAGTGAGATTTGGATTGTGGTCCAAAGCCCTGCAACGCGGCTTTAGTGCACATCACGCAGGAATGTTCCCAGCAATTAAAGAGTTAACTGAGCGCCTTATGGTGCGTGGCCTGATTAGGCTGGTTTACGCAACCGGAACGCTCTCGTTGGGTATCGATATGCCGGTACGGGCTGTCGTCGTTGAAGAGCTGCGCAAATGGGACGGAACTGGATTCTCAGACCTAACCGCTACTGAATATACTCAGCTTATTGGACGTGCGGGACGTCGAGGAAAAGATGACCACGGTTATGCCGTTGTCGTCGCTTCGGGAGACATCGATCCAGAGACGCTGGCACGGCTCGCTCATGGGGCTGTGGAGCCTTTAGAATCGGCATTTTATCCGTCATACAACACTGTCGTGAGTTTGCTTGCAAGCTATGGACGTGAACAAGCTCGTGCCATTATGGGGACCTCCTTCGCTCAGTTCCAAAGGAACGCCGATCTCGGCCAGATTCAAGGTCGTATCCAGCGAATTCTGCGAAAGAAAGCTGAGCTACAATCTGAATTAGAAGCACAGTACCCCGGTGTTGACGTCGTTGGATACCTCGAGCTCCGGCAAAAGTCTGGGAGAGCCTCAAAGGCACAGCGTCGTGTAGCAAAAGAGGAATACCGCAAGGTTGTAAAGCAAAGTTGGAAAAGTGCAACTACGGGTCACCTTTATGCCTATGCGCGTGATGGGGAACTTGAATACGGCGTTGCGCTCTCGGTTTCCCCATCAAAAATTCGCTTCATCAATATTTTCGCGGAGCTGGTTTGGCTCCATGAACGTGAGGTTTCCTCTGAACTTCGTGACCTCGGTGTGATCGATATGCCTTTCGGTGTTTCGCCTAAAGATCCACAGGTGCGAGAAGATATTGCGGAATCGATTATCGAAGCAGTTGAAGATCGAACTGAGCTGGGAACCGACCGCGACTTGATGGACTCTTGGGATCGGTTTGCTGTTCGGGAAAATTCTGAGTTAGTCACGCACCCTGTTCACACGAATAAAGAACTGAAAAACATCTTGAAATCGGCTACGGAGTTCCTCTCTCTTGATTCGCGTCTTGCAGAAATGGAAAAACTTGCTGGCGAGTTCGAAGATTCGGTGGCGCGAGAATTTGATGCTACCGCTGAAATTCTCAGTTATTTAGGCTATCTGCAAGATTACAAGTTGGCGGGAGGCGCTCATTTACTTCGTGGGATTCATAACGAATCGGATCTCCTCATTTCACTTTGTCTCAACGAACAATCCTTCGCAAAGCTTACTCCAGCTGAATTTGCTGGGATATGTTCGGCATTTCTTGGGGACCGTCGCTTGGGCAAAGGATTTCCGCGTAAACCGACTCTTCGGGCTGCGTGGGCGGCGATCGACCGTAACTTCGAGTACCTGATCGAACTAGAAGATGGATTCGGAATCAAACGAACCATCGAGCCGAACCCCGGAGGGATAGAAGCTTTCGAAAATTGGGCAAACGGTGTGAATCTTGAAACCGCGCTACTTAAGTCGCATATCGATGTTGGTGATTTTATCAGTGCTGCACGTCGCCTTGTTGATCTATTAGGCCAGTTCACGATAGTAGGATCAGGTTTTTGGCTGGGTGATTTAGCTGCTCAAGCAATTACGAAAGTTCGGCGTTGGGAATGGCTGTAATTAAGGAAATGACTTGCTAATCGTGCTTTGATTCTCTAGCGTAGATGGGGACGCAGTTCATTTTTATGTGTTCGCAAGCTCTAAGGTATTCCGATAGAAAACGTCGTTGACGGTCCGAGGGAATGTTTTAGAGCTTGTGTCATTTAACCGTTCTTTCTATGCTGACGTTAGAATTAAGTTGTGAATTTTCCGCGCAAATACGGTTTTTTAGCCTCGTTATTGTTCAGCCTCGGTGCTGGGGGACTACTGTATTGCGCGGCTCCGCCACTTAATCTGTGGCTACTGGGAATTATTGGAATTGCCCTTCTATGGTTACTCTCCACCGGTGGTGTGTTCTCGCGATTTTGCTGTGGAGTGCTTAGTGGCTTCACCTATTTTTACCTTCTTTTCGACTGGGCAACTATTGCTTCGAAAACCGAGCTAGCTCGCGTGGCTCTAGCTCTAAGCCAAAGTATTTTTATAGGCCTACTACTGGTCATATGGACCTTGTGGCACCGCTTGGTTAATCGAAGTAGCCGCCACCAAGCCATAATTTTATCGGTCACTCTTATTCTCGATGCTTTTGCTTGGGTGCTCGTTGAACAGTGCCGTAGTTCCTTTCCTTTTGGTGGAATGCCATGGGGAACCCTTGCATTTTCGTTAGTTGACTCGCCTTTAATCAATTTAGCCTCGTTTGGTTCTACGCAACTTGTAGGTTTTTGTGCCGTGTTGAGTGCCGTGCTCATAGCTCAAGCATTCGTTTCACTCACTAGGCTTCGATTCTTCACAGTGATTACGACGGCGGTGACTGCGGTTGCGTTGATCCTTGCTCCAACGTTTATTGGTCAATACGCGCTGCCAACTGGCGAAGTCAAAGTTGGCGTAGTGCAAGGAAATGTACCCGACGAAGAAAAGCTAGGTCCTAAACAATCGCGAGCTTTAATCGTTACTCAAAACCATGCTGATGTAACCAGTAAGATTGTGCGAGATAAGCCCGACCTAATTATTTGGCCTGAATCTTCGTCTGATAGAGACATTCGTTCCGACTCGGAAGCAAAGGCAATTCTCGATGCTGTTTTGGAGGAAACTACGGGTACACCGATGCTGCTGGGGACCCAGAAGTACATGGGGACTACACGTACGAATGATGTCCTAGCCATTGAGAACAGTGAGGTTGTTGGCACTTACTCAAAGCAGCACCCGGTTCCTTTTGGAGAATATCTTCCTTGGCGCTCTTTTATTGAAAAAATAGTGCCGGAAGCCAAGAAAATCTCGGTTGACATGGTGTCAGGGGATTCACCTGCATATTTATCAGTGAAGACGGCGAATGGGGTAGTACGAGCAGCAGTTCCGATTTGCTTCGAAGTTGCCTATACCTCAATCGTTTCAGAAGGTGCTAAAAATGCGAATCTGCTGGTAGTGCCAACAAATAATGCGTCTTTTGGGTACTCAGGAGAACCTTTACAGCAATTAGCCATGACTCGATTCAGAGCTGTGGAACTGCGCAAATCAGCTATACAGGCCTCTACGTCCGGCACTTCAGCAGTGGTATCGGCAAGGGGAGTGGTACGCTATCAATCCGACTTATTCGAACAGGCTGCCAAAACTATTAACGTCCCGCTTTATGAAACTCTTACTTTTGCTGTAAGGAGTGCAAAAATTCGCGAAACTGGAATTTTTATTGCCGGAATAGCGATGATTATCGCAATGTTCGGAATTTCTTTGCGAAATAGACAGCGTAACCGCTGATTATGCTGTGGTTAATTGGTTGTGGGTGTGGAAAAACCTCCGTTTTTCCACACCCACAACCAATTAGAGATTTGACAAGGAAAAGTCCTAGCGAATTCGCTTGTATAGCTTTCCTTCACGTAATAGTTTAAGTCGTTCATCAAGAAGCTCTTGAAGTTCTTCAGTGGTGCGGCGTTCAAGCAGCATGTCCCAGTGAGTGCGCACAGGCTTCTGGTTTTTCTCTTCTTCGTCCACATGTGCGCCAACCAAATGTGCTTCAGAGCCGCAACGGCATTCCCATGTTGCAGGTGCTTCGGCGTCAGCGGCTAGAGTCACTATAAAACGCTGTTGGTTTTCTAGGCACTCATACGTTACCTCGCGACGATCTACCAGAGCGACGCCGATGTCCGACTCTAAAGAATTCGCGCCAATTTTCATGCCACGTAGTGAGCGTTCAACCATAAGTCTATTTTTTCTCTCTCTACAAATTTGTTTAGACTGTACGTTGCCTACAACGCACAACTAACCGCATTTATTTCATCGATACAATTTTGTATCTGCCTAGAACGTCGAACGGATCGTTTCTTGAGCGTCTACAGTCTATCGTATTTGTTGCATCGGAAAGAATTAGATGCCCGCATAGTGTTAGTTCTAACGAAGTCTTTGAGACAGTAAAAGAAAAATACGGCACGCCGATAATGTATATTATGTCAGAAATTCTAATGGCTGTGCCGGATGGCAAATATTGTCTGATTCGAGCACTCTCCTACATGATGAAGGACAGCGATTTTGGAGCGTTGACAAAAGAAATGATCCTTCACCGTTGTGGACGAAGGATCATAACTATGTTTCAAATTGCTATTCACATTGCGCTGCGAGCTGCACGTCGCGCTGCGAGTTCGTCAACAATAGCAACATCCGATGTTCCAGAAAGACGTTCGGTTGGAAGCTCTGATAGCGAGCCCTCGACTTCACGCCAAACACGACTGAGGGCGATTCCGAAGACACCTTGTCCAACATTGATAAGGTCAATTACTTCATCATTCGAGGTGCACAGGTAAACCGATGCCCCATCGGACATCAGAGTGATGCCAGCGAGGTCATCCACACCATGAGTCGAAAGTTGTTCAACTGCGGTGCGGATCTGCTGAAGGGAAACACCTGTATCGAGTAGGCGCTTAACGACTTTCAACACGAGAATATCCCTGAACGAATAAAGACGTTGAGAGCCTGATCCCTGCGCGGAGCGAATAGTTGGTACGACTAGACCGGTACGATCCCAGTAATCAAGCTGACGGTAGGTAATACCGACGGCGCGACATACAGCCGGACCACGATAACCTGTTTCGTTATCTAGATCTGGTAAGTCGTCTCCGAAAAGCATCTGCTGTGCCCGCTGCGGATGGACGCCATGCGCGGTTGCGTCACTTGTCACGTCAGCCCTCCTTGTTGGTCTACTAGGTTTAAGGTTAGACCGTAATCCCTACTATTTCAACGCTAAAGCTCTAACTTTAGTTGGCGTGTCGTAGCGGAGTGTCTTAAGTATTACTTTAACTTCTGTGAGATAAGTGAAAAGCATTAGCGCAGTTCAACATCTATGCTTTCGAGTAAAAGCGCTCGATAATAATTGGTGAGCATTGTACTGAGCTCCCCTGTTTCAGCAATTACTCTTTCCCTTGCAACAGAGGATTTCTTGGCTCGTTCATTCGCAAGGAGATTCACAATATTGACTGCGTGGGAATGGGCGGAGTTGCGTACGGCGCGTAAGTTCCTAAAATCGACGCCTTCATTTGCCAAAAGTAGCGCGTATCGAACGATATCGACTGCTTGGGCAGTGAGCCTGCCACGCGAATCAACAGCTAGGAGGCCGGCATTGACGAATTCGTCGATCTGTATGATCGAAGCGCCGGTAAGCGTGGCCAGTTCTTCTTTGCGTAGACGTGTACCAGGTCTTGGCGTATGGATATCAGTTTCACGAATAATTCGCATCTTGCCCGGATGCTCAGACTTTGCCTCTCCCATATCGAGTTGCTTAAGCATTTCTTTAATTTGAGGAAGCCGAGCGTAGCGATCGCGCTGCTCAATCAGAATAAAACGAAGCCTCTCCACGTCTGCGTGTGAGAAAAGCCTTTGATTAGAACCCGTGCGATGTGGTTCTACCAATTCTTGACTTTCGAAATATCGAATCTTCGATGCGGCTAAATAAGGAAACTCACTGTTTAAAGCTGCCAAGACCTCCCCTATCTTTAGAGTCGGCTCATGGGAGACATTTTGTGGCCAGGTAACTTGTTCCGCGTTAAATTGCTCTGCCTTTACCTGAGGCGTCATTGAGTTGCCTTTGGAGATGCGAAAAATGTGAGTTGATACTTCCCGATTCGTACTTCATCTCCATTAGAAAGAAGAGATTCATCGGTAAGCTTTTGGTTAACGTAGGTGCCATTCAAGGAGTGAGCATCACACACATAGAACTGATTACCTTTGCGAATAAAATGAGCGTGACGGCGCGACACCGTGACGTCATCTAGGAAAATATCGGACTTAGGGTGGCGTCCTGCAACAGTCAGATCCGAGTTGAGTAAGAACCGAGCTCCATAGTTTGGTCCACGACGCACAATAAGAAGCGCAGATGATTCTGGAAGAGCTTCAATTGCTGCGCGGTCATCAGCATCTAGCCCTTTAACCTCACCAAGCGGCTGAGAATTGCTAGTAACAGTAAAACGCGACGTCGACGAAGGATCCTGCGAATTAGAAGTCAAATGTGCATTAAATTCCTCGGTCGACATTTCACTCTCCTCACCATGGTCTTTTATTTCTTCTATCTTAGGCGGAGAACCACCTAGAATGCATCTTTGTTCAAGAAGTTACTTGGGCGAATTTAACTGCTGGTTTTTAATTTTCCGCTGGTGTTCGTCGCGACAGTCAAGAATAATTTTCCGCAAAGCAGCTGGAGCCTCAGCGTTATCTAGCCAGTGATTTGCGGCGTCGAGCTCGCTGCTCGTCGTAGCCACAAAGTTCCAATCGGTACTCGGATATAAACCGTAGATAATTCGCTCAGAAATCTCTTGCGAATATCGATTCCAAATAGATTCGATGTGGTTAAAGTAGTTTGGGAAGGCTTCATGTGCTTCATCAGAATGGAGAGGATGTGCAAAGCCGTCCACCATGGCTTGAACATGGGTGTTGGACATCAAATTTGCCGACTCAAGTAAGGTCTCAATCGTCGTGGAGCGGTCTCCAGGCAACGTAGCCATCGCTAGGCGATGCGAAACTGCATCGGAAGCACTTCCGCTCATCGCGAGTTCCGCATCGAGATCTGTTCTTGTGATCTCGTTGTGTGCAGCGAGTGCCGATAAGAATTGCCACCTAAGATCTTGATCTTTAAGTTTTTCAAGTTGGTTGCGCATGGTAGGAACAGTTTCTGGAAGCAAACTTCCAGTTGTAGCCATAATCCGTAACCAAGTCAGTGATTGGTCACTCTCCCCCATTCCAGCGGACGTCACTTCGTCCTTTGCAAGCTCGAAAAGCTCACGGAGCAAAGTCACGCGTGTTTGTGCAGGTTCGTAGTTTCTAATTGCGAATAAAGCGGTTTGAGACCGCTGCGCGAGCAGAGCTGAGTCCCTCAAGCCAGGTACCAATGCCACAAACGAAAGGTAATCGCGTGGCGAGATGGAACCGTCACGAACAGCTTGCCAAATCGCCGTCGTAACAACTGAACGTGACAAGTCGTCGTTAACATCGTGGTGAAGGAAACTCTGGAGGGAGACGTCGTCGAAAATAATTTTTGCGTAAGTTAGAGCTTCATCATTAGGAAGAATTGCGTCTACCTCTTGCCCGCCGAGCTCATCCCACGGGATAAAAGCTGTGGTTGAGAGGTCAACGTCCACAGAAGAGACCTTATGCAGAACGGTTCCTTGAGTCTTCCAAGCTGAAACTTTGATGTGATGAGGACGGGTTATTTGCTCACCGGTCAAAGGCTCATTTCCTACTTGGCGAAGGTGAACGCCATCGGCACCGCGTTGGACTTCGATACTGGAGACACCCGCGCTTTGTAGCCATTGACGTGCCCACTCACGTACGTCTTTACCAGAAGATTTTTCAAGAGCAACCAACAAATCATCAAGAGTGGCGTTGGAGAAAGGATGCGAAGCAAAGTAAGCGCGTGCGCCCGCGAAGAAGGCGTCCTCCCCTACCCAAGCAACGAGCTGGCGTAAAACAGCTGCGCCTTTGGCGTAAGTAATCCCATCGAATACTTGGTCTGCTGCTTCGAGGTCTGGGACATCAGCAACTATTGGATGGGTGGTTGGATATTGATCGTTTTGTAGTGCCCATGCGAGCCTGCGCCCTGCAAAACTCTGCCAAGCTTCTGTGTATTGAGTTGCTGTCGCACATCCCCATGCACCCATGAACTCGGCAAAGGATTCTTTCAGCCAAAGATCATCCCACCACTGGGGAGTGGTGTAATCGCCGAACCACATATGGGACATCTCATGCAGAATTGTATTTGCTCGGCTTTCACGCTGAGCACGGGTCGATTGCCCTCGGTGGATATAGATTGCTTCATTAAAAGTTACACAACCAGGGTTTTCCATCGCGCCGAGATTATATTCGGGAACAAAAACAGAATCGTATTTTCCCCACGGATAGTCGACGCCGAAGGCCACAGGGAAAGTGTGAAGCCCTTGCTTCGTGACAGTCGAAATATCTTCAATATCAAAGTATTCGGCAAGGGTAGAACGACAATAGAAACCAAGGTCAATATGTTGAGAGTCAGTCTCCACCGAATCTTTGAACGAAACATATGGGCCTGCGATGAACGCGGTGAGGTATGTAGATATCCGTTCGGTTGGCGCAAAGGAACGAATAGAACACGGGACTGCGAGTGAGTTAACTCCGTCTTCACGAGAATCGACTTCGACTCCATTTGATAAAACAACCCAGCTACGGGGAGCTCGAATTGAGATATGGAAAGAAGCCTTAAGATCTGGCTGTTCAAAGTTTGGGAAAACTCGGCGTGCATCTGCCGGTTCGAATTGAGTGTATAGGTAAGTTTCGCTGTCGAGAGGATCCTTAAAACGATGCAGACCCTCTCCAGAAGTTGAATAGATACCGATAGCTTCAACTTCGATACTATGTTCACCTGATGTGAGGGGCGAGAAAGTGATTCGTGCGCCGTCGAAATCAAAAGCTCGGGCCTCGCCGTCAACGTGAACAGATGTTACAGATTCGCCGATGAAATCAATGAAGGTCGGCGCATCGTTGTGTTTGGTGAAGTTGATTTTTGAATATGTGTTAAATGTCGTCTGATCGCTTTGTGCCTCCCCCACATCGAGTCGGATTTCGTAGGAGTCGATTGTTAGCGCGTGGCTACGCAATTGTGCTTCAGGGCGGGCAAGATTCTCAGACATATCTCAATTCAATAATGTTTCTCATCTGTATGCAAATCTCCAAATCAATTGGCATTACCAAGCGCCAATGGGCTATTATCGATGAGTCACAAGACTACGGCTCGAATGGATATTTAAGCCGGCGGGCTATGGCGCAGTTTGGTAGCGCACTTGACTGGGGGTCAAGGGGTCGTGGGTTCAAATCCCGCTAGCCCGACGATAAAGCAAGAGCTCAGAGGTTTAACTCTGAGCTCTTTAATTATTTTAGGAAACATGATGACTAGATTTGTTTCAGTTTCCAAAATGATCAGCCACGCCTACTTCAACACTATGACTTAATTCTTTATCTGATTCTTCACGTACCGAAAGTACCTTCAATCCGATCACTGCGAGCACTATTCCTGCTAAGAACATGATTTTTAGTGCGGTGGGATTTTCTTGCTCGAAGGCAAAGGCAGTCAGCATAGTTAGGACTGAGCCAATCCCAACCCAAACGGAATACGCCACCGAAATTGAGATGGTTTTGCTTGCATATCCGAGCCCGAGCATTGAAGCCGTGAGCGCGAGGAAGAAAACCATCGTCGGTGCGAAACTGCTCAAACCATTCGAAAAACTGAGTGCGGTTGCCCAAATTGCTTCACATACTGCGCTTAGGATCAGCACTAACCAAGGCATTAGGCCACCGCCTTTAACCCGACTACGCAACCGATGAGAAGCATCAGTAAGAGTATCTTGAAAACCGAAGTTTTTTCTTTACCACGAAGAATCGAAACGACGACGGTCACCGACGCTCCAATACCGGTCCACACCGCATACGCTGTTCCAGTAGGTATAGCCGTCATCGCAAATGCCAGACCAAGCATAGATAACGCTAGAAAAACAACGAAGATGGCGGTTGGGATCCGTTTTTTAAATCCATCAGACTCCCCGAGTGCCAAAGCCCATATGGATTCAGCAAAGCCGGAGAGTACGAGGATTAACCAAGACATGGTTGTGCCACTTTCCTATAGCTTAAAATCAGGTTAGATCTAACTCTCGGTACGGGCTCATTTGCGCTTGCGCTTTTCGCGCACACGAACTGAAATCTGGATAGGGCTGCCTTCGAATCCAAATTCTTCGCGTAGGCGCCGCTCCAAGAATCGACGGTAACCGTGCTCGATGAAGCCAGATGCAAAAAGAACGAATTTCGGAGGACGGTTTGCAACTTGAGTTCCAAACAGGACGCGTGGTTGTTTACCGCCGCGTACAGGATGCGGGTTGGCGGCTGCAATTTCGCCCAGGAAGGAATTGAGCTTTCCAGTAGAAATACGCTTGTCCCAAGATTCAAGCGCAGTTTCCATGGCTCGCGTAAGGCGGTTGGTGTGCCACCCAGTTGCTGCCGAAAGATTTACACGTTCTACCCATGGCATCTGAACAAGCTCGCGATCAATCTCACGATCAAGCATAAGTCGGCGTTCTTCATCGACCAGATCCCATTTGTTACAAACGATGACCATAGCTCGCCCAGAGTCGATTACCTGCTGCATTACGCGAATATCTTGCTCTGTGAGTTCCTGGGAGGCATCAATCAGGACCAAACCAAGCTCAGCCTTTTCCAGCGCACCTTGAGTACGAAGCGAAGCGTAGTAGTCAGCTCCGTGAGTGAGGTGAACACGACGTCGGATACCTGCGGTATCGACGAACATCCACTGCTGTCCGTCGAGCTCGATAATCTCATCGACTGGATCGCGCGTCGTTCCAGCTAGTGGATCAACCACGACGCGATTTTCTCCTGCGAGGCGGTTAAGAAGTGAAGACTTACCAACATTTGGCCGGCCAATCAGTGCTATCCGGCGCGGACCATTCTTCGGGCGAAGCGTAGCGGTTGCAGAAACTTCGGGTAAAATATTGATAACAGCGTCAAGAATATCGCCTGTACCACGACCGTGAAGCGCTGAAATCGGGTATGGCTCCCCTAGCCCTAGTGACCACAAATAAGAGGCATCGGATTCTTGTCCAGGTGCGTCAACCTTATTCGCAGCTAAAATAACTGGCTTTCCACTCTTACGAAGAAGTCTAACGATCTGTTCATCTGTATCAGTTGCGCCGACGGTTGCGTCTACAACTAGGAGTACAGCGTCTGCCTGATCAATGGCGTATTCAGACTGTTCTGCAACCGAACGATCTATACCTTGGACGTCGAGTTCCCAACCACCTGTGTCTACCAGTGTAAAGGTACGGCCGTTCCATTGAGCATCGTAGCGTACGCGATCACGAGTAACTCCAGGCTCGTCTTGCACAACCGCAACACGTTTTCCAACAATGCGGTTAACCAGCGTAGACTTACCGACGTTTGGACGGCCGACAACGGCAAGAACTGGATATCCAGGATCTTCGTTTTGCGAAGAAAACGCGAAGTCTTCTTCAAGATAAGTAAAGTCTTCATCGTCTAGTTCGTAGTCCTCTAAAAAGGACTTCATCATTTCCGCGCGTTGCTGCGCTTCGTCGAACTCCATCTCATCGTCGAATTCTTCGGTAAAATCATCAGCCACGTGGGACCTCCGTTGTTAGCGCTTCGATGGTAGCGACAACCTGATCAATCGTTAATTCCGAAGAATCGATCGTCGTGACGCCATCTTGAGCAGTCATAAAATCAGACACCGTAGAATCATCGCGATCACGGCGTATCACTTCGTCACGCGTTGCAGCAAGAGTGCTTTCGTCATCGCTACCACGGACTTCAAGTGCACGGCGCCGCAAGCGGGCATTTTCTGACGCCGTTAATAGAACTCTCACATCGGCATCGGGCGCTACAACAGTGGTAATATCTCGACCTTCAGCGACGATACCCTTTCCACCTGATGGGCCTTGAGCTTGAGTAGCTTTCTTGATGAGGTCGCGCTGACGCTGTTTCATATTCGCACGAACCTCGAGGTTCGTGGCCACCTTAGAAACAACTTTTGAGAGTTCTGAGGTGCGGATATCGGAAGAGATATCATGACCATCGCAGAAGAATTGGGGTTCTTCAGGGTCTAAGCTGATGTCAAGTGGCATGGTCTTGGTAGCTTCAGAAACTGCTTGGACATCGTCGAGGCTAATGCCTTGGTTTAGAGCCCACCATGTTGCCGCGCGATACATAGCACCGGTATCGAGGTAAGCCAAGCCTAATT
The DNA here is from genome assembly GCF_900604515.1 of Arcanobacterium ihumii. Lineage (GTDB taxonomy): Bacteria > Actinomycetota > Actinomycetes > Actinomycetales > Actinomycetaceae > Arcanobacterium_A > Arcanobacterium_A ihumii. The sequence goes on along the minus strand of NZ_UWOS01000002.1, from coordinate 103,403 downwards.
TCTTAGCTAAATTACGCGAAACTGTAGACTTACCAGAACCGGATGGTCCGTCAATAGCTACAACCAGAGGCATGATGTCCTTCCTAGACATGTTAATAACTTGCCATCCCCGCTTTTCAAGTCCTAATTCGAGGTCTCGAGCATAAGCCGGCAACACGGAAAGTTGTGCTCGTCCAGCTGGTTGCTGCGGTGAATGTTCGAGTGCAAAATCTTCGATATTAATGCCGATTTCACCTACTTCAGTGAACAATCGACCAAGCTCGGCAGGCTTATCAGGAACCAGTACGATGACTTCTGCATATTGAGCAGGAGCTCCTCCGTGTTTGCCTGGAATCCTAAAAACTCCTTCGTTTCCACTGGCAATGGTCTCAGAAATCACGTGGAGGCTCGACGGTGAATCCACCGCATTGATCAAAGTCGATAACTTGTTTTCAATGGAGTGCAGAACCGAGGAAATCTCCTTGCGATTTTCCGAAATAATTGAGGTCCAGAGCAGGGGATCAGATTGTGCGATACGAGTAACATCTCGAATCCCCTGACCAGAGAGCCCAAGTGCGGTAGCAGGCTCATTAACAAGTGAAGCTGCAACTAGCGAACTCATTATTTGTGGTACATGAGAAACTACTGCAACGGCGTGATCATGTTCTTTAGCGGACATGGTTACGACTGAGGCATCCATATCAAGCGCGAGGTCGCGTATTGTACTGATCGCCACTGCCGAGGAGGATTGGCATGGCACAACCACCCACGGACGTCCGATAAAAAGATCAGAATCGGCTGCTATCGCACCCGATCGCTCTTTCCCTGCCATTGGATGCGAACCTACCCAGCGGTTGGCCCCAGGAAAACCTTCGATTTCTCCAACAATTTTTGATTTGACTGAGGAAACATCGGTGACGATTGCGTTGGGGTACTTGGCTAGAGTGTTTGAGATCGTCTGAGTGGCGACATCTGGCGGAACTGCAATGACGACGAGGGAAGGGTCTTCAACCGGCTCAATTATTCCTGCGCCAAGGTCCTGAGCTAATAGTGCAGCGATCGGAGAGATATCTTCAAGGTGAACCTGTACTCCCCTAGTCCTGAGTCTCAGCGCAATTGAGGTACCCAAAAGACCGGTACCGATAATAAGCACCGGAGATTTTGTAAGAGCCGGAGAGTTGATGCACATTAGAGTTCAACCAAATTCATTAGCGCACTGAGCTCAGTACCACCGATAATACGTGTCTGACCAGGTTTAAGGCGACCAACCGTGATGTTTCCAAACCGGGTACGAACTAGTTCCATAACCGGGTGCCCAACTTCTTCCATGATGCGTCGAACAATTCGATTACGCCCCGAATGCAAAGTTACTTCAATAATCGAGTTTTTCCGGGCTGCTTCCCGCAATACAAAGCTATCGACCTTGACGGGTCCGTCTTCAAGGGTAATACCTTTTTCGAGCACCTTTCCAAGACCACGCGTTACTGTTCCCTCAACACGCGCAATGTACGTCTTGGGCACTTCGAAGGATGGGTGGGTCAAACGATGCGTGAGTTCGCCGTCGTTAGAAAGAAGAATGAGACCTTCGGTATCGACGTCGAGCCTTCCCACGTGGAATAGGCGTTCGGTGCGATCCTGAACGAAATCTTGCAAGGTTGGGCGACCCTGATCGTCGTGCATGGTGGAGACGACCCCTGGCGGCTTATAAAGGGCAATGGTAAGTTTTGATTCGTCGCTTTGAATCCTATTGCCATCAACGTGGATGACGGCGGTTTCCGGATTGACGCGGATTCCGAGCTGTGAAACGACGTGACCGTCGACGGTCACGCGTCCTTCTTCAATGAGGTCTTCGCATGCTCGGCGTGAGCCGACACCCGCGTGAGCGAGTACCTTTTGGAGACGCTCCCCTTGGGGATCGTGGAGATTCTGTACAATTCGACTCATCTTATTTCCTTTTCGACGTCTTCTAAGTCTTCATTCTCGGGCAAATAGGGTGCAAGCGGAGCCAATTCCGCCAAAGAATTCATACCCATTCGTTCCAAAAAGTAATCAGTTGTTCCATATAGACCGGCACCGGTAGCAGCCGTGGTTCCTACCTGCTCCACGAGACCTCGCGTTTGCAGAGTTCGAACCACCGAATCTACCTCAACTCCGCGAATAGCCGCAATCTGCGCACGAGTGACAGGTTGACGGTAGGCTATCACAGCAAGTGTTTCTAATGCCTGTACCGAAAGTTTATTTGATTGACCGGCAGTTACAAAGTTCCCTACTAAATCGGCATAACGAGGGTGTGAGTAGAACCGCCAGCCTCCTCCGACTTCACGAAGCGTGAAGCCACGAGGCGTAGTACTACCGGACTCGTATTCATGAGCAAGAGCACGTAGTAGAGAGTCTGTTTCAGCTTCAGAAATTCCTAGGGAATTAGCTAGAAGCGCCGAAGAAACGGGCTCGCTGGCAACCATGAGGATCGCTTCTAGAGCGCCTCGGAAAAACATCGAGTCGTTCATTGACGTCCCTCGTCTCCGTTTATACTTTCCGACGGCGCTGAGGCGCTGCCTTCATTCGGTTTCTTTGCTTGTTTCTCCGAAGGTATTTGCGAAGAAATAAACGATTCTTTCAACAGCGAACTTGCTGATTTTGCAGGGCTGATCCTGTGAATAATCAACGAACCAAGTGGAGAATCTTGTTCAATTTTAATCTCTCCTGATCGAATAAGCTCAAGAATCGCTAGGAATCGTGACACTACAGTTGGGACATTTTGAGCATCTTCACAAAGGTGAAGAAAAGAGATTCTATCTCCGACTATTAATTTTTCTCGAATTAAGGTCACTTGGGAGTCCACTGAAACTAAGGGATCATGCAAATGATCAAGCGTAACTCCATCCGCTTTCCTTGAAAATGCCCGAGCAGCAAAGATCGCCAAATCAGTCCGATCGGCATTTAATTGAAGTTCTGGAAGCATCTTTTTGAACTGTGGCTCCAAATCAACTTCACGCGCAAAAGCCAGTCCTTGTCTCTCCATACGAACAAAAATATCTGTTGCCACGTCCTTGAACGCTTTGTATTGCAGGAGTTTCGCAAAGAGAAGGTCGCGCGCTTCGAGGAGTTCAAGTGTTTCTGGATCGTCTTCAGAATGCGGAAGTAGACGCGCGGCTTTAAGATCTAGGAGCGTTGCCGCAACCACCAGAAATTCTGAAGCTTGGGAAAGATCTAATTCATCATGTAATGAAACAAAAGCTAAAAAATCGTCTGTGACCTGAGCAAGCGCTACTTCTGTAATATCCAATCGATGGCGTGCAATTAACGATAAGAGTACGTCAAAGGGGCCTTGGAAAATATCTAGATCAACGGCAAATTTATCCCGTGATTCAGCAAAGAGGTCATCTTGAACGAGAGAATCGTTATGCGCTTGCGCCACGTGCAATCAACTCTCTAGCAAGCCGTTTATAGGCAAGAGAGCCAGCGTGGTTTGGCGCATACGTGGTAATTGGTTCCGCGGCGATGGTGGCATCGGGGAACTTTACGGTGCGCGCGATCTTAGTATCGAAAACCAAATCGCCGAATCGCTCTTCGACCAACTGAATTACCTCACGGGCATGGATCGTTCGGGTGTCAACCATCGTGAGCAGAACACCGTCGATGTGGAGTTTCGGATTAAGCCGATCTTGGACTCGTTCGATTTGATCGACTAGCAAAGCCACACCGCGCATCGCGAAAAACTCGGCTTCGAGTGGAATCAACACTCCATGAGCGGCAGTGAGTGCATTTACCGTGAGGAGACCAAGCGACGGTTGGCAATCAACGATGATCACATCGTATTCGCCCATGACTGGACGAAGAACCCGGGCCAGGGACTGCTCACGGGCGACTTCGTTAATTAGTTGAATTTCAGCGGCCGAGAGTTCAATGTTTGCTGGAACAATGTTTAAGTTTGGAACCGATGTTCCGCAAATAACCTCGCGAACATCAGGCTTCACAGCAATCATCTCGTTGTAGATGGTACGCTCCAAAGCATTTGCATTAATTCCTAATCCTGCAGATGCAGCTCCTTGGGGATCAAAATCAACAAGGAGAACCTTACGCCCATAACCTGCTAAAGCGGCAGCGAGGTTAATCGACGTCGTCGTTTTACCAACGCCACCTTTCTGGTTACACATGGCAATGATGCGGGCGGGACCATGCTCGGAAATATCCGATGGTAGTGGGAAATCCCGTTCCGCGTTAATTTCATTAAGGATTGAAGTTTGTTCTGCGCTCACAGTAATAATCTACCTGAAAATCTCTGATTCCTCATTTACGCCGTGCTCTTGGATGAGCATTTGCATATACCTCTTGGAGTGTTTCCCTCGTCACTTTCGTATAGATCTGAGTCGTAGTTACTGAAGAATGACCGAGCATTTCTTGGACAATACGTACGTCTGCCCCGCCTTGTAGCAGGTGCGTCGCAAAGGAGTGACGGAAGGTATGTGGTGAAATACCTTCTAATCCCACTTTTTGAGCAACATTTTGGATCGTTTCCCATGCAGATTGCCTAGAAAGCGTCTGACCCCGTTTGTTCAAAAAGAGAGCTGGTGTTCCTCGGCCCTTCCGTGACAGCACTGGTCGAGATCTAACTAGATACGCATTCAAAGCATCGATGGCGAAACGACCAAGCGGCAGAATTCTTTCCTTATTCCCTTTTCCGAAAAGTCGAATAGTCGCCTGATTGAAATCGACGTCGTCAATACTTAAACCGACGGCTTCGGATACTCGGGCTCCAGTACCATAAAGCAATTCAAAGAGAGCTCTGTTCCTCAACGCGATTACTTCTTCTTCCGCCATTGTTGCCTCAATAAGTCGTTGCATCTGAGCAATTGAAATTGCTTTTGGAAGACGCTGAGGCATCTTTGGTGGTTTGATATCCGCGGCTGGGTTATTGTGAACGATGCCTTCTAATACTAGAAATTTGTGAAGCCCTCGAATCGAAGCAAGCATGCGGTTCACACTGGATCGAGAAAATGGTTTTTTACACTGCGAGCTTTGAAGGTCGTCGATGAATTCCTGAATAGTTGTTTCGGAAACATCACAAAAATTGCCTATGTCTTGCTGTGTAAGGTGTTCCACGTAGTAGTTAAGGTCTGAGGTATAGGCATCGACGGTATGTCGAGAAAGAGCGCGTTCTACCCGCAAATGTGCCAAATATTGCCGGCAGGGTTTTGCCAGCATATCTGATATTTCTTCTGATAAACCTCTCACCAGACACACCTTTCAATACTTGACGTCCTACACAATTTGATCTCAAAGACTATATTCTTGACAGTGGAAGACACTTATTTCTAACGCTAATTTAACCAGCAAAATTGTATGGTTGTAAGGAGCAAGTAAATGGAAAACCTTAACTGGACCACTCTCGATCAACGCGCCGTAGAAACCGGTCGTGCCTTAGCTGCTGACGCAGTGCAAAAAGTAGGCAACGGTCACCCGGGTACTGCGATTTCACTCTCCCCTCTCGCCTACACTCTTTTCCAAAAAGTAATGCGCCACGATCCTTCAGACGACGAATGGCTAGGTCGCGATCGCTTCGTGCTTTCGGCAGGGCATTCCTCGCTAACGCTCTACAACCAGCTTTACTTTGCAGGTTACGGATTAGAGCTCGAAGATCTTGAAGCTCTCCGAACCGAAGGCTCGCTTACTCCCGGACACCCGGAATACAAGCATACTAAGGGCGTCGAAATGACCACCGGTCCGCTCGGACAAGGTCTCGCTTCCGCCGTCGGAATGGCGATGGCGGCACGCCGCGAACGTGGATTACTTGATCCAGATGCACCTGCCGGTGAGAGTCCATTTGATCACTTCATCTATGTAGTTTCTGGTGAAGGATGTCTTCAAGAAGGCGTAACATCGGAAGCATCCTCACTTGCGGGTACCCAAAAGCTTGGTAACTTGATCTTTATTTTTGATGAAAATGAGATTTCTATCGAAGACGATACCAAGATCGCATTCTCAGAAGATGTTCTCCAGCGTTACGAATCTTACGGCTGGCATACACAGTCAGTGAACTGGCGCCAAGCCGACGGTTACAATGAAAACCTTGACGCTTTATACAATGCAATTCTCGAGGCTCAGAAGGTGACCGATAAGCCTTCTATCATTAAGCTTTCGACCATTATTGGTTGGCCAGCACCAACAAAACAAAATACGGCAAGCGCACACGGCAATGCGCTTGGAGACGAAGAAATCCGCGCACTTAAGGAAGCAATCGGATTGGATCCTGAAGTTTCCTTCAACGTCGCTGATGACGTTATCGGTTACACGCGTGAACAAGCAGCAACGCGCGCTAAGGAAGCTCGTGATATTTGGCAGAAGAAGTTCGATGCGTGGAAGAACGACCGCCCTGAAAAGGCACGTTTGCTTGAGCGCCTGCTGAAGAAGGAACTTCCGGTGGGCTGGGAGGACTCCCTTCCAATTTTTGAAAGTGGAAAGTCAATCGCAACTCGAGCCGCGTCAGGCGAAGTTCTTACCGCAATCAAAGATGTTTTGCCAGAACTCTGGGGTGGGTCTGCTGATCTCGCCGGATCGAATAACACTACTATGAAGGGCGAACCTTCGTTCTTTCCGGCAGATCGTTCTTCAAAGGTATTTACTGGTAACGAATACGGCCGTACTCTCCACTTTGGTATTCGCGAACATGCTATGGGCTCAATTCTTAACGGAATTACGCTCCATGGTCTGACCCGAGTTTATGGCGGAACCTTCTTCGTCTTTGCCGATTACATGCGTCCCGCGGTTCGCTTGGCCGCAATCATGAACGTTCCTTCAATCTTCGTCTGGACTCATGATTCCATTGGCGTTGGTGAAGATGGCCCAACTCATCAGCCTGTCGAACACCTATGGGCATACCGTTGCATTCCTAATTTCGATCTCGTTCGTCCAGCAGATGCCAATGAAACTGTATATGCATGGCGTGGTATCTTAGAGCGTACCGATCGTCCGGCAGGAATCGTTCTTTCACGTCAGAACCTTCCCGTCATCGAACGTGGTGAAGGCGCATATGCAAGCGCTGAAGGTGTTCTTCGTGGCGCTTACGTAGTAGCTGATGGCGAGGACGTGATACTAATCGCGACGGGATCGGAAGTATCCGTAGCACTCGAAGCACGTACCAATCTTGCTACCGAAGGTATTTCGGCGCGCGTGGTTTCGATGCCGTCACTCGAGTGGTTTAATGATGAGTCGGCTGAGTACAAGGAATCCGTTATTCCGAGTGCAATGAAGGCCCGAGTATCCGTGGAAGCTGGCGCCACTTTCGGCTGGGCAGGAATAGTTGGCGATGCGGGACGATCGATCGGTATCAATCATTTTGGCGAATCGGCAGCAGGAACGCGGTTGTTCGAGAAGTATGGAATCACTGCTGAGGCCGTGGTCACAGCAGCGAAAGAATCAATTACTGCAGCCCAGCAGTGAAAGGCTGGTCAATCGATATGAGTACAATTGATGAACTTCATAACGAAGGCGTTTCGGTATGGTTAGATGATTTGTCTCGCGAACGTCTGACCTCTGGAAACCTGCAAAATCTAGTGGATAATTCTGGAATCGTCGGCGTTACGACGAACCCATCGATCTTCCAAGCAGCTATCTCCAACGGTATCGGGTATGCATCGGACATCGCTGCTCTAGCAGCTAAAGGAAAGAATGCTGACGATGTGATCTTTAAGCTCACTACCGACGACGTTCGCCAAGCTTGCGATGTTTTTGCCCAGGTTTACGCTGAAACCGGTGGAGTTGATGGCCGAGTATCTATCGAAGTTGATCCTCGCCTTGCTCGAAAAGGTGAACAAACTTTCATTCAGGCGCAGAAGCTGTGGGAGACGATTGATCGTCCTAACTTGATGATTAAGATCCCCGCGACGAAGGAAGGTCTACCGGCTATCACCCATGCGATTGCACATGGTATCTCAGTGAATGTCACTTTGATTTTCTCCGAGAGACGGTACCGCGAAGTAGCTGCAGCTTATATTGAAGGTCTTCATAAAGCATACGAGGCGGGGATTGACCTTTCTGTGATTCACTCGGTGGCTTCGTTCTTTATCTCGCGGGTAGATACTGAAATCGACGCCCAGCTTGAAGCTATGGGTTCACCCGACGCACTCGCTATGAGAGGGCGTGCAGGTGTAGCGAATGCTCGCGTTGCTTATGGTGCATACATGGAGATCTTCGAAGAATCCAACGAGTTCCTAAAGCTCCAAAAGCTTGGTGCTAACGTGCAGCGTCCACTGTGGGCATCGACGGGAGTTAAGAATCCCAACTACTCCCCCACGCTCTATGTTGACCAGTTGGTTTCGAAGAACGTCGTCAATACGATGCCTGAGAAAACTCTTCATGCAACGCTTGATCGCGCTGAGATCACCGGTGATACGATCCGGGATTCAGTGTATGCAGGCCAACGCACGATTGAAAAGATTATTCGGCTTGGCGTTGACTTCGATAAGGCAATGATCAAGTTGAAAAATGAAGGTGTTGAGAAGTTTGAGATTGCTTGGAATGAGCTCATTGAGACTGTTGAAGAAGCAATGAGCTAAGGTTTGGCAATCGGAAACCAGAATGGGGCGGGTATCTATCAAAGATACCCGCCCCATCTTTTACATTGGCACAAATAGAAAACGAGTGCTTATGCTTAAGTTTAAAAACAGCGAAGCCAGTTTTTAGGATCAGGAACCGAATTTCATGATCAGACCGATCAACGAAATGACGATGATCCAAGTAATGGCAACGCCAATAGTTATGCGGTTTAAGTTCCGTTCAGCAACCCCTGATGAACGCATGGACGTTGACAATCCTCCACCAAACATATCTGAAATTCCGCCACCGCGTCCCTTGTGAAGGAGCACCGTCGCAATGAGCAAAAGGCTGGTGATGACGAGGAGGACTGAGCAGATAATCAATATGGTTTTCAAAGTTTGCTACTTTCAGATTGCAGTCTATGCGCTGACTAAAACAATACTAGGCACATCTTACAAGAAGTTTGTGGGTTACGAAAATTAATTCGTAACCCACAAACTATCGAAAATCATGCCTGGTAGGTGACGATCTTTGCGAATTCGTCCGCTTGCAATGAAGCTCCACCAACGAGTGCGCCGTCAACGTCTGGCTGAGACATAATCTCTTGCACGTTAGAAGACTTCACCGATCCACCGTACTGGATACGAACTGCTTCAGCAGTAGGTCCATCGTAAAGGTCAGCAACCTTGGAGCGAATTGCTCCACAAACTTCTTGTGCGTTCTCTGGGGTTGCAACTTCGCCGGTACCAATAGCCCAGATTGGTTCGTAGGCAATAACGGACTTGGCAACTTCTTGGGCAGAAAGACCAGCAAGCATCTCTTCGATCTGCGAAAGAACGTACTCAACGTGAGTACCTTCTTTACGGATCTCAAGCGCTTCGCCGCAACACATGATGGGAGTCATACCCGCATCAAGGGCTTTCTTAGCCTTTTGTCCAACAAGTGTGCTGGTTTCACCATGGTACTCGCGACGCTCTGAGTGTCCTACGACGACGTAGGTAACGCCGAGCTTCGTGAGCATAGCAGTGGAAATTTCACCGGTGTATGCACCTGCATCGTGGATCGAGACGTCCTGAGCGCCGTACTTTAGCTCCAGTTCATCAGCTTCGATCAGTGTTTGTACAGAACGAATGTCAGTGAAAGGAACGATAACAGCAGCTTCTACTTTCGAGTAATCATGCTTGAGATCCTTGAGAGTCCAAGCAAGCTTTTGAACAAGAGCGGTAGCTTCAAGATGATCAAGATTCATCTTCCAGTTTCCAGCCATAAGTGGGGTGCGTGTCATGATTAATCCTCCAAAACGGAAATTCCAGGAAGTACCTTGCCCTCGAGATATTCAAGGGAAGCACCTCCACCAGTTGAAATGTGGTTGAACTTGCTTTCATCAAAACCGAGGGTACGGACCGCGGCTGCGGAATCGCCACCACCTACGATCGTAAATCCTTCAGCGTCCTGCATAGCCTGTGCAACCGCACGAGTTCCTGCAGAAAATGCTTCAAATTCGAAAACGCCCATTGGTCCATTCCAAACGATTGTCTTCGACTCGGCAATAGTTTTTGCGTATAGCTCAGCTGACTTTGGACCAATATCCAAACCCATCTCGTCGGACGGCATACTTTCAGAATCATAAACCGATGCAGGAGCGTCAGCCTTAAATTCCTTAGCAGTTACGTTATCAACTGGAAGGAGTAGATCAACGCCGTTTGCCTTTGCTTTATCGATGTAAGACTTAGCGGTTTCTACCTGGTCCTCTTCAAGCAAAGAGGAACCGACTTCGTAGCCTTGTGCCTTAAGGAATGTGTATGCCATTCCTCCACCGATTAAAAGACGGTCGGCCTTTTCGATAAGGTTATCGATAACCCCGAGCTTGTCTGAAACCTTTGATCCGCCGAGGACGACGGTGTATGGACGTTCTGGGTTGTTGGTGGCTTTGGATAGAGAATCAATTTCCTTGAAAACCAATTCGCCGGCAGCTGACGGAAGTTCCTTTGCAATGTCATAAACCGAAGCCTGCTTGCGGTGAACAACACCGAATCCGTCGGAAACGAAAACATCTGCGAGCGAAGCATATTCTTTTGCTAGGGCTTCGCGTTCGGCGTCGTCCTTAGAAGTTTCACGCTTGCCAAAGCGAACGTTTTCGAGCAGAACGACTTCACCAGCTTCCATTTTGGAAACGAGAGCGTGGGCATCTTCGCCAACGGTATCAGCTGCGAGCTTAACTTCCTTACCAAGAAGTTCTGAGAGGCGACCTACCACAGGAGCGAGCGAGAACTCTGGGTCCACTTCACCCTTTGGACGGCCGAGGTGAGCTGCAACGACGACCTTTGCACCAGCGTCGAGAAGCTTGTTGATAGTTGGCAAAGCCGCACGAATACGACCATCATCGGTGATGTTCTTGTTGGAATCGAGCGGTACATTAAAATCTGAACGGACAAATACGGTCTTTCCGTTGAGATCGCCGAGGGTATCGATAGTCCTCATAAAAATCCTTAATCAATTGACCTAAGATGATGAGTGCCCGCACAAAAAGCACGGGCACTCATACATTTTTCATGACAGTAGGTGATCAGAGCTTCGAAGCAACGAGGGAAGTAAGATCAACGAGGCGGTTGGAGTAACCCCATTCGTTGTCGTACCACGAAACAACCTTGACCTGGTTTCCGATGACCTTGGTGAGACCAGCATCGAAAATCGAGGAGTGAGGATCGGTTTCGATGTCCTTCGAAACGATTGGATCTTCGGTGTAAGCGAGGATACCCTTGAGTTCACCTTCAGCTGCCTTCTTGACTGCTGCATTGACTTCTTCAACAGTAACTTCACGCGATGCTTCGAAGGTGAGGTCCGTTGCGGAACCGGTTGGGGTTGGAACACGAAGTGCGTAGCCATCGAACTTGCCCTTGAGTTCTGGAAGTACGAGAGCAACAGCCTGTGCTGCACCGGTCTTGGTAGGAACGATGTTCAGTGCAGCAGCACGCGAACGGCGAAGATCCGAGTGAGGACCATCTTGAAGGTTCTGATCAGCGGTGTAAGCGTGAACGGTGGTCATAAGACCCTTCACAATACCGAACTCCTCATGAAGAACCTTGGCTAGAGGTGCAAGGCAGTTAGTGGTGCAAGAAGCGTTCGAAATAATGTTGTGCTTCTCTGCGTCATAGTCCTTGTGGTTTACACCAAGAACGAACGTTGCGTCTTCGTTCTTTGCAGGAGCAGAGATGATGACCTTCTTGGCTCCAGCTTCGATGTGAGCTTTTGCGTCCTCAGCGTTTGTGAAACGACCGGTAGACTCGATAACGATGTCCACGCCTAGTTCACCCCAAGGAAGATCGGCAGGATTGCGCTCAGCAAGAGCCTTGATCTCCTTGCCACCGATGGAGATAGAGTCTTCGGTGTAGGTTACATCTTCGTCAAGCTTGCCGAGGATTGAGTCGTACTTAAGCAGGTGTGCAAGAGTCTTGTTATCTGTGAGGTCGTTTACAGCTACGATCTCAAAATCTGCACCCGAAGCCAATGCTGCACGGGTGAAGTTACGGCCGATACGGCCAAATCCGTTGATTCCAACGCGAATAGTCACTCTTAATCCTCCTTGTACACGTAAATGTACGTAGTATGAGATTTTCATCGCGGATTGATCCCGCGACCTCACGAAAACTTCCCCGCAAAAATGCAAGATCGTTCTCGATCCGAAGATAATTCTACCTTCATTGACATCTATATAACAGGACCAAAGGGAATTTCTTCGAGCGTCTTTCACAATTAGCTGATTCTTGCTTTGCTAATTATTGTTCGGCGGGCGAAATGTCGGAAAACGTGGGTTTCACTTTGGATTCAGCTCAGATTTTCAGGTCTAAATTGATGCCAAGATAATGTGGTTGATAACGCAGTTTTTGCTAAAAGGCGTCGGCTCCGGACTCGGCAACAACGTCCATCGTTGTTGGGATGCCGAGCTCAGTGGCTTTTTTATCCGCCATTGTATTAAGACGACGCAACCTACCAGCCACTGCATCTTTCGTCGCAGGCGGATTAAGCCGTTCCCCTAGCAGATTCAACGAATCTTCAGGATACTGGATGCGGTATTCTCCGGCTTCGCGCAGGTTTGCCGGCACGTCGTCGCCAAGAATCTCAAAGGCACGTTTAACACGAATCACAGCAACTACAGCAGCGTCGGCACTTCGACGCATATTGGCATCGTCAAAATTCGCTAGCCTATTGGCGTTTCCGTTAACTTCACGTTCGGTTCGTAACTCTTCCCAGCGAATCACGGCATCGCTCGCTCCCATGCGTGCAAGCATGGCTGAAATCGCATCCCCTTCACGGATGTCGACGCGGTGTGCGCCACGTGATTCGCGGGCACGATAAGGAATTTCGAGACGCCGAGCAAGCCCACCAATGGCGTATGCCGCTTCGAGAGACGGGCACGTAATCTCAAGAGAAGCGTTTCGACCCGGTTCAAGCAAAGTGCCACGAGCTAAGAAAGCTCCACGCCAAGCTGCAGCAGCATCTGCTTTAGATCCGCCCACGATCTGCGGAGGAAGGCCGCGAACAGGGCGTCCTTTGGGATCGAGAAGCCCGAGCCTACGTGCAATCCGTTCGCCATTATTCACAATGCGAAGGATGTAATGGTTACCGTTGCGCATGGAGTTTTTGACGGCAATGAGCTCAGGTTCAATTCGATAGATCTTATGAACGAGCTCCCAAAGATGGCGAGCCGCACCTGGATGAGTAAGCTCAGCTTGGAGTGTTACAACCCCTGAATTAATGTGCAGACCACCGGCGAACCGAAACATTGTAGAGATCTCGGCGACCATAGACGATGCAAGTTGAGGATATATACCTGCAATTTCATCCTTGACAGGTTGAGTTAATGCTGGCATAGCCCTCTGGTTCCCTTCGTGAAATGCGAATGAATGTTGTGTCTGACGATTATTATTTAAGAAATAGCGAAATACTTAAAGTAGATTAGTCAGTTCAAGACAAATCTACAAACAGCTGCCGGTAAGCCGCAGCTAGATTGAGATGATCATGGCAACCGCGTCGATGCGGATCAGAAATATTTTTGGCAACCACTTTCGCACCACACAACTGTGCAGCTGCCGATAAATCAGTCCAATCACACTCCGCGCTACGATCCATAATAACCGCATCGAGCTGAAGATCGGGTGCATGATCATGAAAACTCCGTACATGATCGGCGGGAGTCATCGTCGTCGTTTCTGCATCTGCCACCAAATTAATCACAAGTGCTTTGCGAGCTTGAGATTCAACTACGGCTTTGCGTAAATCTGGGACCATGAGATGTGGAATGACCGAGGTATACCACGATCCTGGACCGAAGATTACCCAATCAGCATCGTTAAGTGCTTTGATTGCTTCTGGTTCTGCAGGCGGATAAGGCGGGTTAATTCGGATAGATTCGATATCTGCATGGGATTGGGCAATAGACACTTGTCCATAAATTGTTTTCATGCCTTCATCTGTGCGAATATCGGCCTCGATATCAATCGGAACCGTAGCCATTGGCACTACCCTGCCCTTAGTATCGAGTAGCCGCCCAACCCAGTCGAGCCCCTCCATCGAATCGCCAAGCAATTCCCACAATCCAGAGATCAACAAATTTCCCAAAGAATGACCGTTGAGTGGCCCCTCTGAGCTGAAACGATGTTGGAGAACGTCACGCCAGGTTTGCCCCCATTCCCCATCATCGCAAAGAGCTGAAAGAGCCATGCGAAGATCGCCGGGTGGAAGAACTCCGAGTTCTTCGCGGAGGCGTCCCGATGAACCACCGTCATCTGCAACAGTAACAATAGCCGTGATATTGCGTGTAAGAATTTTTAGCGCTGAAAGAGAAGCATAGAGTCCGTGACCGCCACCCAGTGCAACGACACGTTGCCCGCGCGAACCAATGTACGAATTCGGCATATGTTCACTCTCTGCCAAGATCGCGATGGATCGTACGGACTGGAAGACCAAGGGTACCGAATTGAGTTGCGATCTCTTCGGCCATCGCAACGGAACGGTGCTTTCCACCTGTACATCCGATCGCGATCGTTACATATGGCTTGAGCTCGCGTTCGTAACCATTAACGATTCTAGAAAGTAGATCAACGTACTGATTTGCAAAAGCTTGGGCACCGTCAATGGAAAGGACGAAATCACGAACCGGTTCATCTTTACCTGTTAAATGCCGAAGTTCAGTTACCCAATAGGGGTTTGGAAGAAAACGAACGTCAGCGACGTGATCGGCATCGACGGGAAGACCGTATTTGAAGCCGAAGGACATAACGGTTAAATGGACGCGCGCCTCACCGTCGGCGGTTACTAGGTTGCGTACCTTTCGAGCGAGGTCATGGATAGACATCGTGGTGGTATCAATGACGACGTCGGAACGTAACCGCAGTCCTTCGATAACGTTCCGCTCGTACATGATGCCATCGAGTAGACGACCACCGCCCTGGAGCGGATGTGGGCGGCGAACAGATTCATAGCGACGAACAAGCTCTTCATTGCTGGCATCGAGGAAAAGAATACGGTAATTCGTGTTGTTATCGTCAAGTTCTTTGAGTATGCCCATAAGTTCTTGGAAGAACTCGCGGGTGCGAACATCAACCACACAAGCAAGCTTCTTTACCCCGCTTTGTGCTGTAACAAGTCCAGCCATTGCCGGCAAAAGACGTGGTGGAAGATTATCGATAACGTACCACCCCAGATCCTCGAGTGTTGCACCTGCACGAGTGCGTCCCGCTCCAGACATCCCAGTAATTATAATAATTTCAGGCACATCGACGGCGGGAAGATCGGTTTGCCCATCTAACTTCGCGATGCCAACTGGGATTTTCGCAGTGTCGTTAATATCGAATATTTCACCCATATATCTATGTTGCCATGTAAATGCCGCAGGTGCCTATCTAGATTAAGCCCACGGTTGTTCCAGTGATTACATCACGCTTGCCGTGGATCTCCCGGTTCGGTTGGTTTCGCCAAAAAATTGTAGATGGTTGTAGCGTAAGTGGATCCGATACCTTTAACGGCACTAAGATCTTCTACGCTAGCTTTCCGAATGCGTGAAACGGAACCAAAGTGTTTAAGCAAAGCTTTCTGCCTTACAGGCCCAAGACCCGGCACATCGTCCAAGATTGATCGCGTCATTGCTTTTGATCGTTTCTTTCGATGGAAGGTGATAGCGAATCGGTGCGATTCATCTCGCAAATACTGGAGCATTCGCAAAGAGGGTGAGGTGCGCGGAAGAATGAGTGGAAAATCCTCGTTTGGTATCCAGATTTCCTCTAATCTTTTTGCCAATCCGATCACTGGGATATCTGCTCCAAGTTCATCGACCACTCGTTGCGCCGCATTCACCTGCGGTAAACCACCGTCAACGACAATGAGATCAGGTCGATATGCAAACCTGTGTGGCTTTCGATCAGCTTCTGTCTCCGGCCCAGACGTCGGTTCATCATCGGAGGCATCGGCAGCGTCCGCTCCACTTGCGAGGCGTTGAAGGCGCCGGTGTAGGACTTCGTCCATAGCCGCAGTATCATCTCGTGCACCATTTCCGTCAGGACCGCGCACAATAAAGTGCCTATAATCTTGTTTTTTGGCTAGGCCATCTTCAAAGACAACCATAGACGCCACCTGATGGGTGCCTTGGGTATGTGAAATGTCGTAGCATTCGATTCGAAGTGGTGCTCGATCCAGGGAAAGCCCAGACCGTAATTCTTCAAGAGCTTGTGAGCGTTCAGTAATATCTCCCGAGCGGTGTAGTTTGTGGCGTCGCAATGCCTGAACCGCGTTGAGATGAACCGTGCTCATCAGCTGAGCTTTCAATCCTTTTCGGGGGGTGCGAATTTCCACCTTCGCTCCGCGTAATGAAGTGAGCCATGTCTGTAGGGTTTGCGCATCGGATGGAATTGATGGTAGCCAAATTTGACGCGGAATCGCCTTTGTTGCAGTGTGGGCGACGTCGTCCACCGATTTCGCATCTTCTTTAACGTTCATACTTCCAGCGTTCGAGTAGGTTCCATAGACTTGGATAAGAAGCTCAGAAAGCAACTCTTCGGGGCCCGTACCCGAGGTGTCAGTAACCCAACCTCGCTGCCCTCGAATCCGTCCACCTCGAATATAGAAAACTTGTACGCTTGCTTCTATCTCATCAAATTCGAGTCCAAAAACATCGGCATCGATATTCGCATCAAGCACCACCGTGTTCTTCTGAGCAATTGTTTGGAGTGCCTGAACTTGGTCCCGTAACTTAGCTGCTAATTCAAATTCGAGGTTTTCTGAAGCCGACTGCATTGCTAGAGTTTTTTGCTTGATTAGAGCTTCTCCGGTTCCATCTAAAAATTTCACGATGGAGTTCACAAGTTCTCTGTGTTCCTCCGCTGAAACTCGTCCTACACAGGGCGCACTACATCGATCAATATACCCGTTGAGGCATGGACGCCCACTCTTCTTAGCGCTGTTAAACACTCCCTTGGTACACGATCGAACCGGAAAAACTCTTAACAACAATTCAAGAGATTCGCGTACCGCCCACACCTGAGTATATGGACCATAATATCTAGTACCGCGTTTATGCGAATCGCGAGTAACCATTAATCGAGGAAACTCTTCGCTCATTGTTACCGCAAGATATGGATACGATTTATCATCGCGATACATGACGTTGAATCGTGGGTTATATTCTTTAATCCATGCGTATTCAAGCGTGAGTGCCTCGAGCTCTGATTTCACTACCACCCACACCACGCGTACAGCAGTAAACACCATTTGCCGAGTGCGTGGGTGAAGGACGACGGGATCACGAAAATAGGAAAGCAACCTCTTACGAAGGTTCTTTGCCTTACCGACGTAAATAACGCGACCGTCGTCGTCGATAAATCGATAAACGCCTGGGTTCTCCGGAATATCCTGAGTTCGTGGACGATAGCTTTGAGGATCAGCCATTGTTCCTTAAGACTTTTTCTTTTTCGAAGTGAGTGTGCCTGCCTTGTTAAGAATCGGAGCGAGGTATTGCCCGGTGAAAGATTCCTTAACTCCGGCAACAACTTCTGGAGTACCTTCGGCTACCACAAGACCTCCGTGTTTTCCTCCTTCAGGGCCGAGATCGATTACCCAGTCAGCAGTCTTAATGACGTCGAGGTTGTGCTCAATCACTATCACGGTATTGCCCTTATCGGTGAGCCCTTGTAAAACCTGCAAGAGCTTTCGTACGTCCTCAAAGTGGAGTCCGGTGGTGGGCTCATCGAGAAGATACACTGTTTTACCCGTCGAGCGTTTGTGAAGCTCCGAAGCAAGTTTTACACGCTGTGCTTCACCGCCCGATAATGTAGTTGCAGGTTGACCTAGACGGATGTATCCGAGTCCAACCGATTCTAGTAGTTCGAGGTACTTGGTAATACGTGGAACGGATGCAAAAAAGTCCTTTGCTTCGGAAATCGTCATATTGAGAACTTCAGCCACGTTCTTGCCCTTGTAGTGTACTTCCAAAGTTTCACGGTTATAACGTGCACCGTTGCAAACTTCGCACGGAACATACACGTCCGGAAGGAAATTCATCTCAATTTTCAAAGTTCCATCGCCGTGACAGGCTTCGCAACGTCCGCCCTTGACGTTGAAAGAAAATCGACCAGGTCCATAACCGCGGATTTTTGCGTCAGGTGTCTGAGCAAAAAGCGTTCTAATTTGGTCCCACATGCCTGTATATGTAGCTGCATTTGAACGAGGAGTCCGCCCGATCGGTGACTGGTCAACGTGCACAATTTTATCTAGTTCGTCGAGTCCCGTGACACGCTTATGCTTACCGGGAAGATGCCGTGCCCGATTAAGTTTATTAGCGAGCACCTGGTAAAGGATCGAATTTACCAAGGAAGATTTTCCTGATCCGGATACACCAGTAATGACCGTAAAAACACCAATCGGGAATTTTACAGTGATGTTTTGAAGGTTGTTTTCCTCTGCGCCTTCAACAGTAATCTGTCGCTTCTTATCAATCTTCCTACGGTTTCGTGGAACAGTGATGTCACGCTTTCCAGATAAATATGCACCGGTTATCGAACGCTCTGCGTCCACAATTCCTTCTGGCGGACCCGAATAGATGACTTCGCCACCGTGTTCGCCGGCATAAGGACCGATATCCAAAAGCCAATCGGATCGGCGGATCGTGTCTTCGTCATGTTCTACGACGACGAGAGTGTTTCCTAAGTCTCGTAGCCGGAAAAGAGCCTCAAGTAGCTTATCATTGTCTCTTTGGTGAAGACCGATCGAAGGTTCATCAAGGACGTAGAGTACACCAACCAGACCTGATCCGATCTGGGTGGCAAGTCGAATTCTTTGCGCTTCTCCACCGGAAAGGCTCCCAGCAGAACGCGAGAGAGTAAGGTAACCGAGCCCGACGGTTACAAGGAAGTTTAACCGCTCTAGAATTTCGCGCAAGATTTGAGAAGCGATCTTTTGTTCACGTTGACCAAGCTCGAGATTCTGCATGTATTCTAAAGATTCGGAGATTGGCATATTAGTGAGCTCAGAGATATTCACCGAGCCAACACGTACAGCGAGGACTTCTTGCTTCAGTCTCGCTCCCCCACAAGTTTTACATGGGATATTGCACATAAAGCCGGCATAGCGCTCCTTGGCATAGTCGGACTCCGTCTCGTTAAATTTCCGTTCAACAAAGTGCATGACGCCTTCGAAGCCGGATGAATACATCTTCTCGCGTCCCCAACGATTTCGATATTTCATCTTCACTTTAAAATCGTGACCGTGAAGGATCGATTCTTGTGCTTGAGCAGGGATGTCCTTCCATGGTGTCTTCAAATCGAAACCGAGTTCTTCACCTAGGGACTCCAACTGCCGTAAGTGGTATTCCCTTGCTTGTGAAGAAGCCGTGACGGACCAAGGGACGATTGCGCCATCAGCAATGGAAAGTTCTGGATCTTGGATAACGAGGTCTGGAGAAACCTGTGCTTTGAATCCAATGCCTTCGCAGTCGGGGCAAGCACCGTATGGAGCGTTAAAAGAAAAGGTACGAGGTTCGATTTCTTCAAGTTCGAGCGGATGATCGTTAGGGCAAGCACGCTTTTCCGAGAAACGCATCAACTTATTCGGATCGTCTTCTCCAAGATCTACGAAATCGACGACGACAATACCATGCGACAACCGCAACGCAGTTTCGATGGAATCATTGAGGCGACTTCTAATACCTTCTTTTAATCCGATTCGATCAATAACGACGTCAATCGTGTGCTTCCGAGTCTTAGCAAGCTTCGGAATGTCAGTAAGTCGCGTTGGTTCACCATCTACGATGACTCGTGAGTAACCGTCTTTAACGAGTTCCTTAAATACATCAACGTGTTCGCCTTTTTGACCACGAATAATCGGCGCGAGAATCTGAAAACGCGTGCCATTTTTAAATTTTTCTAATCGATTAACAATCTGTTCAGCCGATTGAGCCTCAATCTTTTCCCCGCATTGTGGGCAAAGCTGGGTTCCAGCGCGCGCAAAAAGAAGCCTCAAATAGTCATAGACTTCAGTGATGGTACCGACGGTTGAACGCGGATTTCGGTTCGTTGATTTTTGATCGATAGATACTGCAGGCGATAGACCCTCAATGAAATCAACGTCAGGTTTATCCATTTGCCCGAGAAACTGGCGTGCATAGGCACTGAGGGATTCCACATACCGACGTTGACCTTCGGCGAAAATGGTATCGAAAGCAATTGAGGATTTGCCCGATCCGGAAAGACCGGTGATAACGACTAGCTTGTCTCGAGGAATATCAACCGTAATATTCTTGAGGTTATTTTCTCGGGCACCTTGAATATGAATCGAATCATGCACAAGTAAAGCTTAATCTCCTAACGATATACAAACAAACGTTCGAGAGAGTTCTATTCTGATCTCACAAAATATCCCCAAGAGCGTAAAAATTCTAACCGTCCAACACCTATTCGGACTATCATGGGGGCATGTCTATGAATATTGCCTCTGTGTTTTATACCTACGATCCAGCTCGTCCAGACGACCTCGCCCGTGTACGACCAGCTCATCGCGAGTTCTTACGTGCTCTTTTGAACAACGGAGAATTGCTCGCTTCTGGTCCATTCCTAGACGGTGGAGCAATGCTAATTGTTCGTGCTGAAGATGCCGACGCTGCACTTGCACTTCTAGATAATGATCCGCTCAATGTGGATGGCATTATCCTTGAACGTAAGGCTTTGATGTGGGATCCTGTTTTGGGTCCTTGGGCGTAATTTTCAAGCTAATTAGCTCTTAACCACATTAGCTATAGAGTAAATTAACTACGTGCGTTATCGTTTCAAACCAGATTTTCTTGTTTCGGGAATTTTAATAGCGTTTGTGGTGGGAATACTTTTCCCACCCGATGTGCGCTATGAACAGTCGTTATCTCTCATTGGAGATGTGGCCGTAGCATTAGTTTTCCTTTTTTACGGCATGAGGTTGCACTCATCCGAGGTTATTCTTGGGCTCAAAGATCTCAAGCTCCAGCTTTCTGTACTAGCAAGCACATACCTGCTCTTTCCAATAATTGGATGGGTGCTGTACTTCATTTTGCGTGGGTTTATAGGCGAAAATTTTGCTCTTGGCATCTTATTTCTCAGCCTTCTGCCATCTACGGTCCAGTCCTCGGTAACCTTCGTCTCAATCGCAAAAGGAGATGTTGCCGGTGCGGTTTGTGCAGCAACCATTTCGAATATTTTAGGGATTTTCATTACCCCTCTTCTGGTGTTTATTTTCATTGGAGGTATGGCGAGCAACAGTCAAGGCTTTAATTCAGTACTTGTTAAGCTTTTACTCCCTTTTATTATTGGTCAAGTCCTGCAACCACTCCTAGGAAATTTTATGCGTAAGTACCGGTCGATTACGAAGATCACCGATAACTTAGCTATCATAATCGTCGTATTTTCGGCGGTCACCAGTGCAACGAATGACGGCGTATGGACAAGCGTTACCCTAGGTCAACTTTTTGTGCTCTTCATGGTTCTGGGCGCGCTCCTTATCCTGATGCTATCTGCTACCTGGCATGGAGGAAGAGCTTTACACTTAGATCGTGAGCGTCAAATTGTGCTGCTCATGTGTGGTTCGAAGAAATCACTTGCCAGTGGTCTTCCGATAGCAAAAGCACTTTTCACAGGCTCGGCGGTTGCCACCTTAGTTGTTCCAGTAATCCTCTTTCACCAGTTACAACTTTTTGTTTGTGCCATCATTGCGCGGCGATTATCCAATAAGTCTATCTAACAGACATGGTGGGGCGGTTTACAGTTTTGAAACCGTAAACCGCCCCACCAGATAATTTTCATTGTGACCGAAACCTATATAAAACAGATCCTGGTCAATTACTCATCTTCTGCGGGATCGTCCTGTTTGCCTAAGTGGGCTTCTATTTTTCTTGCACCGATTACTGAAACAATCACAGTAATAATGATCGAGAAAACAATGAACAAGACTGAGAACAAGATCGATGGCTCTGGAATAGCTTCCAAGTAACCGTATCCGTGTGAAGCATGAACGATGAGTTTAACCGCTATGAAACCGAGAATTGCTGCAAGGCCGAAGTGAAGGTAAATTAGCTTTTCGAGCAAACCATCAATTAAGAAGAACAGCTGGCGTAGACCCAACAGCGCAAAGGCGTTAGCTGCAAAGACGATAAACGGTTCTTTAGTAAGACCGTAAATTGCAGGAATTGAATCCAACGCGAACATAAGATCAACTGAACCAATAGATACGATGCAGAGTAGAAGTGGCGTGATCATTGTCTTTCCCGCGTGCCGTGTGATAAGGCGATCGCCTACGTAGCCGTCCGTCGTGGGAATGTACTTTGAAATTAAACGAGTGGTGAAGTTTGGTTCGTATTCTTCACTAGGCTCGAGTTGAGAGTCACGTTCACGTGCTTCGTTTACGCCGTCAATAACCTGTTTTATCGAGGTGTAGAGCATCCAAGCACCAAAGATGAAGAATACCCAAATATAGCGTTCTACAAGTGCAGCACCTAGCAAGATAAATACGAATCGCAAGGTCAAAGCAATTATAATTCCGTACATCAATACTTTTTGCTGATAGATACGCGGAACTTTAAAGGCTGAAATGATGATGATAAAGACGAAGATATTGTCTAGTGACAATGAATATTCGGTGATATAACCCGCGAAGTACTCCGTGGCGAATTGCGATCCATGGCGCACAAGCAAAGAGATGCCAAATATAATCGCTAAGGAGATATAGATGCTACTCCAAATAGCGGCTTCTTTGATTGTTGGTTCATGTGCCTTGCGAACGTGACCGAGCAGATCGAACAAAATGAGTGAGAGCACAAAAGCTCCAAGTGCAAACCATTCCCAAAGATATACGTGCATATCAGACAATGAATTAGTTTGGGTAGCTTGGAACATCTGTTGTGCCCAGGAATGTGATAGTAAAGATGACAGCGTCACAATCGCCCTTTCCGGTACTGGTAAAGTCAAATACCGGAGGTCTCTTCCCGCCATGCGAGGGCTACGACCCGGATGGCAGAACCATCGTACTGACGAGCCGTTATTTCGTGGGAATACTCCCCTCCATTGTTTATATTCTACAACCTCGATTTTTAGATCCGCAGTTTTGAATACATGATCCTAAACACGCAAAGGTGTGTTGCCGATCTCTATCGATTTAACCGTTACGGATTTTACGGAGTTCTTTCTTAACGTCGTTGATCTCGTCACGTAACCGGGCAGCTAATTCGAACTGCAGATGTTCGGCTGCTTCGTGCATTTGAGCGGTGAGATCTTCGAGTAGCTCCGCGATCTCCACGCCATCTGGCGCGGACGACGCTGTTTGCTTCTTTTCTTTGCGGTAGCCACCTTCGAGCAGTTCTTTGGTGTCAACATCTTCCCGTGCGAGCATATCTGTTACATCCGCGATTTTCTTTCGTAATGGTTGCGGATTAATGCCGTGCTCAGTGTTATAGGAAATTTGCTTTTCGCGGCGCCGATTTGTTTCTTCGATTGCATCCTTCATATTGGGCGTAATCGTGTCCGCATACATATATACCTGACCCGAAACGTTTCGAGCCGCACGTCCAATAGTTTGGATGAGGGATGTTGTAGATCTAAGGAAACCCTGCTTATCGGCATCCAAAATTGCCACCAAAGAAACTTCAGGAAGATCAAGCCCCTCGCGTAACAGGTTGATACCCACAAGCACATCAAATTTGCCAAGTCGAAGCTCGCGTAAGAGTTCTACACGACGCAGTGTATCGACGTCGGAATGAAGGTACTCTACCCGTACGCCGCGATCGTGGAGATATTCTGTTAAATCTTCTGCCATTTTCTTTGTCAGCGTGGTAACAAGTACACGTTCGTCTTTATCAACACGTTCATGAACAGCTTCAAGAAGGTCATCAATTTGCCCCTTGGTGGGCTTAACAATAATTTCAGGATCGATCAGACCAGTTGGTCGAATAATCTGTTCGACGAAGCCATCCGATTGCTCAAGCTCATACTTACCCGGTGTCGCCGAAAGATAAACAGTTTGACCGATTCTCTCGAGGAATTCGGTCCACTTGAGCGGACGGTTGTCCATTGCTGATGGCAAACGGAAGCCGAAGTCTACGAGTGTACGCTTACGAGACATATCCCCCTCATACATCGCACCAATCTGAGGCACGGTGACGTGTGATTCGTCAATAATCAACACGAAGTCTTCAGGAAAATAGTCAAGTAGTGTGTTTGGCGGAGTTCCCTGGGCACGACCGTCAATATGGCGCGAATAGTTTTCGATACCGGCACAAGTACCGAGATTTTTCATCATTTCGATATCGTACGTGGTTCGCATTTCTAGGCGCTGAGCTTCGAGCAATTTATTTTGTTCACGCAGCTGAGTTAACCGAGCCCCAAGTTCGGCTTCAATTGTGCTGATCGCACGTGACATTCGTTCTGGTCCGGCAACATAGTGCGAAGCCGGGAAAACATGAGCGTGGTCGGTTGTTTCTATGACGTTTCCGGTGAGCGGATGAAGGTAGGAAAGCGCGTCGATTTCGTCGCCGAAAAATTCGATACGTACTGCAAGTTCCTCGTATACCGGGATAATCTCTACAGTGTCTCCCCTAACGCGGAACGTACCACGAGTGAATGCAAGGTCATTTCTGGTGTATTGCATTGTCACGAACTTCTTTAAGAGCTCGTCGCGCTCGATTTCTTGCCCAACTTCAAGCCGGACCATTCGATCAACGTATTCCTGTGGAGTGCCAAGACCGTAGATACACGACACAGATGCGACGACGACGGTATCGCGCCTAGTAAGAAGTGAGTTCGTTGCCGAGTGCCGCAAGCGCTCGACTTCGTCGTTTATTGATGAATCCTTTTCAATAAAGGTATCAGTTTGAGGTACGTATGCTTCTGGCTGGTAGTAATCGTAGTAAGAAACAAAATATTCAACTGCATTGTGTGGGAGAAGCTCTCGGAATTCTGCAGCCATCTGGGCCGCAAGGGTTTTATTCGGCTCTAAAATGAGAGTTGGGCGCTGGATCTGTTCAATCAGCCAAGCAGTTGTGGCCGACTTTCCTGTACCGGTTGCGCCAAGTAAGACGACGTCCTTTTCTCCGGCGTTAATACGTTCGGTGAGCTCTTTAATTGCTTGAGGCTGATCACCAGAGGGAGAGTATTCGGAGATGACTTCAAACTTTGAATCTTGCCGAACGATATCCGAAATTGGCCTCATAAACTACTCTTCTTCCCAGTGAACTAGCCGAAGTTTAAGTCTAGTCACCGGATTGGCAGATTCAAAAGATTCTCCTGAGGGCACAAAACCGGCTCTTGCTAGCCTTTCTCGTATGTCTTGAATACTCCCTGAAGGATTTCGTGCCTCTATCATGTCATCCGCAAGTTGTTTGCAATCGAATCCGCGACGTTCTAACCGTTCCAAGGTGGTGCTTAAATTGGGGTGCATTCGGATCTCGACTGGCATCAATGCGGCGGACGATACGTGTGTTCTTGATCGAGAACTCAAGTTTTTTTCAAAGGGCATCACCCAACGGTTCCACAGGCATTCGAGGATCTGCTCGCTGTGCTCCACATTCGAATTATCAACAACGACGTCGGCGTGACGCGCGAGCTCTACGTTCGAAAGTTGTTGGGACATACGCAAGCGAGCGTCGTCGGTAGTCATACCACGTTCCCGTATCATCCGTTCGAGTCTCACATTTTCGTCGGCAGCAATAACCACGATACCCTGTGCTCGTTTTTCAATGTCGCTCCCCCTGAGCAATGGAATATCATGAACGATGACGACGCTCGGGTTCCGTTTCTGTGCGGCTTGCTCGGCTTCGTATGCGAGTTCAGTAATTCGTGGGTGAGTTATTGAGTTGAGTAATTCTAAATCATCTGATGAAGAGAATACGATCTGAGCAAGTTTGGCGCGATCAAGTGTCCCATTAGGCAATAGAACTTCTCTCCCCCACGTTGCAGCAATCTTCTCTAGTGCAGGCGAACCTAGCTCAACCGCTTTTCTAGCGAGAACATCGTAATCGATAATTTGTGCACCAAAGTGCGCAAGTGCCTTGGCGAAATAAGATTTTCCGGCAGCGATACCGCCTGTTAAAGCGAGAACTAACATCGAACACCTCCCCAAGTACTCAATTATTATTTCTGGACTAAGAGGAATTATCCAAAAGGCTCTTTCATGGAACTCGAAGCCAGAGTAGCTCATCCCTCTCAATTGATGGTGATTTCAATGTGGGGTTAAGCATTCAGCAGCTTGCGCACAATCCATCGAATAAAATCAAGATTGGTTTCTAACGAAGAATATTCCTGTGGCGGGATGTGAACAAAAACTGCTGAACGAGATGTTTGCAAAGCGGTGTAATAAACAGTGTTACACACGTAGAGACCGGCGGATAACGATTCAGCTACATCGAACCCAGTTTGACGTGCTGCTTCCACTAGAGCGGGCACATCAATCGAAGCTTCAAGAGCTAAAACGCCGTCGTCAATGGCTTCGTTATGCGCAATGTATCCAGTCATATCTGCAGTTCGGGAATCTTGCTTATTCATAGCAAAACGCTCGATTGTGATTTTTCTACGATCTGCTGCCAAGCCAAGTGCAATATGTAAATCGTATGTTCCGAGTTCTTCTAAGCGTTGCCTAGCTCTGGCGTATTCAACCGGTAAAATTTCGGCATCGATAGTTAATGGGTGTCCCCGCGTTAGATCGTCTAAGTTGAGCAGTGACGCAGGATTTTTGGTCTGAGAAATGCTAGAAACTAGAGTTTCTGTAGGGTTGTGGGTGTTATTCGCAAAAACTCCGAAACCGGTAATCAATATACGCATAACACAATTCTACTTTACTCAGCCTAATTCAGGTTCGTTCGGATCAATAGGGTCATGGTGGGAGCGTCCCGCAATACCCTCTTTCCAATAACCGTCGATCTTCATATTTTCCTTTGGCACTACGGAATTAGTTCGGAGCCATTTACGCGCTTTGATCAAAGTAGTTGCTTCGCCGGCAAACCAAATATAATGATCAGGATATAAGTAAACCGACTGAATAGCCTGTAATAAAGTTTCGCCCGAGTGGTCGGGGCTAATAACATTGAATTTAAGGTTCTGACGCTGCCAATGTTTGCCGAAATACTCTTGGTTTTGATCCCAGTCAGAGATTAAGAAAATGTCTACATCCTCATCTTCTCCAAGCAAATCTAACCAGCGAGTTAATGCGGGATATGCTGCATGATCAACCGCGATTACAAGGTGATCGATTTTAGGAAGAATAATTGAGCTCTTGGGCCCAAGAAGCAAGATTTCTGAAAGCTCTTGTGGATACTCGTTGCCTTCGTATTTTTGTAGTTTCGAGATCCAAGAATACAGTTCGCCACCGGCATGAAGGGCGACTTCGATTTCGACTCCACCAAGGATCGAACGCTTTGCGGTAATATCGCGTGTAATTTCTCCACCAAGGAACTTCAACGATTGTTCGTCAAAGGTTAAACACGAACCGTCGGTTCGTGGCAATGCAAGTTTAAAATGATCGCACGGACCCTCGAGTGACATATCGTCAAAATCTTCACCGACCACAGCAATCCGAGCGAATCTGTTGTCAATGGTGCTAATTCCGGTAACGTTACCACGCCGCATTTTTAACTTGTGCTTTTTCTTGGTTTTGCCAAAAATTTCAACCATAGTTTCAGTCTAGCAAAACTTAGGTTAACCTAAAACTGCTCAATGACGTGGTAAATAAAAGGGTGGGGCGAGATCGTTTGATCTCGCCCCACCCTAGAAAACTAAGCTATTCAGTTTCCAGTAAGCTTCTCACGAAGAGCCGCAAGTGCTTCGTCGGAAGCAAGGGTGCCGGATGCATCGTTACCTGAAGAGTAGGAAGCAGGAGCTACTTCTTCTTCAGCTGCAGGTGCTGCGGACTCAGCAGCTGCACTGGCATCTGCTTCGAGAGCCTTTGCAACCTGGGTCTTGTGTGCCTGCCAACGAGCTTCAGCCTGTGCGTACTCGTTCTCCCAAGCGGCCTGGTTAGCTTCGAAGCCTTCCATCCACTCGTTGGTCTCTGGATCGAAACCTTCTGGGTACTTGTAGTTACCTTCTTCGTCGTACTCTGCAGCCATGCCGTAAAGCGATGGATCAAAGTCTTCAGAAGTTGGGTCAACACCCTCGTTGGCCTGCTTGAGCGAGAGGGAAATGCGACGACGCTCTAGGTCAATATCAATAACCTTAACGAATGCGTCGTCGTTAACCTTAACGACCTGCTCAGGAAGCTCAACGTGACGCTGAGCAAGTTCGGAGATGTGAACGAGGCCTTCAATGCCATCTTCAACGCGAACGAATGCACCGAACGGAACGAGCTTCGTAACCTTGCCTGGAACAACCTGTCCGATAGCGTGGGTACGAGCGAAGGTCTGCCATGGATCCTCTTGGGTTGCCTTGAGCGAGAGCGAAACACGCTCACGATCGAAGTCAACGTCAAGGACCTCAACGGTAACAGGGGTTCCAACTTCAACGACCTCTGATGGGTGGTCGATGTGCTTCCAAGAAAGCTCGGAGACGTGAACAAGACCATCTACGCCACCAAGATCAACGAATGCACCGAAGTTAACAATCGAGGAGATAACGCCCTCACGAACCTGGCCCTTCTGAAGGGTGTTGAGGAAGTGGGAACGAACTTCAGACTGGGTCTGCTCGAGGAATGCACGGCGTGAAAGAACAACGTTGTTGCGGTTCTTATCAAGCTCGATGATCTTAGCTTCGATCTGCTTACCAATGTAAGGCTGAAGATCGCGAACGCGACGCATTTCAACAAGCGAAGCTGGGAGGAAGCCACGAAGACCGATATCAAGGATAAGACCACCCTTAACAACTTCAATGACGGTACCGGTAACGACGCCGTCTGCTTCCTTAACACCCTCAATTTCGGTCCAAGCACGCTCGTACTGTGCGCGCTTCTTCGAAAGCATAAGGCGACCTTCTTTGTCTTCCTTCTGCGTTACGAGTGCTTCTACCTTGTCACCAACTTTGACGACGTCCTCAGGATCGATGTCATGCTTGATGGAAAGTTCCTTCGAAGGAATTACACCTTCGGTCTTGTAGCCGATATCGAGAAGAACTTCGTCTCGATCGACCTTGACTACGGTACCCTCGACGATGTCCCCGTCGTTGAAGTACTTGATTGTTTCGTCAACGGCGGCAATGAGATCTTCTTTGGTGCCGATGTCGTTGATTGCTACCTCCGGGAACGTGGAGGATGTGTTATTAGCGGTCATAGAGTTGGTGACTCCGTTACGGATAAAACTAGATTTGATTTCGGACAATGGTGTGAGGATATAGTTCCGGCACACCAATAGATCACTTTACGGTGAAAACGCACTAGAAAGCAAGCTTTAAAATGCCGTGTGGTGATCAGTGCACCACATATTTAATTAACAGAGTCGATACTATTAACTCATCCAGTTCTAAGCGGAGTTTTTACCTTCCTATTACCGATTGCTCGTCTTCTAAGGAGATTCCATATGAAATTTGCCGGCCGAATGCCCATAGAAAACTGTGATGATCCGGTCTCTGCAAATCGGGAGTGGTGGGATGCAAATGCCAGCGATTACATAAGGGAGCATGGAAGCATTCTCGGTGCCGCAGAATTCATGTGGGGACCAGAAGGCATCTTGGAATCTGATCTCCAGTTCTTAGGATCACCCACCCAGTTAAAGGATGCCCGAATTTTGGAAATTGGCTGTGGCGCAGCTCAATGCTCACGCCACTTGGCGCGCAAGGGATTTAACGTCGTCGCCTCAGATCTTTCAGGGCGCATGCTGGAACAAGCAAAATCACTCAATAGTGATTATGAAGTAGATTTTCCACTTGTGGAAGCCGATGCTCAAAACCTGCCTTTCGACGTGGCACAATTCGATGTAGTTTTTACCTCCTTCGGAGTCATTCCGTTCATCGATAACCTTCTTACCCTTCACAAGGAAGTAAATCGAGTTCTTGTGCCAGGCGGATTATGGGCATTTTCAGCTATACATCCGGTTCGCTGGATGTTTCCAGACGACCCTACTCCACGAGGTATGAAGGTAACGTCTTCGTACTTTGGTGATGATCCATACCTAGAACGCAAGGCATCCGGAAAACTCGAATACGCAGAATTTCACCACACTTTCGCCGACCACATAAATGCATTAGTGGAAGCCAATTTCCGGATTGATGAAGTTATCGAGCCAAAGTGGCCAAGCGATCGCACTGTGGTCTGGGGAGGCTGGGGTCCCCAGCGCTCCCCTTATATTCCGGGAACTCTACTGGTGCGCGCATTCAAAAACTGAGCATCCCATATGAGAAACTTCAACACAGATTGAATCAGTGTGCCGCTGCACGCCAGCTCTTACCGGTTCCAACGCCCACGGAAAGAGGAATAGACAGTTTTTCAGCGCTGCCCATCTTTTCGCGTACGATCTTTTCGACCTTATCTGCCTCAGAATCAAGGATCTCGAGGATGAGTTCGTCATGAACTTGAAGCAGAATTCGCGACTTTAAGCCGGTCTCAGTCAATGCGTTTTCTACATCAAGCATCGCAGCTTTAATCAAATCTGCGGCTGAACCCTGAATTGGTGCATTGAGAGCCATACGCTCGGTTGCTTCACGCAATTGACGATTGCTAGATGTGAGCTCAGGTAGGTACCGACGGCGTCCTCGAATCGTTTCCGTATAGCCTAGTTTTCGTGCTGTTTCAACTACGCTATCCAAGTATTCTTTTACCTTGCCGAATCTGGAGAAGTAGCCTTCCATCAACCTAGATGCTTCGGGCACCGAAACATGAAGCTGTGCCGAAAGACCATAAGCCGAAAGACCATATACTAAACCGTAGCTCATCGCCTTAATTTTTGAACGCTGAGCAGGAGTAACTTGATCTTCGGGCACGTTAAAGACGCGGCTTGCTACAAAGCTGTGAAGGTCTGCACCCGCATTGAAAGCATCAATCAGAGCTTGGTCTTCAGAAAGATGGGCCATCAATCGCATTTCGATCTGCGAATAGTCGGCCGTCATTAAGGAATCAAATCCCTCACCCGGTACAAAGACTTCACGAATTTGTTGACCTTCTTCGGTGCGGGCATGAATATTTTGAAGATTCGGATCAGTCGATGAGAGTCGCCCAGTAGCCGCAACAGTTTGCTGGTACGTGGTGTGGATACGTCCATCATCTTGGATAGACTTAGCCAAACCTTCAACTGACTGAAGCAATTTAACGGCATCTCGGTGATCGAGCAAAGCCGTAAGGAAGGCTTTACCCATCTGGGCGTCATCGTCCTCTCGACTGTCAATCTTGACCAAAAGTTCGGCAAGCGCATCAGCATTAGTGGTGTAGCCTGACTTCGTCTTCTTCGTCTTGGGAAGATTGAGTCGATCAAAAAGTACGCCTTGGAGCTGCTTCGGGCTTGAAAGGTTAACTGAATAGTCGCCAATAGCCATAAATGCACGTTGAGCTGCGTGATCAACTCTAGCCGAAAATTCTTCAATTAATTCGTTTAGACGATCAGTATCGACGGCAATACCACGATTCTCCATATCGAAGAGAACTTGGGAAACCTTCAATTCAAGATTCAAGATCTCATCCGTCATTGCCTGCTTCTTCATTTCAGCAGAAAACCGATCAGCCAAGTCCAAGATAGCCACGGATTTTTGTGAAATATTATCTGCTAGTAGTTCTCCATTGAGCGTGATCCCAAGGGAATCATCTGCTTGCTCCACGAGATCAATTGCTAAGTATCGTTGAACTAATTCGGAGAAATCGTATTTACGCTGGTCTGGGTGAAGAAGATAAGCCTGGAGTTCAACGTCAGTCTGGACACCAAAAAAGCCGAAACCTACGCCATTCCATGCGTGTGCGATACCCTTGGCTCCGAAGACAACTTTCTTCTTGGAGTCATCTGCGAGCCATGCTCGAAGTGATGATTTATCAGTATCATTCAGAGCGCTTAGATCTGAGGTGTACGTCTTACCTGAATCGTCTGAGATAGAAAAACGTCGTACAGTACCTTTACCGGGTGCAAAATCACCGTCGACGTACAATCCTGAAGTCGTTGACAGTGAGGTAAGAAAATCTGCCAATGCGCCATCAACTAGCTTAGTTGAACGGCTTGCATCGATGGTGTCACAGGTATCTTGATCCCCCGAATCAGACTTGACATTTAATTCGTTGAGAACTCGGGAACGGAGGCTGGAAAAATCTAAGGCATCACATAGTTCGTGGAAAGCTTTACGGTCAACGCCTCGAGGAGTGAACTCGTCGAAGTCTTCGCCAATGGGAAGATCACGGACCAGATCGTTGAGTTTACGGTTGAGTCGGACCTGGTCAAGGTGGGCGCGAAGAGCCTCACCAACCTTTCCTGATATTTCATCGGCGTGCTCTAAAATTCCTTCAAGGTCACCATATTTTTTAATCCATTTGACCGCAGTTTTTGGGCCGACACCAGGAACTCCAGGGATATTATCCGCACCCTCCCCAACTAGCGCAGCAAGATCGGAATACAGCGTAGGGGGCACCATGGTGCGTTGCTCTACTACCTCAGGCGTCATTAGGAGCATTTGTGATCGTGGCATTGGATAGAGCACAGACACATCACCGTTTACGAGTTGGTACGAATCCTTATCTCCAGAAGCGATGTAGACTCGCATACCCTGAGCAGCACCCTTATTTGCTAGCGTTGCAACGATATCGTCGGCTTCGTAGTCTTCGACCGTAAGCCACGAAATACCTATCGTATCGAGCAACTCTTGGATTAGCGAAATCTGCCCTTTGAACTCTTCGGGCGTTGCTTTGCGACCTCCCTTGTATTCTGGGAATTCGCGCGTGCGGAACGTACCGCCTGGCAAATCGAATGCGACGGCAATATGACTCGGATCGTAATCCTTGATTAACCGCAACAGGGTGCTAAGAAATCCGTGAACAGCATTGGTGTAGGTTCCTTGTGGAGTCCTAAAAGATTGCGCAGGAAGCGCAAAGAACGAACGAAATGCCATCGAGTGGCCGTCAATAAGGAGCAAATTATTCGAGTTCACAATGTGAGTCTATCGAAAAATTCCGCCAAGACCGACCGTATCTTTCCTAAGAAAGAATTATCTCAGTTCCCAACCTGTTCGACTACAGCGTCAGCTACTTCGCGCATGGTAAGACGACGATCCATGGAGGTCTTCTGAATCCAACGGAACGCTTCCGGCTCGGTTAGTCCCATCTTCTCTTGGAGCAGACCCTTAGCGCGATCCACGCGCTTGCGAGTTTCAAACTGCTCTGTCAAAGATGCAACTTCGGATTCAAGTGCAGCGATTTCTTGGCTACGCGAAATTGCGATTTCAACGGCTGGAAGTAGATCTGCAGGAGTAAAAGGCTTAACCACGTAAGCCATTGCGCCTGCGTCGCGAGCCCGATCCACAAGATCTTTTTGCGAAAATGCAGTTAGCATAACTACAGCGCAGTGACGTTCAGAGAGAATACGCTCTGCTGCAGTGATGCCATCTGTTCCAGGCATCTTGATGTCCATGACAATTAGTTCTGGTTCAAGTTCGCCGGCTAACTTAATGGCTTCATCGCCATTAGTTCCTTCACCAACGACGTTGTATCCAGCGTCTGTCAAAGTCTCTACGATATCAAGCCGAATAAGTGTTTCGTCTTCTACAACGAGCACTCGCACGGACCGACGATCCGTAGAATCTTCGATTTTTTCGAATTCCGCACCAGAAATGGCGTCACGTGCTGCGTTTTCTTCAACTGCCATCGTTTGCCTCCTTCGGCATCTGGTTTATGAACGGTTAAAAGTAAATCCGGATATCAAACGGGTAATCCGTTGATATCCGGATATACAGTGCTCCCGGCGGGACTCGAACCCGCACGCTTTGTGGGCGCTGCATTTTGAGTGCAGTGTGTCTACCAATTCCACCACAGGAGCATGACTGGACAATCAAAGTTTATAGATCTAATCGCCCAGCTTCAATTCCATTTGACCAGTGTTTTCGTCACAAATCTCACAAACTTAGCCGAGATTCGTAAAGGTCTCACCCATCTTATGAATTCGAATCGTGTTTGTGGAGCCTACCTGTCCAGGTGGCATACCACAGATGATAACTACGCGGTCACCATCTACAGCCAAACCAAGCTCACGCAGTGAGTGGTCAACCTGGTCGACCATATCGTCGGTATGTTTCACCGGCGG
The DNA here is from genome assembly GCF_900604515.1 of Arcanobacterium ihumii. Lineage (GTDB taxonomy): Bacteria > Actinomycetota > Actinomycetes > Actinomycetales > Actinomycetaceae > Arcanobacterium_A > Arcanobacterium_A ihumii. The sequence continues at coordinate 69,205 of NZ_UWOS01000002.1, read as the reverse complement.
AACAAGAACGGACTGTACTCCCCACGTCAAAGCAAGTTGCTGACGAATATCTTCATTCGGGGTAAATACAAGCAATGGAATGCGTGCGCGTAGTCGAGCCATGCGTCGCGCTGTTTGACCAGACGAAGTAAATACCGAAAGATACTTAACGCCGAGTGCTTCGCCAATGTCCATGGCAGAGCGCGTCATTACACCATTGCGAGTACGGTGGAGGTTTCCAATCTTTGGAATGGATTCCAAACCATGTTCTTCGGTGAACTCAATGATCGAAGCCATCGTTTCAACACAGCGAATTGGATACTTACCGACCGAAGTCTCACCGGAAAGCATAACTGCGTCAGCACCGTCAAGAATTGCATTAGCACAGTCAGATGTTTCCGCGCGAGTAGGAGTCGGAGCATTAATCATCGATTCCAAAACCTGTGTAGCGACGATGACTGGCTTTGCATGGCGACGTGCAATCGCGATAGCGCGCTTCTGGACAATTGGAACTTGCTGTAGCGGTAGCTCAACGCCCAAATCACCACGAGCGATCATAAAGCCATCAAATACCTGAACTAAATCTTCAAGAACAGTAACAGCCTGCGGCTTCTCGATCTTGGCGATGACTGGAACGCGCCTTCCAACCTTGTCCATAACTGCATGAACATCTGCGGCGTCTGCTGGCGAACGGACAAAGGAGAGCGCCACCAAGTCACAACCGTATTCAAGCCCCCATTCCAGATCAAGCTTATCCTTCTCAGAAAGCGCGGGAACCGAAACCGCAACACCAGGGAGATTAACACCCTTGTGATCCGAAACTGTACCGCCAACAATGACTTCCGTGCGTACCCGAGGACCGTCTACCTCAACGACGCGCACCTGAACCTTGCCGTCGTCGATAAGAATAGTGTCACCGGGGTTGCAGTCTCCCGGCAGCCCCTTGTGGGTGGTTGACACTAGATCTTTATCTCCTGGTACATCTTCAGTTGTGATGGTAAAGATGTCACCATTCTCAAGCAGAACTGGTCCTTCTGCAAAGTTACCGAGGCGAATCTTCGGTCCCTGCAGATCAACAAGTACTGCCACCGGAGTATCAAGTTCAGTGGCTGCTTCACGTACCCAATTAATACGCTCTTCATGTTCGGCGTGCGAGCCATGGGAAGCATTAATCCGGGCAACGTTCATGCCCGCCTTAACAAGTTCTACAATTCGTTCTTTGCTGCCCACTGCTGGGCCCAAAGTACATACAATCTTTGCTCTTCGCATATTTCCATTCTACCTGATCAAATTCATTTCTATATCAGCTTCAACTATTAGTTTGGCGATATTAAATCGCTACTTCGACGAAAGCTGGGATTCTTCGCCGTCCTCGCTAAGATTAGTTTGAGTTTCGGCACTTGAAACTGTGCCAGCTTTGTCGATTCGAAGGCTCTGATTTTGATCGATTTCTTTCTTCGGCAAATAGATATCGTCTACTGCCGGGTTTTTTCTAAGGTTTCGAGTAACAATAACAAAAGCAATAACTGCACCGATAAACACCAAGATGGATGTCCAAACGTTTAAACGCAGTCCTGCTACGATCTCTGCCTCGTCAATTCGAAGGTTTTCAATCCAAACTCGACCGAGGGTGTAGAGCAACATGTAGCAAACAATTGCTTGCCCTCCACGCAACAAGAATCGCTTCTCTAAATAAATCAGAAGTACCGCCATCGCAAGGCACCACAGCGATTCATAAAGGAAAGTTGGATGAAACGTTGTTCCTGGTGGGTATCCACCCACAATGTGCTCCGGCGAAATCTCTAAAGCCCACGGAAGGTCTGTCGGTCTACCGTAAAGCTCTTGATTAAACCAGTTGCCCAGTCGTCCAATCGCTTGAGCAATCAGAATTCCCGGTGCAATCGAATCGGCGAAAGGAGCAAACCTCAGGCCGCGTCTATGTAAGGCGATATAAATACCTAAACCACCTGCGGCTACCGCGCCCCAGATTCCAAGGCCACCTTCCCAAACACGAAAAATTTTGGAAAGATCGCCGTTTTCCCCGAAGTAAGGTGCCGGCGTCGTAAAAATATGGTAGATGCGAGCACCAACGATACCGAAGATGACCGCCCATACAGCCACGTCTACAGAGGTATCCTTGGGGCCGCCCTTCTTCGTATACCTACGGTCAAGAATATAAACAGCAACAATGATTCCTGTAATGATTGCGAATGCGTAGGCACGAATCGGAAGTGGGCCCAGATACCAAACTGATTCAGGCGGAGAAGGAATTGAGGCAAACAATTTTGCTCCTTATTTTTGAACAACTCCGTCTATCTTAGCGTTAAGCGACGTGGCGCGCTTGTTCCACTCCGCTAAAGATGTCAGACGTAACCTTTGAGAGCCGATCTAATGACTCTATGTAATCATCGCCTTCGAGTGCTTTGACAAGTGCCGAACCTACGATCACACCGTCAGCAAATCTTCCAACTTCTTTCGCCTGGTCTGGAGTGGAAACTCCTATTCCGACGGCGACTCGCCGAGCTCCCTGCTTCCGCGCACGTTCCACTAAGTTTTCAGCGTCACTCCCTACTGAACTCTGTACACCGGTGACTCCCATTCGTGAAGCAGCATATACAAATCCCCTACTTGCCTCCGCAGTTAGGCGGATTCGTTCATCCGTTGATAAAGGCGCAACTAGGAAGATCCTATCAAGGTTATAAGAATCCGAAACTTCCATCCAATCTGTGGCTTCTTCTGGAATAAGGTCTGGGATAATCAAACCAGCTCCCCCAGCTTGAGCTAGATCGCGCGCAAAGTTATCAACTCCGTATTTAAATACAAGGTTGTAATAAGTCATTACTACGACGGCGGCACCAGAGTCCGATACTTTTTCTACAGCGCGGAAAATGTCACCACGCTTTACGCCGTTATCCAACGCTTGCTGAGCAGCATGTTGGATAACTGATCCATCCATAGTTGGATCAGTGTATGGGAATCCGAGTTCCACAACGTCGACGCCGGAAGCAACGATTTGCTTAGCCGCTTCAATCGAACGATCAACCGTGGGAAATCCTACTGGAAGATAGCCAATAAATGCCGGGCGCCCATTGGCCAAAGCGGCATCAATAGTTTCGCCTGTACGAATCGCCATCATCGACCTTCTTTCATAATTCCAAAGTAACGCGCCGCGGTTTCAACATCTTTATCGCCTCGACCAGATAGCGAAACTAAAATAACCGGCGGAGTTTTCTTTCCTGTGCTCTGTTCACGCTTAAGTTTTTCTTCGCGGCCGTACTTCATTGCACCAGCCAAAGCGTGCGCCGATTCGATCGCCGGAATGATTCCCTCCGTCTTACACAGAAGATGGAATGCTTCCATCGCTTCGGCATCCGAAATTGGGACATATGATGCTCTGCCAGTCTGCGCAAGCCACGCATGTTCCGGTCCAACACCGGGGTAATCAAGACCGGCAGAAATAGAGTGAGATTCGATGGTTTGGCCATCCTCGTCTTGGAGCACAAAAGTTTTAGCACCGTGCAAGACACCCAGACTTCCACCGGAAATCGAAGAAGCATGCCGATCGGTGTTAATGCCATCACCTGCGGCTTCACAACCAATCAAGGCAACTCCGTCATCGTCTAGGAATCGATTGAAGATACCTATCGCGTTTGAGCCACCGCCAACGCAGGCGATAACGGCATCAGGGAGTTCACCGGTAAGTTCCAATACCTGTGCGCGCGCTTCTTCGCCAATAATCTTCTGCAAATCGCGAACGAGAGCAGGGAAAGGATGCGGACCTGCGGCAGTTCCGAAGATGTAGTTCGTCGAATCAACGTTCGTCACCCAATCACGAAAAGCTTCGTTGATGGCGTCTTTCAACGTGCGTGATCCATGCTCAACTGCAACTACAGTTGCCCCCAGGAGTTCCATTCTCGCAACATTCAGAGCTTGACGTTCAGCATCAACCGCTCCCATATAAATTGTGCATTCCAGCCCAAGTAAAGCAGCCGCCGTCGCAGTAGCTACCCCGTGTTGACCAGCGCCAGTTTCGGCAATAACGCGTTTCTTTCCTAGACTGCGTGTTAGCAAAGCTTGTCCAAGCACATTGTTGATCTTGTGTGATCCTGTGTGATTGAGATCTTCACGCTTGAGAATAACGCGAGCGTCACCGCAGTATTGTGCAAAACGGGGAACTTCGGTGATGATTGATGGTCTGCCTGAATACGTTCTTTGCAAAGAATCAAGTTCGGCAACGAATCCGGGATCCACCTTTAACTTTTGCCACCCTTGTTCCAAGTCCTCTAGGGCTTTCATCAGGGCTTCAGGAATAAACCTTCCGCCGAATTCGCCAAAGTATGGACCCTGAATTTCAGATAACTTTTCCATTGTTTTCCTTAACGTTGCATTGCGGTAAGAGAAGGGTGTTCGCCAATAGCTACCATGTCCCGAATAGCTTGACCTGGGTTTCCATCAGTTACAAGTGCTTCGCCCACAAGTACAGCATCTGCTCCGCTTCGCGCGTAGTTAAGTACATCTTGTGGCGAGCGAACGCCTGATTCTGCTACTCGTACGATTTCACGTGGAAGGACGTCGACGACGGAATCAAAAGTATCGAGATCAACCTCGAGCGTCTTAAGGTTACGTGCATTAACACCGATTACGCTGGCACCGGCGTCCACCGCACGGACCGCTTCTTCACGGTTATGGGTTTCCACGAGCGCGGTCATACCCAATGACTTAACACGCTCAACAAAGGACTCAAGTACTGTTTGTTCAAGTGCAGCCACAATTAGAAGGACAATATCAGCCCCGTGGGCCCTTGCTTCCCAAATTTGATATGGGCTCACAATAAAATCTTTTCGCAAAATCGGGACATCAACTTTACGTCGTACCACATCAAGATCCGCTAATGAACCACCAAATTTCCGCTGTTCAGTTAAAACGGAAATCGCGGCAGCACCCCCGTCTTCATACGTCTTAGCAAGTACTTCTGGATTTACGATATCTGCTAGATGACCTTTCGATGGGCTCTTGCGCTTTATCTCTGAAATGATTCGAACTGCTCGATGATCATCGGTTTTCAGTGCTCGATACCCATTAAGAGCAGGAGGAGTTTTCATCGCACGTTCTTTTAATTTATCGAGTGGAATCCGCGCTTCACGATCTGCAAGGTCGATTCGAACACCTACGATAATTTCATCTAGGACAGTCATTCTTCCTCCATTCGCCTAACACCATCCTAACGAATCACGCTTAGCAATCATCAGATGACCAGCTTGTGAAATAGCGATTACTTATTTGAGAGAGGACGCAAGGTTTACCGCTCTCACCACTGCAGCACCCTTGTTCCGAGTTTCCACATACTCGGTGTAAGGATCAGAATCGGCCACAATACCCGCACCAGCTTGAATGTGGGCAGTTTTTCCTTCAATCACAGCAGTGCGAATTGCAATGGCAAAATCGGCGTTCCCACTAAAATCGAAATACCCAACTACGCCGCCATAAAATCCCCGCCGTACGGGTTCACATTCATCGATTATTTGGATAGCTCGAGGTTTCGGTGCACCCGAAAGTGTACCCGCAGGGAACGTCGCCATTAAACAATCAAGCGCAGTTTTACATTCACTAAGTTTGGCAGTAACGGTAGAAGTTATGTGCATGATGTGTGAAAAACGTTTAATCGCCATGAGCTCATCAACACTAACTGAACCTGGAATCGCGACTTTTGCTAAGTCGTTTCTCGCTAAGTCAACTAGCATAATGTGTTCGGAGCGTTCTTTCGGATCTTTCACAAGCTCATCTGCAAGTCTCTGATCATCACTGTAGTTTTTTCCGCGCGGGCGTGAGCCAGCAATCGGAAAAGTCATGATATCGCGGTCTACTACTTTCACTAAGGTCTCAGGAGACGCCCCTACTACAGAGAATTCTTCGTTACGATCGGGATCGTGTAATTGCAGATAGTACATATATGGACTTGGGTTAATAGTTCTCAAAACACGGTATACGTCGAGCGGATCTGCCTGGCACTCAACATCGAGTCTTTGAGAAATAACGACTTGGAAAACATCGCCATCAACGATGTGCTTCTTAGAACGAACTACCGTATCTTCAAAATCTTCCTGCGGAAAGATATGTGTAACCGATTCTTCTTGTGGCACTCCACTTTCCGAAATATGGAGCGTATCTGGCTCAACTAGCCCGGCAGACATCTGCGAGATCCTCATTAGGGCATCATCATAGCGTTGGTTGAGCAGATCTGGATCAACCTCATCCATGTGATTGATCGTATTGGCTATCAACCACACTGCGTTTTCTTTATGGTCAATAGCCACTAGATCATCAACCAGATTCAACGAAACGTCTGGAAGATCGATATCTTTGCGCCCATGCGCTCTAACAGAAGGTTCCCATTCCGAAATTATTTCCCAGCCAATTGCGCCAACAAGACCTCCTGTAAAAGGAGGTAAGTGTGAAAAGCTCTCAGTTTTGAGCACGCCTAATACAGATGCAAGGAGATCTATTGTAGATCCAGATCTCAGAATACCCTTAGGTACGTCTCCAATCCATTGAGCTTTGCCATCTTTAGAAGTCAACGATGCGCTTGACCGTACCCCCACGTATGACCAACGTGATGTTAGACCATCTTGCTCCGCCGATTCAAGAAGAAAAGTTCCTGGTAATGATTTAGATAGAAGGCGATAGATACCGATTGGAGAAGTGTCATCCACAAGAAGTTTTTTGACAATCGGAAGTACCTTGTGGGTAGTAGCCATCTTGCAAAAAATATCCCGAGCTGGCCAGATATCGCCCCACGCCAAGTCATACGTCATGAAATTTACGCTCCTTTCACACGCCATCGATTTTTGGCGGGATTACGATCGGGAGGTCCCCTCCAGAAATGAAACAGGTGCGCTCTCCCGTATGACAAGCACTACCTCGTTGTTCAACGAAAACTAAAAGCGAATCGCCGTCGCAATCGACCTGTACTCGGTGGACTATCTGAATATGACCAGAGGTATCGCCTTTTCGCCAATACTCTTGACGCGAACGTGACCAAAACCAAACCCGACCGGTTGTGAGTGTCTTGGCTAGAGCGACGTCGTCCATCCAAGCGACCATCAAAACATCTTTGTTAATGAAGTCTTGAATCACAGCCAAAATCAATCCCTGATCATTGAACTTAAGTCTTTCTTTGAGATCGGGATCAAGCTCAGTATCCGAAATATTGTGATGCTTTTCCATCAACGAACCTCAATTCCCGCCGCACTTAAACCTGCCTTCACATCCGCAATCGTCAAAACACCATAGTGGAATACAGAAGCCGCTAGGACGGCATCGGCGCCGGCTTGTACTGCTTCTACGAAATCGGATACTTTTCCTGCTCCTCCCGATGCAATGATCGGAACGGAAAGCTCTCGCCTAAAATCTTTAATCATTGAAATATCGAAACCCGCGGTGGTGCCATCTGCATCCATGGAATTCAAAAGGATTTCGCCTGCGCCCCGTTCGACCGCATTAACTGCCCAATTGAGGGCATCAATTCCTGTTCCCTTTTTGCCTCCATGGGTGGTTACTTCATATCCCGATGGGGTTAACCTTCCAGCTTGCACGCGACGAGCATCAACTGACAACGTGATGACCTGGTTACCAAACTCGTCTGCGACTTCATCGATAAGGTCCGGTCTGCTTACCGCTCCGGTATTGATGCCCACCTTATCTGCTCCCGCTTGAAGTAGCTGCGCAACATCCGAAACTTCACGTACACCGCCACCTACTGTAAGTGGGATAAAAATTTGGTCTGCTGTGGCAGAGATCGCATCGAGCAATGCCGATCGTCCTTCTACTGAGGCGGACACATCCAAAAATGTAAGCTCGTCACATCCCATATGACCATATAACGCAGCCATTTCAACTGGATCACCAGCATCGCGAAGGTTTTCAAAATTAACACCTTTGACAACCCGCCCATGCGAAACATCCAGACATGGAATAACTCGAATCGCAACGGGCATAACGGCCTCCTTGGTAGTTAATTAGCGTCTCGTTCTAAGAGGCTAATCGAAAACTTATCTTTGGTTTAATCTTCTGCTTTCTGTGTGATTGCAAGAATATCAATAATTGCATAGAGGTCACGATTACCTTGCGCATCTTGGGACGGAATGGTTATCGCGATTCGTGATCCAACCCGCTGATCGACTATTCCGGCTTGTAGACCCGAAAAAATCTTATTGACTTCAATATAGGCGGGTTGTGGTGATTGCCAGGTATTTTCGACGACGTTTCCCCATGCATCAACTAAAATATAGTTCGCAAATATCGCATCCGTATTACCAACTTGGGCACCGTGGCCAGGGATCAGCTCGCTCACCGAAAGAGTTGTTGTGGCTTGCCCAATAGATGCAAGTGCAGGCTGATTATTAGGATCGTAGGAAATAGACGGAAACGGCACTCCACCATCAAATGCTTTGGATTGGCCCTGAACCGTCGTTGGAAGAATATCCACAACCACGATTTCCACTGAGGATTGATTTTCGTCCGTGTGGATATAAGCAACTCGGGATCCTTCGGTCTTTCCGATGATTGCTTCTGAGATCTTTCCTAAACTCTTCGTGCTAGCAGTACCGGCGAAAACTTGATCGTGATTATTATTGGTTAGGTTTTCGTCCGAATCATAAGTGTAGGACGATGCCTGATAGAGAAGCTGTTTACCTTCTTCTATCACTCTTCCCTTGCCTTGAACTAATTCCTTAATTCCTTTGTCACTTTCTTTTACGCTACCCGTGACTAAAAGTGAAATTGGTGCACCGACGTCGCCGTGTGAGGAAATCTTGAAAGCAGTATCAGAGGAGGAACGATGCCCATGAAAAATCCCTGTCATTATCCCTAAAACGAGGGCAATGAGAAAAGCGATAACTAGATGATTTTTTCGAATGATCACCGTTCAAGCTCTTCCATAAGTGAATCAACCCTCTCATCAACACTTACAAAAGGATCCTTTAATAGTACCGTTTGTGAACCTTCTGCCGTAATTAGACGCAAGTTCATCCAGTCCACCATGTAATCGCGATGAGCATCCATTGCAGCGGCGACGAAGTCTCCGCGCAGTTTAGCTCGAGTCGTCTGCGGAGGAATGCTTATCGCTGTAGTGATCTCATCGTCGGAAACTAGCTTCTTCAAACCTGCTGATTTCTCAAGAGAGGCGCGCAGACCAGCGTCGGTAATGTCATGCCAAGCGAGGTCAAGGCGCGCAATTCGAGGATCATCTAGCCCAACACCAAGGCGGTCTTGATAGCGATCCAATAGACGCTTCTTAGCTATCCAATCGATCTCGGTTGCGAGATTATCAAGACTGTGATTGGAAAGCCCTTTCAAAGCCCGTTCCCACAAGTCAAAGACATAGAGCCGGATTGGATCTAAATCTGCAAACCACCCATTTGTACGGTAGTGGTCGATAACTTGTTCGTACACTGAGGTTTGGATCTCCAGTGCGGAAGCTGTTGTTCCACTAGCAAGGTTGATGACGGCGCTACCGCTAAGATCTCGCGAAACCTTGCGAATTGCTATAATAGGGTTATCTAACTCGAAGTTTTTAAAACGCACGCCGTCTTCCAGACAGTTAAGAACTGCCTCCGTCATTCCAACTTTCAACGCTGATGTGGAGTCAGAAATATTGGAATCTCCGACGATCACATGCATGCGTCGATAGAGCTCGGCATCGCCATGCGGTTCGTCGCGCGTATTAATCATTGGTCGTGATCGCGTAGAGGCGGACGAAACCGCATCCCACATCTGATTGGCGCGCTGTGAAATTTCGAAGTGACAGCCTACGTCGGTTCTTGCTATGTATCCAGCTCCTACCAAGATTTGGCGGCTCACGAAAAATGGTACAAGCGATTCAATCCGGGCACGGTAGTCACGACGACGACGCACCAAATAGTTTTCGTGGCACCCGAAAGAATTTCCCTCGGAGTCAACGTTATTCTTGAAGAGGTGAATTCGTCCTTCGATACCTTTTTGCTGCAAATCCGAATTCAATTCCATAGCCATTTGCGCGAACGTTGCGTCGCCTGCCCGATCATTTGTAATAAGATCCTTGAGTTCATCGCATTCCGCAGTTGCATATTCGGGATGCGCGCCAACGTCTAGGTATAGTCGAGCACCGTTTGCTAGAAAGGTATTTGTTGACCGGTTTTTCTCAAGAACCGGAGTGAAGAGCTGTTGCGCTGATTCCTCGGGGTCCAACGGTGGGGTTCCCCCATTGAGGGAAGCACACATCAAACCATATTCGGTCTCAATGCCAAAAATTCTCCGATTCACTGTCCACCCTTTTGCACGAATCCTTGTACGAAAGATGTTGCATTCGTTTCTAGGATTGAATCGATATCGTCAAGCAAAGAATCGACGTCAAAATCGGTTGATTGTGGCGTCAAAAGCTCTGATTCTTCGGTATGGATATCTTCGCGCTTACGCGGTTGCATTTGTTCTTGTTGAGACATTTTCACCCTTTACCTTTACTTCTTCATAGTCTAGTCCGCGTGCTCATGGAACACTAGAATCGTGCTAGAGTGCACCAAGTTTCTCCAAGAAATCTTCGATCGAAGTTGCGTTTTCGAGCATCTCGCCAACCAATTCTTTCGTCGCTCTCTCTGGATACATCAAAGGAATACGGAGTAGAGCATCGCGTCCTGGAGTGTCTACTGTGATACCGTCCCATCCAGCCGACGCAATATGAACAGGGAATTTCCTAATCAATCCTCCTCGCAAATATGCACGGGTTGAAATAGGTGCATGGCGAACCGCCCACTCAATTTCAGAAGGCGAAAACAACCGCGTAACCCGCCCAGCGTCGTCGATCTTTTGCACAATTGAGCGTGATTGACGCAGATCATGCCATTGAAGGTCAAGGGCACGAAGTTTATCGGCATCCCAGCTCAAATGTCCACGCTCGCGCAGGCTTGAAAGCATCTGATATTTAGCTACCCACTCGATACGCGAAGCTGCCGCAAATATATCGTGGTTCAGGACGTCGATGACGTCCTGCCATTGTTCGATGATTTCGCGGGTATCATCATCAATTACACCGCGCCTCTCAAGCGCTTCACGAATAACATCCAAGTAAATTTGCTGGATTTCTAAGGCAGTTTTACGAGTTCCATCGTGCATATCAACTGCAATTTTAAGGGATGGATCGTGGGAGATTTCCCAAGTAGCAGCAACTGGCTCATACATGACCAAAGAATCAAGGGCCAAAGGCACCTCATCTTGTTCAAGTAGCCACAAGACAAGCGAAGTAGTTCCAACTTTGAGCAGGTTTGAATAGTCGAACTGATTCGCGTCTCCACCGATTACATGAAGACGCCGATATTTCGCGGAGTCGGCATGTGGTTCGTCGCGCGTATTGATAATGGGTCGGTTAAATGTGGTCTCGAGACCGATATCATTTTCTACGTAATCGGCACGTTGTGAAATCTGGAAGCCAGGTTTTTCTGAGTGGGGTCCAAGTCCAACTCGACCAGCTCCACAAATCACTGGTCGAGTCACGAAGAATGGAGTCAGGTAGCGAATGATTTCGTTGAAATCAACGTCTCTGCTCACTAAATAATTTTCGTGGGTGCCATAAGCTGCACCCTTACCATCAACATTGTTCTTATATAGGACGACGTCGTGTCCTTTTTCCTTTAGTAGGTCCATTGCTTCACGTGCAATGTATTCTCCAGCACGATCCCACAAAACTGCTTCGCGAGGATTCATTACTTCTGGAGCAGAGTACTCGGGGTGAGCATGGTCTACGTACAGACGCGCTCCATTAGTTAGCACAGCGTTCGAAGCGTGCGGAAGTGCTAATTCTTCTTCAGATGGACGCCGTACATCATAGAAATTGGCATCTGCAGAAGGTGCCAAATGCTCAGGATCGTCCGTGAGTTGCGAAGGATGGGCAGCAGCTCGATCTAATCGATGCCCGCGTGCATCATTAAGTGGGTCTTCTCCGTGGTAATCCCAGCGCACTGCACCCTGTGGCGTAGATGCTATTCCTCGTTTTCCGTATTCGTCAACCACGTTGGCTGAAAGCACGATTGGGTTGGCATTTGGATTGCTTCCATCCATTACTCCGAGCTCGGTTTCAAGCCCAATACTACGGCGAACAGTCATCAGATTAGTCCTTTACGAATAGCGTTATCAATACGATCGTTAAAGTTTACGGGCTGATCCCCATCCTGGCGGGTATCACCAGCAAACGGACTTAGCAGGTCCGCTTTTGGATTCTGAATCTCCGCTAGTGGCCTGTGCGTAGTGCGGTATGTATTCGTCAACGAACGAATTTCTTGAATCTTCACACCACGCGCCTGCCCATTGATTCGAATCCACTCTTCGGGGTTTGTGACCTGGGAAAGATCTTCGTTTTCACGCAGTTCTTCTTCCACAGCTGCAATAATGTGCGCGGTGGCAAGTCCTCGCTCTCCATTCGCTAAGAAATCCTTTATTGCGATTTTCTTTGCACGGTCAACGATAGAAGCCAGCATCGAACCTGATACGAGGTCTCCAATATAGATGGTTTCGGTTGTTCCATCAACGTGGATAAGTTCAAGGAAGCGATTGCGAGAATCTCGAGTAAAAAGCCTATCAACAGCAGCTTGTGACATCCGTGCAACGGCTTCTTGAGGCGTTGACTGGGCTATTTCATCTTTTCGAAGAGGTAACGCCGGTACCAAATACTTAAGAAGAATCTCCTTTGCTCCAGCTGGTGTAGGACGCTCGATCTTTATTTTTACGTCTAAGCGCCCTGGACGCAGGATCGCGGGATCGATCATATCTTCTCGGTTAGATGCGCCGATGACGATTACATTATTGAGTTTTTCTACGCCATCAATCTCAGCTAGAAGCTGTGGTACCACGGTTGTTTCGACGTCGGATGAAATACCTGATCCACGGGTACGGAAAAGTGCTTCCATTTCATCGAAAAAAATCACTACCGGAATACCGTGAGCAGCTCGATCACGGGCACGAGAGAAGATCTCACGAATTTGGCGCTCGGTTTCTCCCACGTACTTATCTAGGAGCTGAGGTCCCTTGATGTTGAGGAAGTAGGCTTGCTTGTTTCCACTATCGTTTCTATCAATCAGCTTGCGAGCGAGCGATGTAGCAACTGCCTTAGCAATAAGCGTCTTGCCGTTTCCTGGAGGACCGTAAAGCAAAACGCCTTTTGGTGGGGTTAAACCATATTCACGGTAGAGCTCGGGCTGTTCAAACGGCAACTCGACGGAATCACGAATCTGTTCGATCTGTGGTCCGAGTCCTCCAATGGCAGAGTAATCAACGTTCGGAATTTCCTCTAGGAGCAGGTGCTCAACGTCGGGGCGTTCTACCGCTTCTAAAGCAAATCCTGTACGTAAATCGGCTAATAGAAGATCTCCGACTTTGACATCTGCATTACGAAGTTTTCCAGCTAACCAGAGGATTTGTTCTTCACCTTGGCGTACGTCAACAAGTACCCGATCCGCGCCAAGCACAAGCGAAACAGTAACGATGTCTCCAGTGCGAGAGTAATCCGCAATCCCGACTACAACCATTTGTTCGTTAAGTAGCAACTCTTGACCCGCTTCGATTCGGCCAAGTTCAACATGAGATGCCGTATTCAATACCATCTTTCGGCTTCCCACCAGTGCAGTTACCGTGTGGTTGACGTGATTAGCAGATATAAATGTGGCATACGACGATGGAGGTTGAGAAAGTTTCTCAAGCTGTTCCGAAAGCTCTTGGATCCGTTTGCGAGCATCCTGAAGTCCGCGAGCTAACCGAAGATTTTTCTCCTCAAGTGATCCGACGAGTTCTTGAAGTCCGAAAATCTCTCCCGCTTCATTCTTCTCCATCTATATCACTTCCTTCGTTGGCCCTTTCCAGTTCACGTAAACGTCGTCGCTCTTCATAGCGTTTCTGGGCACGCGCTTCGGACTCGGCTGCCAACTTCTTATTAATTTCTTCGAGGTGCGCACCTTGAGCCGACTCTCCGGATTTCTCAACGTCCGCTCGATGAGCAATATCGCGGCGAACTTTTCGAAGTTTCTTTTCCGAAATTGCACGCTCTGTAAGCTCAGTTTCTTCCCAGACAAGTGGCTCAGAATGAGCAGCTGGAGCAGGTCTACGCTTAGGCACAAGTGGCGTAGATTCCCGGCCGATCCGTCGTGCAACCACCAAGAATCCGGTATGAGCAACCATCCTGTGGTCAGGCCTCACCGACAATCCATCAAGATGCCATGTACGAATCAAGGTTTCCGAAGACTCTGGCTCGGTAAATCCACCCGAGTCCCTCAGCTCTTCAACGAAACGCGACATCTGCGTCGTCGTTGCAACATAAGCCAAAATAACACCACCAGAACGAAGTGCGAAGGCAGCAGCATCGATATTTTCCCAAGGAGCGAGCATATCTAAGATGACGTGGTCGATTGAGCCTTCATCCATGGAATAGAGGACATCGTCTAAATCGCCAATTTTCACGCTCCATGGAGGCATTTCTTCGCCATACCATGACCGCACATTACCTTTGGCAATTTCCGCGAATTCTGGACGCCGTTCTACCGAAGTTAGGTGCCCGTTCATCCCAGTTGCAGCCAGCAAAGAAAGCGCTAATGCGCCTGATCCAAGACCAGCTTCAACGACGCGCGCACCGGGAAATACATCTGCCTGTTGCACGATTTGACCGGCATCTTTCGGATAGACGACGGTAGCTCCTCGTGGCATCGAAAGAACATAATCGTTAACGAGTGGGCGCATCGCTTGGAGACGATGTCCTGATTGAGTTTCAAGAACTGTTCCTTCTTCGTGACCAATGAGGTCAGTGTGCCTAAAACTGCCACGTTGGGATTGGAAAAATCCCTCGTTTGTAAGCATCACTGTGTACTTACGACCCTTGGTATCGGTCAATTGAACGCGCTCGCCTGCTCTAAAGGGACCACGGCGACGCTCTGCTCCTAGCGGATGAAGATTCTCTTTCACAGCAAATATCATACTGGTAGCAACCGAAACTAGCAGGATCCACAAGGTACGGTAGGACTATGAACACACGTCATGCAGCAATCTCGCCTTCACGCGCGAGCGATTTTAAGCAGTGCCCTTTGAAATTTAGGTATCGGGTTATCGATTCGATTCCTGAGCCTCCATCGCTAGAGGCTCTGCGAGGAACGATTGTGCATTCTGTACTTGAACATCTTTTTGATGTTCCCCCTGCCTCTCGAACTGATTCCCATGCTCAGAGCACGTTGATGGAGAGGTGGAATGAGCATATTGATAAACAACCTCAGGTGCTTGAGTTATTTTCTAGCACCGAAGAATGCGAGCAGTGGTTAGAGAGTGCGCGCCCGCTGATTTCTAACTATTTCGCCTTGGAAAACCCTAAATTTCTGGACCCGTTGGCGCGAGAAAGCTTTGTCGATGCTTACCTACCAGAAGGCTTAGCGATTCGCGGTATCATCGACCGTGTTGACGAAGCACCTAATGGCGATCTCCGGGTGGTTGACTATAAAACCGGAAAATCACCACAGCCCCGCTATCAAGATAGTGCTATCTTCCAAATGCGTTTTTATACCACCGCACTTTATTTCTCTCGGCATAAGTTACCGAAACGTACTCAGTTGATTTACCTTGGTGACGGGAGAATCCTCACCTATGATCCATCGCTGGACGACGTAACGACCATGCAAGCTTCTCTCATGCAACTTTGGTCGGCAATTTCGTCCCGGTTGGATTCCAAAGAATTTGAACCAGTTCAAGGTCCTTTGTGCGGTTGGTGCCACTTCAAAGATATCTGCCCAGCATTTGGCGGTGAATCACCAGCTATTAGTGAAAGCGGCATCGAAAAGCTACGAACTGCATTCAGAGACCAGTAGTATTCAGTTTAAGCAAATACAGTACGCAAGAATTCTTCGTCGATATCGTCAAGAGAATCGACGTAAATTGCACCGTCAAATTGTGGAAGTTGAATCTGAAAAGGTACGCCGATTGCCTTTGCGCCTGAACGATAGGCTGATGTTAAACCAGGAATTGAATCCTCAAAAGCTAGGCACTGCTTAATATCTACGCCCAGTTCCGCAGCCGCCATTAGATATGGTGCGGGGTGAGGTTTACCGTAAGGAACCACGTCTCCAGTAACCACAACCGTAAGCGTTCCAGTTGGTGCTTTGTCAAGCGCATATTGTGCAAAAGAACGGAATGACGAAGTAACCAATGCCGTAGGAATTCCAAGTTTATGAGTGAGCTGGAGAAGTTCTACAGCCCCGGGTCTCCACGGTAGCCCATCTCGAGCGGCAATTTCTTGAACTTTATCAAGGAGTCGGGTTTGAATTTCTTTAGGAGTAACTTCGTTGCCAATAAGTTCAGCTAAAAATACAGTGGAATCGGTAATTGCCATTCCGATGACTTTCTTAGCTTCCTCTGCGTCGAGCTCATGACCCAAATCATGAAAAACTTCTGTTTCCGCCGAAAACCAAATCTTTTCACTATCGGTCAAGGTTCCGTCCATATCGAAAAGAATTGCTTGAGGTAGACTCACAGTTTTACTCCTAAAAGTGCATCAATAGTATCAATAACTAATTGCCGATCCTCGACATTCTTCCATTTTTGAATTCCGCTAAACCTTCGATCAATAGCATCGATAGCATCGGGAGTCCGAAGATCTTCGGACAGCTGGAACCGAACTTCGGCAAGGAGATCAGGACCAACCGAGGTGGCGTCGTCGTCAAAACCTAAGCCGACCACTTCCTGCCAATACTTTAAGCGTTGAACTGACTTGTCTAAGACAGCTGTTTCGTATTCCCAGTCTTCGCGGTAGTGATGGGAAAGAATAGCGAGTCGAATAGCTCGCGGGTCAACACCCTGTGCAACAAGTTTTGAAACAAGTACCAAGTTCCCCAAGGATTTAGACATCTTTGTGCCTTCAAAGGCAACCATCCCTGAATGTAAATGAAATCCAACCGGGTTTGAATCGGACTCATATTTTTCGCCGTCATTAAAGTCAGTTCGAAGTTGGCGAAGGTGAAGCTCGCTCATTTCATGATGCGGAAATAAAAGGTCCGAGCCTCCCCCTTGTACATCGACCATTCCTAATTCGTCATGAGCGATTACCGCGCACTCGATGTGCCAGCCTGGACGCCATTCACCATCTTCAAGGTCGGCTGGACGGTAGTCATCCCCGCGAACGCCCTTCCAAACCTGAGGGTCTAGAGCATGGCGTTTACCAGTACGCTGTGAATCTCCCCCATGCTCATTGAATTCCAATTCAAGGTTTAGATTATCGAAGTAATCAGACTCAACGAACTTAAGATCAAGTGCGGAATCGACGTAAATATCTTCGGTGCCATTTGAATTTTGAATGCGATAGGCAATGCCATTCTTTTCCATGACTCGCACAGCAGATTCCAAATCATCAAGTTTTTCGGAAACTGATACCCAGGAATCTGGTGGAATCACTCGAAGATGAACCATATCTGATCTAAAAAGATCAGTTTGATCTTGAGCTAAAGCTCTCCAATAA
Organism: Arcanobacterium ihumii; assembly: GCF_900604515.1. Classification (GTDB taxonomy): domain Bacteria; phylum Actinomycetota; class Actinomycetes; order Actinomycetales; family Actinomycetaceae; genus Arcanobacterium_A; species Arcanobacterium_A ihumii. The sequence goes on along the minus strand of NZ_UWOS01000002.1, from coordinate 51,720 downwards.
ACCTGGGTGGCTTGAGCACGTTCATATAACGGATCGTCCATATCAGTTAGATTTTGTGCGTATCTAGCTGGTCTGCCGCCGTCGATCCAAGTTCTAAGCAAAACATCAAAAAACACATACGTGTTTGCGTGCCCCAAATGCGTGGCATCGTAGGGAGTAATACCACAGACCCACAGATTTAATTGCTCGCGCTGATGATCCTTTATCCTGCCATCAAGAGAATCACGAAGTTTCAGCGTGGGCGGTGCCCCCGGTAGAACTGGTACCTTTGGCTTTTCCCACGTTTTCACTTAGTAGACCTCCAAAACACCTTGGGTTAAGAGCAAGACGACACCCACTGCTAAAACAAGACGGTAAATAACGAATGGCATATACGATTTTGTTTCGACAAGCTTCAAGAACCAAACAATAACCGCGTATCCCACGATGAATGCAGTAGCTGTGGCAACGAACAAAGGAAGAGCTCCGACTTGCGGACCAGTACCGTCGTCGGAAAACAAACGATAAAAACCGGAACCCATCACGGCCGGAATTGCAAGAAGGAAAGAAGCACGAGCGGCAGCTGCGCGAGTGTACCCGAGAATTAAACCAACCGTGATAGTTCCGCCAGAACGGGAAACACCTGGGATCAACGCCATTGACTGCGCGAAACCAAGAATCAAGCCGTCGCGCATCGACATTTTCTCTAATGGGATTGCTCTGCGTCCGAACTTATCGGCTAGACCAAGGAAAATAGCGAAGAGCGCAAGCATTAGCGCAGTAATGTAGAGATTTCGGAAAACCGAATCGATGGCGTTTTCGAAAAGTAGACCGAGGATGACGATCGGAAACGTGCCAATGATGACGATCCAGCCGAGCCGTACGTCCGCGTCGCTAGTTGGAACCTGTTTCTTCCACGGTCCAAAAGGTAAAGACTGGAACCACTTCTTGATAATGCGCACGATGTCTTTCCAGAAGAAAAGGACGACGGCGGTCTCAGTGCCGATTTGTGTAACAGCTGTAAAAGTTACACCCGGGTCACCTAGGTTTGGAAAAAGGTCTCCTACGATACGCAAGTGCGCAGAGGACGAAATTGGTAGGAACTCAGTTAGTCCCTGAACGATACCTAAAATTACTGCTTCGATTATTCCCACGCGCTAAGCATATTTCATAAAAGGTAGTGGTGATACGTTAGGCTCGACTATGTGAAGCAGAACAAGTTAGGTAATTCTGGATTAAGTGTTGGTGCGATCGGACTCGGTACCCTGACCTGGGGCCGCGATACCGAGATTGATGACGCACGACGTATGCTTGGCTCTCTACTTGATGCAGGCGGTAACACGATCGATGTTTCGCCAATTTATGCAGGTGGCAGTGCTGAACAAACTGTTGGGGAACTATTTGCTTCACATTTTTCGAGGGAAGACTTCGTCGTAATGGCTCACGCAGGTATCAGTTATTCGCCGAATGGCATTATTCACGCAAACGGTCGCGGTCATTTGTCGTCTTCGCTAAATAACACATTGCGAACCATGAACACAGACTACGTTGACGTATTGATGCTAGCATCCCCTGATCCAACAACTCCTTTTGAAGAAACGCTCGATACACTCGCTCAATTTGTGCGCGACGGAAAAGCACGTTATCTAGGATTTGCCCATCATCCAGCTTGGCTTGTTGCCAAATATACACAGTATTTGCGTGATTATAGGCTACCTACGCCAATCACCATAGGTCTCGAATACTCACTTCTTAACCGCAATGCTGAGTATGAACACTTCCCCATGGCTACCGACGCCGGACTTGGAGTTGTATCCTATTCTCCACTTGCTGCTGGAGTTTTGACGGGAAAGTACCGAAATACAATTCCTCCTACTTCCCGTGCAGCTACCAAGCACCTTTCCGGAATGGTTGATCCGTACCTAGAAGACGCACCAAGGCGCATCACCGAAGCGATTTCAAAAGCAGCAGACGGGCTTGGACGCACTCCTAGTGATATTGCTTTGGCTTGGGCACTCCAGCAACCTGAAGTTTCCACCGTGATGTGTGGAGCACGCACCGCCAGCCAAGCTGATCAGCTACTTTCACTTGAGATCATCGAGATTCCGCAACAGGTTGCCGATGTGATCGACGAAATCTCAATGCCACTCATTGAGTATCCGTCCTAGTAGAAAAATGTGCGAGTTTCCGCATGAGAACTCGTAAGGTAAGGACTCATACACAACGCATAATGCTTAAGCGTGCTCTATATACGTTATTTGAACCAGCTATACGTTCTTACAGAACGTCGTCATCCAGATCTAACTCAACAATTTCGTCTTCATCGAAGTCATCAAGATCATCTAACTCATCATCGTCTTCATCATCAAGATCGTCATCGAAGTCGTCGTCTAAATCATCGTCAGTATAGGTATCAAAAGGTGCCTCGATACCAAACTGTGTAAAAAGAGCGTCGTCATACACGGTGTAGGCATCGGCTAATAAATCAGCCGCACGAAGAACAACGGGCGAATCAGCATCTTGGAACTGAACGACAGCGCTGTGGAAGTCATCAAGTGCACTCGCGAGGCGAGCATATGCGGTGTTTGGATCAATAGCCATGTCTCAAGCCTAGCCTAGAAAAGCCACACTCACCAATAGCTCCATATAAACTGCAAGCATACGAGCTCTTTAATAGATCCGATTTGAGAATAAAGCAATAATCTAGTTATTAGCTCATTTTGAACAGCGCGCTAAGTACGACGGCAAACGAAAATGTAAAGGTGCAACCGTCTGCTAGGCATTTTGCAAGAAATTCCATAGCACACGTGAGCCAAAATAGAGGGAGTCCACAGGAATTCGTTCATTTGCTGCGTGGAACATAGCTGGGAAATCAAAGCCAGGAGGAAGCTGAACTGGGGCAAAGCCATATCCCTTAATTCCCAATCTTGCTAGCGCCTTATTATCGGTACCAGCGGAAAGCATGTATGGCAGAACCATTGCGTCGGGATCTTCAGCTTCAAGTGCATTTACCATTGCCTCGACAGTCGAACCTTCGAATGGGAATTCGATTCCGTCATCGTCGTGGAGCCTTTCGAGTTCAACATCTCCTACCAGTTCGATAATCCGCTTTGCAACCGCTTCTTCGGTACCGGGAATCGGGCGTACGTCCACGCCGCCTTCCGCGCACTGAGGAATCACATTAACTTTATATCCACCGTTAATCTGGGTTGGATTGGAGCCAGTACGCAAAGTAGCTCCCACAAACGTTTTCGCAGCGCCAAGGGAATCGATTAGTTTATCAATCGTCTGTGGATCTTCCGGGTCAAAAGGTAGACCCGTGAGATCTGAGACACCGATAAGAAGCTGACGAACCGTATCAGTGAGTTGAAGAGGCCACTTTTCTGCACCGATCGCAGCAAGTGCCTGTGCTAGTTTAGTAACGGCATTGTCTTCATTAACTTGGGATCCATGCCCTGCCTTGCCACGTGCCAGTAAGCGATACCAAGTGAGACCTTTTTCAGCGGTTTGTAGTAAGTAAACGCGCTTACCATTCACATATGTGTTGTATCCGCCCACCTCTGAAATAGCGTGAGTGGCACCTTCAAAAAGTTCGGGGCGATGGTCTACGAGCCAATGAGCACCTACTTTACCGCCCGCTTCTTCATCGGCAAACATTGCAACCGTGAGATCGCGTTCAGGAACGTAGTTTATCCGCGCCATATGCCTCAAAACAGCAATTATCATGGCGTCCATATTCTTCATATCCACGGCGCCTCTGCCCCATAGAACACCGTCAATAATCTCACCACCAAAAGGGTCAACCGACCAATCTTCGCGGATCGCTGGAACAACGTCGAGGTGTCCGTGAACGACTAGTCCGCCCCGTTCACGATTTCGACCTGGAATTCGGAGAACAAGTGACGGACGGCCCTTGACCGGTTCAATCCATTCGGGCTGATAACCAACTTCACGCAGAAGATCCATCACATACGAGGCCGCTTGTGCTTCGACATCTGCCTCAATAATGCCGTTATTCGTCGAATCAAATCGAATAAGTTGTTGCGCGATACCTACGACTTCCGAAAAATCAGCTATATTTTTATGCTCGTTGGATAACATTCTGACTTCTTCCTCGTTGCGACCTAGTGATATCTGTAGTTTAAGAAATTAAACCGATTTCAAATCATTAATTGGAAAGGCTTGATTATCTCGTTTCAGTTTAACCGTCTTCGGATCTAGTGCTTCCCCTGCTTCCATCTCCGCGCACATGAACTCAACAATAGCTTCACGTGAATTACTATGGAGCCTAGCAACTTCGAGCTGCCGCTGGTAAGGAGCACCGACAACCAAAATTTTCTTCATATAAGAAAGCTCATCAAGACATCCTAAGTCTTTAGCAATCGGAGCGAGTTCGTCAAACAAAGTTGCAAGAGTATCGGTAACGAGTTCTTCATTCCCTTCGTCATCCAAAATAAGAATTGCATCCATACCGTAACGGGCAGCGCGCCACTTGTTCTCATCCACAAACCAGACTGGCAACGATGGAAGCACTTCACCAGCATCGTACTTCCTCGAAAATGACTCAACTAGGCATTGACACAAAGCCGCTACCATTCCAACCTCGGAAATATTCGACGCCGAATCACACATTCGCATTTCCAATGTACCGTACTTCGGTGAAGGGCGAATATCCCAACGTACTTCATTAAAGTCTTCGATGATCCCCGTTTTCATCATGCCGTCAGTGTAGTGCTCCAAATCCTCCCAATTATCAAATTGGTGAGGGGTTCCGGCAGTAGGAAGTTGCTGAAAAACCATCGCACGATTATCTGCATATCCCGTGTTCACGCCGTTCCAAAATGGAGATGCGGCAGTGAGCGCCTGTAAATGTGCAAAGCGAGTGAGCATCGCTTTAAGAATCGGAAGTACTTTAGCACGATCTTCGATTCCCACATGCACGTGGGTACCGAACAGTAGCATCTGCCTTCCCCAGTATTGAGTACGATTAACTAGTTCAGCGTATCTATTCGAATCTGTGACGTGCTGATACACCGGGTCAGCAAAGGGATGTGTTCCCGACGAACCCAAAGTAATGCGCAAAGGTTCAACGACTGGCTCCAGTAGTGAAATTCCGTATTGTAAATCCGCAATACACTCACGCACAGTTTTATGTGCTTGTGAAACTAGTTCAACCGTATTAACTAGCATCTCTTGTTGAATGATCGAAGTATCAGCAGGCAAGGAGCGTAGCGTCTTCAAAACAGATGTTGCGCTTTGTCTTAGATCAAAAGAATCGATGTCGAGTAACTGGAGTTCCCATTCAATACCCAAGGTAGATCGAGGTGATTGTGTAAATTTCATGACCGAAAATCCTAACTATCTTGGATCTGAATCATTTGATATTCTTCCACGCTATTGGCATATTAAGGAAAATTTAAGGCACGCAATTTAGTGCTGCACGAAATATCTTTGAATAAAGTTTTTAAGAATTATTGCACCGGCACTTACGTCAAGCGGTTTGAGTACATTTAGAACACGCTCTCCTTCGCCCTCCGCAAAGTATTTTCCTGCATAAATCGAGACGCGCAATTGAATTCCCTCCCAGTCGATTTCTGGATGGAATTGCACTCCATAGATATTTTCTTTCCAACGGACAGCTTGAACCGGGCACGACTTTGACTCCGCAAGAATCTTTCCAGTTCGCTGTACGTGAGGATCAAGCGCCTCCGAATGTCCGGTATAACATCGAAATGCCGATGATTGGTCACTGTTCGAAAGTTGGTTTCCATCAGAAAGATTCCCAAAGATTGGATCTATCTGACCTTCGTCAGTAATCGCAATTTCAGGCGCGGAAATATCCTCACGGAAGCTATTAACTAAGGCTTCTCCTAGATACAGTGCCATCGATTCAAGCCCAAAACAAATACCGAGGTAGGGAAAATCGTCCGCATAAACCGCAGCATTTAGCTCTTTTAAAAAGGCTTCGACAGAATGTTGTTCCACGCTTTTAGCCTCATCTTCAATCGTTAGATCAAATGGTGAGCCACTTACGATTACACCTGAATATGCATGTAAATCGAAATCTGAAAATGAAGTCGAATCCATTCGAATCCGCACAAGCATTGATTCTGAGATCTCCGTGAGTGCTTGGAACGACCGATATTCATCCTCGCCTATTGGCGAAGACGGGCGTGAAACTAGAAATGCAAAGGGCTTCATTTTGTCAGAATATCAATGCTAAGTAGAGATCTGCCTGACCACACACAATTTGGAAATTTATCACAAATGAATTGGGGTGTTCGCGCATTTTCGCGCAAACACCCCAATTCATTTACTTTCACGTGTTAGTTTTGTACATCGTCAACAATTGCGTCCAAAACAGCTTTCGCAGAAGCAAGGTGACGACGCCGATACGCTTCGTCATCTGCCCACGAGTCATTTTTACGCGTAACATGCACAACTAAACTGTTCGCAACTGGAATTCCATACAACGATCCCAAGATATAAAGAACTGCTGTTTCCATTTCACAGTTCATAACACCACGATCTTGGAAATATTTCATTCCGTCAGCATGCGAAAAAATATTTTGTTTCACCGCCGGTTGACGGAACTGTCCAGCATAGTATCCCTCCGAAGTTAAACCGACACCAACGTGAGTTGAAATTCCTGCTTCCTCAATTTTTTTCTTGATTCCACCAAGGAGAATTGGATCGGCAACGGCTGGATAAGAATCCGGAACATAACTAGACATCATACCGATAGTACGTGCCATACCGGAGTTCAAAATAATATCTCCTACATTTATGTCGTCTTGCCACGCACCGCATCCGCCACATCGAACAATTCGCTTAGCACCGTTTTCAATGAGTTCAGTAACTGCAATTTCAGTAGAACCAGTGCCAATACCTGTAGAGCATACGGATACAGGAACATTTTGATATTTGCCTATGATCAATTGGAACTCACGTGAATCGGTCACTAACTGAACGTCGTCAAGTAATGTACCAATGAGCTCTACGCGTCCCGGATCACCAACAACAATCGTAATTTCACCCAGCTGTCCAGAAACTAAATTTTTAAGGTGAATACTCACGCTTCTTCGACACCCTCTCCTGCACCTTTTTGAACATTAAGTGACATAACTGTAAGGAAAGACAAAATATATAGTGCTGCTAAGAAGCCCATCGCAGTTAGCAATGAGTAGTTGTCAAGGAAGAATCCAATTGCAACCGAGGAAAATCCTCCCACAGCGCGACCAATATTAAAGATTATATTGTTAGCGGTTGCACGAATTCTTGTTGGGTAAAGGTTGCCAACGATAGCTCCGTATCCAGCATTCATACCGTTCGCAAAAAATCCTACAATTGCCCCACCAATGAGGATCGTGATTGACGACGATGCAAATGAGTAGAGAAATACCGCAACAGCTGATGCAAGCAAGAACGATCCATAAGCAAACTTAGGACCAATTTTGTCCATAAACTGACCAAATACCAACATGCCTAGAACCATGCCGATAATCGTAGAAATCATCCAAATCGATGATCCGGCAAACGACACCTTAGCTTGCTGTTGGATGATTGACGGCAACCAGTTCATCAAACCGAAATAACCTGCAACCTGAACAGTTGCCATAAGCATCAGGCGTAAAGTTACAGATGCTCGCCCCTCGCGGAAAAGTTCTCCAATTGAAATCTTTTCCGAAGAATTCGTATTTACCTCCGCGCGAGCAGCTTTCCATCGGTCTGATTCTGGAAGTGCAAACCAGGCCCATACGGCAAAAAGGATTGGGATACCTCCAAAGAAAAAGAGACCCCTCCAGCCAGCACTTGGCACGATTATTGCCGCAGCAATTGCAGCAATAATCGCACCTAGCTGACCAGAAATCGTAACCCAAGAAGTAATACGCCCACGACGCTTCGCTTCAAACGCATCGGCAGCAATACTCATCACAACACCGTACATGCCGCCACCGCCAACACCTACGAAGAAACGAAGAACATAAACGGCTGTAATTCCGGTTGCGAAACCAATACAAGCAGTCGCAACAGAGAAAATTGCTACGGTTACTGCCAGATTCTTTGCATGACCGAAACGATCTGCCATTGTTCCAAATAGGATGCCACCCGCGAGCATACCTAGGTTGGTGATCGTGGAAATAAATCCACCAGCTGCTTTATTAATTCCAAAATCAACAATCATTGATGCGAGAACAAAAGATAGAAGCATGGTGCTCATGCTCTGTAGCCCCAAGCCTCCAGCTGCGGCGCCTAAAGCTTTCTTTTGGTATGAGCTGAATCCGTGTTCAGCAGGCTCTAATGCCATTTCAAGTCCTTTCAAACTTTATGGAAAACGAAAGAATCAACGTCGATCCTCTATTGACTTTTATTTTCCACTACGCGAAAATGGTTTCCGTGGTACAAAGTATAGCGATGGTGCATGTACATGTCCACATTGGTTTAAAATAGAAAATAATAAGACGATTTTCTAAAGAAAATAATTGACGCCGTTGTTAAGAAGTAGCTTAAGGAACCGAAGTGGAATTAGTTAAAAGAACATTGGATATTTTAAAGACGCTTTCCGCACAAGAGTATCCACTCACATTGTCAGAAATTTCGGCATTTACAAACATTCCAGTTTCCAGCCTCCACCGAATAATTTCCGTACTTCAAGAGGAAAATTTTGTTGTACGCGCAAACGATAAACGCTATACCCTTGGCCCAGAAGCAATCGGACTGATTCGTGGGGGAAAATCACTTGATGAAGCCGCTCCCGAAATCCTATCCAATCTGTCTGAACAATCGCATGAAACGGTATTTTTAAGCAGACTCGTTGGCAAACAAGTTAGGTGTCTTTATCTACATCGCGGAACAAGACCAGTAACTCTGGCTGTCCGAACCGGGGACGAATTACCGCTTCACGCATCTGCAGGAGCGCGAGTAATTCTTTCAGATCTTCCTCAAGATCGTATTTCGGATTTTTTCGACGAAAGCAAACTAGTAAAGTTTACCGACCGAACTCTAACCGACCTTACTCGTATTCGAGCTCATTTGAAGGTAATCCATGAAAGAGGATACGACGTTTGCTATAACGAAATAAATGCCGGAGTTTTAGTTGTATCTGCGCCGATCGTTGGTCCCCACGGTGATGTTTCAGCATCAGTTTCCATGGCAGGCGCGGTAATCGATGATTGTGAAGCAGAAGCATTAGTGTCCACATGGCTACCTCAAGTTCAAGAAGCTGCTAGTGCAATATCGGGGCTTTGGTGCCATGAATAAATTTTCTCAACAGACCTGACCATATTTTTTATTTGTCTAATGTTTATGAGCCATATATCGAAGGAGCGTTGAGCAATCTTGAACTCTACCCATCCCCCACTTCTTACCCTCAAAGACGTCGGTAAAGAATATAAATCACGTGACATGACTTCTACCGAAGCCCTACGCAATATTTCCTTAAATATTGTCGCTGGAGAGATACTTGCAATAATTGGACCATCTGGATCTGGCAAATCCACATTGTTACGTATTATTGCGGGACTAGATAAGGAATTCACAGGAGAAATTAACAGGGTTACGGCAAGCGAAAAACCGTCTAAAAAATCACTTCCTTCTACAGGATTTGTTTTTCAGTCACCCACACTCCTTCCTTGGAGAACAGTAAGAAAAAATACTGAATTAGGGCTTGAAGGTAGCAATTTAACACGATCTGAAATTGATAGAAGGGTTGACGACCTGCTTGCGTTAACGGGACTAGCCGATTTTTCAACCGCATACCCACATCAATTATCAGGGGGAATGCAGCAACGTCTTTCCATCGCCCGCGCACTTGCATACGATCCACCATTACTATTGATGGATGAGCCCTTCGGAGCTCTGGATTATATAACTAGAGAGCAACTTCAAGACGACCTGCTACGTATTTGGCAAAACACAGGAAAAACGATCGTCGTTGTTACGCATGCTGTTGACGAAGCGGCATATTTAGCGGATAGAGTATGCGTGCTGACTTCCCGACCAGGTAAAATCCGTGCTATCCATGATGTTCCCCTTCCTCGTCCCCGAACTCTGGATACAAAATCAAGTATTGAATTTGCGAAGTTCCAAGGGGTGTTGCGCGAGGAGCTTAAAGATGCCGGTAACTAATAAAAAACTACTTCCAATAGTGGGAAGTGGGATTCTGTATGTTGCAGCACTAGTTGTTTTATGGCACGCATATGTTTCCTTGGCAGAAGTACCAAAGTTTATCCTCCCCGGACCACTCGATGTTGGACACGAAATCGGGAAAATTATTAGCTCCGGAGAGTTGTGGCCACACTTTTTTTATACAGCTCGTAATGTTCTTTCCGGTTTTCTACTTGGGATGATTTTTGGCGGATTTCTGGGATATTTATGCCAAAAAAATCCTATTGTGGAAGCAGCTATTTCCCCATTCCTTGTATTTTTACAAGCTACGCCCAAAATTGCGCTCGCCCCGATCTTCGTCTTATGGTTCGGCTTTGGTTTAGAAAGCCAAATCCTCCTTATTTTTTCTTTAGCGTTCTTTCCGATTATGACCGGTGTAATGGCAGGATTAGCCAGTCTTGATCCACAGTTTATTGAACTAGGCACGCTTATGAAGATGAATAGGTGGGACTTTTTCAGAAAAATCCAGGGACCTGCAGCTTTGCCAGAATTCTTCACCGGAATGAGAATTGGTTTGCTTGACGCACTGACCGGAGCAGTTCTAGCAGAATTCATCTCGTCCGACAAGGGACTGGGATATCTTTTAGTATTTGGTAATTCAACCTATAAAACTGCAATTTTAATGAGCGCAATCCTTGTTATTGTTTTGTTTGGAATTGCAATTTACCTATTTATCCAATTAGTCGAGAATCGCTTTTTGAAATGGAAGATTGATAAATATGACGCATCGCATTTCTAGATTCTATTACCTGACAATTATTACCATATTGTCCATTTTGCTTTCTTTAACTGCCTGCTCAGTCGGCACGATTTCTCCCCAAAAAGTAGATGGGCAAACAAAGGTCACGATTCAAATAGACGGAGCGGCCGTTCCATATTATGCGCCGTTATACGTAGCGAAAGAAAAAGGATACTTTAAAAATGAGGGACTCGACGTCAATTTTATTTATGCAGATGCCTCAACAGTATTAAAAAATGTGGCAGTTGGAAACGTCGAATTCGGTTTTCCTAATGGCGATTCAGTTGTGTCGGCGATTGCGAACGGTGTACCGATTTCGGTTGTCCATACGACTTACCAACAAGGAATCGGTGCGATCTTAAGCATGGACCCAAATCCGGTTTTGAATCCAGCCGATTTGCGCGGTAAAAAAGTAGCTGTGACAAGCTTGGGAAGCCCTAACTACGTACAACTTCAAGCACTTTCTCAAAGCAATCACATCGATGTCAAAACTGATGTAGACGTCAAAGTAATTGGAACGTCATCTATTACCGAAGCGCTACGTTCAAAGCAGGTTGATGCAATAATTTTCTCAAGAGTTCGATATTTTGCACTCAAAGCACAAGGAATTCCTGTTCATGAAGTACCAATGGAAGAATACCTTCCATCTTACGGAAATGTCCTTGTAGCTAATCAAAATTTGGTTGATGAATATCCACAAATTGTGAACTCATTCATTCGAGCATTGAACAGTTCACTCGAATTTCTCATCAATGGCGGATTAAACGAAGGTGTAGATATTTCTAAAAAATATGCGCCAGGTTTTGATGGCCAAGAGAAACAAATAGTTTCCATCCTAAACGAGCTATTCGTAAAACAGCTTTGGCAATCTCAACTCACAAAAAAGAATGGTCTTGGGTCGTCTGATATTCAAAAATGGCAAGATATTGCAGATCTACAATTGAAGTTTGGGCTTATCGACAAGCCGGTAAAAGTTGCTGACTATATTCGTCAACCACAAGATTTTCTACAAAGTTCAAATGAAAAGTGAAACATATGAAAACTTTTAATAAAATTTCACGCAATCTGATTGGATTTCTTTCTGTAGGAATTTTTATATGCCTCTGGCAGTTTTCTTGTTCTCACGGATTTTTCGATCCTAAAATTCTCCCTTCACCATTCGATCTGATGACTCGAACCTATGAATTGCTAGCAAATGCAAATTTTGCTTTTGATTTTCTTGTTACAGTCATTGAAATTTTACTTGGAGTTTTGATTGGCAGTGCTACAGCGCTTTTTACAGCCTTCGTATTCTTCAGATCTAAGATGATTGAACGTCTGTCAATGCCACTTATTCTTATCGCACAGATAACTCCAAAGATCGCTTTAGCCCCACTATTTGTTCTGTGGTTTGGACTGGGATTGGCATCAAAGGTATGGCTTGTAGCGCTAGTAACTTTCTTCCCTGTACTGGTGAATTGCCTAACAGGTCTGCGCAGTATTTCCCCAGCAATGTTCGAGCTCAGTAAAATTCTGGAATTTAATCGTTTCCAGCGAATAATAAAGATTGAGTTGCCATCGATACGATCGCACTTATCTACTGGAATTAGACTAGGCTCGCTGGCTGGCGTAACCGCAGCGGTTATTGGGGAAATGATTGGGGCGCGTGCAGGGCTTGGCTATGTTGTTATCCGAGGGCAAGAGACCGCCGATATTTCACAAAGTCTAGTTTCCATATTTATGCTTGGATTTTTAGGGCTTCTTTTCTGGTTAGGATTTCAAAAAGTCGCACAAAAAACTAAGTAACTTCGATAACATCTGTCCATCGGTGAGTACTCACACCCTTGCTCTTGCGAGTGGTGACTGGGTTCTTGTCCTTACGTTTGCCTGCCATGCACGCGACGGCCATGATCCACCAGGTCTGCTTGACCGATCATATGATACTTATCAATAAACAAGAGCAAATACGCGCGTTTCGGGTCGAGCTCTTTCGTAAAAAGCCAACGCGGCTTTCAATAACTCGTTCGTACCACGCAACTCCAAGATCTCTTGGCATAACAATGCGTTCTCAGTAACAAGATCAATCTCATCAACACGATAACGATTCTTTCACCGAGACTGTTACAGTCATTGCCGTTGGAAAAACCTCGACCATTTCACTAACAGACCTAAAACCAGCATCGCGTTTTGACCCATGAGCCAAAGAATTCAGAAAATAAAAGTGTGGTTCTCAAATTAAATATTTGAGAACCACACTTTTCTGTGCGCGGAGGGGGACTTGAACCCCCACCCACTATACGTGGACTAGCACCTCAAGCTAGCGCGTCTGCCTATTCCGCCACCCGCGCAGGTGTCGTTTTGCAACGAATAAAAATGTATCACTATTAGGTGTTTCATGACAATTTTCGCGGTAGTTTTTTAGTGTGATCTGGAACAACATTCTTCTTATCTGTCATCGCCGGTAGGATGTACTTGTATCTATTCGTCGAATGCGAGGTCTTGATGTCTAAGGAAATAAAGGAAACTACCGGCGCTAACACTGAACACAACGGTGGAATCCCCGATTCTAATCAGCCAGAATTGCTTGTTCGGCAGTTCCACAGCGTATATGGGCTTCCCGTGGTCTCCGACGGTGCAAACGTCGATCGTGATCGTGTTCATATGCGCATGGCACTAATTGCTGAAGAATTCGCAGAATTAGTTGGATCGATCTATGGCAAGCAAGCTCGCAAGACGATCGAATCGGCGTTCGGTGAAGCCGTCACGTACGACGACGATTCCCGCGATACTGTTGAAACCGCCGATGCTCTAGGCGATTTAGTCTACGTTATTTATGGAATGGCTTTGGAAATGGGTATTCCTATGAAAGATGTGCTCGCTGAAATTCAGGCATCGAATTTGTCTAAGCTTGGCGAAGATGGAAAACCTATCTACCGAGAAGATGGAAAAGTCCTTAAAGGCCCTAATTTCTTCCAACCAAATATCGCTCGAGTTCTTGGCTTTACAGGTGAAAATTAGAAGAAACAACGATACTCACCAAATATAGCAAGACTTGAATAAAGAAGTGCTCCCTCAGAAACTTAACCTCAATAAAATGAGTTCATTCAGTTTCTAGGGAGCACTTCTTAAATGATAACGATAAGTTACGAAGATTGATTTCTGTTCAACGTACAGGAATCTCGGTAACTGCCGAGATTAATACCCGGTCTTCCCATTCCGTGAGTTAGGGTACTGCCGTTCGTCAACAACTTCGGCGTCTTCGATGTCATCATCGATCGTGGCAGCCAAGATATCTGCGGACAACCGATCAATTCGAGCCTGAACCTTCTTCAGCTCTTCTTTCTTAGCGTTCTCCCCCATGATATCGAGTAAAGGTAAAGCCTTTTCAAGCTGCTCAATTTCCGAACGCCACTGCCTCGCTTTGTCAGCCATATTAGGGGTATTCGCAGAGGCGTAGAGGTAGGTCGTCTGCTCACGTAGAATCGTCAAACGTTCGTGGTTACCTTTAATTCCACCACTCTTAGACTTTGATCCGGCGATCTTTCCGATACGCCCTTTAATCTGGCTAAAGAGTTCAGGGTTTTCTTTCATTATCGTACGTAGTTGAGGACCGTAAAGCTTAACCACTTTTAAAATCGCTGGTCCAGCAACGGTCGCTACTTTGACCAATCCGCCAATTTTTCCCATCGGTTCCCTTTCAATCGGATCTAAAGCAATAATATCGGTTGATGCTGAAATTCGTAGATGATTCTTTAACTGAAGATGGTTTCTTCCCTCTGAGCAGAAACCACCTTAACGGAAATCCCTGGAAGCTACCGCAACTCCTAAATCAAATTCTTTAAAGCTATCCGCCACCAGATTCACAGCTCCGTCTCCCCTCTCTATTTTGCCTCTAATCATCAATCCTTGCCGATGGCGCACAATACTTCGATATTTGTTCCATAGCGGCCCTGAACAAACTACATTCATCATCCCGGTTTCGTCTTCAAGCGAGATAAAAGTAATCCCACGTGCAGTAGGAGGTCGCTGCCTGTGCGTAACAATCCCTGCAATCCATATTCTCGAGTCCGATTCCGCCACTTTAGCCTCATCGATTTTTATAACGAGGGCATTGTTTAACATCGGACGGACGACCTCCATAAGATGTTTACTCGGAGAAATCCCCATGCTACGGAAGTCAGCATAGACTTCTTCTTCCTCAGACATATCTGGAAGAATCGGGGCTCGAGAACCCACTTCAGTTCCAGGGATTGTAAGCTGGAAGAAGTCTCCCGTACGAATTTCATGATGTGAAAGTGCACCTGCCGCCCAAGCACCTTCACGGCGTTTAACCTCAAGCGATGTTAACGCCCCACTAGCCGATAACTTTTTTAGGTCCTCAGTAGATAGTTCGGCTCGTCTCGCTAAATCTGCCATAGAATCAAACTGCTGTTGATCACGAACATTAAGAATACGATCTATAGCGTTTCCTAATCCTTTGATGTTTGACAACCCTAGTCTCACTGCAAGGCAAGGATTAGCTTCCACCAAGGGATGCTTTTTCAAAGGTGTGAAAGATGTTCTTTCAACTTGGGAATGCTTCGCCGAAAAACACACATCAACAGGTAATACTTGAACCCCATGCTGGCGCGCATCGGTAATAAGCGTTTGTGGAGAGTAAAAACCCATGGGTTGAGCAGCTAAAATTCCGGCATAGAAAGACTCAGGGTGATGAACTTTTAACCATGCACTCGCATACACCAAATAAGCAAAAGAGAAGGAATGCGATTCAGGAAAACCGAAGTCAGCAAAAGCATTAAGTTTGTCGAAGATATTTTCGCAAGTAGCATCATCGATGCCATTAGCTTTCATCCCGTTGATAAGATCAGTATGCAACTCTTCCATCCGGTCGTGGCTTCGTTTGCTACTCATTGCCTTGCGTAATCGGTCAGCTTGTACTGGACTAAATCCCGCAGCATCAATCGCCATTTGCATCAATTGTTCTTGAAAAAGAGGAACTCCAAGTGTCTTTTCCAAAGCATTCTTTAAAAGCGGATGCGGATAAGTAATGGGTTCACGTCCACGACGCCGATTTAGATATGGGTTTACCGAGTCGCCTTGAATAGGTCCAGGTCTAATAAGCGCAACTTCGATGACGATATCATAAAAAGTTCGGGGCTTTAACCTCGGCAATGTAGACATCTGTGCTCTGGATTCCACTTGGAATACCCCCACAGTATCGGCTGCACAAAGAAGATCAAATACCTTTTCGTCTTCCTGGTCTAGATTATAGAGATTCAGTGGTGAGCCGTCCTTTGCCCGAATTCCATGTTCGTCTAATTCGGTAAAAGAGAGTCTCAAAGCAGTTAGCATTCCCAAGCCAAGCAAATCGAATTTAACTAAACCAGCTTCTGCACAATCATCTTTATCCCACTGTAAAACTGTACGTCCTGCTTTCGTAGCCCATCCAACTGGGCACACTTCTACCACTGGGCGGTCACATAGAACCATTCCTCCAGAATGAATACCTAAATGACGTGGTAGGTGTTGAATCTTTTCAACAAAATCTAAAACTCTAGGAGGCGGCAACGATTCTTTTTTGCTGCCCCCAGGCGAGTTCTGAGCGTGACACCCCTCAATATCTTTGGTCCAATGTTCTGCTACGCCTTCTTTATAACCCAATGCCCGTGCTACATCTCTTAGCGCAGAACGACGCCGATAAGTGATTACGTTAGTTACCTGAGCAGCGTGTTTCCTACCATATCTTTCATAAACATGCTGAATTACTTGTTCACGTAATTTTGATTCAATATCTAGATCAATGTCCGGTGGACCTGAACGCCCCGGCGAAATAAAACGTTCAAAAAGCATCTTGTGTTGAACAGCGTCCACAGCTGTAATACCTAAAGCAAAGCAAACAGCAGAGTTCGCAGCAGATCCACGCCCTTGGCACCAAATCCCTCTTTGCCTGCAATATTCCACTATTTCGTGGATTATCAAAAAATATCCCGCAAAACCAAGGTTCACAATGGTTTCTAACTCGCGATCAATCTGCTCCCAAGCTCGCGGATTACTATCTCGTAAACCATACTTAGCTTCGCCTTGTTGCCTAACAAGTGTGACTAGCCAAGTATCCTCTGTATAGCCTGAGGGAACAGGAAAAGGAGGAAGATTTGGAGCAACCAAAGCCAAATCAAATGCACATTCTCTACCAATTGCTGTTGCCGCGTCCACAGCTTCTTTATGATCGTAGTGAACGGTGATCATTTCATTTCCCGAACGCAGATACCTTCCCCAACGAGGCAAATTAGCAACTAGTTCTTCAACGGTTTTCCTTTCCCTCACCGCTGCTAAAACATCACTGGTTGGAACTTCGTTATATCTTGCAGCGTGCACATTGCTTGTAGCTACTGCGCGAACTCCGGATTTTTGCGCCAATTCGACTAATGCATCATTCTGCTCTCTATCTAGTGGTTGGCCCCAATCTGTGATTTCCACTGCCACCGAGTCTTTTCCAAATATCTGCACAAGGCGATCAAGTTCTGAATGAGCTTTATCGAAAGCCCATATCCCAGTTTCTTTTTCTAACGCGGAACGTACGAAACCATTTCTACATCCCACAATTATTTGCCAATGATCTTTTCCAAATCCCGCTGCTTCCTCAATTGAGAGGTCTATTTTCCCTTTTTCTCCCGAACGAAGCATCCCTTCACTAATTGCGCTTGAGAGACGGCGATATCCATCAACATTGCGGCTAAGAACAATGAGGCTCTTGCGTTCGTTATCGCCAAGAGAAGTTCTATCTCGAGGAATTTCAAGATCATCAAAGAGGTTAAGCTCAGAACCAATAATTGTTGGAAGGCCTACAGCACGTGACGCAGTCGAAAGCTGTACCACACCGGGTAGTCCATCACGATCGGTTAATGCTAGGCTTTCTAGCTCTAACTCTATTGCACGGCGGACTAGCTCACCCGGAGATGAAACACCATGTAGGAAGCTATAAGCAGAGTGAACATGTAGCTCAGCGTAGGGATACATAATTAGTATTCTCCAACCAAGGCCCAGCCTTGCGAATCCCAGACGCACAGAAACGCTTGCCCCTGTTCAACTCCTATTTCACACCACACCTGATCCAGTCCAACTTTTTCTTCCCACCATTGACGGCGGTATAGCCATGGAGCGGAAAACTGAGTAATTTTCCCATTCTGCCTTTTTCCTGCGATTTTATTTGGCTCTACAAAACCGCATCCCTCCGTGCAATAAAACCTGCCTAGTGATGAAACTTTGCATGGATGCCCCCGTGCATCCATGATGCAAATTGGTTCCACATGATCGAGTATTTTCCCAGGCCATGGTTCAGGAATTGCACCCAGCCAACTAGCATCACCACAGCGTTCATGTGAATCTGCGGTGAAACTCCACGGCTCTAAAACATAGGCGGACTTCGGATTGAGTTTTGAAACTAACCGAGGCACAACCGTATTTTCTTGCCCTACCAGAGTCTGGATGCGATGAATTGCTCGGTGAGTAGATTGAGAAATACTTTCTTCTCTCCCCCACAGAACAGTTTGCTGATGCCCCAACAACCATAGGTTTTGGGCCTGCAATAAAATAGAAGCAATCCCTATCGGTTCTCGTTGAGTAGAAGCACTATCAAAGTCAAATTCCGAGAGCCACATTTTGATTTGCCAACGAACTCTATCGACTATCACAGGAACATCGACGGCATCGAGGTGCCAGGTTCGTAGAAATTTTTGAGAGTTAGTCATTTGTATCTGAATAACTAATTCCTTAGCATAATAGCCTTCGTATTCAAGAATCCGAACGAGTTCAGTTCCTAGTTCCCTAGCTAAAAAGGTAGCACTTTCACTATTCATTACGGGAGTGTCCAGTTTTCGTTCTACCGTTACCTGCTTTTGTTGACCTTGCTCCTTCTCAGGCAAATATAGATCCAGATCAAGTAGAGAAATAGCGAATTTTGCAATTTCTCCAAATCTCGAAAAAAGAAGCGCTCGATCAAGATTTTTCAGATCCCTAAGAGTACGAAGACCAAGCAGATGGAGATCGTTAAGAAATTCCGTCATTTGGGCAGTGCGCTCTACCGAAAAGCAAACTTCTTTCAATACACCTAACGGCATTGGATCAAGGAACAGCGCTGTATTTTTTACAGAGGAATCTTCGTATGCTGCAAGAACCGCGCAGAGTGTTCCTTCACCAAAACCGATATGAGCCTCACAGCCTATTTCTTCAACTAAGCGTCCAAGCACCAGATCTGCAAGTTTTTCTTGTGATCCTACCATCCGCACAGGACCGCGTGAGTTAAAGAGCAACATCCCTGGCTGCAAAACGACAACATGAGAAATAAATTCTTCACAAACCCGAATAACTCTGTCAAAGTTCTGTATTTCAAGGTCGTAGCATCGAGGTAAAAGCTCAACCATAGGAGAAATGCTTTTGGCATGCCGCTTCTTCATACCTTTAAAAACACCCAATTGAGCAGCTACGTCATCAACAACCGTTACTTTATTATGCTCATAAACAGCATTTCCGCCATTGTTTTGTGTTCGACCGTAAGCTCGTAGCGTTTCGAGAGGCCAATCAGGGATCCACACTACTGCGTGCATCATTTCACCTCACCACCATGAGCTTTTTAGATGACGATGCCTTCAAAGTTTTTCTAGGCTCTTGTTTTTTACAATCGAAGTCCCAACCAGATTCATTAAAAGCTACAAAAGAATCTCCGTATCTAGAACTAACACGGTAGGTAATTTCTTGAATATGGCCGCGTCCTTGACATAGTCCATGAACCCTACAAGGGTTGCAATCAACTAAAAACGAATTCGTTTTCCATTCCGTTGTAATGACTAAGGTGTTCTTCAAACGAGCGCGTTTTGCAACTTTTCGTTCTTCACGCTGGCTAAGTACAATACCTTCTATTAAAAGGATGTCACATCCGTCTATCGCTGCGAACAGTATCTGTGGAGCGAAATGATCAAGATCAGGAACGTAGATGAGACGATTCCGATCTAATCCACTTTTAAAGAAAACATCCCATCCAAGGTTCTTAGCGCCGAGAATAGCTACCCATGCCCCTTGTTTTGACGCTATTCCCAACAGAAGAGCTTTTAGTATGTGCGAATCTGATATACGAAGAACACCTGATTTACTCAAGCCGTAGGGGAAAACTGCTTTCAACGACGAAGGAACTAGAAAAACCAACTCTCCTAGCTCCCCCAATGTTTTTCTTCTGAGGAGTTAGAAAAACTCTCTACAACACGTAGCCCCGTGCGCATTTGTGCTTGCGCAAGAGCATCTCGAGCTCGATTTAATCGATCGTTCACAACCCCACCTTTCGAACGTTTGTTCGATAAAATATTAAACCACTTCTCCCGCTAAAAACAATGCCCAGCCTCCTAAAATGAGGCATTGCCAGCAAAACTGTTGAAATTGGACGTAAAGAAAGAAAAGTGAGTTACCCTTAACTCGTGCTTCATATTGTTTTCCATGAACCTAAGATCCCCGGCAATACCGGAAACGCAATCAGACTCTCTGCATGTACAGGAGCTAGACTCCATCTCATAGAGCCTCTTGCGTTTAATTTTTCTGATACCCACCTCAAGCGCGCCGGCCTGGATTATCACGACCTAGCCGACGTCGTCATCCATAAAAACTGGAACGAAGCAAAGGAACACTTTGGTGAGGAGTGCCGAATTTTCGCATTCACCTCCCACACCGAAAACAACTACGCACACGAACAGTATCACGACGGAGATGTGCTCCTTTTCGGCACTGAACCTACAGGCCTTCCAGACGAAGTCCTCAACGATCCACGCCTAACTAAGTGGCTACGCATCCCAATGCTCCCCGCTCGTCGCTCGCTTAACTTAGCCAATTCGGCATCAATCGCCATCTATGAGGCCTGGCGTCAGCTAGACTTTCCCGGCTCGGCAGGAATTTCTTAAGCCTGCCACCCCTTCAGAATCCACCCATAACGTCATTATCAATCATTATCACTTATGCCGTGTATAACAGGTTGATAGTTTCGGACTCAAACAAGATACTTGGAAAGTGCAAAATTCATCTGCGGCAGAACGTGTTTTAGCAACGGCTCTTGCAAAGAAGATTCGGAGTCGTCGCACAGAGCTTGGCAAAACCCAGGAGCAAGTTGCTTCTGAGGCTGATATCGATAGAAATCACTATCAACTTATGGAGTCTGCTCGCTCTAACCGGAAGAGCAATTCCGCGTTAAATCCACGTCTACAAACTCTCATTCGTCTCTCTCGTGTACTCGAGTGCTCTGTTTCTGATCTTATCGACGAAGCAATCGATCAATACAACGAAGTTGAAGGTTTCAACGACCGTATCTTTTAGTTCTTAGTTCCCAAGCAGTAACGGCACCCGCTGAAGCCACATTGAGCGAGTCAACATGACCCGCCATAGGGATGACGACGCTATGTTTCGTAGTCGCGATGGTACGAGAACTCAACCCATCACCTTCGGTCCCAAGCACAATGGCAATTTTTGACTGTGGGGCTCGAACTTCTGGTAGGTGTGCGAAATCGGAAAGTGTTTTCGCGTCTTTCCTAAGTGCTAAGGATGCAGTAATCCAACCTTCGTTGTGTAGTTTTTCAATTGATTGTGGCCATCGATCAATCCTAGTCCACGGGATTTGAAAAACATTTCCCATCGAAACTTTAACTGAACGGCGATATAGTGGATCAGCACAAGATTGCGTGACTAGAATTCCGTCTATTCCAAGTGCCGCAGCAGAGCGGAAAATTGCTCCTACGTTCGTATGATCCACAAGATTTTCCAATACGAAAATTCGGGCTGGGCCCGCAGAAATTGGCGCTAAGAACTCTTCAACATTTGGAAGCACCGGACGATTTATCGATGCCATTGCGCCGCGGTGAATACGAAATCCAGTAATTTCTTGAAGTTGTTCGAGAGATGTAACGAAGATCGGAACTGAGCCATCCTCAATCCCAACTTCTTTTAGCATTGTTTCGATGCTCTCAACCCATCGAGGTGCTGAAAGGATGGCCCTCGGCAAATGTCCCGCTTCTAGACTTCGTTGGATGACCTTCAAACCTTCCGCAAGATAGAGACCGTTCTCTGCTTCGAGTTTCTTGCGAAGAGCCACATCTGTGAGTCGAATAAAGTCATCAAGACGCGGATCGCTAAGGTTATTCAATTCAATAATCACCTATCTAGAATGCCACGTTTCCAGTCTATTGTGAAAGCACACGCATTATTTCTTGGCACTAAGGCAAGAGTTGGGGTTTGTTCATTTAGATAAATGAACAAACCCCAACAAAGAGCACATATTCAGATTAGTTCTTCAGCTCGTTTCCACCATCTGTGCGTTCAGAAGGTAGTACCACATCTTCAACTTCACTGCTTGCCTTGGAAGCTTCTCCACGTGCAGAAGCCAAGGCGTCACCTACATCCTCAAGCTTCGTGTCGGCAAGAGCATCAGTGATCTGTACATCGTCATCGAGATCTGCAGAAACTGGTACTTCTGAGCCATCACCGGCAAAACCCTTAGTAACTGCATCTAGCGCAGCCGTTAGCTCAGTTGGAACAATCCAAAGTTTGGAAGACGCAGAATTTGCAATCTGTGGAAGCGTCTTGATGTATTCATAGGAAAGAAGCTTCGGATCAGCATTTCCACGATGAACGGCATCGAAGACCTGCAAAATAGCTCGCGATTCGCCCTGAGCCTTAAGCACGGTTGACTGCGCTTGACCTTCCGCGCGTAAAATTGCGGATTGCTTTTCACCTTCCGCGGTAAGAATTGCGGACTGTTTGATACCTTCTGCAGTCAAAATTGCGGCACGACGATCACGCTCTGCCTTCATCTGCTGTTCCATTGCAGACTGGACGGTTGCAGGTGGATCAATGGCCTTGAGCTCTACTCGCGACACACGAATTCCCCAACGACCAGTAGCTTCGTCCAGAACGCCACGAAGTTGGCCGTTGATCTGATCGCGACCAGTGAGTGCCTGCTCCATATCCATCGCACCGATGATGTTACGTAGTGTGGTTACCGCTAACTGTTCGATTGCAGACATCGGATCAGCGATTTCATAGGTTGCAGCTTCAGGCTGAGTCACCTGGTAATAAATAACAGTGTCGATATTAACGACGATATTATCCGAGGTAATTACTGGCTGAGGCGGAAATGGCACAACTTGCTCACGCATATCAATTCGTTGACGGACGGAATCAATAAATGGAACCAAGAAGTGAAGTCCCGGAGTGAGAGTCTTGTGGTACTTTCCAAGGCGTTCAACGATAACCGTAAACCCTTGATGTACCTGCAAGACTGATCGGATAAGTGCGACGACAATTAATAATATGAAAACAACTAAGACGACCGTGATGATCGTTCCCCCAATAGCTGCAGTTTCCATATCTTCCTCTTTTCTTTTTAGAAGGTATTTTGAGGTTCTATTTAGGTGCGACGACTAAGGTGACACCTTGAATTGTTTGCACGACGACGTCGGTGTCCTGTGCAATTTCATCTCCTGAGGTCTTTGCACTCCAGACTTCTCCCCCGATTTTCACTCGCCCTGACGTGCGGTTAACCGGAGTTAGCGTGGTGGCATCTTTCCCGGCCAATGCGTAAACGTTGGACGTTCCCGTGGAGGAATCATTAACGTGTTTCCGTGCCCAAGGTCGAATGAAAGCAAGGAGCAATACAGATACGACTGCAAATACAATAACCTGCACAGTCAACGAATCTGTTGCCAAGGAAGTGAAAACCGAAGCTAGCGCTCCACCAGCCAGCATCATAAAGAGAAAATCTACAGTGAGAGTTTCGAGAATCAGCAAAACGATTGCAATAATCGCCCAAATCCCCCAAGACATTCGAACACCTATCTTCATTGAGAAGCTATTTTGCTTCTACCTTTAAGCTAATAATATCGAAACGTCTATGGAGATCCGTCATACTGGAGGCTGAACTTTTCGTGATGTGAATTAGGAACGAAGCGAAAAACGACCTGCATTTTCTTCAATGCTTACCTCCACATTGAAAATATCAGAGATATTTTTCGAAGTAATAACTTCATTGATCTCGCCACTCGCGAACACGGCACCATCTTTAAGAAGTAGAGCATGTGTGAAACCACGTGGAATTTCTTCCACGTGGTGGGTAACCATAATCATGACTGGAGCGGCGACTTCTCCGGAAAGATCAGAAAGTGAGCGCAAAAGGTTTTCCCGCCCTCCAAGATCCAATCCAGATGCTGGCTCATCAAGCACCAAAACCTCTGGATTAGGCATGAGAGCACGCGCAATTCCAACTCTCTTCTTTTCCCCGGAAGAAAGAGTGCCGTACTTGCGCTCGCTGAGGTGGTCGACTCCCAAGGATGCAAGAACACTTCGAGCTCTACCGTCATCTTCTTGGTCGTAAGACTCGTTCCAGCTTGCAGTCATTCCGTATGCAGCGGTGCGTACGACGTCGAGAACACGTTCAGTATCAGGGATCTTAGCATCTAATGCCGACGAAGAAAGACCAACTAGTGGTCGCAGTTCAGAAAGATTGACCTTGCCGAGTTCCTCACCAATGATCGAAACTCGCCCTTCGGTTGGGTGCATTCGACCCGAAACAAGTTGAATTAAGGTCGTTTTTCCTGCTCCGTTTGCACCGAGCACAATCCAACGTTCGCCTTCGTTAACCGACCAGTTAACATGACTCAAAATAATATTTCCGCCACGACGTACACTAACGTCTGCTACTTCCAGTACATCACCCATGGTTTAAGCCTAATCCAAAAACGAACAGGAACTAAGTCCTACACACTAAAAACGTCATTTTCAACATAAGGCAAACCAGCTTTAAGCCTCTTTCAAAAGATTTTTGTAGAACTCCATAGTCTTTTCCGCGATAGAGGTCCAAGAGAAATGGTCTTCCACTCGCTTGCGACCAGATTTGCCCATTGCCTCAGCTTTTTCGACATCTTCACACATATCAGTCAAAGCGCGCGCCAAATCAGCTTCAAATTTATCTGGCTTGATTGGAGTGCCAGTTCCATCATCAAGCTGTTCGATCGGAACCAAGGTTCCTGTAACGCCGTCATCAATACAGTCTGGGATACCTCCGGTATTCGTTCCGACGACGGGTAAACCCACAGCCATTGCCTCAAGGTTCACGATTCCAAGCGGCTCATAAATAGACGGAGTCACAAACACAGTAGAACAGGCCTCAAGCTGAACAATCTTGCTATGTGGCAAGTGATCTTCTACCCATACAACACCGTCACGTTCAGCTTGAAGTTGATGAACCAACTCCTTGGTTTCCTTTGCAATTTCAGGCGTATCAGGCGCGCCTGCACAAAGAACTACTTGAATATGGGTAGGCACTTGACGTAGCGCACGCAAAAGCCCCGGAACACCCTTTTGCCTAGTAATTCGGCCAACAAAAATAATGGTCGGAACATCTGGATCTAAACCGTAGGAAGCAAAGAACGAACGGGCTTCTTCACGCTCTTTATCGGTTTGAGGAGCACGCCAGGCATCGAGATCAATTCCATTATGAATCACGTGGACCTTATTTGGATCGATGCTCGGGTAACAACGCAGGATATCCTCACGCATCGCTTGAGAAACCGCGATAACTCCAGCAGCACCTTCGTAAGCGGTCTTTTCTGCCCACAAGGAAAGCTCGTATCCCCCGCCGAGCTGTTCACGCTTCCAAGGGCGAAGCGGCTCGAGCGAATGTGCAGAAATAACGTGGGGCTTGCCGTAAAGCTTTGACGCAAGGTGACCAGCCATATTCGCGTACCAGGTATGCGAATGAATGATATCGGCGTCGGCAACTGCATTCGCCATTTCAAGATCAACACCAAACGTCCGAAGTGCCGCATTGGCATTATCCAATTCCTTTGGATAGTCATATCCATGCACGGTTACGCCAGGGACCTCTTCATTTGCACGTTCGCCGTCAAAGGCATGTACGTGAACATCTGCATGCTCCTTAAGTACCTTTGCAAGCTCGGTAACATGAACACCCGCTCCTCCATAAACAAATGGCGGAAATTCTCGAGTGAGTAGGTGAACTTGCATTACTGGTCCTTTCGGCAATATTCCTATTTGTTTCCTCATACATTCGCAAAGAAACATTACTAGTTACATTGTAGGTGCTTCTTGGTAACTTTTTCGGAAAGATTAGGAAAAATTTTTCGTTAAAACCCTCCATATCAAGGTAATTCACGATAAAGTTAATACATGAGATCGAAACCACGTGTACTTGCTATTGTTCTTGCCGGTGGCGAAGGCAAGCGCCTGATGCCACTCACCCAAGATCGTGCTAAACCAGCTGTCCCTTTCGGTGGAATTTACCGATTAATTGATTTTGCTCTGTCGAATATCGTTAATTCCGGTTACCTTAAAGTTGTGGTTCTGACCCAGTACAAGTCTCACTCTCTTGACCGTCACATCTCACAGACGTGGCGTATGTCCACTCTCCTTGATAACTACATTGCACCTGTCCCAGCGCAGCAACGCGTAGGTAAAAACTGGTACTTGGGTTCAGCTGACGCCGTATACCAGTCACTTAATATTCTCGACGACGAACGTCCAGACATCGTTTTGATCACCGGAGCGGACAACATCTACCGTATGGACTTCTCCCAGATGGTTGAGCAACACATTGACTCAGGTGTAGGACTCACAATCGCGGGAATCCGCCAGCCTAAAGAGCTAGCTTCCTCATTCGGTGTTATCGACACTGATCCTTCTAACACTCAAAAGGTTCGCGAGTTTTTGGAGAAGCCGGAAACCTGTGACGGTCTCCCCGATTCTCCAGACGAAATTCTAGCTTCGATGGGTAACTATGTTTTCTCAACCGAAGCTTTGGTTGAAGCTCTTTACGAAGATGCCGACGACGAAAACTCCTCGCACGATATGGGCGGTAACATCGTTCCAAAGTTCGTTGCCCGCCAAGACTGCGATGTTTATGATTTCACTTTCAACGAGATCCCAGGATCTACTGAACGTGACCGCAACTACTGGCGCGACGTTGGCACGATTGACGCCTTCTATGATGCAAATATGGATTTGATTTCGGTTTATCCGATCTTTAATCTCTACAACGATAAATGGCCACTGCTCACGGGCTACACTGGACTACCACCGGCCAAGTTTGTTTACGGCCATCATGAACGCCTCGGTCATGCTTTGGATTCAGTTATCTCACCTGGAGTAATTGTCTCAGGTGGCGAGGTAATTGGTTCGGTACTCTCACCCCATGTTCGTGTGAACTCGTGGTCATCAGTAAGAGACTCCGTTATTTTCGACGGCGTTAACGTCGGACGCAATGCAACAGTAGTTCGTGCGATTATCGATAAATACGCCAAGATTGAAGAAGGCGCACAAGTTGGAATTGATCATGAGCATGATCTGGCACGTGGTTTGCATGTATCTGAGAGTGGCATCGTAGTTGTGCCTAAAGGCAAGATCGTAACCAGATGATGAATACCCAATCTTCTATCGGTTAAGGTTAGCCCTATGGAAGACTTGACGGCTCGTGAGGGAGAAACAGCATTCCGTTTCTCCCTCACGTCATATACCCCTGAACAACCTAAGGTACTCAGTGACCTCCTTGAATCTGTTAGGATTCTAATTAAACGCCTCGATACCAGATTTTTCGAGCGGAAGGTAAAGACACCGCCTTTCTACCTTTCCTATACCTTTACCGGTTCGTGTGCCACGGATGCCGTCGAGGTTCTCAATAATGTGAAAACGGAACTGAAGTTCCTCTGTGATAAGACTGTATTCATCGACCACGCGTTCATTACAGGTGCACTTGCTGAACTGGGACCGCGCCTAATCATTAGCGACGTTGATTCGACTTTCATTAGCCAAGAAGTAATTGAGTTGATCGCACGTCATGCTGGAACAGAAAGCGAAGTCCAAGCTATTACAGAGGCTGCTATGCGCGGTGAATTGGACTTCACCGATTCTTTGAAAGAACGCGTGGCAACACTTTCAGGATTAGATTCCTCAGCATTAGAAAATATTATCGATGACGTAACATTCACTCCAGGAGCTACCGAACTTGTGAATCTAGCTCACAAGCACGGCGCAAAGTTCGGTCTTGTTTCTGGTGGATTCATGGAGGTCCTGACTCCGCTGGTAAAAAACCTATCCATCGATAGATATACCGCCAATCGCCTTGAGATAGCAGATGATTATTTAACCGGACGCACGCTCGGCAAGATTATTGACTCTGAGGCGAAGCTAACAGCAGTAAAAGAGTGGTCGAAAGAGTTTAATATTCCGCGTGAGCTGGTCGTTTGCATTGGTGACGGAGCCAACGATCTTAAAATGCTGGCCTATGCTGGGCATAGTTTCGCTTTTTGTGCTAAACCGGTAGTAGTTGAAAATGCAGATAGCTCAATTACATTTCCGCGTTTAGATATTTTGGCTACTATGTTTGGATGGGAAGATGACGATGGCGAAGAAACACGTCAACCAACCCGAATGCCCGATTCGATTCGGTGAGCCGTGTACTCTTTGCCAAGCATTCGTCACTGGTCCCGAAGACTGCCAAACAGTTGCCTTGGTAATGACTGACCCTGAGCTACGTGAAGAGTGGGCGCGGCGTCGTCGAGAATATATTAAAGAAAAGAAAGCTAAGCGAGTATCCGAATCTCAAACGAAATAAAATGATAGCCACGAGTCATCAATTCCGCGGCTTCCACTTTGTCTAAGCAATCGAAATCAATTCTAAATAATCGTCAGACCACAGGTCTTCGTCTCCATCTGGAAGCAAAAGTACTCGATCCGGATTAAGAGCTTGGACAGCACCTTCATCGTGAGTTACCAAAATAACCGCACCCTCATACTTCTGAAGAGCTTTAAGAATCTCAAGGCGGGAAGCTGGATCAAGATTATTTGTGGGTTCATCTAGTAGCAACACATTTGCAGCAGAGACTACGAGCATAGCTAACGCAAGCCTCGTCTTCTCACCACCAGAAAGTACCCGCGCTGGTTTTTCGGCATCCGAACCCGAGAATAAGAAGCTACCTAAAATGGAACGTAAGCCTGTGTTATCCAATTCCGGTGCAACATCCATAAGGTTTTCAACAACCGTACGATCGTCACGAATAGTTTCGTGTTGCTGCGCATAGTAGCCAAGTTTTAACCCATGACCAGCAATAACTTCACCAGTATCAGGTTCCTCTATTCCCGCCAGCATTCTTAAGAGTGTAGTCTTACCTGAGCCGTTATATCCAAGAACCACGACGCGCGACCCGCGGTCGATCGCTAGGTCTAAACCAGTAAAGATTTCCAAAGATCCATAGGACTTTGAAAGATCGCGAGCCTCAAGTGGTGTTTTCCCACTTGGTGCAGGTTTCGGGAAG
Source organism: Arcanobacterium ihumii (assembly GCF_900604515.1). Taxonomy (GTDB): domain Bacteria; phylum Actinomycetota; class Actinomycetes; order Actinomycetales; family Actinomycetaceae; genus Arcanobacterium_A; species Arcanobacterium_A ihumii. The sequence goes on along the minus strand of NZ_UWOS01000002.1, from coordinate 22,503 downwards.
CGCAGATGAGCAACCTTTTCTTGCTGGCGTTCTTCCTCTAGATTCGCCAATAGTTCTTTAGCGCGCTTTTCCATGTTCTGAGCCGCAATTGCTTTGGTAGCCTTATAGCGCATCTTATCTGCTTGCGCTAGTAAAATTGCAGCCTTTTTCTCAGCATTTTGCCTTTCACGTCGACGACGCTTCTCATCATTTTCACGCTGCTTAAGGTATTCATCCCAACCCATAGCATAAACGTCTATCGTGGCGCGGTTAGCATCAAGATACCAAACTCGATCAACAGTCTCTCTCAGTAGCTCTACCGAATGAGAAATAATAATACATGTCCCCGAGTAGGTTCGAATCCAGTCCCTGAGCCAAATGATTGAATCATGGTCCAAGTGGTTCGTTGGCTCATCTAGGAGAAGGGTTTGAGCATCGGAAAACAATACGCGAGCTAATTCGACACGCCTGCGCTGACCACCCGAAAGTGTTTCTAGTGGCTGCTCCAAAACACGTTCAGGCAATCCCAATGCGGCGGTAATACATGCAGCTTCGGAATGGGCAGCCCATCCACCAGCATTTGTAAACTCGGCATCTAGGCGCACATAACGTTCCATCGCTTTTTGCTGCTTGGTGCCGCTGAGCGTAGACATCTCATGTTCAGCCTTCTTAATTCTTCGAAGTGTATCTTCAATCCCTCGCACCGAAAGAACTCGGTCTCTTGCAATTTGCTTCGGATCACCAGTTCGCGGATCTTGTGGAAGGTAGCCAATTGTATCTCTGCGTGAAATCATTCCAGTATATTCAATAACCTCAGAAGTAGTTCCTTCACCTGCGAGAAGGCGTAAAAGAGTGGTCTTACCGGCACCGTTTCTACCGACTAATCCTACGCATTGCCCCTTATCAGCGTGGAGGCTCGTGTTTTTCAATAGTTCGCGGCTACCAATACGCATATTGAGGTCTTGAAATGTAATCACCTTTCTATCGTAATAGCTAATTGAAAAATCCAAATATTCCTTCGGCGAAAAGAAAGCGAAATCGCAAATCTATTGGGGTTTTCCTTTGTATGATCAAAGAAAATAAGTAAAGGAAGTTAAGTAAAGAAAGTAGCGAATATGAGCTTCAACGACGATATTACAATTGATACCTCCGGGGTCAATCACGGCCGCCGCGGAGCTGCAATTGGTGGCGGAGTAGGTGGACTCGGTTTAATCGGAGTACTTCTTGTATATCTTTTCACGGGGCAGGTTCCGGACCTCGGTTCAATGACAGCCCCCGCCCAGAATACGGGTTCACAGAAATCTATCTCCACTGAATGCAAAACTGGAGCTGATGCTAACACTAAGGATGAATGTCGCATGGCTGCGGGTAGAAATTCTTTGGAAGTATTTTGGCAAGAGCAGCTACCTAAAGAAACAGGAGTCCGGTATCAAACAGGTGGATTAACTCTATACCAAGGATCGGTCGGAACCGCGTGCGGTACGGGCAGTTCGCAAACTGGACCATTCTACTGTCCAAGTAACGCTACCACCTATATTGATGTTTCTTTCTTTAACCAACTTAAACAGTTCGGTGCTAATAACACTTCCCTAGCTCAGCTCTATATTCTGTCCCATGAATGGGGTCATCATATCCAGAATCAGCTCGGAATTCTAAACAAGATCGATCACCGTTCGAGTGGCGAATCTTCATCGATGGTACGTTCAGAGCTTCAGGCTGATTGCTTAGCCGGTGCCTGGATTCACCATGCATCGTCAACTATTGATCCGGATACCGGCATTCCCTTTCTCAAACAGCCTTCCCAGCAAGAACTTCGTTCGGCTCTAGATGCTGCGGCAAGCGTTGGTGACGACAGCATCATGGAAAACGCCGGCGTTCGTGCTAATCCAGATAGCTTCTCTCACGGATCATCTGAAAAACGTATGCAATGGCTGAATAAAGGAATTCAAAACGGAACAATTCAGTCCTGCGACACTTGGTCAGTTCGCCAACCATAATTATCTGAACGCAACGGGTTACCTATACATTCCTTCTAATATGGGTTGTGGGTGGTTCACCGTTTATGAACCACCCACAACCCATATTAACTTGGTTTAAACTGACGCAATCCGTTTAGACGTTGAAGCCAAGTGCGCGAAGTTGATCACGGCCATCGTCAGTAATACGATCCGGCCCCCATGGTGGAAGCCAAACCCAGTTGATTCGGAAATCATCAACGAGGCCTGAAACTGCCATATTAGCCTGCTCCTCAATCATGTCAGTCAAAGGGCAGGCGGCTGACGTAAGCGTCATATCAGCGATCGCTGAATTACCGTCGAGAGTGATGCCATAAAGCAAACCCAAATCAACAATATTAATACCCAACTCAGGGTCAATTACATCACGCAAAGCTTCTTCAATATCTGCGATAGTAATCGGATTTGGCGCTCCTGCGGCGGTGCTATCCGTCATCCTTTATTCTCCTTATTTTCTAAAGCATTATCAGTTGCTTCCCTCAACGCCATCCAACCAAGTAAGGCGCACTTGATACGAGCAGGAAACTTTGAAACTCCTTGGAAAGCCGATGCGTCCTCAAGTAAATCCGCAGTCTCGTCTGAAATCTCAGATCCTCTTGCATCCATCATCTGACGGAATTCGTGGAAAATTTTATCTGCTTCCTCTAGACTCTTTCCCTCGAGCATCTGCGTCATGATCGAAATAGACGCCTGCGAGATCGAACATCCGTGACCATCCCATGCAATTTCAGAAATATGTTCGCCATCTTCTGAGAGTTCTACCTGCATCGTGACTTGGTCACCACATGTCGGATTTACTTGAAAAGATTCACCATCAGGCGTTTCAAGAAGCCCTTCTCCGTAGCGTTCTTTGGACGCATCTAGGATGATCTCCTGATAAAGTTGCTCTAAATTACTCAACATTCGTCTCCCAAGCCAAAGAATCCTCTTACTGTTTTTAGTGTATCGACAAAGAGATCGATCTCTGAACAAGTGTTGTACGGCGCCAACGAAACTCTATTAGACGACCATACCCCGAAATGTTGGTGAATCGGCTGTGCACAGTGGTGTCCAACTCGAATCGCAATCCCTTTTTCATTGAGAATTTGACCAACATCGTGAGGATGAACACCCTCAACTTCGAAGGCGACGACGCCGAGGCGGTTCTTAACGTCCTTTGGACCCAAAATACGCACATGCGGAATCTTGAGCATCTCTTGGATAAGATATTCGCAGAGCTCATTTTCGTAGGTTTCGATTTTATCCATTCCAACAGCGTTGAGATACCGAACGGCTTCTCCTAGCCCACCGATTTGCGAAACTGGTTGAGTGCCAGCTTCAAAACGAGCCGGCGGCTTTGCATAGGTGGTTTTTTCCATCGTGACGATTTCTACCATTGATCCACCGAATAAGAACGGTTGCATCATTTTCAGCAGAGCAGATTTGCCATAAAGCACACCAATCCCCGTTGGGGCCATCATCTTGTGACCCGAAAATACTGCAAAATCAATATCTAGAGAGGTGAAATCCACCGGCATATGAGGTACTGATTGGCAGGCATCGAGCACAACAAGTGCATCAACTTTATGCGCCAGTTCAACAATTTCGGTAACTGGTGCAACTGCCCCCGTCACGTTCGAAACATGCCCGAAAGCAACAACGCGAGTGTTTACGTCGATAACGTTAGCGGTTGAAAGATCTAGGCGACCGTCGTCGTCCAAATCAATCCAGCGAAGCTCAGCACCGGTGCGCAAGCACAGCTCTTGCCATGGAATCAAGTTGGCATGATGCTCAGCCCGAGTCACCACTATGTTGTGATGCGGCAGAATCGCGAATCTGTCTTGCACTTCTTGATCATTTGCACGCCGAGTAACGTTATCAAATACGTAGGCGAGAAGGTTCAATGATTCGGTCGAATTTTTTGTCCAAATAATCTCGTCTGCAGACGCTCCAACAAAATTTGCTACCAGCTCACGAGTATCTTCAACGATCATCGTTGCTTCAGCGGCTAGTTCGTGAGAGCCACGATTAACCGCACCATTCGAATGAAGCTCGACTCGTGATTGTGCATCAATCACACACTGAGGTTTTTGCGAAGTTGCCCCAGAATCCAAATACACCAAACGCTCACCGTTACTCATTACACGACTAAGAATCGGGAAATCCTCGCGTGAAACCGGTGTATTTGGAAATTCTGGGGCACTCATGAAAAACTCTCCGCAATCAGTTTTCGTAGCTAGTATAACCCTCGGCCTCGAGCTTATCTGCCAGCTCAGGACCACCGGATTCAGCAATACGGCCATCAACAAACACGTGAACGAATTCTGGTTTGATGTAGCGTAAAATACGCGTGTAGTGGGTAATAAGCAAAACGCCATTGCCGTTTGCCGCATGGGCGCGGTTTACGCCTTCTGAAACCAAGCGAAGTGCATCAACGTCAAGGCCGGAATCAGTTTCGTCCAAAACGGCAACCTTTGGTTTAAGAACCTCAAGCTGCATGATCTCTAAGCGCTTCTTCTCACCACCTGAGAAACCCAAGTTAACATCGCGCTGAGCAAATTCAGGATCAATCTTAAGATCCGACATCACGTTCTTAAGCGTCTTCACCCATTCACGTAGCTTTGGAGCTTCTCCGTCAATCGCAGTCTTAGCCGAACGAAGAAAGTTCGTTACCGAAACACCAGCAACCTCCACTGGATACTGCATCGCTAGGAACAATCCCTTACGTGCGCGTTCATCAGCAGATAGTGGCACCATATCTTCACCGTCAAGCAGAATCTGACCTTCGGTGATGGTGTACTTCGGATGACCTGCAATTGCATAAGCCAAAGTAGACTTACCGGAACCGTTTGGTCCCATAATCGCATGGATCTCACCGTCGTTGATTTTGAGGTCAACACCGCGCAAGATTTGTTTGTCGCCTTCGGGCGTTTCAACGGAAACGTGGAGATTCTTGATTTCTAGATTGGACACGTTATTTCTTTTCTCTTCGAGTGGTCAGTTTGATGCCAAAGTCACGTAGACGGAATCACCGTCAACACGTACCGGGAAAGTTTGAATGGGGCTGGATGCTGGTGGGTTAAGTGGCTCACCGGTGTGGAGATCGAAAGCCGAGCCATGGCGTGTGCATTCAATGCAGTCACCGTCCACTTCACCTTCCGAGAGCTTAAATCGCCCATGGGAACAACGATCGATGACGGCAAACCATTGGTCGGCATCGGTATGAATAACCGCAATGTTTACAGGTAATTCGTTTGCATCTTCCAAAGCAAAGGGAGCAACGCTTCCACACTCAATCGCATTAGTTTTACAGACGAAGTGCTCACTCATGGACCTGTCCCATCGTTAGCGAAAGCTCTTCTTCAATGGCTTCCATCAACTTAAGCTGTACGGACTCAACGCCAATCTTATTAATTAGCTCTGCAAAGAAGCCACGTACAACGAGGCGTCGTGCTTCATCTTCGGGAATTCCGCGAGACTTTAGGTAAAACAGTTGTTCATCGTCAAAACGACCAGTGGCAGATGCATGACCCGCACCTTCGATTTCACCGGTTTCGATTTCGAGATTTGGAACCGAATCTGCGCGGGCGCCTTCGGTAAGAACCAAGTTACGGTTCAACTCATAGGTATCTGTGCCTTCAGCTTCCGGACGGATCAACACATCACCGATCCATACCGAATGAGCGCCATCACCTTGTAGCGCGCCCTTATAAGTAGCGTTTGACCGGCAGTTTGGCTCATTGTGGTCAACAAACAAACGATGTTCAAGATGTTGATCAGCGTCTACGAAGTAAGCGCCTAACAAATCAGCGTCACCACCAGGAGCTGCGTACTCAATCGACGTCGTAACACGAACGACGTCACCTCCAAGAGTAACAACAATATGACGCAACGAAGCGTCACGACCCAGGCGGATTCGATTAGACAGTGCGTGGGCAGCGTCATCCTTCCAGTCTTGGATAGATACCAAGGTGAGGTGTGCACCGTCTTGAACGTTTACTTCCATGCCTTCGGACACGCGAGCCGATCCAGTGTGGTTGACGACGACGGTTCCTTCAGCAAATTTCTTCGCTTCAATAAGGAAATGCATACCTGCAACTGCTGAGTTGTCAAGGCCATTGACGGATACTACGGTTTCGGATTCGTATTTACGATCCTCCTCAAGGGTGATGACGTGTGCTTTCTCGAAGGAATTCCAAGCAACAGCACCGATACGATCCTCAGGCGCTTGGAGTTTTCCGAGCCGAACGTCCCCACGAGCTACTTTTTCGTACGAAGCTTCGCCACGAACGATAACTTCTGGTTCAATGCCTGAAACGGATTCTACGAAGAAATCTTCGATTCGCTCAAGTGGAGTAAAACGCCATTCTTCTTCCGTGCCCTGTGGAACTGAAAAATCAGTCACATTGAAGGAAAGTGGTCGATCCGCACGCGACGAAGTTGAGGTTAGAGTAGATTGCTGTGCCATGTCAGCCAACGGATCCTTCCATTTGAAGTTCAATGAGACGGTTAAGTTCGAGTGCATATTCCATTGGCAACTCACGCGCAATTGGTTCTACGAAACCACGGACGATCATCGCCATAGCTTCGGTTTCTTCGAGGCCACGGCTCATAAGGTAGAACAGCTGATCTTCCGAAACCTTCGAAACCGTAGCTTCGTGACCCATTTCAACGTCGTCCACACGAACATCGACGTAAGGGTAGGTATCCGACCGTGAAATTTGGTCAACCAGCAGAGCGTCGCAAAGTACATTCGACTTCGAATGCGTTGCGTTCTCATTGACTTGGACCAGACCACGGTAAGAAGAACGTCCACCGCCACGCGCAACAGACTTCGAAACAATCGACGATGACGTGTTAGGTGCCATGTGGACCATCTTTGAGCCCGTATCTTGGTGCTGTCCTGCACCAGCGAAAGCGATCGAGAGAGTTTCACCCTTGGCATGCTCGCCCATGAGGTAAACGGCCGGGTATTTCATGGTCACCTTTGAACCGATATTTCCATCGACCCATTCCATGGTCGCGCCTTCTTCAACAATTGCACGTTTCGTAACGAGGTTGTATACGTTATTCGACCAGTTTTGAATAGTTGTATAACGAACGCGAGCACCTTTTTTAACAAAGATTTCAACAACGGCCGAATGCAATGAATCCGACTTATAAATCGGCGCAGTGCAACCTTCAACGTAGTGAACATAAGAATCTTCGTCCGCAATGATGAGGGTTCGTTCAAACTGCCCCATATTTTCGGTGTTGATGCGGAAGTAGGCCTGAAGAGGGATCTCAACATGTACGCCCTTCGGAACGTAAACGAATGAACCACCAGACCACACGGCAGAGTTCAAAGAGGCAAACTTGTTATCTCCCAATGGAATTGCCTTGCCAAAGAACTCTTCGAAAATTTCAGGATGTTCGCGCAGACCCGAATCGGTGTCAAGGAAGATTACACCTTGGGACTCAAGATCTTCACGAATCTGATGGTAAACAACTTCAGACTCATATTGTGCTGCAACACCTGCAACGAGACGCGCCTTTTCAGCTTCAGGAATTCCAAGACGATCATACGTGAGTTTAATGTCCTCCGGAAGGTCTTCCCAAGAAGTCGCAACATTCTCCGTTGACTTTACGTAGTACTTAATCGAATCAAAATCGATCTCAGAGAGATCTCCGCCCCACGTAGGCATCGGACGACGTTCGAACAGTTTCAAAGCCTTGAGACGCTTATTCAACATCCATTCAGGCTCGTTCTTCCTTAACGAAATATCTCGAACGACGTCTTCGTTAAGACCACGACGTGCCTTTTCACCTGCGTCGTCGGAATCATGCCATCCGTATGCATAATTTCCAATCGAAGCAATTGTCTCTTCTTGGGTCAAAGTTTCCTTTGCACCCAATTCGGATTGAGTCATCGATTTCCTTCCAACCCTCATCTACAAAATGAGGCTTTATCTTTGCGAACTCGACTGAGTCCGACGCATTTGAGAAATCCCAATCGGGATATTCGTCGTACAAACATGCTCGCCACCAGCTAAGGTCGCCAGCCGTTGAATAGGAACACCAAGCAACCTTGCAAATGCTTTGGTTTCCGCTTCACAAAGCTCTGGGAACGCCTCGGCAACATCTTGAACCGGGCAATGTCCTTGGCAAAGCTGCAACGCAATTCCATTGGGTCCACCCCGACGCAAGGTGGTCATATACCCGTCTTTATCAAGCACTGTTGCTAGAGCAACAATCTTATCCATTGGCGATTCGCCCGCAGATTCGATCACTCCCCCATAACGCTGTTCAAGCGATTTAATTCGACGATTAACGAAATCGGAAACTCCGTCTTCGCCGAGGTTCTCACGCAGGAATTCAAGTGCTTGAGTTGCAAGATCTGAATACGCTTCACTCAACTGAGATTGTCCTGCAGCAGTCGCAACATATCGCCGTGATGGACGTCCACGCCGTGACGGTGCTGTATGGGGAGCTGTGTACTCTTGGATGAACTCATCATCAATCAACGTTGAAATGTGTCTACGTACCGCGGCAGGTGTGAGTACTAGTAATTTCGCTAGCTCACCCGATGTAATAGGACCACGTTCGATCACTAAACGAAGAATCTGCTCGCATGTACCTAAATCGTTACGATCCACTACTTTCACCTCCCTAGCACAAAGTACTCTTTAAGAAACATTGTCATTGCAAAAATACATTTTCGCAACTCCAACGTGCCGAAATAAAAGTCATAAAATCGCGCCAGGGAAGCAGAACCTACTGCGTAACTTTCTCCAAAGTATCAATTCCACGGGAAAGCAAGGAATCAACAGCTAAAACTCCCAATACTAAGGTTGGGCTCTGCAAGCGACTAGTAAGAATAGCGTCACGAATATCACCTATTTCAAACCACTGAGAAACGATTTCGCGCTCCTCTGCTTCAGCAGTAAATCCGCTCTTATTTTCACTGGGTACCGGATCGATTGCCACGTAAATTTCGAGGTTTTCGTCCGAGCATCCAGGAGATGTATAAAACGAAACCAATTTGCGCCAATCTTGCGCAGCCAGTCCTGTTTCTTCTTCGAGTTCACGCTTGGCGCAGAGAAGAGATTCCTCCCCGGCTATATCTCTTAAACCTGCTGGAATCTCCCAAAAAATTCTGCGTGGTGCATGGCGATACTGGCGAATTAAAAGAATCTCCCAGTTGGTGCCGTTGTGGCGGAGCGGAACAATAGCGACGGCATCGTCATGCTTCATATATTGGCGCTGAACAACGTCCCCCGACTTGAACTCAATTCGATCGTCCCTAATATCGAAGATCCCACCTCGATACTTGATCTCTTGATTAAGTATCTGAACGTGCTGGGGAGCCGCACAATCAGCTAACTCGAAAGACTTGTTCCGCTCCATACCTACAACCTACTTCGTTTGGTTCACTTTGCTTTCTGAGCATGACGACGATTCAACGCCGCCCTAACCAATCCTACGAACAAAGGATGAGCATTTGTTGGACGCGACTTAAACTCTGGGTGAGCTTGAGTCGAAATGTAATAAGGGTGGATTTCTTCGTCCAACTCAACAAACTCAACAAGTTCACCATCTGGCGAGGTTCCACTGATATGGAGGCCAACACTTTCGAGTCGCTCCCGGTAGGCAGAATTGACCTCGTAGCGGTGACGATGACGTTCAGAAACTTCCATACGTCCATAGACCTTAGCAACTAGCGAATCTGGAGCGAGTACAGCTGGATAAGCACCCAGACGCATAGTACCTCCCATATCCCCCTCTCCGGAAACAAAATGCTGTTGTTCAGCCATTGTGGCGATTACTGGCTCAGTTGTATCCGGATCAAACTCAGTGGATGATGCCTCACTAATTCCCAACATATTGCGTGCAGCTTCAATAACCATCGATTGTAGTCCGAGGCAGATTCCAAGAGTTGGGATACCGTTTTCACGTGCATATTTAAGTGCGCCAATCTTTCCGTCAAGCCCACGCACGCCAAATCCACCTGGAACCAATATTGCATCAACTTTCGTAAGATGAGCTGCTGCTCCCTCAGTGGTGGCACATTCATCGGCCGGAATCCAAGAAATATTAACTTTGACCTGGTGGTGAATTCCTCCGGCATGGAGAGCTTCGGCAACGGAAAGGTAAGCATCATGAAGATCAATGTACTTACCAACCAGTCCAACTGTTACTTCATCATGAGGGTATGTAACGCGTTCGATCACTCGATCCCAATCTGACCATTCAACGTCGCGGAATGTAAGCCCGAGACGTTGAACTACCTGTGCATCAAGCCCCTGACCGTGAAGAACTTTTGGAATTTCATAAATCGACGAGCGATCTTCGCACTGGATAACGCAGTCATCTGGAACATCACACATAAGGGCGATCTTCGCTTTCACGGAAACTGGGAGATCACGGTCGCATCGGAGCACGATTGCATCCGGCTGAATACCGATAGAGCGCAAGGCAGCCACTGAGTGCTGGGCAGGCTTCGTTTTGAGTTCGCCACCGGCCGCAAGGTATGGAACGAGTGCTACGTGTAGGAAAAAACAGTTATCGCGACCAATGAGTTGACGTACTTGGCGTGCTGCTTCCAGAAAAGGCTGCGATTCGATATCGCCAACTGTTCCACCAATTTCAGTGATGATGACGTCAGATACTTCCTCGCCGTCATCGGCGAAAGCCTGCGCGCGCATACGTTCGATAATCTCATTGGTAATGTGTGGAATGACTTGAACACATTCACCGAGGTATTCACCTGCGCGTTCTTTCGACAACACATTCAGGTAGACCTGCCCAGTGGTCGAATTGGCTTTTCCTGACAGGTTAACATCTAAAAAGCGCTCATAATGACCAATATCAAGATCAGTTTCAGCACCATCTTCAGTCACAAAAACTTCACCGTGCTGGAAAGGATTCATCGTGCCTGGATCCACATTGATGTATGGATCGAGCTTTTGCATAACTACTTTTAAACCACGGGATCTAAGCAAACGGCCAAGGGAAGAAGCGGTAAGCCCCTTACCTAGTGAGCTAGCAACACCGCCGGTAACAAAGACTTGTCTTGTAATTTTTTGCTGTTTTCCAGGTAATCCTGAATTTGTATCTACCATGGAATTTCATTCTACAGCGTAATGTTCTACCTCCACCACATTTCTTGCGGTATGGAGAATCACAGTGCTGATGAATGTGATTTTCGAAGCTATGTTCTCTATCCATATCAAACAAAACCTGTATCAATGCCACAAGGTGCTGCGCAGAAATGAATTAGGAATCTAATTTTCTCTAAAGATCACTTACGAAGTGATACCAAGGCTCCGCGATCGGCTAAATAAAGAGCCAACAGACCACAGCCAAGCACAACTATCCCGATAACGGCGGCAGTACCAAATGCCACTGCAATAGAGAAGTTACCAAGGGTCAACATCCAGGAAGCCACATATTTTGTTGCGACCGCCACTGGAGCAAGAATTAGGAACAGAAGCGCGGTAGTGCGTCCAACTCGGTAAGTAGCAGCTGATCCCAATTCGCGACGAATAGCAACGACGACGCACACCGCTCCGATCGTCATACCGATCGTTAATGCAGTTCCGATGAGGTTGAGGGTGTTTATTCTACCCTCAACCCCGAGCATGATACCTGCAATCAGAACAATACATACTGCTCCCCAAGCAAGTGAGTTAACTCGAATAACACGTTTTCCGGCGTCTAGGGCATAGAGAACACGAGCCCCATGATAGAGCAAAGAATATCCGATCAACGCACCGGACATCGCACGCATAGCGAGCTCAAGGCCAGTAATATCGCGACCTAAATCGATCACGATTTTCGCCGGCTCAGCTAAAACTGCCAATAAGACTGCGGCAACCATTCCTAGACCGATGACGAGTCGTGTACTCGATGAAACGATCGATAGGAGCGCAGAGTTATCCTTGAGTTCAGATTTAACGAGTTCAACTTCTGAAGATATTCGCGGGAAAACCGCTGTTGCAACTGGAACTGCAAGTACAGCATAAGGAACCATGAAAATGGAAAATGCATAGTTGAAGGCGTTGTAAGTACCTATATCTCCCTGAGAATTTGAGGTATACAAGATCACCACTATAGCAATTTGTTGAGCAACCAAAGCTCCGAATCCAGCACCGGCGAGTCGAAGCGTATGTTTAGCTACACCCGGCGGAAAAGAGAAATTTAACCGGAGTCGCACAACTTTTAACACCGGAATTAGCTGTGGAAGAGAAAATACTAACACTCCCGCCGTCGTCCCCCATCCAAGCAACATGACTGCAGACCAAGGTACATCTTGAGGTTGTGTACCAAATCCAACCGTCTTCGCGTAAATGAGGAAAACAAAGATAACGACGATTGAGGATAGTAGCGGCGAGAGAGCTGGCAACATGAACCGTTTATGCGCTTGCAAGATTCCAGTAAAGACCACTGACAGTCCGTAGAAAGGTACCTGGAGAGAGAACATGGCAAGTAAGGATGCTGCCAACGAAGTTATTTCTGGCGAGGAACCCGATCCAAAGAGAGTTAGAGTTATCGGTCCCGACGCAAGGGCAACGATGATGGACACCGGCAGGCCAATTGCTAGTAGCCACGTAACAAGAGCAGAAGCGGTATCTTCGAGCTCTTTTTTAGCATTTCTCGCCAAGAATCCCGAGATTAGCGGAATAACAGCACCGGCAAGCGCACCGCCAGCGGCGATCTCAAACAAAACATTAGGAACCGTATTAGCTGTGTCGTACGCGGTTGCAACCGCACCGTCTGACATCGCCCATGACTGGGCAAGCTTACGGAGCAAACCTGCAATTCTGGAGAGCAAGGTTAAGACGGCGATCAGTCCCGCCGCGCCAACAACTCCGCCGAAGGCACGCTTCATTGCCGCTTACTTTCTACCGAGATTATCAATAAAGGAAAGAACTTTGTTACTTTCGATGACCTTCGAAAAAGACACTTTCTCCGAAGCGGCAGTAAGCGCAATAATTGATGCCAGAATTAGGCTTTTTGCTGGAAGTGACTTTGTTGTAGAAAATACAGTACCTACGACACCACCTAGCGCATTCGCGCCTAAATCTCCGAGCATCGTTTCACCTTCTAGATCGGTTGAGAGATTTAAGGCCGAAGTGCTAATAACGACGTAACCCAAATTTTGTGCGTCGTTAACGCGCAAAGCCCAAGGAAGAACGCAGAAGCTCGCGACCTTGAATGCACGACCGGGTCGAAGATCAAGCAGATTAATCAGATTTGCCGACCCTGCGACGATCAAAGAATCGACTCCAGTATGGGCAAGTCGGGTCAAGGTAGAAGATGACTGTGGCTTTCCGTTGTGAGTTTCTCCAACCTGGGAAAAATTCTTGAAAGCCGTCGCTACTAGAGCGCCTGAACCAATCGTGACGATTTTGAGAAGTCCAGAAGTTATCTTCCCTTCTTTCAACGCACCTAAATGCCCTCGAAATCCCTTACCTTTTGCAGGGAATTTATCTTCCAAGTGGTCATCAATCCAGCCAGCAACAGCGCCCGCTGTTCCGGCAATTAGTGCCGGATAACTCGATCCCTGGGGAACAGTGGCGAGGGTTCCTACACCCAATGAGGCTGCAGTCGTGAGCCCTCCGGTTAGAGAGACTGAGCTATCTCTATATGAAGGTCGATCCCATGAACTCATATCGGACCGATCGCACCAGTTTTTCATAGCCAAATAGCCTAAACTTGCACCCGCGATTCCCGCGACGATTCGTGATTTCATGAGACTTTCCTCTTCTTGTTTAGAACAAGCGCGTAGCTTATCTTTTCCAATCAGGCCGGCGGTGTAGCCATTGGCTGAGGAGCTGGAACAACGATCCGGTCGCCCAATACCTTAGAAGCGGTTTCGCCAAAACCATAGTGAACCGTCTTATTGGAAAGTTCCGCGGCTACCGCAAGTGGCACATTGATTCGACCGGTCGCCGTATCGATCGAATCTACCGTTGACACATCTGTACCTGCAGTACGAACCCCAACAACGACGTCGTTTTGAGAATTAGCAACCCCAGCAACAACCGTCGGACTCTTCGAGCTCAAGGTTCCAGTAAAGGAAACGAAAGTCTTGAGATTGTAGTCAGCTTGTGCTTCTGCTTCGGCGTTCGTCTTCTTTTCATTTGATGCTGGATCAGGGTTATCCGGCGAAACAACTACAATTGCCTGTGCCGGGATATCTGCACCCGACGCAACCGTAATCATTGGCTGCTCGCTGGCACTCATAAGATCGAAAAGCGTCTTATTTGATTCGTGAGTGGAGCCATTACGAAGGATCTGATTTAGTGCAAGTGCCAAGATGGTGTTGGTATCGTTCGTACCTTCAGCATCTTTTACGTAGCCTTTGATTTGTTCCGCAAATGCAGAGCGGAAAGAGGTCTGCTTCGCATCAGTCCAAACACTGTTAAGGGTTACAAGACCGCCAACTTTTGCCCCTGATTCGCCGATCATTTCAACTACCCCATCAATGGTCTCCTGAGGAGTGTCTGGCAAAACAACAACGGCAACGTTGGAACCGGAAAGAGTTCCGCCGATGATGAGTGGCGCAGCATCGCGAAGCGCAAGATCCTGATGCTCTTTATCCTTTTTAAGAGTGTCGTTCTCACTCTTAAGTTTCATATTTGTATCTCTAAGGCTACTTACTTCACCGGAAAGGGCCTCACCAATTGAGTTTTGCAATGGACCAGCACCGAGAATGATACCAACTGACAAAGCCAAAAATACTGCAACGAGTGAGACTAAGTGATACCGAAAATCAACCATATTTCCTACCTAAAAGAGTGCCTTAAACCAATGAACTAGATCCGACCACCACACCGAAGCGAGGTTAATTGTTATTTGCCCAGCCGACGTCGCAAACATTGCCGCTGTAATCGCTGCCATTCCAGCTAGTAGAAGAAAAACGATTTGCCAGTTTGAAATTCGGGTGCGGTATAACTGCGACACTCCTTTTGCATCGATTAGTTTCGAACCGATCTGCAATCTAGTGAGGAAGGTAGACGCCATGCCACGGCGTCCCTTGTCTAAAAATTCGATGAGAGTGGAATGTGTACCGAGCGCAACGATAAGTTTAGCCCCCTTTGCATCAGCTAATAGCATCGCGATGTCTTCTGATGTGCCAGTGGCTGGGAAAACAACGTGTTCGACACCGAGGTCCTCCACTCGTTTTTGACCTGGAGCGCGTCCATCGCGATAAGCATGAACAATGATCTCAGCACCGGATTTCAAAGCACGATCGGAGACGGAATCCATGTCGCCGACGATCATGTCGAGTTTATAGCCCGCATCTAAAACTGCATCAGCGCCACCGTCGACACCAATAATAACCGGTTTATATTCGCGAATGTAATGCCCCAGTGCATCAAGATCTTCTTTATAACGGTACCCGCGAACGACGATTAACGCATGTTTGCCTTGGAAATTGGTAGCGATCTCCGGCACTCCAACACCATCAAGAATGAGGTCTTGCTCTTTCTCAACATATTCCATGGTGTTCGTAGCAAAGGCTTTGAGCTGGACCGTCATACCTTGTCGTGCTTGTGCTAAGTTCTCCGCATTAGTCTCAAAAGTCTGAACAATACCTTCACTAATTAGCTTACCACCGGCATAGATAGCACCAGTGTCATCTATGCGGACGAGTTCACCTTCTCGAATGTCCATGACGGCCGAGCCTAGGTCATCGATCAAGGGGATTCCCGCATCAAGTAAAATTCCTGGACCCAAATTTGGGTAACGTCCTGATGTGGATTTAGCAGCATTTAGCACTGCCATCGGTTTACATTCAACGAGAGCTTCAGCCGACACTCGGTCCAAATCCTCGTGATCAATAATTGCGATTTCACCTGACTGTAATCGCTTAGTTAAGTTTTTAGTGCGCGAATCAACTCGGGCAACTGATTGCTCAATCCCCGAAGAACCCTCGGTTGATAACTTCCGCCGTTTATGAAATACCACAGTTTTATGTTGCCACAGTTACACCGCGAAGTAGCTCAGCGGCGTGTGTGCGTGCCGCCTCAGAATTTTCGTGCCCTGAAAGCATTCGAGCTAATTCACGTTCTCTTTCATCAGAGTTCATAACTCTGACTTGTGTGACCGCCACTCCTTTCACACTCTCTTTATCTACTACAACATGTTGCGCCGCATAGGCTGCGACCTGCGCGAGATGGGTAACAACGAGAACCTGTGACTGAGCACTGAGTTGGGACAATCGTTCACCAATCAGTAAAGCAGTCTTTCCACCGATACCTGCATCAACCTCATCAAAAATAAAAGTATGATCACTATCACTAACTGTTTTCGACAAAATTACTTCAAGTGCCAGCATCACACGCGAGAGTTCTCCGCCCGAAGCGGTGGTACTCAGTTTTCCTGGTGGCATTCCTTGGTGCGGAGCTAACAAGAATTCGATGGAGTCCATTCCATCTTTAGATAACTCCTCAGTTTTCTCAACTTTGACTATGAACCTTGCATCCTTCATAAAGAGGTTCTGAAGCTCTCCAGTAACCTCTTTTTCAAGCCTTGTTGCTGATTGTTTACGCAATTCAGAGATTTTTGATGCACAGTTCTCAAGCTTGTTCCTGATATTGCGCAAATCAGTTTCCAACTGCTCAATTTGTGCCTGAGGATCTTGAAGTTGCGCCAACTGGACATCGGCTTCTTCTCTCCTACGCAACATCGTCGTAATATCCATCGAAAGTTCACGTTGAATCGCGCGTAGCTCCGCGCGTCGCTCGTGGATCTGATTTAAACGATCTGGATCCGCGTCAACTGACTCACCCAATAATCCCAACTGATTAACAACTTCTGAAGTAATACTTGATGCAGTGGCCAACGACTGTGCTAGTTTAATTAGCTCTTCGTCGTCAGTTTTTTCAAGGCAATGAATAGAGCTGTCAATATGTTCAAGGGCACCTTTTTGTGTTTCGTCTCCAGCTAAGGAAAAAAGCGTCTGAGAGATTGCAAGTCGTAAATCCTCTATATTCTCCAGCCGTATGGATTCACTCCTGAGTGCCTCATCTTCACCGATTTCTGGTTTGGTTGCATCAATCCTGTGAATTAGGGCTTCTAGCGCAAGTCTCTCCGTGCCAGCTTCTTGTGCTCGCTCCCTAAACTCATCTAGTTCCTGATTGATCTTGATGTACTCAGTCCAAAGCTCGTTATAATCATTTTCAAGCGCTGAACCGGTGATTCCTGAAAATTCATCTAATGCGATTCTATGCTGAACAGGTAAAGCCAGCCTGAGTTGATCTGACTGACCATGTACAGTAACTAGGTACTCTGCGAGCTCTTGTAAAATCGTCACAGGTACGGAGGCACCACCAGCAAAAGCGCGTGAGCGTCCTTTACTGTGCACGTGCCGAGAAACGATGATCGAAACTGTATCACCATCTGTTTCGACTTCACCTCCAGCTTCCTCGATTATCGAAACTGCTGGCGATTGTCTATTTACCCGAAAAACCCCTTCGACAATCGCTTTTTCTGAGCCAGCTCTCACTTTGGTTGCGTCGGCTTTACCGCCCATAAGCAGATGAAGAGACGTTAAAGCCATAGTTTTTCCTGCGCCTGTTTCACCAGTTATCGCAGTCATTCCGGAGTCCAGAAGAAGATGTGCCTCTTCAATAACACCCAAATCGCGAATGTTTAGTTCTTCAATCATGGCTTTTAATCTTCTCGTCGGTTTCTCCAGCCGTGGACTGGTAAATCAAACTTCGCAACTAGTCGTCCTGAAAATGGGGTGTTGTGGATTCGTGCAAGCCGGACAGCTTTTTCACCTCGATACGCCGTCACAATGGTACCAGCTGGAGCCTCAAGGCATCTGCGTCCATCACACCAAACTAGAGCATCATCGGCTCTGATTTGTACATCCAATTTAGATTCGGGCCCAACGACCATAGGCCGAGTAAACAGGGCATGGGCAGCAATTGGCAAAAATAGGATTGCTTCAACATTGGGCCATACGATCGGTCCTCCAGCTGAAAAATTATATGCGGTAGATCCGGTTGGTGTAGAAACAAGTACAGCATCTGCTTTAAACGATGACACTTCTCGATCATCTACTGCAAGATCCGTTTCGATCATCCTTGATCGGGCATCTTTTTCTATAGACACTTCATTGAGCGCCCAACTATGTTCCACTGACCCATCTGGACGGTGCACGACGATGTCGATTGTCATACGTTGGTCAACAGTCCAAAGCCTATTTTTAATTGAGTGAACTACATCAGTTAAAGTGTTCGGTTCTGCTTCAGCTAAGAATCCAACGTGACCGTAATTGATTCCGATGATAGGAATATCAAATTTCCTGGTTACTTCGACAGCTCGAAGAATTGTTCCGTCACCGCCGAAGACGACGGTTAGTTCTGCTGCACGGAAATCTTCGCCCGAATCAACGTCAATTACGTCAAAACCGGCCTTGTTCATCTGTGTTTCAAAATCTGCTACAGATTTAAGGATTTCGGGGCGAAACTCGTGTTTGACGAGTGCAACTTGCCGTTTGTTGCTCACCTTATCCTCTTTTCTTTTGCTGCGAATCCCCTGCGGGACCATTTTGAACCGCCAATTTGATCATATCGTTAATCAGTGTAGAACTTTTCGTTCCTTTGGTCTTACTTAAATACAAGAAGTACTCCACGTTCCCAGCTGGGCCAGGTAATGGAGACGGTGCAACTTCTACGATATGAAGACCATTAGAAATAGCTGATTGAGCCACAGCTAAAACCGATGAGACGTGTAAGGCAGAATCACGAACAACTCCACCAGCTCCTAGAGAATCTTTGCCAACTTCAAATTGTGGTTTTACCATCAGCAAAAATTCTGCATCCTCGCTACTTGCCGCCACCAATGCTGGAATAACCAGAGTTAACGATATAAATGATAGATCGCTAACCACGAGACTCGGTGCTGGTGCTACTAGCGCCGGATCTAAAGTTCTCACATTCGTTCTTTCGAGTACTTCCACCCTAGGGTCTTCACGAAGTCGCCATAAAATCTGTCCATATCCAACATCAACTGCGACAACGCTACTTGCTCCGCGTCGAAGCAATACGTCCGTGAAGCCGCCTGTAGATGCACCAGCATCTAGCGTACGGCGACCCAGAATTTCTGGAGCTTTATCTCCTAGGTATTCTAGAGCTCCAAGTAATTTATAGGCGCCACGGGAAGCATAATTATCTGTATCTATGGGTTTTACTACGACTGCTTGCGCCGGATTAATCTGACGTGCAGGCTTAGTAACTTCTGCTCCATCAACCCACACGTTTCCTGCTTGAATCAGTTGAGTCGCCTCTGCACGTGACTTTGCGAGACCTCGACGAACAAGTTCTGCATCTATTCGAATTAGTTTTGCCATCACACCTGAGCTCGACTTAACTGCTGTACTAATTCTCTATGGATACCCTCAAGAGTTTCTATTTGCTCATCCGTGTTCAGATCCGAGACCTGGTCAAGCAATAACCTTGGATCAATTTTGGGCGTAGGAGCACTAGATTGCGCTGATTGACTCACAAGTGTCCTTTCTATCGGCATTAAGTTCTATATCCAACTTTATTGTCTATACCAACCAATGCAAGCTTGACCTACGACTTCGCGGAAAAAGTAAGCACGTAATTTCCTTGTGGACGAGAGTCAAAATAGAGTGCAGATTAGTGGATAACTTCAATTCTTGGAAGGACGAGGTTAATACCCTCGGTACTGCTATCACTAATCATCCAAACTAGATGTGCGAGAGCTCGATAACTGTTTAAGGAAACCTCTACGCAATCTTTGTCGCGCGAAGTGTCCAGTGTTTCACCATTGAGAAAGATGATGCCATCAGCAACCGAGGCGACATCGTCCCCACACTTAACCACGCCATCGTCGCAAACAATATTCGGATACGGTGTATCAAGGTCGCGGAGGTCGGCGGCTAGAAAACGTGGGCGATCCGTTTCCTTCGCAAAAAGCACGTCATTTACTCGGCCAACTCCCGTTAATACATGCATTGAAGGTATTCCTGCCGCATTTGCCCCGCGAATATCAGTATCTAATCGATCACCGATTGCTAGTGGACAAACAGATCGAGTCAGCTTCTGAGCCGCTTCATAAATGAAATCTTCCGGCTTTCCTGAGCTTAGAACCGGTTGCCCAGTCGCATTGGAAACAGCTGCCACAAAAGAACCATTACCGATAGTTTCACCGCGTTCAGTAGGCAAAGTTGCATCTAGATTAGTTGCGAAATGACGCGCACCGTTCTTAATTGCGAGCACAGCTTCGGAAAGTTGAGCCCAACCGATCTCACGTGACCATCCTTGAACCACAGCGATCGGATCACCGTCTGCTGTAGTTACAACTTTCATCCCAACGGATTGAAGTGCTTCAAAAACTCCTTCGCCACCCAAGGCTAAAACGACTGAGCCACGAGGATAAATTTCTGCGATACGCTGTGCAGTGGCTTGAGCAGAGGTCAGAATCTGATCGGGACGGGTGTCGAGTCCAAGACCAGTTAGCTGCTCAGAGACAGAACTCGGAACACGAGATGAATTATTCGTAATGTAGAAAAGTCCAAGACCATTTGAGTTCAACCTGTTCAGCGTTTTAATTGCATAAGGTACGGGCTGCGCACCTAAATAGCAAACGCCATCCAGATCCAGCATCAGATAATCAAATTGATCTACAAGCGTTTGAGACGTTTCAAGAAAATTATTCATAGCTCAAATTTAGTTGTTGGACTCGACCTCGACTTCAGCAATATCGTCTGTATCATCATCTATGTCAAAGTCTTCGATGATATCATCTTCATCTAGTTCTTCGTCTTCGTCGGACTCTTCGAAAAGTTCGTCGAAGCAATCGTCAAATTCTGGATCGTCGTCAGTCTCTGTAGTCACCTTTTCGAAAGCATCATCATCTAGTTGATCGTCAAAATCATCGAAGTCGTCGGCCACTTCAGGTTCCACAATTTCATCATCCAGAACATCATTCAAATCAAAAACCATCGAGAGATCCTCTGAAGCTCCTTCAAAAATAGGTGCCCACTTCTCGCGAAGTTCGGTTGCTTCAGTATCGCGTCCAAGTTCTTCGAGCCTATCAGCCTTAACCAGTTCGACGCGTGCACCTAATTCTTGGCTGAGATTCTCCACCAAAATCTTGTTCAGTACAGCTAAGCCACCTTCGCTATCGCCCATATCTGCTTTAGCTCCGGAAGCAACAATTGCAAGCTCAATCTTTGCTTCAGCGTCAAGTCGTGCTAGAGGAATTCCATCGATGAATCGAAGAGCCTTTTCCGACCGTCCTAGACCACGTTCCGAATCTGCCTCAATAGCAACATGCGAAAAGTCATCGCTCATACGGCGATACGTGCGCAATTCCGACAGTGCCTCTGAGTAGCGACCCGTTACATAGGACGTCAATCCAAGTGCTTCGCGAACAACATCAATTCGAGCTGCTCTAGAAAAGGCCGCCTTTGCATGGTTGTACGCGACCTCAGGATCGATATCCATCATTTCACCAGCATATGCAAGGTGACGCGCAACCACTTCACTATTTTCTTTGTTTAAATTGCGTAGGTGCTGACGAGTTGCGGCATCGAGGGATTCGGAAGTAATCGATTCAGGAATCTCGTACTGCAATCTATGTAGCTGGGAACGCTCTGAGCTCTCGTACGACTCATCAGGGTTAGATTGCCCATGGTCAAAATCGCGAGACAGGGAACGCTCATTGCGCTCAAAACGATCGTTACGATCAAAACGGCGTCCGCCACGGTCCTCACGGAAACCACCACGACGATCATCATCACGACGACGATCAGAACGGAAACCACGATCATCACGACGCTCAAAGCGATCATTTCGATCATTAAAACGATCGTTACGACGTGAGCGTGAATCGCTATCTTCCCAACGACGACCACCACGGTCATCCCTGCGATCCCCACGATCATTGAAACGATCGTTACGATCAAAACGGCGTCCGCCACGGTCCTCACGGAAACCACCACGACGATCATCATCACGACGACGATCAGAACGGAAACCACGATCATCACGCTTAAAATTACCCTGACCGCGACGTTCGGAAGCAGATTGCCAACCTGAAGATGGTCGTTCACGACCAGAAGATTTATCAGAATATGTATTGTTGTCAGTCATAACTTCCTCGCGGTTCAATTATCAAAATGCGTGCCGGACGGCGATTTCACCAGTTTATCGTGCTTATTAGATGGTATGCCAGTGTTTGTATTGTGACGTTGGAGGTGTTTTCGGATCCGTTTTAAGTCACCCTCCAACGAGAAAGCGAAAACCGGAAAACCTCATAAACACCTCATAAACGTAGCCAACGAGGATCTATCAAGAATTTAAAATGATTGGACATTCCAAATCTTTTGTTGTCTGTAGAACTGTGCTTAGTGGCTTCTACTAACATCAGTAAGTGTTGTGTATGTGTGTGGAGGGCTTAACCTTTAACGGGTTAAGCCCTCCACACATTCATGTTTAGATGACGGCGGTGTCCTACTCTCCCACACCCTCCCGAGTGCAGTACCATCGGCGCTGGTAGG
>NZ_UWOS01000003.1 GCF_900604515.1 Arcanobacterium ihumii | reverse complement strand
CCTACCAGCGCCGATGGTACTGCACTCGGGAGGGTGTGGGAGAGTAGGACACCGCCGTCATCTAAACATGAATGTGTGGAGGGCTTAACCCGTTAAAGGTTAAGCCCTCCACACACATACACAACACACAAACCAGTCCTAAGCGTAGTGGTATTCTTCTAGGTAAATTCAACACGCAAGTTCGGCGGAAGTAGGCGCAGTGCGGTTTTTACTCAATCTTATCTGGTTGGTATTCAGCGGTTTTTGGCTGTTTTGGTCTTACATAATCTTCGGTGCGATTGCTTGCTTATTTATCGTCACAATTCCGGCCGGTGTAGCGTGTTTTAGAATTGCTTTCTATGTACTTTGGCCATTTGGCCGCCGAGTAGTACCTACTCCTGGCGCCGGGGTAGGGTCTACACTTATGAACCTCGTATGGTTCGTTGTTGCAGGGTTACCATTGGCGATTACGCATCTTGTAACGGCTCTGGGCTTGGCGTTGACGATCATTGGTATTCCTCTAGCTATAGCAAATATCAAGCTTATTCCCGTCACCTGTTTCCCTTTCGGAAAACAGATTGTTTCGAGCGATCAAGGTTACCACCAGGTATCTGCGCAATACGGACGTTAGTAGATCAACCAGATCTAAGTAGCGAGCGTATGGGCCTACCTTATATACTGAGAATTACCGACAGGGGAGCATCGTTTTGATGCTGAGAGTGCATGTATGCAGACCCTCGAACCTGATTCCGGATCATGCCGGCGAAGGAAGTCGAGTTCTCTCCGATTTTATGCTCACACATAGGATCGCCCTCCAAACCAATTTGGAGGAAAAGTGTTTTCTTTTCGAAAAGCAGCAGCTTCCATTGCCGCTGTAGCATTTATTACGGCTGGTTGTTCAGCCGCAGATCAAAAGCAAGCTGATTCTGGCTCTGGAAAAACTGTAACGATCTTGACCCATGATTCGTTTAACCTTAGCAAAGAAGCGGTAGCACAGTTTGAAAAAGATTCCGGGTTTAAGCTCAAAACCGTCTCCACTGGTGACGGTACAGTTCTGAACCAGCTGAAGCTTAATAAAGACAACCCGACCGTCGATGGTTTCTTTGGCGTTGATTCTTTTAACGCTAAAGATGTAGTCAACGCAGATCTGGCCGCTAAATATGTGCCTGAGGGATTCAAGTCCGCTTATATCGTGGACGATAAACTAACTCCGATTGATCGCGGTCATGTATGCCTTAACGTTGATAATGAATGGTTCAAAGCGCATAACCAAGCAACTCCTGCTACTTTCGACGACCTCCTCAAGCCTGAATTTAAGAACCTCACAGTTCTCACCGACCCTCTTACGTCAACCCCTGGCTTCGCATTCCTGGCAGCTACAGTTGCCAAGTACGAAGACGGCTGGAAAGACTACTGGACGAAGCTCCTTAGCAATGGTGCCAAGATCGACGACGGATGGTCTTCTGCCTACTACACTGATTTTTCCGGTGGTGAGGGTAAAGGTTCCTACCCGATTGTACTGAGCTATTCGTCGTCGCCAGCCTATTCCCAGGGAAAGACCGGATCTGTAGACGCTACGTGCATTGAGCAGGTTGAATATGCAGGTGTGACTGAAGGAGCAAAGAACCCAGAGGGCGCTCAAGCATTCATCAAGTTCCTTGTTTCTGAAACCGTTCAGAAGAACATTCCAGAATCAATGTATATGTATCCGATCCTGGAATCAGTAAAACTCCCAGAGGACTGGCAGAAGTTTGCACAGATGCCAAAAGATCCAATTGAAGCTGACCTTAAAACGATCGCAAAGAACCGTGAATCATGGTTAAAGGACTGGTCGGAGCTCTATCAAAAAATGAAGCCGGCAAAGTGACCGAAGCTCAGTGAGTCTGCGAAGCAAACTTGGCTGGGGCAGCGCAGTGGCGCTGCCCCTAGTCTTCATCTGTATATTCTTCGCCTGGCCGGTTGGCGCGATGCTGGTCCGGGGCTTCTTTGGTGCTGATTCAGATGCCTCCTCAGGTTCCCTTGCTGGATTCATCGGAGTGTTTGCCGAAGAACACACCTGGCAAATAATCTGGCAGACGCTGTGGATGGCAGCGGCTGGCACACTTTTTTCAGTGCTGCTTGGTATACCTGGCGCTTATGTACTCTATTGCCTAGATTTCCCTGGTAAGCGTCTCGTGCGGGGAATCGTATCGATGCCTTTCGTACTCCCTACCGTGGTAGTCGGCATCGCCTTCCGCTCACTTCTTGAAGGTCCACTAGCTTTTCTTGGCTTTGCTAACTCCACGGTTGCCGTGGTGATGGCAATGGTATTTTTCAATTTCTCAGTAATCGTACGTACAGTTGGCACGATGTGGTCGGGGATTGACAACCGCACTACAGAAGCCGCCCGCACACTTGGTGCTTCGCCGCTTCGGGCGTTCCTCACCGTCACCTTACCGCAGCTCGCACCCGCCGTTGCTGCTGGTTCTGGCCTCGTGTTCCTCTACTGCTCTACCGCCTACGGCATCGTCACCACCTTGGGAAACCCTGGCTATGGAACCATTGAAATGGAGATCTATCTCCAAACGGTTACTTTCTTTAACCTTGATAGGGCAGCTATATTCAGTGTTTTACAATTTGTAATCGTTGCGCTTGCTCTTGTAGTAACAACAACGCTTACTAAAAAGACGGAGGTTGCCCTGCGGGTTCGCACCGATTCCTCGCATCGCCCACGCAAGTCCGACGCCGGCGCTCTAGTAGTAACAGCGTTTTCAGTTGCGTTCATCCTGGCACCAATGGTGTCTCTGGTAGTCAGATCATTCCTAGTACATGGCGAATGGTCAATAGATAACTACCGCCGCTTACATACCCCCGGCGCCGGATTCACTGGTGGAGCTACCGTCATGGAGGGTATCTCCCACTCGGTAAAGATTGCTACGGACGCGACGATTATCGCGCTCGTCGTCGCAATTCCATTGGCGCTGGTTCTTTCGCGAAAAGTTACGGGGACTCTGGCTCGCCTTCAGCAATTTCTTGACGGTTTCGTACTCCTTCCGCTGGGAATATCGAGCGTTACGGTTGGTTTCGGATTCCTCATTACGTTTGGTCGCATGGACCTAGGAAGATCGCCATTGCTAGTGCCGTTGGCTCAAGCAATTGTGGCTTTACCACTGGTTGTTCGAGCCTTGCTTCCGTTACTTCGAGCAATCGATCCTCGGATGCGCGAAGCTGCAGCTACGTTGGGAGCGCGTCCGAGCCAAATCTTGTGCACGATTGATTTTCCGTTTCTCGTTCGTGGCATGGGTTTAGCCGTTGGCTTTGCATTTGCCGTTTCCCTCGGTGAATTTGGTGCAACGTCTTTCCTAGCAAATCCGTCGTACCAGACTCTGCCAGTAGTGATCGTAAAACTCCTTTCGAGGCCAGGGGAATTTAATTATGGTATGGCACTTGCAGGTGCGGTGATCCTGGCAATCGCAACGGCATCGGCAATGATCACAGCTGAAATGTTGAACCTACGCACGGATCTAACAGCTAACCAGCGAAAAGAAGTAGCGGATAATGTGAGATCCAAGCTCACAGGCAAACAGCGAACTCAGCTGGTGCCCGAAGCTATCAACACGTTCGGAAGGAAGGCATGAAATGCTGAACAATAATGCTACGAATACCAGCGAGCACAGTAATGCTCTTGTTCTTGACTCTGTTGACGTGACTTATCCCAATGGTTTCACCGCTGTCAAATGCGCAAACCTCGCGGTGCAAAAAGGAGAAATCTTGGCACTGCTAGGTGCATCGGGGTCAGGAAAATCGACACTCTTGCGAGCAATCGCTGGTTTAGAGTGTGTAAGCACCGGAGCGATTTACATCAACGGTAGCGATATTAGCGATGTTCCTGTTCATCTACGTAATACAGGGATGGTTTTTCAAGATGGTCAGCTGTTCCCACACCGCAACGTATTTCGAAATATCGCTTATGGGCTCGAAATACGCAAAGTTCGCGCAGTTGAACGTGATGCTCGCGTAAAAGAATTACTCAAGCTCGTGGATTTAACGGATTTTGCCCAGCGTCCAGTAACGACGCTTTCTGGGGGTCAAGCTCAGCGAGTTGCTCTCGCTCGTTCCCTTGCACCGAACCCCGAAATCTTACTGCTCGACGAACCACTATCGGCATTGGACCGAAAACTACGCGAGACACTTGCTATTCAGCTTCGCGAGATTATAAAAACGACGTCAACGACTAGTGTTTTCGTCACCCACGATGAAGACGAAGCACTCACGGTAGCGGACCGCGTTGTGACGATGGAAGACGGCTGCTTAGTCTAATGACTTCGCTGGATCTGAAAGCAACCTTATTAACGGCGGGGGTGGCGATAGTGACCTGCTAGGCGAAGCTCACGTCGGCTTGGACGCTTTAGGATCCCGTTCCCAGAGCTGGCATTGCTACTAGTCTGAGCAGAATGAGCTGTAGGTGCTCCCGAAACTGGAGTGCTCGGCGTCGTTCCTGAAGGTGTTGCTGGTTTTGGATCCGAACTGGACTCGGCGGTAATTGAGTGTGGAACTAAAAGCTCACCGCGTTTGGACTGAGCCACGCGATTAAACATCAATTCGATGGCACGTTCGGGATAATCGGTGGTGACGGCATCGATACCCATGTTCCAGAACTGATTCATCGCGGTGAAAGAGTTAACGGACCAAACTCTTACGCCGATGCCGAAATCGTGTGCCATAGACATAAAACGCTGGGCAAATACTGGATTACGCATCAATGGAGAGATTAATCCATCGTAAGGAATATGAACCCAATTTGCCACCTTGATCCGCGGATCTGGTGTGGTTCCGGTTCTAGCACAACGAATTAGCTCCGAAAGATTTTCCCACCCCAAAGTACGTTGCAAAAGCGGAGAAGTTGCAGCGCGGACTTCTTCCAAATAAGCGCTCCACGAATGTGAAACGCAAATCCGTCCCGCGGACCGAGTACGATTGATCACTTCGATTAAAGGTTGGATTGCCGTAGGCGTTTTAATATCGATAATGAACTGCGCATACGGAAAAGCGAGAAGCAGATCATCGAGCCGTAGAATCGAATCACGCCAGCCGTGTGGGCCGTGAACAACCGCGGTTGACTTGAGGATCTCCCAAGAATAACCAGTAATTGGACCGTTGAGATTTGTGATCCGGTCAAGTGTGGAATCGTGGAAGCAGACGACGACGCCGTCGGACGTTACCTGAACATCGGTTTCGAACACGCGGCAACCATTATCCCAAGCATGTTGGAAAGCCATCTTTGTGTTCTCGGGGTAGAGTCCACTGGAGCCACGATGCGCGATGACGCGCTCGCGAAAATGGGCATCAAAACGAGGAGGCAATGGACCTTCAAAATACTTTGATTGACCAATTACCCTTGGCAAATCTGCGTGCTCCATATCCTCTTTCACCATTATTGAAGTGCTGGATTATATTTGAGTGAATTTATGCGGCAGCTACACTCACTCGCAATATTAATATTGTTTGCAATTTTTCCTTCAGCACGCAATTCCAAAAGCTTCGGAACCACGCGATCACGTAAATCCCATGGGTCAATCGTGTTGACGTAGATCTTCGTTCCGCCTTCGAATCCGGCAAGAGTGGAAACACGCCACTTAATAAGCACTTTCCAAGGAATTGCGACGTCGGCATCAATCGGCTTGCAATGCCATTCTTCGTTGGTAGGAACCAATGTGCCGGTGGCGGCGTGCATCGCATGGATTAGATCAGACATTCCGCGAAGTTCTTCCGGGCTATGCTCCCACGGCTGGCAGTGCTCGGACTTCGACCAAATCTCCAGGGTGGGGTAGCGGTGGCCAAATCCAGCGATTGCAACAGCGTGTTTGTTCTCGGCCAAAACCAAGTTATGGAAACCTGCGTAATCAACTGCTGCTTCATTATAAATATTTGGATTTTCGCGTGCTTTCTCCACTTCCAACTGCCCATTAACCGAGCGCTGATCGATGGAAACCAGTTGCTTATGAAGATGGTCGAATGAAGCACCGGCTGGTTTCAACCAGTTTTGGAAGACCTGCACGTATTTAACGTATCGGTTCGAGGCATAGAGATCTTCCATAGAGTCAACCGTTAGGCGAATGTACCATTCGTGCTCTTGTGGGGTGAGTGTGCCCGAACCTGCCAGCTCAGAATCGTTGGCGGCGCCGTCAACAAAATGGCGACGAGCGATGATCAAGTCGTGACCGGAGCCAAAGAAAGACTTGGCTTCCTCAAGCTTTTCGTTATCGGTCATCAGGGCAACATCGTCGGGATCCATTGAGGATCGAAGTTTGGTATCCAAAATTTCCATGACGTGTGCTCGCCCAGCTGGATCGGCAAGGTAGGCATCCATGCGTTGTTCGGCTTCCCGCGAAAGCTGGTGACCGTAGTTCTTTTCCCAGTAGTGGAAAGAAACAATTTCGAAAAGGTTAGGAATACGCCTAAAATCCCACTCGCGCGTGAGCATGTCGACTCCGGTGGACCGGTAAATCACGGCGTCGTCGCGCTTACGAACAAGACGCGCCTTTTCTGGTGGAGTTTCAAGAATGCGTTGGGTACAAAATGCACAGTGGTGACCTAGAGCGTCCTGGTTGATCGGCTGAGGGTCAGGGATATTAATCCCAAGTGGACGGTGAGCGCGGCCTGGAACGGTCCACACTTCTGTCTCCGAAAATGGATTGATCTGTTTGATCGTTCCATCAGCCATCCTCGTCAATGGTGGTCTAAATGCATTTCCCATAACTCCAACTTTATCCTTACTTACGCGGAAAATCTCTAACGAGTTCAAAGCTTGTGAGATGAAGGTCAAGGGTCCATATCAAAAGGTGAACGTGGTGCTAAGGCTCACAACATCTCAAGGTGCAGGTATAACGATCGTTTTGCCGAAAGTGATAAGACGGACACCTCGCTTCGCTGATGTCAATTCGAAATGTAGGGTTTTTGTTGATAAACCGGTTATGTGAATGAAAAAGTGCGCCTTCCTCGTGAAATCTGGGTTTTGGTATCAGCGGCGGTGTGTATCGCCCTCGGTTTTGGCATCGTTGCTCCTGTTTTGCCACAGTATGCAAAGAGTTTCGAAGTTACGAATGTGATGGCGACATTCGTTGTCTCTGCTTTCGCTCTGATGCGTCTAGTTTTTGCTCCCGCCTCCGGATGGCTTTCCGGTGCCTTCGGTGAACGACGGATGTATCTAATCGGAATCAGCATCGTGGCGCTTTCTTCTTTCACGTCGGCATTTGCTCAGAGCTACTGGCAGCTACTGGTTTTCCGAGCTTTAGGCGGAATTGGTTCGGTAACGTTCACTGTTGCGGCGATGTCTCTTATCTTTAGATTAGCTCCGCCTCACGCGCGAGGTAGAGCTTCCGCAGCTTACGGTTCTGGGTTCCTAATCGGAAACATTATTGGTCCAGTTGTTGGAGCATTGTTGAGTGTGCTCGGGTATCGCGGACCGTTCATTATCTATGCCGTGATGCTTGTAGTTGCAGGATTGATCGTTAAGTTTGAGATTCCTGTTGAGGCAGTTGCGTTACCCAAGGAATCCGACTCCGGTAACGTCGCACCTAAATCTAAGTTGAAGAATGCAGACGCGCAAGCACAGGCATCTAGCGCGAGTTCAGTTACCGAGGCGGCTTCGGGTGCCGATAAGGTGAGCGTCGCCGACGACGTATCTGCGCCATTGGTGGATCCAGACCATGAGCATGTCACCGAAGACTTAGCCAGCAAGGGAAGTGGGCATTCGAAGGAAATGCGACCACGGCGTCGTCGTGTTCCTCGAAACGTCATGACGGTATCGGAAGCCCTCCAAATCCCGCAGTTCAGAGTTGCTCTTTTAACTGCCTTCGCTCAGGGATGGACAAATATGGGTGTGCGAATGTCCGTTGTTCCGTTGCTTGCGCAGTCAATAATTGCGGCTCCAACTTGGCTACCGGGTGCTCTGCTTGGGGGATTTGCTGTTGGAAATGGACTTGCGCTTATTCGCTCGGGTCGATGGTCTGATATTTATGGGCGCCGTCCAATCGTGATCGCAGGCTTGGTTCTCTCTGGGGTATTCACACTGGCTATGGGTGCAACAACGAACCCAACTGCGCTTCTGATCATTAGTATTGTTGCCGGCGTCGGCTCAGGATTCGTTCAGCCTTCGCAACAAGGTGCAGTGGCGGATGTAATTGGAAATCGCTCGGGTGGTCGGGTTGTTTCCTTTTTCCAGCAGTCGGCTGACCTTGGGCAGATCATTGGTCCAATTGTTTCTGGTTTTCTTATTGACTTTTACGGCTTTACAACCGCCTATGCGGTAGCGGGGACGATGCTCCTTATTGCGGCGCTTGTGTGGGTAGTATTGGCAAAGGAAATAAAACCGCAAGTGAAGTAGAATAGAGCATGTGAGTAGTCATCCACGTGATGTGTGATCTCTTTGCAGATACGGAACACTTAGATGACGCGAAACAAGGAAAGAGGCATCGGATATGGCTTACGATCATCAATATGACGACCAAGGTAAGAAGCCTTGGGTTATTGACGTGGAGAAGGAAACTCTCGATAACAACAATTTCCGCACAACCATGTGGACTGGTGAAAAACTCCAAATGACTGTGATGAGTATTCCTGTGGGTGGAGAGATTGGCTTGGAAATCCATCATGGTATCGATCAATTCCTAAGAATTGAACAGGGTAAGGGACTCACCCAGATGGGTCCTGCTGAAGATGACCTCAACTTTGAAGTTGAGGTAAAAGACGACGATGCCATTTTTGTGCCTGCAGGTACATGGCACAATGTTACAAATATCGGTGATGTGCCATTGAAGCTCTACACGATTTATGCTTCACCGGATCATGTACCTGGAACTGTTCATGAAACAGCACAAGACGCTAAGAACGATCCTAACGAAGACTGAAAGCCTCATTATTCCGAATTAATGTTCGGCAATTCCCTCTACAGATCTTGCGGAGACTGTAGAGGGAATTTTTTGTGGAAAATAGTAAATTCTTTGTGGAACATATCTCAACATTCAATAAATAACCGTTATTTATTAATTATTTAATTTCTTTATTGGTATATTGAAATTGATATTTGTGCTTGTATGTTGTGTTGTTTTTGGATTGTTTGTGACTGATTGAGGGTGGATAGAAGCACACTAGCTAATTTGTAGCATCAACTAACGTAGGTGTCTGCAATAAGTCCTGTGAGAGGGATTGTATGTTCAAGCGAGTGGTCGGGCCGGTTTCTAGTAAGCTTTTAGCCCTGATTGTATCATTGTTATTATTGTTTCCTATTTCGATGGCGCAGGGTGTGGGCACGAATGGTGCTATTGACCTCCTTGCTGGCGTGAAGCCTGCAGGCACCTCCACGAAAGAAGTTGTGGGTGGCGCCCAAGCTGTGGGGCAGGGTGAGCTAGTTGAGGTTTCGGCGGTTGCGTCTTTTCCAAAGCCGGTTGAACAGCGTGAGTTTGTGCGGCCTGATGGTTCATTTGATACCACCACGTTTGTACGCCTTGACGTGTCTGGTCTCGAGAACTGGCAGAATCTGCAACTGTTCGTCAACGATAAGCCTGTACCATCGGTGATGGCTGATCCTGCGGCCTCTACTGCTGCTGGTTCAGCGGTGCACCCGTGGAATGCTTCGAGCTGGGTTATACAAAATGTTGGTACGGACGTTGATCCGAATTATGTAGCGTACGCTCCGCTAGGCAATGTGGCTGGTCTGGAAGCTGGTGGCACGGTGAAGTTCGCTGTTTCTGGTGTGGTGCCGGTAGGTGCGAAGCCGGGTAGCGTGATTGATGTTTCGCAAGTTGTTGCTGGTTATGCTTCTGGCTCAGAGACTTTTGTAGCTTCTCCTGAAGTTGGCAAGGTAGGTGTGGCTAATCCTAAGCTTGCCATTACAAAGTCCGCTACTCCTACTGATTCGGTAGCTCCGGGTGCTGTAGTGACCTACAGCGTCAATGTTTCTTCCACTGGTGGATCTGCTTTTGGTGTGAAGGTTGTTGATGTTCTGCCTGCCAGCGTAACTGTTGCTAACGCAGGTGGTGGCACGTTTGATTCTGCATCGAATTCTCTCACGTTCGACGCGGGAAATATCTCTTCGGGTAGTTCGCGTCAGGTTACGTATTCTGTGAAAGTTGGCGATAGCGCTTCTGGAGTTTTGACGAATAAGGCGACGGTGTCTGGTTACGCTGCTCCTGAGGTCGCCGGTGTGTCTCGGGTTGCTTTGGGTAGTGTGAGCGCACAATCGAGTGTGACGGTTGCAGGTAAACAGCCAAGCATTTCGGTATCCTCGGCTACTGATTTGGTTCACCTTGGGGAAGACGTCGATTACACCATTGACGTACTTGTTCCTGCTGGTACCACGTTGAATGAAACTACGGTGATGGCAGCACTGCCGCAAGGTACCCAAGCTATTGGTAAATGGCATGTGTGGACGCGTTCGGTGACTATTGGTGACGGAACTACACAAACTCCGCTGAGTTATGAACAGTTGGGCATGGTTGACGTGGGTTCGGTGAAAAACACTGGATGGTATTTTGCTGCTCCGATTGCGCCGGCGTCGACTGATCGGCATATCCAGATCAAAGTCGCGTTGGACGTATATGGAAATGCAGGCGACCAAGTTGTGTTGCCTGTAGCTTTGGGTGCGAATCCTGCTCCGATTTTGGGTCAGGCTAAGCCAGATCCGCGCGCGTGGCCTGACTATACTTTTAATGCTAAGGCCAGCGATCCGGTAACGATTGGTTCAATTATTATTGAGTCGGTACCGGTTGAGGCTACTACAACGTGGACTCCTGATCGTAATCCTGCTACACCGAAGAAGATCGCATTCAAGGTAACGAACAAAGGAACATTGCCAGTAACCCAGGTTTCTTTGCGGCGAAGCGCCGATGCGGAACCGTTTATTAGACTTACAAGTGATAGCACTACAGGTGGGACTCTTGTTCCAAACCCGCGGGTTAAGGAACAGTATATTACCGGTTCGTCGGCTTGGTTCTACGTGATAGATTCTCTGGCTCCGGGTGAGACGGTCACGATTGAGCGTAATCTTGATGCGCCTATCAACAGCACTTATATTAGGCATGAGGATAAGAATCCGGTGAACTTCTGGCTAGAGCCATATTATGCGAGTGCCAATGGTCAGGCTATGTGGCTTTATGATACTTTGCCGAACCAGAAGATTTTCTCAAAAGAAGCAGTAACAATTAGCTATCCAAAGCTCACATTTGATGCTCAAATTGAGGGTAGCTCCACCTTTGCCACCATCGACCACCCCACGTTCACCTATTTCGTGACGAACCCTGGCGATGCTTCGATGTTCGATCCGGTAATCAACCTCAAGTGGACGGGAACGGCAGGTGACTGGGGTCAAAACCACTCCATTACTGCTAAGTTGCCTAATGGCACCACTGTACCAGGCTATATCACGTATAACGGTGTTGGTAATCCGATGTCGGTTAAATTTAATGGGGTAAGGATTGGTCCAGGCGAGACGCTCACTGTAACGGATCTCGTTGGCAATAATACTTTCGTTCCAGGTGGCTGGACTCTCGATGCCGATGTGAACGCAGCTGATAGCTTCGGAGCCCGTTACATTGGGAACACAAGCCAGTATTGGTTGACGGGTAAGGATTCTCTTTCAGGAACGATTGACAAGGTCACTTTAGTAGCTTCCAAACTTCCTACTGATACTAATCATGGCACGATTGTGTCTGGTAAAACTTCCGAATATGCGTTGACGATTCGAAATTCCGGCACAGTAGATGCAACGAATGTGAGCATTTCTGATTCTTTGCCGGCACATTTGACGTATGCAGAAAACCTCATGGCGGGCGGCGTACCACAGGTGAGTGTGCGCGGTACCTCTGCTACACCGAATATTTCAGTTATTAGTGGATCAACAACTGCGAAAGACTGGCTGATTTCCTCTATTCCTGCTGGTACTTCAGTTACGTTGACGATCCCAGTTCAACATGATGGAAGCACTCCTACTCCTAATGAGGTTGCTGCTTCGAATTCGATTGTTAAATCTGCTTACGATGCTCCACAGACGGTGACTGGCTACCTCGATGTGATGCCCTTTGTGGTGCGACCATCAGTGGTAAAGACGGCGGATAAAACGTATGTGATCCCAGGCGATACCATCACTTATACAGTGGATATAACTTTGCCTGCTGGGCAAACTGAAACGCAGTATGGGCTATCGTTTATCGATAAGTTGCCGCGTGGAGTGAAGCTCGTATCTCAAAGTGATCTCTCTGTGGTAGCTGGTGCGCAAGTTGTGGCACAGAAGATGACCACAACCGATAACGCTGTGAATGGCATCAGCACTATTGGCTGGAAGCTTGGCACCTGGGAGGCTAATGCTCCTATAGATACGCTATTACGTGGCACGTACACCGTTCAGGTAGATAAATACTATACGGGCAGCTCAAAGCTACTAACGCCGCCAACGGGAACGATCGTCACGGAACTTTCCCTCGATAAACTCGGTGGAAATCTTGTGAACTCTGCTGGTATGTGGTGGTCAAGCGATTCGGCATTCACGGCACCAGCTGCTGCACCAGAAGTGGCTAACCTTGCTGGTTACACTGGGCGCAGCGAGTTTGCGGTTGCAAAAGTGAATGTTGATTCCCCTGATTTGACTGTAACTAAGACGGTTGATGCGCAGGTATGGGATCCAGGCGATACTGCTACGTTCACCGTGAAGATCACAAATAAGGGCGATCTGGCGGCAACGAATGTGCTTGCCCACGATGATCTCGGTAGTGGTTCAGGTACAGGTTACAAGCTCACTGACGTAGCAGTTGCGTCGGTCACTGGTGGTACCGCTACGGTAGCAAACGGAAAGATTTCCATCGCTGCTGATTCGATTCCTGCCGGTGGTACGCTCACGCTGGTATACACAGCGAAAATGCCGGTATCGGGTGACCTCAAGGCAACTTATATTAATGGCAGTCCAGTTCATGCGAAGGTAGTGAACCAGGTGACGATCGATTCGTTCACCGCTCCAAATATGGCGCAAGCGTGGACGAACCCAATCACTGCGAGTGTAACCACCTACGTGCGCGCACCGTATTACTGGGGCTACAACGTAAATATTGATCAGTGCCAATCTGGTCTTACCAAGGGTCAAGCTGCAAGCTTGCGTTTCTCTACAACGGTGGGAAATCATAACTTTGGTGCATCGATGTCACCGCAGCAGGGTACAGCCTACGATTCGGTGATGACTTTACAAATCCCGATCGGTATTTCCGTTACCTCGGTATATGTTGGGTCACCATTGAATAAGACGTTTCAGGTGGCAGATGTGCTGGTATCTGGTGATGGTTCCACTACTAAGCAGACCTTGAAGATTCCATTAGGTGATGTGCAAACAAATGCCAATGTAAGTATCCAGGTTGCTGGTGTTGCAGCTAAGGATATTACGGCTTATGGTTTTGAACAGGCGAGCTTCCACCTCACCTGGAAAGATTCTTTGGGTTCCGTCAACTATGGTGCAAACATAGGAACTTCTGTGGCGTACGTAATGGACGGTTGGTCGTCGTGCTACAAGTCCATGCCAAACCTCAATACTACGTATGGTCCACAGACTGTGAAGCCGGGAGCTACTGTCACGTTCAACGGTACCTTCATGAGCAATATGTTTAATGTGTCTGGTAACGGTACAGTCGTCGATACTTTCCCTGCTGATGTTACTTATGTGCCAGGTTCTGCGAGCTTGGTGAATACGAGCACTGGAAAGGCCTTAGTGATCGGTACTGACGTGACCGAAACGATCACTACCGTTGGTAGTGGTGCCGATACATACCAGGTTGTAACCTGGAAAATTCTGCCCGATCTACCAGAGAAATCTGCTATCACAATAGCTGTAAATGCTGTTGTTGATGCTGATGCGAAAGTAGCAAACACTGTTTATAACAATATGAGTGTGTACTACGATTCCATGAAGCAATTCTGGACCGATGGCACACTGCGTGGGCAAAATGCGCTGTATATTCTTGATCCGAAGAGTATTAAGCTCGAGGGAAATATCACGCCAAACGCGGTGATCGCTGGGCAACCTGCTAAAGCAGAAGTTGTCCTCACCGTGCCCGCAGTGGACAAGCTCACGAATGTAGATTGGAATGTGAGCACAGTTGGTGATTATTTCCAGGCAGGAACACCCACTTTGGAGTGCGTGAGTAACTGTAGCGATATTCCGAACTTACCACGGAGCCTTTCGTGGTACGCGGACTCATCTGCCACGATAGTAAAAGCCCCCGGATCCATCGGACCGCTATACACGAGAATTATTTTTAACAATATTCCAATTACTGATATGGAACGCGTATTCAAATTGAGTTACGACTACGTTTCACGCGATCCTAACTTGGTGGCAAATGGTTGGAGCCTACATAACGGAAGTTTTAATTCATGGGCGGGTCATTACGTTGCTGGCACGTTAAACTCTCAGTCGTATGCAGGGGCAAACATCGAGTCAGATGCCGCTGAGCCTGTGGTCGCTGCGCAGTGTAGCCCATCAATGGTTGGGCCAGTACAAGCTGGTGGTGCTCCAAACGTCGCCTGTACCTATACTGTGACGAACCCATCTAATAAAGCAACCATTAACTCGTATACCTTGGTTGCGGACCCGCGTGAGCAAAGTTTGAAACAGTACCCAGGTGCTCAGTCCGCCATCGGTTGGAAAGTTATGGACGCCGGCACCGGCACGGCAGGATCGGATGCTACCGTGCGCTGGAACGATGTGACTCCACTCAAACCAGGAGAGTCGCGCAGCTACACAGTGAAATACATCGTTGACGGTATTTCTCAAGCGCAACCCGTTGATTACTATGGAAACAAGGTATATCAGCCTGCTACAGTAGACGTGCGAGTGACCGATTGGGTGCTGTATTCCCCCGGTTCCTTACTTGGGCAATATGCGATCAGCCGCACTTGGGATCAATCGGCGAATAATGTGCAACCGGTAATCAACTTTGCGGTGCCAAGCTTTAGTATCCAGCAAGGCGCAATTATGCCATATAGTATTGATCCACAACGTCCAGAATCTAGTAAATATTTGTTCTATGTAGACCGGCGCGACCATCATTTCTCGGATGCATCCCAAGAATTTAGTCAGTATCCATATGGATATCCAGGAAATGTTAATGGAAATAATAGTTACGTTCCTGCTCTTGAACCGGAAGCAATGATGGTTACACCTGGTAAAGCATTTACTATGGCTACCAAAATTGACATGGCGGGTGCTTCGTTAATTAACTCAGTGAACCTAACTACTAAACTACCTGCCGGCTTTACTTATGTTCCAGGATCAGCACACCTTGTTGACGGCTGGAGAACATACTCAGGTACTGGCTCTTACCAGAAAAACACAAATGGACAGTTCGTGTACGGAGACACTGCTGAGGTAATTCCTTCGTATAAGGACCCGATGGTTAAAGCTGCTATCAATACCACGTGTGTGACTGACCGTACCGATCCGCGTGATCTAGCACCAGTGAATACCGGTGGGGAAACCTTGAGCTGGCAGTTAAGCCCAGCCGACTTGATTATGGATCCGAATAAATCTTGGTTAAGCAATTCCCTAGGTAGTTCATCCAAAGTTATTATCTATGACGTAATGCCGGCTACCGCGTTGGCAGACTGTGTGAACAGCAATTCGTACATGTTTGATCATTGGAATGACATAGATGAATATATGGTTTCTACAAATAGTGACCCAAGTGGACTAGATCGTTCTCACATCAAATTACGTTTAACTGCCTTCACTGCAGAGGCGAATGGCTCCTTGGAGTTGCTGGATCGCCCTGGTGACCCAATGATCGCCACAGATACGGATAACGTGACGATTTCTGATCCACTCAATGTGAATTCTGGCCCAGATGATGCCCCTGTGAAAGCTGGTTCAACTACGGCTGCCTTTGAAGTCACTACCTCTTATTCAGCTGGCGGTATTTCTCCAGATTTAACGATTATCGATACGATTGATGGTGCTGCTAATTACAAACCAGGCACGGCAACCGCTATCGATGCCAAAGGCACGGTGGTGGCACTTGCCGAAGAAATTATTTCTCAAACCACTGCCCAAACTGTAGTGAAATGGACGATCAAGGGCACCGCGGATGGAAATATTCGTACCTATCAAGGTATCGGTGCAGAAAACGCATTCAACGGCAATACTGCGCCAAAGGCAACAGTGCTACCATCAACCGTGAAAATCAGAATCCCAGTGGAGATTCCGGCTTCTACGCCTGAAGGTACCAAGGTGACCAATACTGCCCAAGTAACATCTCAAGAATTCCATGGGCAAACGTACGGTCTCGACCAGATGAAGCCCGGTTATGCACTTTTGATTGGAGACCAGCCCTCACAGGCTTACACCTATTCAATGATGCCATTCCGGGAAATCACCAAGACTGATGTGGGTTCGCTTATTGTGCATAACCCATCGGCACCTCCAGTGATCACTATGAAAGTTGATCCAACGGTGGCACCAGGTGGCACCTACACGGTGTCAGGTCCATTGGCTCTGCCAGCAAACCTGGCCTGGTCAAGTGCCTACGTACTCTTCACAGTGCCCGCTCGAGTGGAAGTAACAGATGCGAAGATTGGTGTGTGTGAACCAGGCGCCAACTACTGCGCCGATCTCGCTAAGCAGGTCAAACTGTGGGATCCGGTGAAGAACGTAGATGGCACCACCACCTACGGCTACTGGCTCGGTGATATCGGTGCTTCTGGTGACGTGCGTACCTTGAGCAATACGTTCAAGCTCCACACCACGAATCCAGATGGCACCCCATCCGTGGTAGCAGGAGATCAACTCCCTGTGAAAGCCACCGTCTATTCAGACACGGACGCTGCCACCGGCACGGGCACCGCAGAAGTTGCGGCAAACTTGCTCGGCTCACTCACCACAGGTGGAGGACTCCTGCCATCAGGCTTCGGTGCGAATACGCCAGCGCCTATTACAACTAAGGACACAGTAACGCCACCTACGACGATACCTACCACACCGCCGTCGTCCACCTACTTCCCGCCAGCCGTTTCGAATGGCGTGACTGTAGTCGGCGAACCGAAGTTGGCAATCACAAAGTCCACTCCGACTCCACAACCGGTAGCGCTCGGCGGACGCATTGACTATGTAGTCACAGTGACCAACAATGGCACCGCACCTGCATACGGTGTTGCGTTGACCGACAAGGCCGATCAGAACCTCGTCAATGTTTGGGTAGACGATCTTGGCGGCATGGTGCTGCGCAAGGGCTGGACGGCAGCTGCTCCGTGGATGGAACTGCGGGTGCCAGTCATTGATCCAGGTCAGACGCTTACCGTGAAGTACCACGGTACGGTGTCCACCACGATCGATCAGTCAGCATCCATTGTGGATCACCTGACGAACACAGTACAGCTAGGGGACTTCGCCTCGCAGCCTGCCCCGTACCCAACCGGTACCCGGATTTACCCAGGCTCGACCGTTGGCACGCAAACCACCACGGTGAAGATCGCTGCGCCAGGCGTGGCTATTGCAACCAACACCGGTGCTCAGTGTGACAACCCAGTGGCGATTGGTGCTCCAAACCAGACCATGCACTGGTGTTCACCGATTACAGTAGCGAACCAGTCAGCCTTGAGTAACGTGGTGCCTACAGTGAAATTGCCGTCCGGCTGGACTCCGGTTGCGGGATCCTACATGGTTTCGCAGGTAATGAACCCAGGTGATACACCAACGCTCACTCCGGTGACGCCGGTCTATGATGCGGCTACGCAGACGCTCACGTTCCCACAGCTCGCGTCTATGCCAGCTGGTTCCTCGTTGCGCTTCGTATTCGATGCGACGCCATCGACGAACGCTGAGGCACAAGGAACGATGGTTACCTCAGTAACTGCGATCACGCCGTCGGGATTGAATATTTCCGACTCGCAACCGACCGCATATACGCTGGTAGGCACCGATCTGGGCGTAGTAAAGACGCCTGCGATGATCTCGCGTGGATTCACTGGCGCTGCTGGTGCGGACGTTGTATGGAAGGTCGTTGTTTCTAACACCTCGTCTGTGGATCAGACCAACGTGCACGTGGTCGATACCCTCCCAGGTAAGACTGGCGTGGGCAATGTGACCATGAAGAACGTGGCCGTCGTGGCTGCGGGTGGGGCAAGTACGCCAGCTCCTGCAACAGTAGCCGCCGGTGCAGATGGACGCGAAGTCCTCACCTGGGATATTGCTTCCTTGCCAGCTGGTAGCCAGGTAGAGTTCACGGTGACGGGTACGATCAGTGCGCTGACCACCACCGGCATTGATGTAGTGAACTGGACCAACGACGTTCAGGCAACGTCGAACCTCGTCACAACAGCAGTTGTGGCACAGGCGAAGTTCGAACTCCTGCGCGGCGCCACGATCGCCAACACGATCTGGGATGATCTGAACGGCAACGGCATCCAAGATGCAGGCGAGCCTGGTTTGGCTGGCGTGGAAGTTCAGCTCACCAAGGACGGCCAGGCCGTTACGGACGTGAACGGCAACCCTGTATTGACGGCTGTTACAGATGCGGACGGTAACTACAGTTTTGCTAACCTGCCTGCTGGTGACTACCATGTAGCAGTTGTTGTGCCTACCAATATGGTTGCTTCTAGCACCAAGCAGGGCACCGACACGGCGGCTGATTCTGACGGCACCGCATTCGATGTGAAAGTGGCGAATGGCCAGGTAGAAAGCTCATTCGATACGGGCATTTACAAGCCTGGTAACGTGAGCGGCGTCGTCTGGAAAGATGCGAACGGCGACGGCATCCGTGACGCAAGCGAAGAAATTTTCGCGGGCGTGACGATCACCCTCCTCGACGGTACTGGCAAGCCGGTACTCGACGCTTCTGGTAATCCAGTGAGCGTAATCAGCGGTGCAGATGGTAGCTACACGCTCACTATTCCGCGCCCAGGCGAATACACGCTGGAGTTCAAGACCCCTGATGGTTGGGTGAGCGTTCCAGTTCATGCTGGAACCGATACTGCGATTGACTCAGACGGGCCGTTGGCTGGGCTGAGCGTGATCTCCGGTGCGAAGTTTGTGAACGTAGACGCTGGATTCAAGCCAGTACCAGTGCCACCAGCTCCGGTTGATCCGACGCCGACCCCGGTAAATCCAACGCCTGTGCCTGTGGCTCCGACGCCAGTTCTGGAACCAGAGCAGCCGGCAGCTGAGACTCCAGCAAAGGGTCTGGCCCATACCGGTTCGCAGATCCTTGGATCAGTGTTTGGTGCGATGGTGATGGTGAGTGCAGGTTTGGTTCTCGCTACCCGCCGTCGTAAAGAAGCCAAAGCATAGAACGATGCATTAGATGGCTCAGGGTTTAGACAACTGAGCCATCCAATACACAAGGAGAAGGGGTTGCTGGATAATCAGCAACCCCTTCTTGCATATATTTACAATGCAAACGTGCCCTGGAATTCTTGACTAGAGAGTCGTTCCAGTTTTCGTTCCGCTAACAGGTAACTCCAGCATAAGTTTTAGCCTAGTAGAATTTAGACTATTGCAATGCTAGGTTCGCTGCACCAATCAAACCTGCATAATTCCCTAGTTTTGCTAATACAATCGATGGAAGTGGCCGCAGTGTACGAGCCGTCAGCCGCATTTCGAATTCGTTGCGTACGGGTCCAAGGAGTAAATCCCCAGCTTCGGAAACCCCACCGGATAAAACAAATACCTCAGGATCGAAGATTGCAGCTAGATCAGCAATACCTTGCCCGAGCCAGCGCCCTAGATCTTGGAAACAGGTGCGTGCCGCTGGATCGCCGTCGTTGGCAGCCTGGGTAACCATATATCCATTGAGTTGGTCGATTTTTCCCTCGCATAGCTCTAGCATACGAGATGCAAGCTTCGGTGATTTTGTTGCACGCTCGCGAGCCACGCGAACCAGCGCATTGCCGGATGCATACATTTCCCAGCAACCATTTTCGCCGCAACCGCAGAGCAATCCTTCTGGGACCATATTCATATGCCCGATTTCGGCGGCAAAACCGTATGAACCACGTAGTAGGTTTCCTTCGATGATCACGCCACCGCCAATGCCCGTTCCAACAGTTACCGTGATTGCGGACGATCTTCCTTTGGCGGCACCAAAGCGATATTCACCCCATGCTGCCGCATTAGCGTCGTTTTCAAGGAAAACAGGAAGGCTAACCGCTTGGGCCACCTTCATTGCCAGCGGCTCGTTCTGCCACGAAACATTTGGCGCCAAGATAATCGATGACCGAGCATTATCGATAAAACCGGGTGCGCCGATTCCGACGGCACTAACGTCGTAGGAATCTTTGAGTGTATTGACTACATCAATAACGGTCTGAACGGATTTTGCTGCGTCGCGAGCGGGGGTTGGCTTTCGAGAAATTGCCAGGATTTCGCCGTCTTCATTGACTACTCCTGCTGCAATTTTCGTGCCACCAACATCAACGCCGATTGTTAGTGTCATGAGGATATTCTTACACGAAAGATGTATTTATTACGATTCCATAAGTCCCGATTCGAGCTCCTTGACAGCACCGAGCGAGATCGAAAGCAATCCGCGAATAAATAGGGAGTCCGCAAGCTCGTGAGCTTCCGTCAAGAAGGTCGGAATCCAGAGGCTGGCATGATCTTTATAGAAGGTGACGACGGCGTTGCGGTAACGTTCAGCGTCGGAAGGGGCGTTGTTGTCTAGCGCCGTCAACCAAAAAGTGAGTACCTGGGCGATGAAATCAAACTCGAGACCAATGTGATCGTCTGGTTCGCGGTTAAGGTTCGGTGCCTGGAGGTTGAGCTCGCGGTAGAGATCGCGCACTTCGAGGGTCTGAACATCGAAAACAAGACCGTCTTGACCGCGGTGTACTGATTCATACGGTGCAATCTTGGCGGTTGCAGTACGTCCATAGAGAAGGTTTAGATCATCGGCAATATCGCCAGCATCTTCAGAATTTTCAAAGGATTTATTCCATTCGGAAAGGCCTGTGATCGTTTCGGGAAGGGTTGATTTTCCAGTAAATTCTTCTTGAAGTGGCCACTGTGTGTATAAAGTCTTTAGCTCCTCCAAAATTTCCGGTGTAGGTGCAGTGAGGTGAAGGCGGGCGAGCGTTGAAAACGATGTGGCGAGGGCTTCAAGGTGGACGTGATTCACAAGAAACTCAATTCTGTTGATAGGGATTCGGATTTGAATCGTTGGCTATCTTAATTCTAATTGCTTACCTGAGGAAACTCACTTTTCGCAATTGGAAAGACTTGGTAAGCAATGTAAATACGCCTAAGAGATGGATACCGGATGGGGTTAGCCTACTAGGGTTAACCCCATCCGATGATCAACATTGGGACTAGCCCGGTTGTTTAGTTGTTGTTAGATTCCGATTCTCATCATGGAGTCGTAGTGGAGGGATCGTCCCATGAGTTCGGTGGTGAGGGTGATGGCGAAGGTTGCGATCACGATCCAGGCGAGTGGGGCGGGGTTGGTGTGTAGTGTNAATGTAAATACGCCTAAGAGATGGATACCGGATGGGGTTAGCCTACTAGGGTTAACCCCATCCGATGATCAACATTGGGACTAGCCCGGTTGTTTAGTTGTTGTTAGATTCCGATTCTCATCATGGAGTCGTAGTGGAGGGATCGTCCCATGAGTTCGGTGGTGAGGGTGATGGCGAAGGTTGCGATCACGATCCAGGCGAGTGGGGCGGGGTTGGTGTGTAGTGTTTGGCCAGCGATTTTGTAGGTTGCGATGGCTAGGACTACGGATGCGATACCTAACAGGGCGAGTCGGGTGATGAAGAATCCTCCACTGAACACGGCTGCTGATGCTTGGGCGGTAGCGTTACCGTTAGCTAGGTTGGAAATATGGATCGCGTAGGTGATGACGATCAGCATTCCTGTGATAGCGGCAGTAACAGCTAAAGCACGTACCACGTTCGCTGTGATGGTCCATTCGGTTTGTGTGGTTGGGGCGTTGATCGCGGTTGCGTTACGCTTCCATCCCAACGTGTCTTTACCGTCAGTGGCTACTGGTTTTTCTGGTACGGCTACGGGGGCAGTGTTCTTGTTTTTGTGTAGGCGGATCAGGGCTGTTGCCATGAGGGCGGCTGCTACTGCTAGGGCTCCGAGGATGATAGCGGTAGCGAAGAAGTGGATCATCACGATGGGGGTGTTCCATGCTGGTACAGCTTTTAGGCTCATGTAGATCATGCCCATGCAGATGATTAGGCCGGTGCCTACCAGTGCTGCGAGGATG
Source organism: Arcanobacterium ihumii (assembly GCF_900604515.1). Lineage (GTDB taxonomy): Bacteria > Actinomycetota > Actinomycetes > Actinomycetales > Actinomycetaceae > Arcanobacterium_A > Arcanobacterium_A ihumii. Next base: position 325,333 of record NZ_UWOS01000003.1, on the reverse strand, counting down.
GCGATGATGGTGCGGAGTTTTTGGCTACCGAGGTTAAACCATTGTGTGATAGCGAAAACGAAGCCTAGGCCGGCGAAGCCGGTACCGAAGAGGATTTCGCGGGTGAGCCATGAGGAGTTGAAGTGGCGTAGGACGTTTAGGACGTGGAAGGGGTCGTTCATGTGGAGCATGGATACTGCTAGACCAGCGATCATGATCGGTCCTAGTACGTATAACACGGGTAGTGTTAGGCGTTCTACGGTAGTGGTGTTGTGTTTAGAAGCAAGGCGTAGTTGCATGATGCCTAGGATGATGAATGCTCCTACACACATTTGAGCGATCACCGTGAAGAGGATCATTGGTAACTCATGTACATTCATTCTCAGATCTCCTTCGGGTTAACAATCGAGCCAGTGGCTGAGTCCCAAGACTGAGCGTCACGATGTGGCTTGATGACCAAATGCGGATGAGTAATGGAAGGATCTGGAAGTGGAGCTACGGCATCGGTATCGCCGTATTTCTCGCGAAGATCCTTGATTGGGCCCCAATCTAGAGCGCGTGAAGGGCATGCCTCAACACATGCGGGGTTTTGTCCGGTTGAGCGGTAGTCGTAGCATAGGTCGCATTTGGACATGTGTCCGGTTTCTGCGTTGAATTGTGGTGCTGAGTAGGGGCAGGCCCATTCGCAGTAGCGGCAGCCCACGCATTTGTCTTGGTCAACATAGACGGTTCCGTCTTCGCGTTGGGTCATTGCTGTGGTTGGGCATACCTGCATACACACCGGGTTTTCACAGTGATTACACGAAACCGACGTATAGTAGGTGAACACGCTCGGTGAGAAAGTATCGTCATTTTCAGACCACGTTCCACCGGTGTATTCAACGACTCGACGCCAGTTCACACCAACAGGCAAATCGTGCTTATCTTTACATGCAATCTGGCATGTTTTGCAGCCATTACATGAAGTTTGATCGAAGTAGAAGCCGTATTTTGCTCCGGCAACAGTTGCATTTTCAGTCATGATTGCTTACTCCTTACGCCTTCTCAACCTGAACGAGGTTCGTGTGCTGGCCGTTACCCTTTGATAGTGGGGTTGGATGCTGTGACGTAAGCATATTCATTGCTCCGCCTTCATCTACGCCGTCTTTATTAATCTTGATCCAGGCGCCTTGGGGCACTGAGATAACTCCCGGTGCGATACGTGGGGTAACAAAAGCAGGCGAGGTAATCGTGCCACGATCGTTGTAAACCTTGATCACGTCACCGTTTTCAACACCGCGTTTTTGTGCATCGAGCGTGTTAATCCAGATCTTCTGAGGGTGCGCCTCGATATTCTTCGAAAGGTTTCCGTAGGTTGAGTGAGTACGGCTCTTGTAATGGTGGCCGATACACTGCAATGGATACTTATCGTTCTTCTTGGCTTCGAGCGCACTTTCGCGATGATCAACCCACATAGGAATCGGGGTGATTTCGTCTCCGGGAAGAGCGTCTGGGAATTGCCACGTTGCGGCGAGCTCAGCAAGACGGGTGGAATAGATTTCGATCTTTCCAGACGGCGTCTTCAACGGATGAGCTACTGGATCGGCACGAAAATCTTTGAGTGGAACAGTTAGCCCATCTGGACTCGTGTAACGGTAAACTCCCTTCTCTTTCAATTCATCGAAAGTTGGGAAGTGTGGATGCTTTGCACGGTTCATATCCTGAAGATGACGCGCCCACGCTTCGGTTCCCTTATTCCCTTCGTCGAACTTATCACCGACGCCGAGGCGGTGAGCAAGATCGGAACAAACCTCAAGTGCTGAGCGGGATTCGTAAAGTGGATCGATAGCTTGTTCGATCATGATTTCGTACGCAACGTCACCCGTGTATTCGGAAGGAACAAGATCCCAACGCTCCGCCGTCGTGGTATCAGGTAGCACCAGATCACAGAGCTTCATCGATGGAGTCATCTGGTTGTCCATACCCACGATGAATTCACACTTGGAATCATCGTCAAGAATTTCGCGGATACGGTTGATATCACCGTGCTGGGAAGCAAGCATATTCGAACCGTAAACAACCATGAACTTGATTCCGGTGCTGAGCTTGTCGACGCCGCGAACACCGTCCTTAAGTGCTGTCATTTCTTCACCGTGATCGATGGCATCGGTCCACTTGTAGCAAGAAATCTTCGCTGGCTGAGGGTTGTCTCCGTTTGGAAGCCACAGTGACTCCGGCCAGAAGTAACCTTCACGTCCGCCGGTTCCGCCACCAGGAAGTCCAACGTTTCCAGTGATTGCAGCCAAGATGTGCAAGGCGTTAGCCTGGTTTTCACCGTTGGCGTGGCGCTGAGGTCCCCAACCTTGGCAGATATTTGCTGGCTTTGCTTGAGCGAGTTCGCGTGCAAATTGACGGATGGTTTGTGCAGGAACGCCGGTGATCGCGGCTGCCCACTCAGGGGTCTTCTCAACCTTGTCGTATCCGGTACCCTCGATGTAGGAGCGGTACGAAGAATTTGCAGGTGCTCCAGCAGGCATATGGGCTTCGTCGAAGCCGACGGTGTACTTATCAAGGAAAGCTTGATCATGCAGGTTCTCCTTGAGCATGACGTGAACCATTCCGGCAATAAGTGCCGAGTCGGTACCAGGGCGAATAGCGATCCATTGATCGGCAAGAGTTGCGGCTGAATCGGAGTAACGCGGATCAACTACAATGACCTTCAAGCCAGACTTCTTCGCAAGCTTAGAGGTGTAGGCAAGGCCGCCACCGGACATGCGGGTTTCTTGTGGGTTATTGCCCCACAGAACGAGGAGCTTCGAGTTTTGCATCGAATCTTCGAAAGAGTTCGAGATCTGCTCGTCGTCGGTGCCGTAAACGTACTTCGTACACTGCGTGATCTGGAGGTATGAGTAGTTCCCGTAGTATCCGAGGTGGCCACCAAGGAGGTTGAAGAGGCGATGCCAGCCGCCAGAGTAGGCGAGGTGGGCATTCCAAACGCCTGAACCGTAATTCTTGTAGATTGCCTGGTTGCCGTACTTCTTAATTGTGTATTGAAGCTTTTCGGCGATTAGGTCTAGGGCTTCGTCCCAGCTGATCGACTTAAATTTCGAATCTGAGCGTTTATCACCGACACGAAGCATTGGAGTCTTGATGCGGTCAGGGTTATAGATACGTTCGCGCATATTACGACCACGCGGGCACGCAAGAATATTGCGATTCATGAGGGTGTTATCGCCAGTGTTATCTGGCAGTACACGCACAACCGTGCCGTCTTTCACCTGCAGACGCAGTGGGCAGCGTGAACCACAGTTGACGACGCAAGCGGACCATACAGTCTTGTCCACGCCTTTCATTCCAACGGTTGCTGCCTGCGCGGGCTTTGGCGTGCCAAGATTCGTAGTGGTCGCTACTAAGCCGGCTGCACCTGCTGCAACGCCTGACCATTTCAGAAAGGTGCGACGCGTCGGGCCCGACGGTATCCCCTCAGGTTGTGCAGAACTGGTGGCGGCCGTGTGTTGGGAGACGTTGTTAATCGTCGTTTCCATTAATACCTCCAATGTATTTTTACGCTGAAGACCTAGGCGCTGATTGACACTTCATATGATGTAGTCAAACAGCGTCACACAAATCCACGTCCATGAGGATTGCGCAGGTCAAGCCCTTCTTTATCAATACTAATTATGGCGACACGTGTCGTTTAGTTGATTTGCTAGTATTGTCCAAAAATACGCAATTTTAGAATGTTTCTGCAGGTCAAGAATTTGTGCGACTTTGGTTGCGTAATTATTTCGGACGGCGCCGGCAATTCTGATTCGTTGAAAACTCGCGAAAAATACGAAAGTATTAAACGACATCCCAAATAGGACTTAAGTGTGGATTTTTAAGAAGTTTATGAGCTTTCTTCTAGGTTGGAGGAGAACCTCGGTATCCTTAAATAGGAAGAAATGGGGAGTGATGCTTCATAACACGGATCCGCGTTTTTTGCGCGTGCGCGAGAACCTGCGTCTCGCCGTCTTCAAACTGGCTTTGGAGAAACCGGTGGAGGAGATTACAGTTGCGGAATTAACCCGCGAAGCGGGAATTTCGCGCACTACGTTCTATAAGCACGGTTCCAGCCCGGCCCAATTTATTTCTGAAATAATCATCGAAGAGCTCGAACCTCACCTTAATAAGATGAGTGCGATCATGGCCGAACCGACGTCGGATTACTTGGTACATTGGCGCGATGTATACGCGGATATTCTTATCGCGCTCAAAGAAAACAAAGAAATCTATGTTCCGATGTTTTCGCAAGGAGCGGCATCGGGAATACTTGGTTACGTAATCAGCTATCTGTCTGGGTTCTATGAAGACTACGTCCAGCTTTTCGAACAGCACGTTGCTAATGACATCACCCCGCTGTGGAAGGAAATGGCAGTAACACAGCAGGTGCATAATTTCCTAGCGGTAGTGGGTGCGTGGTGCCGTCACGATTGCGCAGAGGATCCAATCATGGTTGTGAACACCTATCTTTCGTTGGCTCCTCCATGGCAGCTTGCCCGCTTTGATTCTGATGGAAAAACTTTCTTGGGACGTTCTTTACGGTTTCTTGAAAGCACGAAACGTTAACCCATTATTTTTATTTGAGTCCTTGATAGTTCTGTTATATAAGCCATATAGTTCTAGATACTGGGCCATGATCTAGAGTGGCATCTCACTACAGTAAAGAGGAACAAATGAAAAAATTAAGTGCGCTAGTCGCATCATCAGCGGCTGTATGTGCGCTTGCGATCGGAGTAATGACGCCTGCGCAAGCAATTACCAATAATGATCTTCCAGGAGTCGTTTCTGACTATACTGATCTTGGGGCACCAACCGGTGGCGAAAAACCAATCAAGAATTCGCATACTGAAGCGAATATGGTTGCGTCTAACTATCGCTACACTCCGGTAGGGACGAACAACTGGAGTTGTAAGTCAGACAAGAATCCGATCGTTCTTATTGCAGGAACGTCATCAAATTTTTATGATGACTGGGCAAAGATGGGTCCTGAGCTCGTAAAAGATGGATATTGTGTTTTTGGTTTTAACCATAATCCGGCTAAGGTAGCAGGCGTTGTATACAATTCCAAGCAATTCTCTGGCGATATTCGCGATTCGGCGTTTGTTCTTGGCGTTTTTGTTGACCGAGTTCTTGCGGCTACAGGCAAGAGCAAAGTGACTCTTATTGGGCATTCTCAAGGTGGCGGAGCACTACCTGTTTACTATCTTAACCGACTTGGTGGAGCAGCTAAAGTCTCACATCTCATTGGTTTAGCTCCGAGTAACCATGGGACGACGATGAATAGGTCGTTTCAGAACACAACCCGTGAGCAAGCGGACGCAATGACTAATGGAATTTTGCGTGACTGGAACGCTCAGGGACTGCCTCAACAGATTTCTTCAGGTTCATTTATCCAAGACCTATACTACGAGCATGGTCCGGTGGCGCAGGCAGGTGTTGCATATACCGTTATCGCTTCGAGCACAGATCAGACGGTTACACCGTTTACAAATTCATTTATCAACGAAGCAAATGTTCGTAACATCCAAGTTCAAAACGTTTATCCGAATTTAAACACCGATCACGCTAACTTCACCTACTACAACGAAATTATTTCGATGGTTAAGGCTGAGCTTGCAGCGCCTCCAGCGCCTGCAACTGGTCGTGGCTGATTATTCTAATAAAAGGTGCCTGGCATTTATTGAATGCCAGGCACCTTTGCTTTGTTCTGGGAGTACCAGTTGTTGTTAGATTCCGATTCTCATCATGGAGTCGTAGTGGAGGGATCGTCCCATGAGTTCGGTGGTGAGGGTGATGGCGAAGGTTGCGATCACGATCCAGGCGAGTGGGGCGGGGTTGGTGTGTAGTGTTTGGCCAGCGATTTTGTAGGTTGCGATGGCTAGGACTACGGATGCGATACCTAACAGGGCGAGTCGGGTGATGAAGAATCCTCCACTGAACACGGCTGCTGATGCTTGGGCGGTAGCGTTACCGTTAGCTAGGTTGGAAATATGGATCGCGTAGGTGATGACGATCAGCATTCCTGTGATAGCGGCAGTAACAGCTAAAGCACGTACCACGTTCGCTGTGATGGTCCATTCGGTTTGTGTGGTTGGGGCGTTGATCGCGGTTGCGTTACGCTTCCATCCCAACGTGTCTTTACCGTCAGTGGCTACTGGTTTTTCTGGTACGGCTACGGGGGCAGTGTTCTTGTTTTTGTGTAGGCGGATCAGGGCTGTTGCCATGAGGGCGGCTGCTACTGCTAGGGCTCCGAGGATGATAGCGGTAGCGAAGAAGTGGATCATCACGATGGGGGTGTTCCATGCTGGTACAGCTTTTAGGCTCATGTAGATCATGCCCATGCAGATGATTAGGCCGGTGCCTACCAGTGCTGCGAGGATGGCGATGATGGTGCGGAGTTTTTGGCTACCGAGGTTAAACCATTGTGTGATAGCGAAAACGAAGCCTAGGCCGGCGAAGCCGGTACCGAAGAGGATTTCGCGGGTGAGCCATGAGGAGTTGAAGTGGCGTAGGACGTTTAGGACGTGGAAGGGGTCGTTCATGTGGAGCATGGATACTGCTAGACCAGCGATCATGATCGGTCCTAGTACGTATAACACGGGTAGTGTTAGGCGTTCTACGGTAGTGGTGTTGTGTTTAGAAGCAAGGCGTAGTTGCATGATGCCTAGGATGATGAATGCTCCTACACACATTTGAGCGATCACCGTGAAGAGGATCATTGGTAACTCATGTACATTCATTCTCAGATCTCCTTCGGGTTAACAATCGAGCCAGTGGCTGAGTCCCAAGACTGAGCGTCACGATGTGGCTTGATGACCAAATGCGGATGAGTAATGGAAGGATCTGGAAGTGGAGCTACGGCATCGGTATCGCCGTATTTCTCGCGAAGATCCTTGATTGGGCCCCAATCTAGAGCGCGTGAAGGGCATGCCTCAACGCATGCGGGGTTTTGTCCGGTTGAGCGGTAGTCGTAGCATAGGTCGCATTTGGACATGTGTCCGGTTTCTGCGTTGAATTGTGGTGCTGAGTAGGGGCAGGCCCATTCGCAGTAGCGGCAGCCCACGCATTTGTCTTGGTCAACATAGACGGTTCCGTCTTCGCGTTGGGTCATTGCTGTGGTTGGGCATACCTGCATACACACCGGGTTTTCACAGTGATTACACGAAACCGACGTATAGTAGGTGAACACGCTCGGTGAGAAAGTATCGTCATTTTCAGACCACGTTCCACCGGTGTATTCAACGACTCGACGCCAGTTCACACCAACAGGCAAATCGTGCTTATCTTTACATGCAATCTGGCATGCCTTACATCCGGTACAAATCTCCTGATCGAAGAAGAATCCGTAGTCTGCGCCAGCAACAGTTGCTTTCTCAACCATTGTTTACTTCCCTGCCTTTGCGACGTTTGCCAATACTGTATGGCTGACGAGACCGCGTGCCAACGGAGTTGGGTGAAGCGACGTCAGTGTGTTTACCGAGCCAGAAATATCGACAGGCTTCTTTGGATTAGCATCCTTTGGAAGGTCGAACTCTGCGCTTGGAAGTGGTTTGTACCAAGCGCCCTGTGGAATCGACATAACTCCCGGTGCGATGCGCTCAGTGACCTTAGCTTGGAGCTGAACGGTGCCACGCTCGTTGTAAACGAATACGACGTCGTCGTTCTTGATTCCACGCTCCTGGGCGTCAATTGGATTAATCCATGCCGTCTGGATGTGAGCTTCCTTTAGCCAGTCAACGTTTCCATAGGATGAATGTGTACGTCCTTTGAAGTGGTGGCCGATTACCTGCAACGGGAACTTCTTGTTTTCGCGTGCTTCCAACGCACCTTCCCAAGTTGCGGTGAATTCTGGAATAGGAGCGAGGTGGTCACCTTCGAGACGTGGGCGGAAGACGCCGTACTCCCATTTCTGGGCGAGGTTCGCCAGACGTTGTGAGTAGATTTCGATTTTCCCAGACGGGGTAGTCAACGGGTTAGCTGCTGGATCAGTACGGAAATCCTTAAGCGGAATAACCGAACCCTTGTTCTCACGGTAGATTCCCATCTTCTTCCACTCATCGTAGGTTGGAAGAGATGGAGACTTTGCGCGCGAAGCGTCAATCGTTGCACGAAGCCACTCTTCGCGAGTCTTGCCACCGGTGAACTTTTCCTTTACACCGAGTTTATCTGCAAGTTCGGTACAGATATCGAACATCGACTTACACTCGTACATTGGGTCAATTGCCTGCTCGGAAACAATGCCGTAAGCCATCGGTCCGCCATTTTCGCCACCGTGGAAGTCGAATTCTTCCGCGGTTGAGGTGCCTGGTAGTAGGTAATCGGAGTAACGAGCGGAAACCGTGTACATGATGTCACAGGTGACGATGAGCTCTGCTTTGGATTCGTCTTGCAAGATGTCAACCGAGGTGTTGTTATCTCCGGTCTGGTTAACGAGTGAGTTTGAACCATACTGGAAAACAGCCTTGATTGGAACGTCGAGCTTGGTGTTTTCAGGCTGCATATTTGCATCAACTGGAACCTTCAGGGAGCGTGAACCGTCTTCAGGCTTAACACCAACACCGGCATTGAAGGTATTCATTTCTGGACCATGGTCAACAGCATCGAGCCAGGTGAAACAGGAAATAATCTTGTTTGAATCGTTCTTCATTTCAGAAACGAATGGACGCTTAATTCCGAATCCGGCGGCAGCCTCACGAGCTCCGGTTCCTCCACCGACGACGCCGATGTTTCCGGTTACAGCCGACAGTAGGAAGATGGCGCGCGAGGTGTTTTCACCATTGGCGTGACGCTGAGGTCCCCAACCCTGGGTGATTGCACATGGCTTTGCAGTTGCGATTTCGCGTGCGAGCTGGCGAATGCGGTTAGCTGGAACGCCGGTGATTTCGGCTGCCCACTCAGGGGTCTTCTCAACCTTGTCGTATCCGGTACCGTCAATGTATGCACGGTAGGAGCTATTTGGCTGAGCTCCGGCAGGCATATGGGCTTCGTCGAAGCCGATGGTGTACTTATCGAGGAAGGCTTGGTCGTGCAGGTTTTCCTTGAGCATGACGTGGATCATTCCGGCGATAAGTGCGGCGTCCGTTCCTGGGCGTAGTGCTATCCAGTCGTCACCAAGTGCGACTGAGGTTTCCGAGTAACGTGGGTCGACGATGATCGTACGAACGCCAGCCTTGCGCTTAGTCTCTTGGGTAACGAAGGTGTGTCCTCCACCGGACATGCGAGTCTCGAGAGGATTATTACCGAACATGACCTGCAACTTAGCATTCTTTGCGTCGTCGAAGGAGTTCGACCCAACCCAGCTTCCGTAGAAGTATGGGTAAGCTTGGGTGATGTTTGTGGTGGAGTAATCCGAGTAGTGATCGAGGTATCCACCGAAAGACTTAAGAAGACGTGCAGTTGGCGATGCCTCTGGTGGCCAGGAGCATGCCATGATGGAGCCGAGTACGCCGGTTCCATACTGGATGTAGAAGGCTTCATTTCCGTACTTAGACTTGATTTCCTTCATCTTATCGGCGATCTCGGTGAGAGCCTGATCCCAAGAGATCTCTTCCCACTTTTCCTCGCCGCGCTTGGTGCCGGGCTTACGCTTCATCGGCTTCTTTAAGCGATCAGGGTTGTAAATACGGTGACGGATCGAGCGACCACGAACACAGGCGCGAACCTGCTGGTTTCCGAGGGTATCGTCTCCGGTGTTATCTGGGAGTACACGTACAACTGTGCCGTCTTTCACTTGTAGACGCAGTGGGCAACGGGAGCCACAGTTGACTGTACATGCGGACCAAACGGTCTTATCGGCGTCTTCCATTCCTTCAACTTCAGCTGCGGTTGCCTTTGTGGGCATGCCGAGGTTGGTGGTGGTGGCAACAAGTCCAACAGCGCCAGCTGCTACACCTGACCACTTTAGGAATGTGCGGCGGGACGGCCCGCGCTGCGCGGCGGGAGTACCAAGTTCTTCGGTACTCGAAATGGTGTGATCCATTGTTAACCTACTTTTCCTAACTAGCGTCTGTTGAGTGTTCCATCTAAATTAATGTTCCACTCAAGGAGCAGAAATATGAGAGAACATATTGCTCTTTACCGTAAAGACTAATCTCAACGACACCTGTCGTTTAGGAAAACAGTCCCAAAATGCTTGAAATAACGTCAAAATAGAGTGTTTTCGCAGGTCAAGAATTAATTATGCTTAGCTTGCGTAAATCGAAATGGCAATATTTTGACCTTGAATTGGGACCTTTGCGGCGGGGTGGTGGGGGTGGTGGAAGCTTGCCCACGCTGCTCTGAATTTTATCTTTGGGATTTCGGGAATAAAAATACGACTTCCAAAGTTGAGTGTAATAGACTCAAGAATTGATAAGTCGATTGGACATAACTTCAGTCGAGTGTAAGACTTGAGACCAAGAACAAAATGTAAACTATCGGGCACAAAGCAACACGAGTGCCCGAACCGAATAAGGAGACAACTTATGGCACGTGCGGTAGGTATCGACCTTGGAACTACCAACTCCGTCGTCACCGTCCTTGAAGGTGGCGAGCCAACTGTTATTGCGAATGCTGAAGGCGCTCGTACCACACCATCCGTCGTTGGCTTCTCCAAGACTGGTGAAGTTCTCGTGGGTGAAATTGCAAAGCGTCAGGCTGTAACCAACGTTGATCGCACGATTTCCTCTGTGAAGCGTCACATGGGCGATAACTCTTGGAACGTCCAGATCGACGAGAAGTCTTACAACGCGCAGCAGATTTCCGCATTCATTCTTCAGAAGCTGAAGAAAGACGCTGAAGCATACCTTGGTGAGCCAGTAACCGATGCAGTTATCACGGTTCCTGCTTACTTCAACGACGCTCAGCGTCAGGCAACGAAGGATGCTGGTCAGATCGCTGGCCTGAACGTTCAGCGCATCGTTAACGAGCCTACCGCTGCAGCTTTGGCCTACGGCCTTGAAAAGGGTAAAGAAGATGAATTGATCCTCGTATTTGACCTTGGTGGCGGAACCTTCGACGTTTCTCTCCTTGAGGTCAGCAAGGATGCTGAGGACGACTTCTCAACCATTCAGGTTCGTGCAACCTCAGGTGATAACGAACTTGGTGGTGATGACTGGGATCAGCGCATCGTTAACTGGCTCGTTGAGCAGGTAAAGAATAACTACGGTGCAGATCTTTCGAAGGATAAGATTGCTCTACAGCGTTTGAAGGAAGCTGCTGAGCAGGCCAAGAAGGAACTTTCCTCAGCAACCTCTACTAACATCACCCTTCAGTACCTCTCGATGTCTGAAAACGGTCCAATTCATTTGGACGAGAAGCTTACTCGAGCCAAGTTCGAAGAGATGACGAAGGATCTGCTTGAGCGCACCAAGATTCCTTTCCAGAAGGTTATTGACGACGCCGGTATCAAGCTTTCCGAGATCGATCACGTGGTGCTTGTGGGCGGTTCGACCCGTATGCCAGCCGTGACCGAAGTTGTTAAGGAACTTACCGGTGGACGCGAGCCAAACAAGGGCGTGAATCCAGACGAAGTTGTGGCTGTTGGTGCAGCTCTTCAAGCTGGCGTTATCTCTGGTGATCGTACCGACGTCTTGCTCATTGACGTCACCCCACTTTCCCTTGGAATCGAAACTAAGGGTGGCGTGATGACGAAACTCATCGAGCGAAACACCGCTATCCCAACCAAGCGCTCGGAAGTCTTCTCTACTGCAGAAGATAACCAGCCAAGCGTTTTGATCCAGGTCTACCAAGGTGAGCGCTCCTTTGCTCGCGATAATAAACTCCTTGGAACCTTTGAACTTTCTGGCATTGCTCCCGCTCCTCGTGGTATGCCTCAGATCGAAGTTACCTTCGATATTGACGCAAACGGAATTGTTCATGTGGCTGCTAAGGACCGTGGAACCGGTCAAGAACAGTCGGTAACCATTACCGGCGGTTCGGGACTTTCGAAGGAAGACATCGAGCGCATGGTCAAGGAAGCCGAAGAGCACGCAGCTGAAGACGAAAAGCGCAAGGAAGAAGCAGAGGTTCGTAACGGAGCTGAGCAACAGGTCTACTCGATCGACAAGTTGATTGCCGATAATGGGGATAAGCTCGATGACGCCGTGACTACCGAGGTTAAGGAAGCAAACGACGCCCTTCGCAAGGCTCTTGAAGGTGATGACCTTGAGGCGATCAAGAAGGCTCAAGAAGATCTCAGCACCAAGGCTCAGAAGATTGGTGAAGCTCTCTATGCCCAGGCACAAGCTGAAGGTGCTGCAGGAGCAACCCCTGGTAGCGAAGGATGGACCGACGCCGCTAAGGCTGCTAAGAACGCTTCCGAAGACGACGTCGTTGATGCTGAAATCGTAGATGACGACGAGAAGAAGCACTGAAAGCAAGCGTAAAAGCTTGATCTTTGGACGATTGTGAGCGCGCAAGAGAAATCTTGTGAGTGACTCTGCTAGTGGCGCACGGCCAGACGGTGGTGCGCCACTAGCCACAACAAAGAAAGATTAAGCGGATGTGGCGAAACGGAAGGAAGCTGACATGACAGAAGAAAATTCGCAGGATCACCGCGAGCCAGTTGAGAACGTAGAAGAAAATCTTGGTTCCGTGAAAGAGGATCTAGGTGCGGATGCGAAGGCTGGCACTAATTCTCAGGGCGTAAATGCTCAAGGAGGTGCGGATCAGGAAACTCAAACCCAAGACGGTGAAGGTGAAGCGGGATTTGAACTATCTGAACTTGATCAGGCGTTGCTGAAGATTACGGAGCTGGAGGATGAGCTTGCTCGCCGCAAGGCTGATCTTTATAACCTGCAACAGGAGTATAACGGTTACGTTAAGCGAGCTAAGGCCGATGCCGTTAACCAGCGTGCTCTTGGAGTAGGAAAGGTTCTCGAAGCGCTTATGGGAGTTCTTGATAATGCCGAACTTGCTCGCCAGCACGGTGACTTAGAAGGACCCGCAGGCGTGATTGTTGCCGAACTTGAGTCTACCTTGGAGCGCAACTTTGAGTTAAAGCGTTTTGGTGAAGTGGGTGAAGATTTCGATCCAGAAATTCACGAAGCTCTAATGCATCAAACCTCTGCCGACGCAGAATCTGAGCATGTAGCGCACTTGATTCAGCCTGGATATCGGCAGGGAGAAAAGATTTTGCGTCCGGCTCGGGTAGGTGTGGTTTCCCCTGAGTGAACTGGCAGTTTAGTGAAACAGCTAGTGAACCAAGTATTTTTTAGATTCTGTTCCTTTTTAGTAAAAGGTCAGAGCAAAGATTTATGCGCCGTCTCGGTAGGAGGTGAGGCGTGATGGCAAGTCAAGACTGGATGAGTAAAGATTTCTATTCCACCTTGGGGGTGGAGAAGGCTGCCTCTCAAGATGAAATTAAAAAGGCTTATCGGAAGTTAGCGCGGAAGTATCACCCAGATCAAAATCCGGGTGATAAGGCTGCTGAGAACAAATTCAAAGAGGTCTCGGAAGCCTTCCAAGTTCTCTCCAACGAGCAAGACCGTAAACAGTACGATGCGATTCGTACGATGTCTGGCGGTGGTGCTCGCTTTGCCCCAGGCTCAGGTGGAGCTGGTGGCTTTGAGGACGTATTTTCTTCTATGTTTGGGGGAGGCGGAAACGTCCGCTTTAACACCGGCGCTAGCGGTCAAGCCCCAGGGTTTGACGATATTCTTTCGCAGATGTTTGGAGCCGGTGCGCCGAAGGCAGATTCTCATGGAGGTTTCGGGGGATTTGGTGGTTTCGGATCACGACGCCGCGAACGTGGAGAAGACGTATCTACCACCGTTTCGATTCCACTGCGTGACGCTGTTGAGGGCACGACCGTATCTGTGACTACTGGAGTAGGAAAGGTGACGGCGCGCATTCCAGCAGGTGTAACCGAGGGTCAGAAGATCCGAATTAAAGGCAAAGGTCAGCCTGGAATTAACGGCGGAGAGCCAGGAGATATCCTTATCAAGGTTTTGGTTGAGCCGCATCCCGTCTATGAGTTACGCGGGAAAGACGTCTACGTGAACGTTCCCGTTGCCTTTGACGAGGCAACCCTAGGTGCGACTATCGATGTGCCAACGATCTATGGCGATGTCGTTCACGTCAAGGTTCCAGCAGGATCGTCAACCGACAAAACCATGCGCGTTCGCGGACGTGGTATGAAGCCGTCTAAGGGTGATGCCGGTGATCTCTATGTCCGACTCAAGGTCGTTGTGCCGAAGAAGATGTCGGACGAAACACGCGCAGCGGTTGAAGCTTTCCGAGCGGCATCGGAAGGTGCAGATCCACGTGCAGAATTTGAAAAAATGGCTAGAGTGTAAAACGAAGCGTTTTTAGGAAGAGAACTTGGGCTGGCCTCAACAGTGTTTGCCCAGAAGAAAATGAGAGGAGGTAACGATGGCTAAAATTTCGCGAAGTGCACCGATTTTGACGGTATCGGTTGCAGCTGAGTTAGCGGGAATGCATCCCCAAACGGTTCGTCAGTATGACAGGTTGGGCTTGGTCGTCGCTGGTCGCACTCGCGGAGGCGGGCGTCGTTACTCCTTGAACGACGTCGATAAATTAATTGAAATCCAGCGTCTTTCTCAAGACGAGGGGATTAATTTATCGGGGATATCTAGGATCTTGCAGTTGCAGGCCGAAGTTGAACGTCTAAACGAGCAGCGAATTCGGCTCGAGAAACAACTCGATCGCGTTCGTCAACTCGGTGAGTTTATGCGAGATGAGCTCGAAGCTCAGAGCAGGCGTGATCGTCGAGTCTTTGCGGCTTCTGCATCCGGCGATGTAACGATGGCCGAAAGAATGGATCTGCTACGCCGCGCGTTGCGTCACCAAGCAACAAGCCGAAGCAACCAAGACGTCGTGATTTGGAATCCTCGAGATATCGTCCTACTGCCCGATGAATAAGGCTAGGTGAAACAAAAATGCGCTTGGAGAGTCAGTCGGAACAGGTCAAAAGTATCGATAATGCAGATTCTCCTCCGCGTCTTGCCGCAGTGCTCGTCTTGCTCTCCAGTGCTGAGAGTGAGCCGAGCATTTTGTTTACCGAACGGGCTGCTCAAATGAGGTTTCAAGCAGGTCAAATATCATTCCCGGGTGGGTCGCGGGACGGACAAGAAACACCGGAAGAAACAGCTACTCGTGAGTGCTTTGAAGAAGTTGGAATCCATCCATCTCAAGTCCAAATTCAAGGGCGCTTGCCAGACGCGGTACTGCGAAACAACCTGTTTCATGTAGTTCCGGTGCTTGCACGGTGGGACGGAGATATAAGTTCCTGTGTGCCGAACCCAGACGAGGTTGCGAAGATCCACCTTATTTCTATTGATGACCTTGCAAACCCTGAGAATCGCTGTATGTGGTATATCGAAGATGAACACGAAGGACGACCATCGTGGGTAAACGGTCCGGGATTCGTGATTGGAGATACTTTTATCTGGGGGCTGACGGCAGAAATTACCAGCGCTTTGCTTAAACTTGCTGGTTGGGAATTACCCTGGGATAGCAAGCGCTTAATTCGGGTCCCTCAAAAATATTTTGGATAACCCGAGCCGCGCGCTTAATCCTAACGAAATACCCGACGCTAGCGAAGCAACCTAAGCCAGCGAAGCACCTTCCTGTTCAGCTACGCCACTTGCTACATAGGTTCCGAAACGAACTGCTTTTGGCAACTCCCAATCAGCGGTCAAACCATTGAGAAGTCCCGCAATAAATGCTTCGTTAACACCATCGCAATTGACGGTTTCGTGTTCGAAAGTTCCAACGGTTTCAGATTTTCCACCGGGCAAGATGATCGTGCTCGGAGAGTTGAATGTAAAGTCAACAATCCACGTATCGGAAGATGTAGCAAAAGCAGAGAGCTCCTTTGACGCCGATGAATTGATCGCAATGATTCCTCGTAGCGCGGTGGCAGTGGCGTCGTCTAAATGATCGGAATCAGTGGATACGGCGATAACCTGTTGTGACTCAGCTTTCAAACGGCGGGCGAGTTCGGGTGTGGCCAGCGCTTCATATCCCGATACAAAAATCACAGAATCTCCAGCTCGTGAAATGGCGTCAAGTAGCTCCGCGTCATCTGCAACCTGAACTAACTCAACTGGTGTACCGAGTGCTTTGAGGTCTTGTTCAATAACATTTATCGAGGGTACGTTGGCAGATCTTTTCGTGTTGATCAGAACAATCGCTTGCTTAGCGCTGTGGGTTTCAGAGGTGTGGTTCATAGTGTCCTCGATTGAAAACATGCGGGAAGGGTAACCAGAGCGCTTCGTGAGGATACGAATCATTTGTTCGGGAGATCTCCATCCGCCTTGGAAAATTTCGGTTCCGGGTGCAAGAAATCGTCCGTTGCGAAGTTCGCCTACGTCGACCGGTGTATACCCAACTTTATCAATAAATGTGGCAACGGCGCTTCTGGCCGTTTCCTCGTCGCTAGCTATGCCAAGCGCGCGGCGGCGAGGTTCGGTTTGTGGGCGCGCGTCGAAACCAATATCCAGATGTGACAGGTGGTTAAGAGTTTTGACGACGATCGACTGGCTAAGGTGTTTTTGTACGAACAGGGAGGTATCGCGAGGAGCTTGTGAAAGTTCCGTGATAGACGTATCTAGTTTTGGCCAGAAGTTCATCACGTCAATCACGACTTTTCCAGCGAAATCACAGGGATTCAAACGTGGCACGCCGCTAAGTGGAATTGCGATGATGACCAGCGTAGTGGTGTTATCAAGTTTAACGATCTGGCGCATAGAAATAGCGGACGATCCAGGGATTATTGAGTCGGCATCGTGTTGAAGCTCAGCTTGAGAGCGGCGTCCAGAGAGAAGGACTTCGAACCCACAGTCGCGGATGTGGTTCGCTAGAGCTGTGCCTTCATAGCCTGAGCCGACTACAACGATCCGGGAAAATTGATACATGTAGTGATAATACTTGATTGGGAATTGCTATTTAATAGTTAATTTTCCAATTGCCGCTTGCGCTACTCGCCGAGCTTCATCTACGTTTTCATGGCGAGCAACCGCAACGGCCATGCGTCGCCCTTTGTGAGCCTCTGGTTTTCCGAAAATACGAATCGAAACTTGCGGATCAGCTAGGGCTTCATCTAAGCCAAAATAGCGGGGATTGGCATTTTCGGTTGGTGCTTTGAGCGGGGCGGACGCCGCTGGATTGAGGAGCGAGGTATTGAGTGGCAGACCCAGAATCGCGCGAGCATGAAGATCGAATTCGTTTTGCACTTGAGAGGCAATGGTGACCATTCCGGTATCGTGTGGGCGTGGTGATAGTTCGGAAA
The DNA here is from genome assembly GCF_900604515.1 of Arcanobacterium ihumii. Lineage (GTDB taxonomy): Bacteria > Actinomycetota > Actinomycetes > Actinomycetales > Actinomycetaceae > Arcanobacterium_A > Arcanobacterium_A ihumii. Next base: position 308,100 of record NZ_UWOS01000003.1, on the reverse strand, counting down.
AGAACACTTCGTCGCCCCTAACGAAGAGCTCAACTCCAAAAAGTCCGAGCACAGGGTGGTTCTCATTTCCTGATTCCTCGGCGAGTATATCCGTAACTGACTTTGCGATTTCCTTTGCCCTAGCCAGAGCGTTTACGCTCATTGCCTGTGGCTGCCACGATTCCACGTAGTCGCCATCTTGTTGACGATGTCCGATTGGCTCGCAGAAACTGGTTTGTACCTGTCCATCAACCAAATGACGGACAGTAAGGAGGGTTATTTCGTAATCGAAATCGATATTTTCTTCGATTATAACTTTTCCTGTAGACGCTCTTGCTCCTGCCGAGGCATTTTCCCAAGCTTGATCTAATTGGTCTGCCGATATTACGCGAGATTGGCCGTGCCCGGAAGACGACATCGTTGGTTTCACAAAACATGGGAATCCGATTTTTCCTGCTTCTTCCTTCAACGTTTCAATCGAATCGGCGAAGGCAAATTTGCTGGTAGGCACATTCGCCTTTTCGGCAGCTAGTGTGCGGATTCCTTGGCGATCGAAAGTTAGCTTCACAATCGTTGCTGACGGCGTAACTCGCTTCCCGTTTTGTGCTGCGGCAATCAGCGCTTCGACCGCAAGTTTTTCCACTTCAGGGATAATCAGGTCTGGATTCGTTTTGGCGATCACCGCGCTCACCGAGGTTTCGTTGGTCATGTCGATGACGACGGAGGAAGACGCTACGCTCATGGCGGGTGCACGGTCGTATGTATCGCACGCAATGACCTCGCAACCGAAGCGTTGAAGGGAAATTGTGAGCTCTTTACCTAGTTCACCGCTACCAAGAAGCAGGACGCGTTGCGGAAGGGAAAGTGGATAGATCGACTGAGTTGAAGTCATGGTTCTATTTTTGCGAGTGATTTTCTAAAAATGGATAGAGTCCAAATACTGTTCTAAAATCGTCTCATATGTAGGGACTTTGAATGTTCACTTCTTTACGTTAATCAAACATTCATTTTAGGTAATATTGGGATTCACTTTAACTTCCATCTGTATGTATATAACCTTAAGTGGTGCAATGATGCACAAATCTGAGAAATCGGATAGACCACGCATTTTTCTGAGGGGATAACTATGCGTAAAAAATTGCCTCGTGCAATAGCTTTAGCTGCGGTGACCGCGCTGGTGCTTCCTATTTATGCCACTCCGTCGGGGGCTGCTCCGGAGAATACCGCAAGTGCTACCGGCAGTGTTGTAATCAACGAAATCTATGTTCGCGGTGGGAATGTAGACGGTAAATACCGTGATTTTGTAGAGCTCTACAATCCAAGCGATAAGGCAGTTTCGCTGGACGGAATGTCGATTCAATATTTCACTAAAGACAAGTTGACAAGCAGTAGCCAACTCGCTCTTAAGGGAACGATCGCTCCGCGCGGTTACTTTTTGGTGGGTGGCAAGCCACTGAGCACTACTGCCACCGAGTCACCCTTGAAGTTTGACGTTGAAGGCACATTCAACGCATCGGCAACAGCTGCTTCGCTCGCTCTTGTGAAGGGAACGAGCGCGGTGACTCTTCCCGATGGTGACCAAAGTTCCAGCACCGACGTCGTCGATATCTTCGGTTGGGGATCAACCAAAACCTTTGAAAAGACTCCGCAATCAGCTCAGACGAGCGGAGGAGATTCTTATCAGCGCGCAAAGCTTGGCGTTGACTCCAACGATAACGCGGCCGATTTTGTGGTACAGCCCGCGACTCCGCAATTTAGCGGAGGAGAAGCCGGCAGTGCTGGAACTACTCCGGCACCTGATCCGTCCGCGCCAGCCAAAGAAGTGACGATTGCTGAAATTCAGGGCTCTGGACCGAGCACGCCGCTGATGGGGCAGATTGTTAAGACGAAAGGTATAGTTACCGCCGTCTACCCGACAGGTGGTTTCAACGGCTTGTATATCCAGACTCCTGGAACCGGGGGCAATAACGACGACGGTATTTCTGATGGAGTCTTCGTTTACTCTCCGGAAATGGCGAAGGTTGCAAAGATCGGTGAATACTACGAAGTGACTGGTGAAGCGACTGAGTACAAAGAGCTTACCCAGGTGAAAGCATCGGCGTGGACGAAAATCAACAAGAGCAAAGACATCGTCGATCCGAAGCCAGTGACAATTGACGCTGCACCTGCTGAAGAGGCTAAGCGGGAATCCTTGGAAGGCATGCTTATTAGCGTGACTGGTATTCACACGGTAACCAATAACTATGACACTAACCGATACGGTCAAGTTGGATTGGCGATCGGTACTGAACCGATTATGCAGCCAACCGAGTTTTTTAACCCGAATGAGAACCCGACGGGATATCAGACCCTAAGCGATCAGAATTCACGCCGGAAGATTACTCTCGATGACGGATCAAGCTGGCAATACTACGGTGGAAAGATCGCCAATGATTTGATCCCAGTTCCGTATCTGAATGTCAAGGATCCGATTCGAGTTGGAGCGCACGTTTCGTTTAAGAAGCCGATGATCTTGGATTACCGATTCCAGTGGAATTACCAGCCGACTGAGCCCGTGAATGTTCAAGGGGCTGATACACCCGATTCCTACGTAGACAACTCCCAGGACTGGATCTCGATCACTAATAACAAACGTCCGGTTGCTCCTGGAGACTTTGGCGGAGATGTTACGATTTCCTCGTTTAACGTGCTGAATTACTTTATTTCTCTGGGGCAAGATGAGGATAGGTGCCAGGGATGGCCTGATCGCAAGGGCGAATTAGTTACAACTAAGCGTTGCTCGGTGCGAGGTGCATACTCTGCGGCTGCTATGCAGCGTCAGCAGACTAAGATCGTCGCGGCTATTAACAAGCTTGATTCAACGATCATTGGTCTAGAAGAAATCGAGAACTCGGCGAAATACAGCAAGCCTCGTGACACTGCGCTTTCAAATCTGGTTCAAGCTTTGAATAAGGCTGCTGGTTTTAATAAGTGGACGTTTGTTCCTTCTCCAGCCAAGGTGCCCGATTCGGAAGATGTTATTCGCCTTGCCTATATTTACCAGGCAAAGCATGTGAAGCCATTGGGTGAGTCAAAGATTCTGATTGGTAATGAGTACATCAGTGGATATGCTCGCGAACCGCTTGCGCAAGAGTGGCAAGGTGTAAATGCCAAGGGCGAAGCGTTCGGCGAATCCTTCGTGACCGTTGTGAATCACTTGAAGTCGAAAGGATCCCTATCGACGAAGATTCCAAACGATTCTGATAAGGGCCAAGGAAATAACAACTTGCTTCGTGTGGAGCAGGCAAAGGCCATGACCGCATGGGTTGAGCAGAATTTTGCTCACAAGCCTGTGTTTATCTTGGGCGATATGAACTCCTACACTGAAGAAGATCCGCTTCGCGTGATCGAGAACAAGGGATATATAAGCATCGCAAAGAAGTATAAGGTGAAGAACCACTCCTACCAGTTCAGTGGAATTATCGGTTCGCTCGATCACGGATTTGCCAATGCTCAGGCTGAAAAGATGCTGGTTGGTGCCGATGTTTGGAATGTTAATGCTATGGAGCCGGTGGCTTTCGAATACTCGAACTACAACATGAACGTGAAGGTAAATGATCTTTACGATACAACCCCTTACCGTTCCTCCGATCATGATCCGATCAAGTTCGCTTTGAAGCTTGGGAGACCGGGGGGAGTCCCTGGTGGCAACGACGCCGATCAGTGTGTTCAGAAGATTGATCGAGTTGATAAGGTATTCGCAAACACCAGGGCGATTGAAGCTTGGAGCAAGAACCATCCGAACCATAAGTTTGGAATGAAGAAAGTAAAGAAAAACAGCAAAGTTGCTGTTCGATTCTGCGGGTTTACACCAAATACTAAGGCGAAGCTCTACTTCTACACCGATGCTAAGCTACTTGGTGAAACAGTAACGACGGCGAATGGCGAACTTGCCTATGACTTCGCAATTCCACAAGGTTCCGAGCCTGGCTTGCACTACGTAGTTGCTTACTCGGAAGCAGATCAGTCTGTAGCTGCAATGCAGGTATTGGTTGAGGCTGAGTTGGCAATCAATAGTGAATCGACTACAACCCCAGGAACTGATGTTTCAGGAGTTGGAGTAGCTGGAGGAAATGTTGGAAAAGGTAGTGTTGCCTCTACGCAAGGCACAAACCTTGCCAACACCGGTTCGCAAACTTTGTTGATTGTACTCGGTGGCATCGCTACGCTGTTGCTCGGAGCTGGCTTAGTAAATGGCGTTGGGCTAGCAAGGCGAAAGAAGTAATCCTTTTTCTGCTGGGTTAAGTGGTGTGGGGAGAGAAGCCGATATACTTCTCTCCCCACACCACTTAAGATACTCACGCAAAGATATAACGCAACGGTACTATCTATGTAAAAGGTACGTCACCGTTTAGAAAGCTGTGCATGTACGGCGTCTTCGATTCTCTGACCAGTCGGAGCATCGATGTTCTTCCAATACACATAAGCGCGCTCGCGAACCTGTGCTGAGCACTTTACAAGCATCCCCGTAACTGTACCTACCAAGGCATCAACTTGCTCCGGAGTGTAGACACTCCTGATCAAGATCCCCGGCTGTGTGAAATCGTCGTCGTCCACTCGAAGCGTGTACGCGGCGCGAATCATTTCGCCGTCAGCTTCCCAAGAATCTTCAACCGTACCTTCGAAATCCGAATAAGGCTTGCCGTAGGAGTTCGGTGCATACGTCGGCGCCGAGCAACATCTTATCTGGGGAGAAACCGGTTCCAGGAACATAGTTCGACGGTGCGAAAGCTGCCTGTTCGATCTGAGCGTGATAGTTTTCCGGATTTTCGTTGAGTTCAAATTCGCCGACCTGGATCAGCGGGTAGTCGCGATGAGACCACGTCTTCGTAAGATCAAAGGGGTTAACGTGGTACGTCTTAGCTTCTTCGTATGGCATAATCTGCACGGAGAACTTCCATCGTGGGAAATCGCCCCGCTTGATCGCTTCGAAAAGATCACAGCGGTGAAAATCAGCATCCGAACCAGCAAGTTCTTGAGCTTCTTTATTCGTTAGATTTTCCACGCCTTGCTGGGTGTGGAAGTGGTACTTCACCCAGAACTTCACACCGGCGTCGTTAATCCACATATAGGTGTGTGAACCGTATCCGTTCATATGACGCCAAGAGCGAGGCAGACCGCGTGGACCCATGAGCTAGGTGACTTGGTGGGCGGATTCTGGATTATTCGTCCAGAAATCCCACTGCATATCTTCCGATCGTAGTCATGAATCCGCGGTGCGCTTCTGTGAATGGATGAAGTGAGGGAATTTCATCGGATCGCGGACAAAGAAAATTGGGGTATTGTTTCCGACGATGTCGAAGTTTCCGTCGTTGGTGTAGAAACGTAAAGCAAATCCACGCACGTCGCGCCAGGTGTCTGGGGATCCGAGTTCTCCTGCCACGGTTGAGAAACGAGCAAGCATTTTAGTCTCTTGGCCCGGTTGGAAAAGATCGGCTTTCGTGTATGCGGATACGTCATTTGTTACACGAAAGATGCCGAATGCTCCTGATCCTTTGGCATGAGGGCGACGTTCTGGTACAGATTCGCGATTGAAGTGTGCGAGGTTATCTACTAAATGAACGTCGTGTAGAAGCAGCGGGCCAAGGTCTCCCAAGGAAAGCGAATTTCGATCAGACTCTGCGGGGGCTCCGTTATACATTTGAGTGCCAGATTGTTCGGATTTAGCGGTGGAATGTTCTGGACGGATCGTCATTTCTTCTCCTTACTAGTCAACGTTACTGATCTTTTTGATCGAGATGGGCAACGTTTCAAAGTTTTTCTGGATCCCTTTCAAGCTATCGAAATAATAACGAAAAGGGATGTTTTTAAGGCAAGATCTTAATGAGAATAATGCTTGCGAAACAGGCATAATTGCACTATGACCAAAACGATCAAGATACGCCCAGCGCAGCCATCTGATGCGGAAGCAATCGCTATACTTGCCCATTCTTTCGGAGTGAAATTTGACGAAAATGAATTGGGTTCCGCCTTAGCATTCCCAGATTCTTCTGCTTATTGGGTTGCCTTGCTTGACGGTCAAGGCCACGATCTCAACAGTGATCCTGAATGCAAAAGCTCCAACTCTCATGGAAGGTCAGGCGTGGTAGTTGAAGACGCTTTGGTTGTGGGATTTGTAGCTGCTCGTGCATTAGGTCCAAATCAACCACGGCTCGTTGGCTTAGATTGGTTATTGATAGATAGAGACTTAGATTCGAGTGACGTCATCGTTGCAGCTATGCGGCTCTTGGAGATGTCGCTGGGAGATATGCCAGCCACCGTTGAGCTACCTGCACAAACTTCTCCTGTAGTGCTCCAGATTCTCAACGCTCACGGTTTTCAGAAAACTGGGAAAATCACCTCGAACCCAAGTTGTGCCGAGCTCACGGGGTATATTCGCTGATGGATGCGTCATCGGAGCCAGTTTTGTCCCTAGGTTTTGGTAGGTATGCACCATCTCCATCGGGCATTCTTCATATCGGGAATCTCCGAACAGCTTTACTGGCGTGGGCGTTTGCGCGCTCTAGTGGTCGCGGATTCCAACTGCGAATCGAAGATCTCGATGGGAGGTCTCGGCCGGAATTTGAAACTGCTCAGCTTCGCGACCTTGAAGAGCTTGGGATAGATTGGGACGGTGAAGTCATTCGGCAGTCCCAGCGCCTTGAAACTTACGCGACGATCGTTGAAGCTCTCCAGAACGTTGGGCAAACCTTCGAATGCTATTGCTCGCGAAAGGACTTAGCTCAAGCTGCAAGCGCTCCTCACACTGAGCCTGGATTCTATCCGGGAACATGTAGAAACATCAACGAAGCCGAAAGAGACGAACGTTGCCAAAGGTTGCAGGGGCGTGTTCCAGCAATCCGTCTCAAATCCGACCTAACCCTTATCGAATTCACGGACAAAAATTTTGGCAACCATACCGGCGCAGTGGACGATATCGTCCTTCGCCGTGGAGACGGAGTCTATTCTTATAATTTCGTTGCGGTAGTCGATGACCTCTTAGGGTACAACTCAGATCCCACGCAATTTATTGCGCAACTCAATGACTCTACCAATCGCCGTCGTATCCCTTCAGTGACGCAAATCGTGCGTGGAAATGATCTCCTCGCGTCCACGCCGCGCCAGATTTATTTGCAGCGTGTGCTCGGTTTTGACGCACCTGAATATGCCCACGTGCCACTTGTTCTTAATCCCGACGGCGTTCGGCTCGCTAAACGAGACGGTGCCGTTACTCTGCCTCGGCTTCGTGAGTTAGGAGTGAGCACGGCGGACGTGGTGGAAATGATGGCTTTATCCCTCGGAATGGAACCGGTACGTTCGGCGTCGGAATTTCTAGGTGTGTTCAACCCAAATAAGCTCAATTTAGAGCCGTGGATTTTCGATTCTGACCAGTTTGAATAATTGCAAATTGGGCGTTGATTGCTTCTGCAAGATCTTGTGCACCTAGCCGTACTGAAAGGTTTCGTTTTCCGCCTGAAACCAAAATCATATCGAGTTCCAATGCTGATTCGTCGATAAATGTGCGCAAGGTGGAACGTTGCCCGAGTGGTGAAATTCCACCCGTCACGTATCCCGTAATTTTTTCGGCTTTTGAAGGATCCATCATCGATGCCGCCTTCGCGTCAGCTGCTTTCGCTAAGGCTTTTAAGTTGAGCTGGGACGACGCTGGAACCACCGCAACTACTGATTCGCCGTCGCACTCAGTGAGAAGAGTTTTGAAGATATATTGTGGCTCGATTCCCAGCACTGCTGAAGTGTCGAGTGCATAGCCGTGATCCATTACCGGCGAATGTTCATACTCAAATAGTTCATATTCAACGCCTGCGTCATTGAGCGCACGGAGCGCAGGTGTGCCCAAATGGGTGGATTTCTTTTTACGTGCCATCTTTTCCTGTCTCCCTTCCTATCGTTGGCACCCGCTACACCAAAAGAGCCGTCGACCTTGCATTTCGGCTTCCTTAACTACCGAACCGCACCGCAAACATGGCCGTCCAGTGCGGTGATAGACGGCAAAACGTGAGGCTTCGGGGTCTCCCTCAATAGGATTAACTGGCGCAAGTGCATCGGGTACGGTCCAAATCTTACCGGTGCGAACTCCGTCGTTCATCGTGGAAACTAGGTCGTCCCAAAGATAACCTATCCGCCGCTCTGAAACTTGAGCTCCTGTGCGGTACGGATGGATGCCGATCCGGAAGAGGCACTCCGCACGATAAATATTGCCTGGTCCTGCAATAGTCTTTTGATCCATGACTAAGCCGCCGATCGGGATCTTGCGCTTGCGGACGCGCGTGATGAAGTCCTCGCGCATACCGGGCTCATTGCGAAGCGGATCGGGACCTAGTCGGGTCAACTGTGCTTGGACCTCGTACCCTTCTAAAATCTCGCACTGATTGGGTCCGGTTAGATCGGCGACTCCGTAGGGGAGAGCAAGTCTGAGGCGAACCGTTTCGCGTGGGGGAGGCGCGATCCAATTGTACTCCTCGAGTGGTGTCACCGGATTGTTGTTGATTAATGGTGAAACCAAGTCGTCGCCTTCGCCGATTCGTCGCTGCTTAGTTGTAGTGGCAAGACGTGGAGCACCGATCGCATGGAAATCCGAAAAACCAGGGATGCCTTGGAACGTCCATGAACCATAGAGCCCTAGGTGAATATGAATCCAGTGAACCGCATCGTTTTCTAAGATTGGGTTGTTGTGAAGTGGTATTTCCGTCCAAGAATCTGTGATTGTTGCAGAACCGCTTGCTGGAATGAATGGGATGAAGAGGTGTTTTCCCCAAGCTTGTGCCCCGAGGATAAGAGAATCGTTGATTAACTCGGCCCCGGGGGTGAATCTGCCTTGAGGCGAGGACGCTTTGATGACTTTTCCGCCAAATAGTTCGGTAATGGCGTTGGATAGACGGTGGATAGAGTGACCTTCTGGCATATGTCCAATCTAGCGCGTGTTGAGGGTGGGGTGATCTTCCTGTTATGGAGCTCATAGAAATATTAAAGTTGAGTGGAATAGACTCAACTATAGTTGCGTTACAGATAGTGAATGTTAAATCTTATTACGTCCCAATCAATTGAATGGTGGCTGCTTCGGAATCAACCAGTAAATGTTTGAAAACGAGCGAAACTGATTCGAAAAATGTACGTAATATTACCTACAACGGAGGAATGTCATGGACAAACTCACAACTAAATCTCAGGAGGCGCTCGCGCAAGCGATCCAGAGTGCCTCCGCTGCTGGAAATCCTCAGTTGGAGCCGGTACATCTGCTTGCTTCTTTACTCGAGCAATCGGGTGGGGTAGCGGTTGCTTTGCTTGACGCGGTCGGTGCCGATCGTGGCGCGATTGCCGAACGTACCCGAGCACACCTCGCAACGCTGCCAGGAGCTTCTGGTTCCAATGTGGCGCAGCCTCAAGCTTCTAGATCTTTATCTGCTGTGCTTACCGATGCCGGTAAAGAGGCAACCGCGCTTGGCGATTCTTTTATCTCGACCGAACATCTCCTTTTGACGATTGCTAATTCACAAAGTGCGGCTGGCGATATTTTACGTGCCGCTGGGGTAACACGCGATCAGCTTTTTGCGGCTTTGCCATCTGTGCGCGGCTCTGCGAAAGTAACTTCGGCAGATCCTGAAGGTACCTTTAAAGCGCTTGAGAAATACGGAACAGACCTTACTCAAGCCGCGCGTGAAGGTAAGCTAGACCCCGTAATCGGCCGAGATTCGGAGATCCGACGCGTGGTCCAAGTGCTTTCGCGTCGTACCAAAAATAACCCGGTGTTGATCGGTGAGCCTGGAGTTGGAAAAACTGCGGTAGTTGAAGGGCTTGCTCAGCGCATTGTTGATGGTGATGTTCCAGAATCTCTTCGTGGAAAGCGCCTTATTTCCTTGGATATTGCGGGAATGGTTGCGGGCGCAAAGTACCGCGGTGAGTTTGAAGAGCGCCTAAAAGCCGTTCTTCAAGAGATCAAGGATTCCGACGGCGAAGTCGTCACCTTTATCGACGAACTCCACACCGTCGTCGGTGCTGGTGGTGGAGCAGACGGGGCAATGGATGCGGGCAATATGCTCAAACCAATGCTTGCTCGCGGCGAGCTCCGCTTGGTTGGTGCAACTACTCTTGATGAGTATCGCGAACATATAGAGAAAGATCCGGCACTTGAACGCCGTTTCCAACAGGTGTTTGTTGGTGAGCCCTCGGTGGAGGATACTATTGCTATTTTGCGTGGAATCGCACCGAAATACGAAGCTCACCATAAGGTGACGATTTCGGACGGAGCGCTAGTTGCCGCGGCGACGCTGTCTGATCGCTATATTTCGGGGCGTCAGCTTCCGGACAAGGCAATTGATCTTGTTGATGAGGCTGCTTCGAGGCTGCGGATGGAACTCGATTCATCGCCAGAAGAAATTGACGTGCTTCAACGCCAGGTGGATCGACTTAAGATGGAAAAAGCCTATCTTGAAGATACCGAAACGGATGATGACGCCGGTGCCGCCGATCGCCTCGAACGTCTCGAAGCGGAACTCGCAGATAAGTCCGAAGAGTTGGCAGGCTTGAATGCGCGTTGGCAAGCGGAGAAAGCGGGCCGGAACAAGGTTGGCGACCTGCGCGTTAAGCTTGATGAACTTCGTACCGAACTCGAGAAAGCTATTCGAGAAGGTAGATACGAGGACGCAGGGCGGATTCAAAACGGAGACATCCCGAATGTGGAGCGTCAAATTGCTGATGGTGAATCCGAAGAGTCACAGGTAACGGATGTTGCCCCAATGATTGCAGAACGAGTCGATGCTGAAGGCATTGCTGAAGTTATTGCCGCATGGACGGGAATCCCAGTGGGTCGACTTATGCAGGGAGAAACCGAGAAGCTCCTCGAGATGGAGAGTTATCTAGGTAAGCGCATTATTGGCCAAACCCAAGCGGTGAAGTCGGTTTCTGATGCGGTTCGGCGCTCGCGAGCAGGTGTTTCTGATCCTAACCGGCCAACCGGATCCTTCCTGTTCTTGGGACCAACCGGAGTTGGAAAGACCGAACTGGCGAAGTCTCTGGCCGATTTCCTTTTCGACGACGAGCGTGCCATGGTTCGAATCGATATGTCCGAATATGGTGAGAAACATTCGGTGGCGCGACTAGTCGGTGCTCCTCCAGGATACGTGGGATACGAAGAGGGCGGGCAACTAACCGAAGCCGTTCGGCGTCGTCCCTATGGCGTCGTGCTCTTAGACGAGGTTGAAAAGGCGCATCCGGAAGTATTCGATATCCTGCTTCAGGTTCTCGACGACGGACGTCTTACGGACGGACAGGGACGCACGGTTGATTTCCGTAATACGATTCTTATTTTGACCTCGAATATCGGTTCGCAGTTCCTTAGTGATCCGCAGCTTGCGGATGAGGATAAGAACGCTGCGGTGATGACTGCGGTTCGTGGTCATTTCAAGCCAGAGTTCCTCAACCGACTTGACGACGTCATTATGTTTGATCCGCTGACGATTGAGCAGCTAGGATCGATTGTTGATCTTCAAGTTGCGCAACTCGCGAACCGGCTTGTGGCTCGTAGAATCACCCTTGACGTTTTACCTGCTGCAAAAGATGTGCTCACGGTCGATGGTTACGATGCCGCGTTCGGTGCGCGTCCTTTACGTCGCCTTATTCAGCGTGAGATTGGGGATCAGCTGGCAAAAATGTTACTTGCCGGGACCGTAGAAGACGGGGATGAAGTGATCGTTGATGCCGCTGATTTTGATACGAGTGATTTTGAGGCTGTTTCGTTAGGTAAGAATCGGGAAAGTCAAGGTCATTCGCGGTTGAAGCTATCGGTTAAAGGAGCTTGAAAATTAGGTGTCGCTAAAGTCCTAGGAGTCTCTCCCGTCAGAGTTTATGATGGGAGAGACTTTTAAGGAGCTGAGCTATATGGAGCATCGTCATCACCCGGTTGTGCGCGAAATTCGCCACGACCTGAATGAAAAACCATTTATCGCGATTTGGGAAGTGACTCGCGCTTGTGGTTTGGTGTGTGCGCATTGCCGTGCTGAAGCTCAGCGGAAGGCCGCTCCGGGGCAACTCAGCACTGAAGAAGGTAAAGACTTACTGCGTCAGCTCGCTGGTTATTCGCGACCTTACCCCCTCGTCGTCTTCACTGGAGGGGACTGTTTCGAACGTGAAGATTTAGTTGAGCTTGTGAAATACGGAACGGACCTTGGACTTTCGGTCTCGATTTCGCCGTCGGTAACTCCTTTGTTTACAAAGGAGCGTTTAGTGGCCTTGCGGGAGGCTGGCGGGAAAGCGATGTCGGTGTCAATGGACGGTGCTACGGCAGAAACGCACGACGCTTTCCGTGGCATCAAGGGCACTTTCGACAAAACTGTGGAAGCCACGAAAATCATCAATGAAGTAGGATTTCGTCTCCAGATTAACTCGACGCTTACACGCGGAAATATCAGGGAAGCACCCGCAATGCTTGCTAAAGCAATCGAGCTCGAAGCATTTATGTGGTACGTCTTTATGCTGGTGCCAACAGGCCGTGGAGCGAACCTAAATATGCTTTCGCCGCAGGAGCGTGAGGATACGCTTCAGTGGTTGCATGATGTTTCTGATCGAATTGCGATTAAGACGACGGAAGCGCCGCAGTATCGACGCATCGCATTTCAACGTGCGAAAGCTGTGGAAACCGGCCAAGAAGTCGAGCATGGAGAACTGTACTACTGGCTAACAGCGGAGACGGCACGTTTACTCGGGGTAACGCCAGAAAAGACTCGTATTCCGCGCACACCACTAGCAGTTAATTCAGGTTCGGGATTCGTTTTTATCGACCATGTTGGTGATGTTTATCCGTCTGGATTCCTACCGATTCATGTTGGGTCCGTTAAAGAAAAGCCACTTGCCGAGCTATATTCTGACTCTCCCGTGATGCGTGAGTTGCGTACGCCATCCCATTTCGGTGGAAAATGTGGAGTGTGCGAATACAACCACTTCTGTGGTGGGTCAAGGTCCACAGCTTACGCACTTACGCGAGATCCGCTGGCGGCAGATCCCTCATGCGTTTACATCCCCGAAGGATATATCGGTGAAATGCCGGTCGGCTGGGAGTAATTGACAGGCGGTTGTGGGGTGCCCGCTTTCGCGGGGAATTTTCCCACAACCGCCTGGATTTGTTTCGCCTAACGAATTTTAGCTTTAGCGCTCTACTTCTCCACGAATAAACGCCTCAACTGATTCGCGGGCGATGTTATCGCGACGCTGCTCTGGTGGCGACTTCATGAGGTAAGAGGCTGCGGAAAGAATTGGTCCGCCGACCCCGCGATCAAGGGCGATTTTTGCGGCGCGGATTGCGTCAATGACGATTCCTGCGGAGTTTGGTGAGTCCCAAACTTCGAGCTTGTATTCCATCTGAATTGGAACTTCGCCGAAGGTTGTTCCTTCAATTCGAACGAATGCAAACTTGCGGTCATCGAGCCACGGAACGTAATCCGAAGGTCCAACGTGAATGTCGTGATCGTTGACTGGACCAGTCATGTTCGAGGTGACGGCCTGAGTCTTCGAAATCTTCTTGGACTCGAGGCGGTTACGCTGAAGCATATTCTTGAAGTCCATGTTTCCACCAACGTTGAGCTGGTAAGTGCGATCAATGCGAACTCCGCGTTCTTCCATGAGGCGGATGATGTCGCGATGCGAAATTGTTGCACCGTACTGAGACTTGATGTCGTCGCCAACGATCGGCACACCAGCGGCTTCGAACTTTGCCGCCCATTGCGGGTTTGAGGCAATAAAAACCGGGAGGCAGTTAACGAATGCTACACCGGCGTCGATAGCGCACTGAGCATAAAACTTATCGGCTTCCTCAGATCCAACTGGGAGATAGGAAACCAGCACGTCAACCTGTGCATCTTTGAGAGTCTGAACAACGTCTACTTCGGGAGCATCGGATTCATCAATGGTTGCGCGGTAGTATTCGCCCAGACCGTCGAGGGTCTTGCCACGGCTAACCTTAACCCCAATTTCTGGGACGTCGGTGAATTTGAACGTATTGTTCTGGCCAGACCAAATTGCTTCGGAAAGGTCTTTTCCTACTTTGTCAGCATCAACGTCGAATGCTACTACGAATTCCACGTCCTTAACGTGGTAACCACCGAAATTAACGTGCATCAATCCGGGGATGGTGTCGGATGGGTTTGCGTCGCGGTAAAAGTGGACGCCTTGCACTAGGGAGCTAGCGCAGTTTCCAACGCCAACAATGCCTACGCGAATCTTGCTCATATATTCTCCTTGTTTCGCTGCTAAAACAGCCGAGCTTCGTATGGACATAAATGTCCTAACATTTCGATCTTTCCACGATGGTGTGAATTTATCAATTGTCTTAACAAATTTGCATTAGCTCAGAGAGGAAAATAGCTAAACTTCCTGGTGGTAAATTCCCCGACCCATACCAAGAAAAACCAGTTCAACACATACGTAGGCGACGGCTGGAAGCATGAGGAAGATATTTGCAGAAAAAGTAAAAGCAAAGAGGCAAAGTATCCAAAGTACAAGATCAATGATGCCTCGACGTGGCTCGCCCCAATAAAAATTATGTGCGCCTTGGAAACCGAAGAATAGACCGAGTGCTATCGCAGTACCACGTGATTTTCCAGACCGCTTTGCCGGGAGGCTGAAGGCTGTGGAGCGTGGCTCGGAGTGTGGGGAGGTTTGGGCAAGCGGAGTGGTTGGTTGTTTCCTGCCAAATTGAGAAGGATGTGCTTTCCAAGCCGAATCGAAATCAGGATTCGTCTGGGTGAATTTTTCTTTGGCTGAAACGCTAGCATCTGGTGAATTTTGCCGCGAAAATAGTGAGCCAGGTTCGTAGATATTCACATCTACGTCGTCGGCACGTAGGTCAAGTAGCGGATCGGGAGCCGCACTGAAAACGGAATTAAGTTCGGACTTCTGCGTCTTGTCCTCCATAATTCCCACTGTACCCGAAAAGTGGCAAATCCCAATATTCGCATTTTGACATAAAATCGGCGTCCGGGATGTGACGTATTCTTGTTCCAAATTTTGGGCGAAACGTTGACTTTGGATCTCGAGGCGCTTATTCTAATTCAGAATCATTCGGCGAAGGTCACTATCAGAGTGGCTCGTTGCGATTAAACCGTGAGAGGTCAGCAAACAGCAATGCTTGTTTTTGATGCGCCAAAAACCACAGAACTCTGTGGAGCAATACCTAATCCACCCACTGTTTTCGATGAAAATCCGCTTTTGGAATTATTAAATTCCGATGGGTTTTCCATTTTCCCCGGCTTCTGCGATGTGCATGTTCACTTTCGAGAGCCGGGGTTTTCTTATAAAGAGACCATTTCTTCAGGGTGCCAAGCTGCAACACGCGGTGGTTTCACGGCGGTGGCAACAATGCCTAACCTTGATCCGGTTCCTGATTCGGTAGAAAATATCGGTCTTGCCCAGGCAGTGATTGATCGCGACTCTTCTATCGCCGTCTTCCCCTATGGCTCAATCACCGAGGCGGAAAAGGGCGAACAGCTCGCGGACCTGAAGGGAATGGCATCAAGGGTAATCGCATTTTCCGACGACGGTATGGGCGTCCAATCACGCGAGCTTATGCGTGAAGCAATGGTGCTCGCCAAAGAAGTTGGGAAAATTATTGCGGTTCACTGCGAGGACGAAAAACTCAAAGACGATGGATACATCAACGATGGTGAATATGCTCGTGAGCATGGACATCGTGGGATTCCCGCTGAAAGTGAATGGCGTGAACTTGAGCGAGATCTTGAGCTGGCTAAGGACACAGGCGTAGCTCTCCACATCTGTCATGTGTCTTGCCGAGAGAGTATTGAGCTGATAAGAGTAGCGAAAATCGATGGGATCGATGTTAGCTGCGAAACAGCACCACACTATTTGGTTTTCGACGACGCCATGTTGGAAGAAGACGGTAGGTTCAAAATGAATCCGCCCTTGCGTGCCCAGGCAGATCGTTTGGCAATGATTGAGGCAGTTGCCGACGGAACCGTCGATATGATCGCAACCGATCACGCCCCACACAGCGAATCAGAGAAATCACGCGGTCTTGCTGGATCCGCATTTGGGATTGTGGGTTTGGAAACCTCATTCCCTGCGATCTATACCTATCTAGTTCAAACCGGAATTATCAGCCTCGAACGTGTGATGGAACTGTTTGTTTACCGGCCGCGAGAACGTTTTGGTATCGCTCTGGGAAATGATTTTTCGATCTGGAATCTGGAGGATACTGCTCCGGTTCGCCCTTCAGAATTCTTATCAAAAGGGCGAGCAACTCCGTTCGCCGGACGCATTCTGAGTGGACGCTGCCTACTGACGGTACACAATGGAAAAACGGTCTACCTTGATGAGAAGGCACTTCAAGAGACCAAAGCGCGGACGTGCAAGAGCGAAAGAACGCACTGATGAAACAAGACGAATTAACAGTTGTTAGTAACCGCCTTATTGCGGCAAATACCTTTGAGATCTGCCTTCGCGGAGACGTTTGTACTATTCAGCGACCTGGTCAATTCCTCAATCTCAAGATTCCTGGATTTATGACTAGACGTCCGCTCTCGATTTGTGACCTAAGCGTTGAAGATGATCGTGGTACCGGCGTCGTCACTCTGATTTATAAAATAGTGGGCGATGGAACTCGAGCTTTGGCTCGAATCGGAGTTGGTGAAAAAATAGATTGCTTGATCGGACTGGGGACGGGATTCAATCCGAAACGTTCGGGGAAGCATCCTTTATTAATTGGCGGTGGCGTTGGAGCCCCGCCATTATTTTTGCTCGCGCGCACCTTAATTGAAGCAGGAAACGACCCCACCGTAATTATGGGATTCAACAGTGCCGATGAAATTTTCTACGAAGATGAATTCCGCGAGCTTGGCTGTGAGGTGGTTGTTACAACCGCTGACGGTTCGTCTGGGGTGCGGGGATTGGTGACGACGCCGTTGCCAGAATTTGAAGGTACGTACATCTATGCATGCGGTCCGAATCCGATGCTGGCCGCAATTGCTAAGGCAAGCGATCTGCCCGGTGAGTTCAGTTTTGAAGAGCGTATGGGGTGTGGCTTTGGGGCCTGTATGGGATGCGTGAAGCCAACTGCGGATGGTGGATATAAACGGATTTGCGTGGAAGGTCCCGTGATAGGAAAAGAGGAGCTGGTGTGGTGACCCAAGTGAAGAACGCAGGTGTACGGGGTGTAGGTACCGCAACTATACCGACCGATGATCGGCTCAAAGTAGATTTATGCGGGATAGAACTTGATAACCCAATTATCCCGGCGTCGGGCACTTTCGGATTCGGACACGATTTTGCCCAGCTCTATGACCTTAATATGCTAGGTACCTTCTCCTTCAAAGGAACCACTCAAGAAGCCAGGTTAGGAAATCCAACCCCTCGAATAGCTGAATGTGAAACGGGGATGATTAATGCTGTGGGTCTGCAAAATCCTGGGGTGGAGTGGGTGAAGAAGGAAGAACTTCCGCGGTTGCGCGAGTACTTTGCCAAACCCGTGATGGCAAATGTGAGCGGGTTTTCGCTCAATGAATACTGTTACGTGGTAAGTGCACTCAATGAGGAACCAAATATCGGATGGTTCGAGGTTAATATCAGTTGCCCGAACGTCCACGCAGACGGCATGAATTTCGGTAGCGTCCCGCAGGCTGCCGCGGAAGTGACACATGCTGTACGCGAAGTGACCTGCAAACCGGTGATCGTGAAACTCTCACCCAACGTGACCGACGTCGTCGAAATCGCGCGGGCTTGTGTTGACGCTGGCGCGGATGGGTTAAGCGTGATTAACACCCTGGTGGGAATGCGTATTGATATGAAAACTCGTAAGCCGGTGATTGCCAATCATATTGGAGGGTATTCGGGACCAGGGATCTTCGCGATAGCGCTACGGATGGTTTACCAAATTACAAAGGAGATAGACGTGCCAGTTATCGGCATTGGAGGAATCCATACCGTTGACCAAGTATTGGAAATGATGATGGCTGGCGCAACTGCAGTTCAGGTAGGAACCGCAAACCTGATCGACCCCTTTGTGTGCCCACGACTGATCGCAGATTTGCCCAAAGCGATGGATCGATACGGGATACGCAGATTAAGCGAACTGAAACAAAGAACAGATAGATAGAGATAAACAGAGATAGGACACCATTATGGCAAAGGACGTTATTGTCGCCTGCGACTTTCCGTCAAAAGAAAGAGTTTTTGAATTTTTAGATCTTTTCGGTTCAAGTGGCTATAAACCCTATGTGAAAATCGGAATGGAGCTTTTTTACTCTGAGGGGCCACAGATCGTACGTGCCCTTAAAAGGCGTGGTCACCAAGTTTTCCTAGACCTCAAACTCCACGACATCCCGAATACGGTTGAACGAACGATGCGTGTGTTATCAGACCTAAATGTTGATATGTGTAACGTTCATGCGATGGGTTCTGGTCCGATGATGCGAGCCGCGCTGGAGGGCTGCTCTAGTACTAATGACTCACGTCCAGTTCTGATTGCAATAACCCAGTTGACCAGTACCGATCAAGAAACAATGGAACGTGACCTTTTGATTAAGGAACCGCTTGCGAACGTGGTTTCTTCCTATGCGAAGAATGCTCAAAATGCGGGCCTTGACGGTGTTGTTTGTTCTCCGCTAGAAGCTAGAGAAGTGCACAAATCCTGTGGAGCGGAGTTCTTGACCGTTACTCCTGGTATCCGACTTGCCCACGGCGAGGCTGGCGATCAACGCCGAGTGATGACGCCACGGGCTGCTTGTGAAGCTGGTTCAGACTACATCGTGGTGGGACGCCCAATCACAGCAGCTAGCGATCCAGTGGCTGCATATGAATATTGCATAGAGGAATTTTTAGGTAACGATTAAAGGCTTTCCATCCGTTTAATAAGTCAACAGCAACAGATAGGACAACACTAATGGATGACCAAACTTCTCAGATTGCCCGAGGGCTGCTTGATATTGGAGCCGTATTTTTTCGGCCCGATGATCCTTTCATATGGGCGAGTGGCATTAAGAGTCCAGTCTATTGTGATAATCGGCTGATTCTTAGCTCTCCTAAATTACGTGATCTGGTTGAGGATGCACTTACGTTATTGGTTGAAAGGGCTTTCCCTGAAGCAGAGGTAATCATGGGGACGGCTACAGCAGGAATCGCACACGCAGCGCTTATCGCAGATCGGTTGGGAATACCGATGGGGTATGTGCGGTCTAGCAATAAGGACCACGGTAGAAAAAACCAGATCGAGGGAAAGCTGGAAGCTGAAGCCAAAATTGTAGTAGTTGAAGATCTAATTTCGACGGCGGGCTCGGTACTTGATGCAGTAAACACCCTGAAAGATGTGGGTGCTGATGTTATTGGGGTGGCCAGTATCTTCTCTTATGGAATGAAAGAAGCACAACGGAGGTTTGAAGAAGCAGAGCTGGTTGCACGATCCTTAGTTCTTTTCGATGACATTGTGCAGGTTGCAGCAGATGTTGGCTTCATTAAACCTACTGACGTGGCAAAACTCTTGGAATTTAGGGACGACCCAAGTAATGAATCATGGATGGAGTGCAAAGAAAATGTATGTGGATGAAGCACAAATACAGGACAAGGAAAATGCTTGTGGAGCCCGTACGCGAAGTTTGATCGATATCCTTGATTATAGAACTGATGAGATAGACAACCTTATTTTGACGGGCGTAGATATAGCGAATAATCCTAGTAAATATGCTCACGCTTGCAGAGGAAAGAAACTGGCAACTTTGTTCTATGAGCCATCTACTCGAACCCGATTAAGTTTCGAAGCCGCAATGTATGGATTGGGCGGAAACGTACTGGGTTTTTCAGAAGCCTCTAGTTCTTCAGTGGTAAAAGGGGAAAGCGTTGCAGATACTGCACGGATAATTTCCTGCTATGCAGATGTGATTGCGATGAGGCATCCGCTTGAAGGAGCGCCACTGCTGGCCTCATTAAATGCAACTGTACCGGTTATTAATGCGGGCGACGGCGGACACAACCATCCTACTCAGACGCTCACCGACCTGCTAACCATTTATCGGAAAAAGGGTGGTTTTGATGGGCTAACGGTTGGGTTTTGCGGTGATCTCAAATATGGGCGGACTGTACATTCTTTAGTTCGAGCATTGGCAAGATATGAGGGAGTGAAGATGGTGTTCATTTCGCCAACGGAACTGCGGATACCTGATTATATTGGTGCTAATGAGCTGGCTAAATGTGGTGTTGAGGTGGTAGAAACGCAATCTTTGGAAGACGCTATGCCTGAACTCGATGTTTTATACATGACACGGATTCAGCAGGAGCGTTTTGATGACCCGGCTGAGTATCTTCGGCTGAAGGATAGCTATATTCTTCGGCGTGAGAAATTAAAAACAGCAAAGTCTGATATGTGCATTTTGCATCCACTGCCACGGGTTAATGAGATTGCAGTGGATGTGGATGAGGATCCACGTGCCTGTTACTTTGAACAGGCTTTGAATGGAAAATTCATCCGTATGGCACTAATTAATGCACTTCTCAATGAGAATTGGGGAATGACGGACATCGGCCCATTAGCAAATGGCCACTATATGCGTAATGGTGACCATTGTTCTAATGCTCGATGTATTACAAATGTGGAACGTGGCGTAGTAGAGCCGCTAATTCAGCGGGTCAGCGATAAAACCAATGAATACCGTTGTGCATTTTGCGAGGCGGTAGTGTAGTAGAAAAACGAGTTGGCTTAGGTGTTACATTGCGGCAATGTAGCACCCAAGCCGACCTAATAAATTGCTATTGGCTGGGAACTGGAAATTACTTGATTTGTTCTAGTTGCTTTCCTGCAGTTTCATCAGCTTGGAGGTAGATGAAACCACCGGCAACAAGGAGAACAGCGAACACGATAAACGGTAAGAACACCACGTCAGGAGTTGGCTTACCCCCACCAATCAATGCGCCTACGAAGTATGGACCAACAACCTTTGCTATTGCCCCAATTCCGTATCCTAAACCAACACCCGTGGAGCGAACATCATTCGGAAATTGCTCGGCACCAAAAGCGTTGAGAATCCCGAAAGCGCCGTCGCCAAAAGCCATTGCAACGACGATACCAATAAAGAAGACGATTCCTGCAGTATGAACCGTGCTCGAAGATTCTGCTCCAGTGCCACTAAATGTTCCAGAAGCAACCTTTGCTGAGATTGCTGCAATAACGCACCCTACTGCGCCGAACAGACCCCAGATAAACATTGTGCGACGCCGTCCAATCCGATCTGAAATCCATGCTGAACCGAGCCGGCCAAGCAAATCGGCTAATGAGACACCCATAAACATGTAGGCAACAGTGGAAACGTCAAATTTGAAGCTCTCCCCAAGGATGCTTTGCCCCCATGACTGTACTGTAAAGGCCCCTAAGATGAAGCAAAATGAGCCGAGTGAAATAATAACAAGTTGCTTTGGGTATTTGTGAAGTACGTGTCCGTACGAAACTTTAGCCACTTTCTCAGAACTATTTTCGGAAGGAATAACAGGAAGTTCTCCCACATTCCCTTCTGGTATGCGCATTGCCCATGCGTATGCCTTACGCGCCTCATCAATTTGGCCATGAGAAATTAAGAATCGTGGAGATTCAGGTACGATTGCTGCCCAAGCGATAAGCACAACAGGAATACAGCCAAGGGCAATGAGTCCCTTCCAGCCAAATGGTTCACCGAGTACTTTTGTTGCAAGTGATCCAAGGAAAATACCTAATGGAATAAATACCGATGTCAATCCAGATAGCAGACCGCGTTGTTGTGCAGGAACGAATTCCTGCACAAACGGGATTGAGGTGATATTTAATCCGCCTACACCGATACAAACACCAACTCGGTATAAACTAAGAAGCTGCCACTGACCTGGCTGAATGGTGAGTGTAACCGCGGTGAAAAAGACTAGTACGGCGATACACCAAATAAACGCCTTTTTCCTGCCGATGCTATCCGCAAGGCGTCCCCAAAGTACGGCACCAAGCACAGTTCCAATGCCTGATGCTGCACCGATGATTCCGGCTTCAAATCCAGTGAGTTCCCATCCGGGCGTCTTCATTAACAGATGAATAACGAATCCTATAAGAAAAAGGTCGAAGAATTCGGAAATATTGCCCACAATTGTGAGCCCAATGAGTGATTTTTGATTTCGAGTTAATGGCAGGGAATCAATCTGCTCCATTGCAGTTTTTGACATAGTGTTCCTCAATTTATGTATAGCTGTACCGTCAACCCTAGAGGTACAAGAGAAAATATCAGCAGCGATTACCGAATAATGTCGGTTGTTTTCGGAAGGTCTAGTTCCATCGCCGAAATGTGGGTAAGGTCGCCGTGGTGAGTAAGTGCGAACGTTGAAACTCGTTGCCCATAACCCACACCCGCGCGAACGTCGCCTTGCAAGAATCCATGTATAGTTCCTGCTACAAACGAGTCTCCGGCGCCTGGGCGATCAATAACAGGCACAACGTCAACGTTGAACTGCTCCTCGCCGTGTTCGTCGGAAAGATATACGCCATGGGTGGAATCAGTGGAAACGACGGTTGAAACTCCAAGGAATTCACGGGTCTTCTTACAGACTTCCACGCCACTCAAGTCGGGCATTCCAAATACTGTTTGAGCATCTTTACGAGAGGCAAATACCAAGGTGGACATGCGAGCAATGGGTTCGAGTACACTTCGAGCTTGGTCGGCATCCCATAATAAGGATCTGTAATTAACATCAAGTGCAATATCAATTCCACGCTCGTGAGCCTGTTCGCAGAAGTGACGGACTATCTTCGCAGTATTTGGCGAAAGTGCTGCGGTGATACCTGTGACGAAAACGAGCCTTGTGTCGAGCATCGATTCCCAATTGACATCGTCAATCTCAATGTCACGGAATGGAGTATGGAGGCGATCGTAAATAACCTTCGATGGCATTGGGTAGTCGCCTGGTTCCATGAAATAAAGGGCAACGCGACCGTCGTCAACTCGGACCATATTAGACATATCTACGCCAACTGAACGGAACTCTTGCAACACGCGCGTGGCAAGTTCGCCACGTGGCATCTTGGAGCACCACGATGTTGAACGCCCAAGTTGCGAAAGTAGACCGGCCACATTCGCTTCTGAACAGGCAGCAGACATGCGCAAGCTCACTGCGTTTACTAATCGTTCTCCACGCGGGACCGTGAGTCGGATCTGGCCTTCACCAATTGTAGTCAAGTCAAACATCACTTACTCACTCCTAAAGATGCGTTGATGGTTCCATATCGGTTGGAGTAGCGATCGAAGTTTGATTCGATCTCTGCTTGGGAGAGTTCTTCGATATTCCCTAGACTCATAGCTACTGCTACGGTTTTTGCTACATCTTCGACCATAACAGCAGCTTGTAGCGCCTTAGGGATGGATGTGCCCATGGTAAATACTCCGTGTTGTTTGAGTAGTACTGCAGGTGAATGCCCACCACATTCTAATATAGCGTTTGCGATATCAACCCCTCCAATAGGTGCATAACGCGCACAAGGGATGGGTCCGCCAAATTCATCTGCTATGGCAGTAAGGCAGCAGGGAATATTCTTGCCGACCGCCGCGAAGGCTGTCGCGTAGCGAGAGTGGGTATGAATAATTGAACGTAATTCCGGACGGGCTGCGTATAGAGCGAGGTGGGAAGCGGTGTCCGACGACGGTCCCAAGTCTCCCTCCACAACCTTTCCATTGGCATCAACAACCACCATTTTTTCGGGTGTCATTTCCTCATAGCGCACGCCAGAGGGTTTAATCACGATGTATCCAGTATCTGAGTCTAGTGCTGAAAGATTCCCACCGGTCCAGGCTACGAGTCCGTGCCGTTGAAGTTCAAGGTTCCCTTCGCACACTCTATTTTTGAGTTCATTCAGCATTCTTTAACTCCTTCGTTTTTCGTGTATAAACGAAATGCTGATTTTCTGTAATTTGGATGCGCGTATTTATGCGCATGTATCGGTACGTTGTGCTTGAATCACTGATATTCCGGCATTGTTTAGCCATTCGCTCACGGTTTGCCGAGCATTGGCGCAGATAGTCACCGAGTCTGGCGAATCGTCGTTCCACATTTCAAGCATGATCCTGCCGCTCCACTTTTGGCGAGCTAGCTCGGTAAACGCGTCGTTCCATTTGACGTTTCCGGTGCCGAATGGAACGCGGCGAGGTTCGCCAGGGCGAGTGTCTTTAACGTGGATTGCGAGCATTTTCCCGACGCCGGCGCGCAACTCCGTGGTTTCGTCGCCTCCGTGTTCAGCAATATTGCCGATGTCTGGATAGGTCTGTAACCAAGGGTTATTAAAGTGTTCTACCACTTCAACCGCGTCTGGGATCGAGGAAATATCGTGGCCGTCCACATTCTCGATACCCAGCATGACGCCTGCTTGCGCAGCATAAGGCAGAGCGGCTTCGAGGCAGTCGAGGTAGCGGCGTCTGGCATCGGGATCAGGGGCTTCGTAGTAGGCAAAATAACCAGCAACTTGGCATACGCTTACTCCGAGGTTATGGCATAAATCAATCCCTTTTCGATAGACATCGAGTGCCTGATTTCGGATTCTGGGATCGGCGGAGCCTGGCATCACTTTACGATGCAGAGACAGGCAGATCCCGCCAATCTGTGTACCTTGATTGGCTGCGGCATTGCGCACTTTCCGGCAGGTTTGTTCGGTCCAGTCGAGGCGGGCGGCGCGCTGGTGCGTTTCATCCACTGAGAGGTCGCAGAAACTAAATCTAGCTTCGGTAACGTCGGCGAAAAAACGCGCCCAATCGTCGTCGGGACTCCTCAACGCCTTCTCATAAATACCTAGGGTAACCGTGGATCTCATGGCCATATCCTGCGCATCGCTTCGTGCATCTGGGCGGTAGCGCTACGTGGGTCCTCAGCGCCTACGATGGTGCGACCAGCGATCACCACACCTACCGGTTTACCTGCAAAAGTATCGAGCTCATCGACTTTAATGCCGCCCGTCACGGACACGGTGAAGCCGAGTTCGTGCAGAGCGTCAATCTGCTCAAACTCCTTTTCGCCCCACGTGAGTGTTCCTGCGGCTTCGAGATCGCGTGAGCGTTTTACAATCACGTGTTCGACGCCGATAGCTCGCCATTCTTTCGCTCGGTCAAGAGAGAAGTGTTCAGCGCTGAGCTCGACTTGTACTTCGGCGTCGCACTCCCGTGCCACTTCCACCACCTGGCGGATGGTGGTTAATGACGCGCCTGCTACGCAGGATACCCAGTTCGCACCGGCTGCGAAACAATCGCGGGCGATGATGGAACCGGCTTCTGCAATGCGCACGTCGGCGAGGATCGTTTTATCGGGATACGCTGCGCGAATAGCACGTACTGCGCGCAAGCCTTCGTTGAGAATCAAGATTGTGCCACATTCGATCACCTCTGCGTCGCTTCCACCGCGACTCAATGCACTGAGCGCGTCCTCCAACGTGCGGGTATCGAGGGCGATTTGCAGGCGGGGAGTCATGTCAGGCTTCCTTGCGCATCGTGAAGAAGGTGCGGGCGTTGTTAATGAGCAGGTCGCGTACATATTCGGGTTCGAAGCCTTCAGCGATCATACGTGGACCGTCCACGGCTGGGTTGTAATCGACTCCGGTTACCGAACCATAGGCTTTCTGGTAGGAAGCCTTGCCGGAATCAGTGCCGAGTAGGATGCGTTTGCCATAGCCTTTTTCGCCAAGTTCGCGAAGTTCCATGATGCGGTTAGAATCCGGCTGGTACTTGATGCGATTCGTGCCGTCAATCTCGAGGTATGCGCCGGTGTCCAGGATCTGCTGGAGGTAGTAAACATCGGCGTTGCGCTGGATGTGTCCGATAGCGATTTGATCGGCGGGAACACCCATTTTAATAAGTTCTTGAGCTTGTTCGAGACCGCAGGTGCCAAAAGTGGTGTGGGTATTGATAGGAGCACCTGTTTCAATGGAGGCATTTGCACAGGCTTGCATACATTTGCGCTCGAAATCGGTAATCATGCCGTACGAGGTAGCAACTTTAATGCAACCTGCTTTAACGTCGGTGCGATCGACGATTGGGCCGGAGTAATCATGGTGATCAATGCCTTCGTTGATATCTGCGATGAGGAGCTCGGTGATTTGATCAACGCTGTAGCGCGTTACCCAGTGGGAGCGGGTTTCGAGGTAGACCTTCTCACGGTGGAAGCCGGTGGTGGCGATGATATGGAGATCTTTGACTCGCTTGTTGACTTCTACAAGCTTATCCATATCTCGACCGGAGTTGGCTGGGCACATGTCTACCACTGTGCCGGTGTTTGCCCAGTTCTTTGAGGCGTCAACGAAAAGGCGAGCTTCGTAAACTGCCTTATCGACGTCTGCGAGAAGATGGTCGGAATCGATGAAAACTTCACCTGCACCGGTACGGATGAGGTGGTCGTGTGCGTTGACGACGCCAAGTTCGGCTGGATTGACGTCTCCAAGGATTGTGCGTGCGAAACTCATTGTGATCTCCTTTGATTTGAGGTGGCGATCGTGTTGAAGCTGAGAACTATGAGTTCGTGGGTTTCATGGACGCAATCGCCAATTTGTTCCGCGCTAATAGGTGCGCTCAGGATCAGAATCACACGTAGAAGGGGGCTTGCCAAGGAAAATTTTGAACATATGTTCACTTGTGGAAAAAGGGACTTCGAAGAAAGAATGGAAATTCGCAATCAATAGCTATTCCATTATTTTGAAAATATGAAAGAATGAACATATGTGCAATGGCGAAAGTGATCGAAAGCGTTTACATCTTCTTATAGATGTAGCTCGTGCATATTACGACGATGGCCAATCTCAAGCGGAGATTTCGCGCAGGATTGGGTATTCGCGCCCTACAGTGTCTCGGATGTTGCAAGAAGCCAAAGATTTAGGATTAGTGACTATTAAAATTTCTCATCCGCTCGAGCGCTTAGAACGTCTGGAAGAGCAGATCTGTGCGATGTTCCAGGTAGAGAAAACTTTGGTTTCGCAGCACAGTGGTCCGATAGGGCCTCCTCAACTAGCTGCGGAATTTGTGGCATCCCAAACGCCTCGAGATGGTTTGATCGCGGTATCGAATGGAAGTTCTATTTCAGCGACCGTCGATGCTTTGCCGCAGCAACACCGCAGTAATTCTTGCGTTGTGCAAATGCTTGGATCGCTTGGCAGATCGAATCCATTGGAAGATTCGCCTGAGATTTGCCGCAGGATGGCAGCAAAACTTGGTGGTACTTACCGTATTTTGCCTGCCCCGTTAGTATTGGATTCGCCGGCAACGGCAAAATATTTACGAAAAGATGGCCAAGTTGCGGCAGTTCTAGAGCTCGCTGCACGAGCCGATTTAGCTCTGGTTGGCGTGGGGGCGCTGGTAGCAAATGTGCCTGGGCAGATTTTTCAAGGTTGGTATCCAGCCGATATAGATCGGAGAATTGCCCAGCAAGGAGCGGTGGGACATATTTGTGCTCACCACTTAGACAGTGCCGGTAACCATATTGAGACACCTCTATGTAAAAGAATTATCGCAATGGATGTGGAGAAATTGCGCACCATCCCGCAAGTGGTGGCTGTTGCATGGGGAAATGAGAAGATTTCGGCTTTGCGTGCGGCGTTAAAAGGTGGGTATGTCAACACTTTCGTGACTGATGAAGCTACTGCAATTGCGCTGGTTCAAAGTGAGACGGGAGTTTAAAGAAGCGTAGGCTATAGGTATGCGTAATTCAGTCTTAAACTCTGACGGCTTTTCCTTTGACCACGTGTATATGGCATTTTCGGGTGAGAATGCTTGGGGAGCGGCTGACGATGCTGGTGGCGGTATTGGAGTGTCCGAGACTGAGTGTACGTTGTTGGTTGGCGATCCTGATGAAGTTTTTCCGTTGGCATCGGTAACGAAGCCGATTGCCGCCTATGCCGTTTTGGTTGCGGTGGAGCGTGGTTTGGTGGATTTGGATGCCGACGCCGGGCCAGCGGGTAGCACAGTGCGGCATCTGTTGGCGCATGCTTCCGGTTTGCCTGCCGAGGCAGGGAAGCCGATAGCACAACCGGGCCAGCGCAGGATTTATTCAAATTATGGTTTTGACGTATTGGCACAGGCGATGGAGCCGTTAGTTAGAATGCCTATTCAGCAGTGGATTCGCGAATCAGTGTTGCTACCGCTGGAGATGGACACAGCGGAGATTGAGGGGAGCATTGCTTATTCGGGACGGGCGAGTGCTGATTCCTTGGCTCGCTTTTTGCTGGAGTTGATGAACCCGCAGCTGATTTCGCGTGAGCTGTTTGAGGAAGCTGTGCGGGTGCAATTCGGCGGTATTGCAGGTATCGTGCCCGGCTATGGTCGGCAAAGTGATAACTGCTGGGGTTTAGGATTCGAACTACGCGGGGAGAAATCTCCGCACTGGCTGGGCGGAGATTTCTCCCCAGCAACATTCGGCCATTTTGGACAATCAGGATCTTTTATTTGGGTGGATCCTCAGGTTAACAAAGCAGGATTATTTTTAGGCGCACAGAATTTTGGCAAGGAGCACATTAGGTATTGGCCTGGGCTAACGGATGAGATGCGTGGGTTGTAGGGTGATTGCAGGGTTATAACTACAAGGTCCGACCCTACTTTCTACTCACCCAAACAACCCGAAGAATTCCTTTGCCGTCAAAATCTTGATGGGGATTCCTAGACTCTCGAAGCGCAACGCCTCGCGTAGTTTGCTAGACGGATTTGGGCGCTCGCGCAAAGGAACGGCGTCGTCTCCACCTACCACCACGATCGTCGTCGAAGGCCCGACCGAACCAGCCACGCTCGCACCTGCTGCTTGAACGATAGCCTTGAACTCGGCGCGCGAAAATCCAGGAACTGTGCCCGTCACGCATACGCGTTCACCTGCAAGAATACCGCTACCAATACAAGCGTGCTTGAACGCCTCGAGCTGCGCGGGAGTCATCGAAGCTCCGCCCGCGCCCTGCTGCCGAGTTCCCGACGTGCCTAACGTGCGTGACCTGCTACGCTGGCGCGCGGCATCGGAATACCCCACTATAGGCGGGCAAATGCTACACAGATGATCGTAGCCGTATTCATGCTGGAATTGGGCGAAAATCTTGCCCGCGGCGTAGGCATCGTCAATCGCGCGATGGTGAAGGAACTGCTCGTCGGGGAAATAATGCTGGAACACGGCGTCCAGATTCTTCTTCGGTAGCTCGTGTTTGAGCAACGCTCGCGAAAGCCGTAGAGTACAAGCGCGAGGGTTTTCCAGCGGGGCCAAACCATAGAGCCGGTTGAGATCGCTCAACACATAACCGTCGAACGCCATATTATGGGCAACTAATGGCAGATCCCCGATGAAGTTTTGTATCGAAGGATAAAGGCTAGCCCATTCTTGTGAATGGGCTACGTCTTGGGCATGAATCCCATGAATGCGCACATTTCCCCAGTGGAAATCACTCATAGAACTGTGAGGACGAATCAAGGTATAAAGCGAATCGGATGCAACGCCGTCGTCGTCAAAACGAACTAAGCCAACGGAACAAGCAGAAGCCCGGTTAGAATTGGCGGTCTCAAAATCAATGGCGACGAATGGTTGCATGCAGGAATTATATATCTTCTGCGCTTGAGTGTTCGGTGGTAAAGGTCGCAATTACTGGTACGTGATCCGAAGCCCCTTTACCTTTACGTTCGTCGCGATCAATCTGCGCTGTTTTTGTCAAAGAGGCGAGTGCAGGTGAGGCATAGATATAGTCAATGCGCATTCCTTGGTTTTTAGGGAAGCGAAGTTGCTGGTAGTCCCAGTAGGTGTAATTTGTAACCAGGTTTCGGGTAACTTCGCACATCCCAGTTTGTTCTAAGGCGAAAAACGCTTCACGCTCCGGTTCGCTGAGATAGAGTCCGTCCTCCATTGCGGAAGGATCCCAGACGTCGTCGTCATAAGGGATAACGTTCCAGTCCCCGACGAAGGCGATCTTCGCCTCGGGGTTAGTATTTAACGTTGACTGTGCGTAACTGTTGAGCTGGTCTAAAAACTCCAACTTGTAATGATAGTGCGGGTCGCCGACTGCGCGACCGTTGGGGATATAGAGGCTCCAAATCTCAACCCCGTTGATGAGCGCACCGAGTGCGCGCGCTTCGGGGTCTGGGGATCTAAGGAAAAGGGAGTCGCTGGTGGGGCTTCCTTTGATGAAGCCTGGCTGCCCAGGGAAACTTGTGCGCACATCGGCCATATTGAGCCGCGAAATCAATGCCACTCCATTCCATTGGTTGAATCCGTGGGCTATGACCTTATATCCGGCTGCTTCGATCTGTTCGCGGGGAAACTGCTCCGGTTTGCATTTAATCTCTTGGAGGGCGAGAACGTCAAGGTCGTGGCGCTGAAGCACATCAAGGACACGATCCGCTCGTGCTCGGGCTGAATTGATATTCCACGTAGCAAGTTTCATATACCGATTCTAGCGGGAGAACGACGTTTGTTGCGCCGCGGGCAGGAACACACATGAAAATTGGTGAGGATTCGTATACATCTGGATATATGTTCAGAAGTTTGCAAAAACACACCACCAAACTTATCCCTAAGAACCTTTTCCACTACTAACCGGTGCACCATTTGCTATAGCGCCGAAGGTCATGCACGTCTGATATAAGTGAATTTTCGATGGATTCGTGCCTGCAAAGCCTTAGATAGGATACCCTGCGTGTGCTCCCAAGAACTCCAGATTTGTTCGTAGCTTAGTCGTATAACTTTATATCCAAGAGAAAGCGCGGCAAGATCACGTTGACGATCGTAGATGTACCGTTTATATTCGCTGTGATAAGCTGCGCTATCGCATTCAATGATGAGTGACCTGCCAACCAGAATATCCACTCGCCCAATTCCATCTATCTGGACTTGTGATTGGACATGTGTACGTTTTAGGAGGAAAAAGAGTCGCACTCTTGACTCGCTTCCTGATTCGGAAGTGGCACATAGATACTTGCTCAATGCCGCTTTCTTCTGGGTTTGACTTTCGAGGTATCTACGGGAGTTCTCAAGCGAGATCAGACCTTGATTGATAGCAGATTCTAGGATAATAAAACCGGTTTCACGATCGTGAAATTGCAATACTTGTTTAATGCATTCGTCAAGAGAATAAATTGGATCTTGTATTAGACGGCGCACTCTATGTAAGCAAGCGTTATCCCGATACGTTACAGCTGGTCTGGACCGAGATACAGGCAAAACATAATGTATTCCGGTGTTTCTAGGAACCCAGATTCCGAAGAGGCTACAACCAGTAAGACAGCCCACCCTTGCTCCAATATGAATCGCGGCAACTACTCGTGGGTTGGCATTCTTCAACGCAAACCAGTTACGGGCAATTCTGTTGAGTTCTCCAGCGCTGATTGACTTCTTAAGCTGTCGGTCATTGATTATTCCTATCTGTGCGAGGGCAGAACGATTAAAAACTCCAAGAAATTGCGAATCTAAATACATACCGCCATTACAAAGATTTTTCGTATTGTTAGCTAGATTTTCTTTGGTCCTGTCGATAAGCCTTGCAAGAGGCACGCATGTGGGTAACAACTGGTGGTATATCGCAATTCTGTGGATATATATCCGGAAGTTTGCAAAAACACACCACGAAGCATCGCCGTGACCGTCTTGCTGCTCCATCCGGTTCACATCATTACACTGTATGCGCATAACGAGGTACGCTTGTCGTTATGGGAAGAGCACTTATCACAGGAGCGAGCTCGGGTCTGGGACGCGAATTTGCGTGGGCCCTTGCAGCTGAAGGAAATGATCTGGTTCTCGTGGCGCGTGACAGCGATCGCCTCAACAAGCTCGCCGATGAATTGCGTCAAAAAGCTAATGTTGGAGTAGAAGTTCTCCCAGCGGATTTGAACTCCGTTGATGGTGTTGATTCCGTAGCCAAACGTATTCAGGCAGTAAACCAACCCGTCACACTCCTTATTAACAATGCAGGAATGGGATTAGGCCAAGACTTTGTCGGTGGTGACATCACCCGTGAGCTCAACGCAATTAACGTTATGGTCAACGCGGTGCTTGTGCTCACGCACGCCGCTGTGAACACGATGGTTCCGCGCGGTCGCGGAACGATTATCAACGTATCATCGATTACTTCTATGACTGTTCAGGGAACTTATTCTGCACATAAAGCTTGGGTCAAGGTATTTACCGAAGGCGTTGCAACAGATCTCGAGGGCACTGGCGTCAACATTACAGCGGTTCTTCCTGGGCTCATGCACACAGAATTTCATCAGCGAGTCAAAGTTGACGCAGGACAATGGCAAGAATTTATGTTTATGGATCCGCAGTACGTTGCCAATGTTGCGCTTGATGCCGCACGTCGTGGTCAAGTAATCGTTGTACCGACGGCGATGTACAAGGCTACGTACGGTTTACTTAAGTTTGCGCCGCGTACTTTGGTACGTAGGTTTGCTGGTCCGAAGATGTCTGGAAGGCTATGATGACGACGCCATCTCCCGTCACCAAAGACGCTGTCGAACACCTCGACCAAGCTACGAATGCTCCAGAGGTATCGAAAGAAAAACTACGAATTGACCAGAACGACCCTAACTACCAGACGCAGTCTCCAGGCGTCGGGCCGTGGGAGGGTGAGTGGCCGAGCGATCCGAAATTTGATCCCGAACTCCTCGAGAGCGGAGATCGACGCAACGTGGTCGATAAATACCGCTACTGGACACTCGAGGCAATTAAGGAAGATCTCGATACTTCACGATCTGAGCTCCATATTGCGATTGAAAACCTAGAGCATGACCTTAACATCGGCTCAATTGTGCGAACGGGAAACGCTTTTAATGTTGGTGCTGTGCACGTGGTCGGCAAGAAGAAATGGAATCGCCGCGGTGCGATGGTGACAGACCGTTATATGCATGTTCATCATCACCCAGATCCAGCTGATCTATTTGCGTGGGCAGTGGAAAACGGTTATGAAGTTGTTGCCGTAGATAATATGGAAGGCTCAACTCAGATTGAGAAAACCGAGTTGCCACAGCGTTGCTTGCTGGTTTTCGGTCAGGAGTCGAATGGTATTTCGCCCGAATTGCTTGACCGTTGTGAAAAAGCCGTATTTATCCCGCAATTTGGCTCGACTCGTTCGATGAACGTTGCGGCTGCCGCGGCGATTGCAATGCATTGGTGGATTGCTCAGTACCGAGCTTGATTACTTTGCGGTTCGCAAAAATGATCTTGTGTGCCGCGAAGTTGGTTAGCGATGTACTCAACTAACAAAAAGTTTCTGCCTAGCCTTGAAGGAAGCGTACCCCGAAGCCACCGCGCGGATAATGCCAGGTGAGCGTGCCTTCTGGGGTGATCTGCCGGCACGATCCACATTCTAGGCAAGCCGCATATTCTGCGTCGATATCTCCGTTTGCCATACGCGAATACACGTTGGCCGGGCAGACGTTAATAAGTGCGTCACCAATCCCTGCTTCGCGAACGGCTTCTTGATTGACTTCGATATGTCCATATTCATCGTCGAGCTCAAAGTGGGTTTGTGCGAGTCGATTTTCCATCGGTTGTGTCCTTTACGCTTTCGGAAATCTATTTGGTAAGTGACCAGCGCTCTCACAGTGCTCGAATAGCGGCAAGTGCGTCTTTAACGACAGTCTTTACTTTCAAGCCTGATTTTTTAAATACCGACTGAACAACTTTCTTCACTTTCTTCCGGGGCTGAAGGTTGATGTTGTAGAGCTCGTGGAAAATATTGGCGAGGAATGGGCCGTAATCCTTGTAAAGTCGCGGATTTTCTAAGAATGCCGGAGCTCCCTGATAAGTGGACATATCTTTACCAAGCCAAGAATCATTGGCGAAAGCTAGATATAGATTCATGGACTCCAAGGAAAAGTCCTTCTTTTCAAGTGCTTCGCTGGCAGCACGAGCAGCAGAGCGAGCGGATTGCGCGGCCAAGTCCATGCCACGAATAGTCATTCCAGTGTTGAGGGTAAATCCAGCGGCGTCCCCAATGACCATCAGACCAGGCAAGGTTAAATCGTGCTTCGCCATGGCAGGACCGTCTTCGATGGTCATGTGGCAACCATATTCGAGCAGTTTTCCGTCGCGAATATAGGGTGCGACGGCTGGATGTGCTAAGAACGCATCGTGAATTTCGGTTGAGCTTAGCCCCTTGTCAACAAGGTCATCTAGGCGTAGAACCACCCCGATCGAGACGGAATCTTCGTTGGTGTAGATAAAGCCTCCGCCTGCAACACCTTGGGTAGCATCTCCGACGACGGCGAAAGCGACGCCATCTTTAAGCTCAGATTTTGTGGTGTTTGCGTCATCGGCTTTGGTAAGGACTGCTCTACCAAGGTTGAAGCGATCTTCAATAACTGTACTGGGCAGACCGATCACGGATTTTACTCCGACGGCGAGGTGCTTAGATGGCTCTTTCTTACGTAAGCCTACCTCCCGGGCGATAAAGGAGTTAACGCCGTCGGCAGCGATAACGATGTTTGCTCGAAGGTCTTCGTCGCCAGCGCGAATTCCAACTACTTGATCATCCTCGCGAAGTAACGCATCGACTTTGACTCCGGGAAGAACCGTTGCCCCTGCTTCTTCGGCTTGGTCCGCGAGCCATGCGTCGAGTTTGGCACGCAAAACGGTGACGGCATTGACTGGATCTCCCAATCGAGCATCCCAATAGTCAATGTTGACGTGCGACCGAGTGTTAAGGAAAGAAAGAACATTGCGAGTAATTATGCGTTCGATTGGAGCGTCTTTTAGGAAGTTTGGGAAGATTTCTTCCATGACTCGCGAATAAAGAACGCCGCCAGAGAGGTTCTTCGAGCCAGGTGCGTCCCCGCGCTCAATCAGGGCAACTGAGTGGCCAGCGTTTGCCAGTTCGTAGGCGGCAACGCATCCAGCGATGCCGGCACCGATAACAATTACGTCAAAGTCTGGCTCTTGGTTGGTAGGTTGAGTCATTGCAATTCTTTCGTCTCATCGGTAACAACGTTAGCGTATCGGAAAGTCAATGCTTTTTGAATTAGAAGGGAACATTGATGCGCTGCTTGAGGAATCAGGTGGAGTTATGTGTAGCAATACGTTGATATTTAGATGAAGTGCTAGGATCTAGTTAGGGTCTATGTACCTATTACTGAAGCGCTTTAAGTGGAATACTTAAGGTGTTCTCATTCCACTTACGAAGGAGTTTTTCGTGGCAATCGCAACCCCAGAAGTTTATGCAGAAATGCTTGACCGCGCTAAGCGCGAAAAGTTTGCATATCCAGCAATCAACGTAACCTCATCGCAAACCCTTACGGCGGCATTGCAGGGTTTCGCCGAAGCTGAATCCGATGGAATTATCCAGGTATCTGTAGGTGGAGCTGAGTACTGGGCAGGATCAACGATCAAGGACCGCGTTGCTGGTTCGCTCGCTATGGCTGCATATGCACGTGAAGTTGCAAAGAACTACCCAGTTACCGTTGCTCTCCACACCGATCACTGCGCGAAGCAGAACATTGACTCCTGGATTCGTCCAATTATGGAGCTCGAAGCGGAGGAAGTTAAGGCTGGACGTGATCCATTCTTCCAGTCGCACATGTGGGATGGCTCGGCTGTTCCGCTCGACGAAAACCTCGTTATTGCACAAGAGCTTCTTGAGCTTTCCCAGGCTGCTCATACAATCCTCGAAATCGAGATTGGTGTTGTTGGTGGAGAAGAAGACGGCGTAAAGGCAGAAATCAACGAGAAGCTTTACACCACCGCTGAAGATGGCATCAAGACCGTTGAGGCTCTTGGTCTAGGCGAGAAGGGCCGTTACATCACCGCTCTTACCTTTGGAAACGTTCACGGTGTTTACAAGCCAGGTGCAGTTAAGCTCCGTCCAGAGATCCTCGGTGAGATCCAGGAGGCAGTAGGTGCGAAGTTCAACGCCGGCGATCGTCCATTCGATCTCGTTATGCATGGTGGTTCCGGTTCAACCGCAGAAGAAATTGCAACTGCAGTTGCTAACGGCGTTATCAAGATGAATGTTGACACTGACACCCAGTATGCATTCTCCCGTCCAGTTGCTGATTGGATGTTCAAGAACTACGACGGCGTTCTGAAGATTGACGGCGAAGTTGGAAACAAGAAGCAGTACGATCCACGCGCTTGGGGCAAGGTTGCTGAAGCTGGTATGGCTGCACGTGTTCTTGAAGCATGTGAGCGCCTCGGCTCGGTGGGAACTAAGCTTAAGTAATTTTGGATTCAGAACCTAGTGTTTCTCACTGGTTTTTAAGATTGGGGATCATGTAATCGGTTCTTGATTTTGCCCAAAATAAGCAAGGGGAGGGCTTCATTCATATGAATGAAGCCCTCCCCTTGCTTTTCCATTTTAAGAGTCTCTTATCAGGGAATCGATTAGTCGTTTCGGCGGTGGTGGGTCTTTACCAACGCATTTTGAATCGGTGCGGTGAAAACAACGGACAAGATACTTGCCAGTAGACCGATTCCGAGGAGCGCAGACATCAGTGCGATGTTGTGTGCCGGTGGGCGAACTCCATTGAGTAGTCCAGGGGAAATACCCAGACCGGTAGCGATAACAAGCATCAAAAGCATTGGTGCAATCACCTGAATCAGCCGGGCTTTGGTAAGTGTTCCAAGTGGCATTCCTAGATGTACAAGTGCCTGAGTTTCGTCTTTGCGATCGATTACATCTGATGCCTGGTGAATCAAGGTAGAGATACAACTGATAATCAAGGCGATGCCGAAAGCAATGATTGTTCCTTGGATGATGTCCTCCAACATAACCTGTTGGGTTAAAAGCTGAATCTGTTGTTCACGGGTTTTATTTGGTCGTCCTTCGAATGAGAAGCTAACGTTGAACACCACGAATGAAACCATCAACGCCATTAGTGATACTGCGGCAACGTTTCGCCACGTCGTCTTCGGATTATCGATAATTCGGCGAGCTGCGATGAGCTGGGCTGTGCGTCCTGTTCGGGTTAGAGGACGCGCCAGCGTCTGGATGAAGAACGGGCCAGCCAGTGAGGTTCCTCCGAAGAATGCAAGAATCACTATTGCCATGGACAGATATTGGGTGGTTGAAGCATCGAGAGGAGAGAATCTTGAGGTAGCGAAGACAATTACTCCGAAGCCAATAACAAGGATTACTACGCGCCAAATTTTCACCGATGCAGCAGCCTCTCGTTTAGCAACTCCGAGTGGAGAAATTGACACCTTACGCAGTCCAAAGATTGATGCAAGCATGGCGAGAACCGATATAAGGAAGAAGATTCCAACAAATCCCCACCATGGAAGCATCATTTCGGTGGGTAGTACCCGAAGACTTTGAAAGCTAAGTTTTTGCCAGAAGGGGATAGAGATGAAGTAAAGAATGACGCCAAGGAAATATCCGATAGTGGATAAAACAAGAGTTTCAAAAATCGTCATTAAGGTGACCTGCCCTGCCGTCATACCAATTAAACGAATTGATGCGAGTCTGTGAGAGCGTCCGTTGGCCCCGAGTTGAGTGGCGGCGATTCCGAGCGATAGAAGGGGGAAGATAAGGAGAGAAAGCGCAAGTACTGAAAGACCAACGTAGATGGCTCCTATACCTTCGAAAACTTCAGGGTCGACGTCGTAGATTAGGGACAGATCAACTCCTACGGTGTCTTGACGCTGGATGAACATCCATACGCCGGCAAAGGTTGTGATAGTTAGCCACGATGAAACCGTGAAGGCGAGTAGCATCATGGCATCAAGGAAGCCGGCGTTTTTTGAGGACTTGAGGCGTGCTCGGGAGAGCGAAAGAGCGATGCTTAAGGTGTTCATGAAGCTCTCCTCAGCGGTTTTCAGGAGTACTGATGGAGCGATCTGTGTGGATCAATCCATCCCGAATTTCGATGAGCCGACGGCACCAACCAGCTACCTTAACATCGTGGGTGATGACGACGAGCGTCATGCCGCGTTTGGCGCAGGTGCTGGTCAATACCTGCATGGTTTCATGCCCGGTAGCTTGGTCAAGTGCGCCGGTTGGTTCGTCGGCAAAAACCACGTCAGGTTCGTGAACTAGTGCACGGGCAATAGCAACTCGTTGTGCTTGACCGCCGGACATTTGACCGGGGCGCTTTTTGGCCTGGTCTCCTACACCCATTCGAGTCAGCCATTCTTCTGCCTGAGCAATTGCCTTATTTCGGGAAGCTCCATTGAGAAGGAGGGGAAGTGCAACGTTTTCGCGTGCAGTGAGTTCGGGAACGAGTTGACCATCTTGGAAAACGAAACCGAAATGCGTACGTCGTAAACGTGAGCGGTCGGCGTCGGACAATGACGTGAGCTCATCGCCACCGAGCCGAACCGATCCTGAATCGGGTAAAAGGATTCCCGAAAGGACGTGGAGAAGAGTTGATTTACCCGATCCGGATGGGCCCATGATGGCAACGATTTCACCGGAATTGATTGTTACGTCGATACCGGCGAGTGCATGGACGTCTCCGTATGCCTTAACGACGGCATTTGTTTCGAGTAGGGCTGGCGCGGTTTTTGATTGATAGATATTTGCTTGTGTATGTATTGCGTTTGTGCTCATATCAGTAATTAAACCTACCGTGACGTGCCAAGGAAATGGTGCTCAATCCCGACTTTACGGTAGAGCTAGCTCTACCTTCTAGCTGATTGGGGCTGGTAGCCTTTTCTGAGGAGAGAGGAGGTTGCCATGAAGTGGCGAAAAAAGAGGCGTGTAAATGCTCATGCTCTGGCTTCGCAGATTGAAGAATTGTCACGTTCGCGGCGTGAAATTGTTGATGCTTTCGAGATCGAACGCCGACGAATTGAACGTGATCTGCACGATGGAGCGCAGCAATATATCGTGGCGTCTGGAATGGCGATCGGTGAAGCTCAACTAGTCCTCGATAGCACTACGAATCTCCCACCTGAGTTGGCTGATCTGCCTGGTATTTTGGAGCGTGCAAAAAATTCCTCGCAATTGGGTTTGAAAGCTCTGCGTGCGACTGTGAATGGTATTCATCCAAAAATTCTTAGCGATCGCGGCCTAGAGGCAGCGGTTCGTGACGTAGCGGAACGAACTCCAGTTCCAGTCAATGTGGTTGTGCCGCATCCTCTCCCAAGGCTACCAGAAGGCGTAATTGCGGCAGCCTATTTTTTGGTGACGGAAGCCCTCACAAATGTGGCTAAGCATGAACCTGAAGCCGAGGCAAGTGTGTTACTTACCGTGAGTGATTCGCTCCGTATCTCGGTGGTAGACACAGGTCGGGGTGGGGCAAAAATTGTTGAAGGCGGCGGGCTAGCAGGTTTGCGTGAACGCCTCGCTGCTTTTGGCGGAACCCTCGAAGTATCCTCCCCGAGTGAAGGTCCAACGACGGTTTCTGCTTCATTACCATTACTTTTGTTTCGTGGAGAATCTGGAATCAACACGTCTGAGATGGGGTTCGTCGAATGAAAATTTTCCTTGCTGACGATGCTGCCTTGATCCGTGAAGGGCTTGCAGGAATTTTAGACCGCAGTGGGCATGAAGTTGTGGGAACTGCTACTACTGCTCCGGAAATGTTGGAGCGAGTTCGTGAGCTACTAATGGATCCTCAGAGTTCTGGCATAGACGTTCTCATCACCGATGTGAGAATGCCACCGACCTTAACCGATGATGGTTTGCGCGCCACCGTCGACCTTCGTGAAGAACTTCCTGAGCTGTCGGTACTGGTGCTTTCCCAGTATGTTGCACCGTCGTACGCGAGCGCTCTGTTCGCGCCAGAAGGTCAAGCAGTATCTGGATTTGGAGGTTTTGGGGAGATGACACCGATGGGTGGTGACCATATCCGCTCAAAAGTTTCCTATAAGACTGGTGGACTTGGATATTTGCTTAAGGATCGAATCTCGGACGTTGCGGACTTTATGCGTTCGCTTGGAATCATTGCAGCTGGAGGTATTGTTATCGATCCGGAGGTTGCGGCTGGACTAATTCGAGGAAAAGGGAGTGCACTTGATGCTCTTACTGCGAGGGAGCGTGAGGTGCTTGAGTTGATGGCACAGGGGATGTCAAATTCGCAAATTGCAGACTATCTTTTCCTTTCTCATGCGGCGGTATCGAAGCATGTTGCCAATGTATTTCTCAAACTTGGATTGCATCCAGGAGAGGAAAATCGGCGCGTTAGAGCTGTTCTCACCTATTTAACCGCAGCTGGAATTTCGTAATTTGATATTCAACCTCTCACATTGTGAAAGAATATTTCTTTTCATTTTTTGGATCGGTAGCATTACTTAGTAAAGCGTGCTGTGGAAGAAATCCGCCCAAGTAGCGTTTTACGACTAAGCTTATTGCTAATCAGTGAACGTGAAGGACGTGAAGGCAGATGCCAGCAGTAATTATTGTGGGTGCTCAATGGGGCGACGAAGGTAAAGGTAAGGCTTCGGATCAGCTTGGTACCCAAGTCGACTATGTTGTTAAGTACAACGGTGGCAATAATGCGGGTCATACCGTCGTCGTTAATGGGGAAAAGTTCGCATTGCACCTGTTGCCGGCAGGTATCCTAACGGCGGGTTGTACCCCTGTCATTGGTAACGGTGTTGTGGTTGACCTTGAAGTGCTGTTCTCTGAGATCGAAGAGCTCAATGCGCGTGGAATCGATACCTCCAAGCTTCGTATTTCGAATAATGCTCACATCATTCCTTCGTATAACAAAACCATGGATGCGATGAATGAGCGCATGCTTGGAAAGCGTAAGTTGGGAACCACTGGTCGTGGTATTGGACCAACCTATGCAGATAAAATGAATCGAATCGGTTTGCGCATCCAGGATCTCTATGATCCGTCGATTCTTCGTCAGAAGGTTGAAGGTGCCCTTGACCAGAAGAATGGTTTACTTGAGAAGGTTTACGGCGAAGAAGGTTTTGACGTTGATGCTGTAACCGACGAGTTGCTATCTTACGCGGATCGTGTGAAGCCAATGCTTATGAACGTTACTGCTGAGCTGAACCACGCACTTGACCGCGGTGAAACACTCGTTTTTGAGGGTGGCCAGGCAGTTATGCTTGACATCGATCATGGTACCTATCCATTCGTTACGTCTTCGTCGTGTACTGCTGCTGGTGCTTGTACCGGTTCGGGTGTTGGACCACGTCGAATCGACCGCGTTGTAGGTGTTGCGAAAGCCTACATCACCCGTGTTGGTGAAGGCCCGTTCCCAACCGAACTCCACGATGAGTGGGGAGAGCGTTTGCGTGAAGTTGGTGGTGAATATGGTACGACGACGGGTCGCCCTCGCCGTTGTGGCTGGTATGACGCTGTCGTGGCACGTTACGCCAGCCAAGTTAACTCGCTGACCGATATCGTTTTAACGAAGCTTGATGTACTTACCGGTATCGAGCAGATTCCGGTTTGTGTTGCATACGAGGTAGATGGTGTGCGGGTTGAAGATCTGCCGGATTCTCAGACGGCTATGCATCACGCTAAGCCAATTTATGAGTACTTCCCAGGTTGGACCGAAGATATTTCGCAGTGCCAGACGTTTGAAGAGCTTCCAGCGGCTGCGCAAGACTATGTGAAGAAGCTAGAAGAGCTTTCTGGTTGTCGAATTTCTTCAATCGGTGTTGGTCCGGACCGTGATCAGACGATTGTGCGAGTGCCACTTCTCGACTGATCTATGGGTGGGAATAGCGAAGTGCTTAATTGAAGGGCTGGTGGGCGAACATCTGGAAAGATGTTCGCCCACCAGCCCTTCTTCAATCCTCACTCGGGTTTTGGGTGGGGTGGCGAAGACGGTGCCACCCCACCCAAAAGCGAGCGTTACTTCAAATTAGTCACTGTTGTGGACCTGGATTTTGCGAACCCTCATCAAGATCGTGTGATTCTGAAGTCTGCGGTCCAGGATTTTGCGACCCGTCGTTGTGATCCTGAGGTGCATTTTCAAGACCTGCTCCTCCTTGTGGGAAGGATTGAGGTGCTGATGAATAGGTTTGATAGGTTTGAGTTTGTGGTTGTTTGCCTGTGTATGGAGGCTGTACAGGCGGTACCGACATCGGCTGAGTTGGTGCAGGTGCTTCCGCGTAAGAGAATCGTGAGTTATTCTGCGATGGCATTGATGGGTTGCTCGAATATGGCTGTTGCGTTGCTTGATAATATGGCTGCTGCATGTAAGGGGCTTGCCCATTTGCATTTTGATCGTATGGCTGCTGACCGTAAGGTGCCTGTCCGAATGGTGCTTGTCCATTCATTCCATATCCCTGAGCAGGGTTGTTGTTAGGTTTCTTGCGGGTTAGGAAGAATACTCCCACCCCGATAAGGCCGAGCAGGATCAAGCCGCCAAGGATCCATGGTACGGGATTTGATTCGTTGTCAGACACTTCGGTATCGGTGTCTTTTGCGGGTTCAGTGTCAGCGCTTTCAGACTTTGAATCAGACGCCTTTTCCTCTGCATTGGCGGTATCTCCAACCTTGGCACCGGCGCGCTTCATTCCTTCGACCGTGATTTGGCTTCCAAGGACGGAAGGATCTGTGTAAGAAGCGGTATTTCCGTTGATTGTGGCACCGTCTGCGCGAACGATGTCACCAGGCATCTGAATATTGAGAGCGAAATTAACACCAAGCTGTTTGAACGTTTCAAGATCTTCGGAGTTGAAGGCGGGATCCTGAGTGTCTCCTAATTTTACAATGAAAGTGTTTTCGGTTTCGGTTAAGATATCACTTCCTGGAGCGGAAACGTTGAATGAGCATTCAAGTGTATTGCCCGATGAGGAATCTTGAACTTGAACCATTGCGGATTCAAATTTGGATAGTTCCATCTCTTTCTTGATGTCCTCGCACTTGATTCCAGATCCAGTGGCCATTCCAGAATCATCCTTGAAGTGAGCTGTAAAGTTAATTTTCCCCGATTCTTCAACCACCATAGAGTTAGTGGATTCGCATGCTGCGAGGAAAAGCGTGGCGGGTAATAGCAGTGCAGCTATTTTAAATCTGCGTGATTTTTGTGCGGAGCGAGACATGGATTTTCTCCCTTGGATTGATCTCCGTATTTTAATTTCAAAATCAATTATATCTGAATAAAAAACCGTACCAAACATGTATCCGAACTTGTTTTAAATACAAAAGAAGTCGAATACTAAAATGGGACTGTTTACCTTGCCGGCGTAGTGACCCAAGCTGGGTTTGTTCCACTCACAAGTGGAGAATTTGCTGTAAACCCCCGAGAATATAAGGGAAGTATCCGTGCAGGTGTTTGGCTTTTTGCCAGCGGTAATCGCGAGCCGATAGTCCCACCAAAACGGCGGTACTTCAGTGAATAATGGTTATTGGAAGTAATCCAGTACAACATCGCCGAATCTCTAGGAGGAAATGCGATGACAGACAAGACCTACACAGTTGACGAAGTACGCGAAGGTGCACCTTCCATCGCTCCAGCTGATCTCATTGAATGGGTTGCTAAGGTTGCAAACCTCACCCAGCCAGCGAAGATCGAATGGGCCGATGGTTCCCAAGAAGAATGGGATCGTCTCACAACGCTTATGGTTAACAGCGGAATGTTTACCCGTCTGAACCCTGAGA
The DNA here is from genome assembly GCF_900604515.1 of Arcanobacterium ihumii. Taxonomy (GTDB): domain Bacteria; phylum Actinomycetota; class Actinomycetes; order Actinomycetales; family Actinomycetaceae; genus Arcanobacterium_A; species Arcanobacterium_A ihumii. The sequence goes on along the minus strand of NZ_UWOS01000003.1, from coordinate 264,653 downwards.
AGCGTCCGAACTCTTTCTTGGCTCGTTCCCTTCCATCTGACGTTGCTCGTGTTGAGTCGCGCACCTACATCTGTTCCGAAAAGGAAGAAGATGCCGGTCCAACCAACAACTGGGCAGATCCTAAAGAAATGAAGGAAACCCTCATCGGCGAAAACGGTGTATTCCGTGGTGCAATGGCTGGTCGCACGATGTACGTTGTTCCATTCTCAATGGGTCCACTCGGCGGTCCTATTTCACAGCTCGGTGTTGAGCTCACAGACTCCCCATATGTTGTTGTAAACATGCGCATCATGACTCGTATGGGTGCAGAAGCACTGAAACTTATTGGTGAAGGCGGCGCTTGGGTTCCAGCAGTACACTCAGTTGGTAAACCACTTGCTGAAGGCGAAACTGATGTTGCATGGCCATGCAACGATGAAAAATACATCACCCATTTCCCGGAGACCAACGAAATCTGGTCCTTCGGTTCTGGTTACGGCGGGAACGCTCTTCTCGGAAAGAAGTGCTTCGCTCTACGTATTGCTTCGACGATGGCTCGCCGTGACGGCTGGATGGCTGAGCACATGCTTATCCTTCGCCTAACCGATGAGAAGACGAACAAGCAGTACCACGTAACTGCAGCATTCCCATCAGCTTGTGGCAAGACGAACCTCGCCATGCTCCAACCAACCATCGATGGCTACAAGGTCGAGACGGTTGGAGACGATATCGCTTGGATGCGTCCAGGCCCAGATGGACGTCTTTACGCAATTAACCCAGAAGCAGGCTTCTTCGGTGTTGCACCGGGTACCTCTTATGACACCAACCCAATGGCAATGGAGTCCATGAAGGAAAACGTTATTTTCACTAACGTTGCATTGACCGACGACGGTGACGTTTGGTGGGAAGGTATCGACGCCGAACAGCCAGAACACCTCATTGACTGGCAAGGTAATGACTTCTCGAAGGCTGATACAGAAGCTGGCAAGAAGGCGGCACATCCTAACTCACGTTTCACTGCTCCAGCAGCTCAGTGCCCGATTGTTTGCCCAGATTGGGAAGCACCGTCTGGTGTTCCAATCGACGCAATCCTTTTCGGCGGACGTCGTGCAACCAACGTTCCACTCGTTGCTGAGTCCTTCGACCAGACCCACGGTGTATTTGTTGGTGCAACCGTTGCATCGGAGCAGACTGCTGCAGCAGAAGGTTCAGTTGGCTCCCTCCGTCACGATCCATTCGCAATGCTCCCATTCTGTGGCTACAACATGGCTGATTACTGGGGTCACTGGCTCGAGATGGGCGAGAAGCTCGGCGACAAGTTCCCGAAGATCTTCCAGGTTAACTGGTTCCGCAAGGATGAGAATGGCAAGTTCATGTGGCCAGGATATGGCGACAACGCTCGCGTTCTTGATTGGGTAGTTCGTCGTTGCGCCGGCGAAGTAGATGCTATTGAAGGCATGACCGGACGTTACCCGAAGTTCGAAGACTTCAACGTTGAGGGTCTTGACCTCTCCGCTCAGGATTGGGCAAAGCTCTACGCCACCGATCCTGAAGCTTGGGCAACAGAAGCAGAGGATTCAGCGAAGTACTTCGAGCAGTTCGGAGATAAGCTTCCTGAAGCAATCTCAGCAGAGCTCGATAAGCTTCGTGCTCGCATCGAAGATGCTAAGTGAGCTGAACTAGTTCGGTAGCTTTTAGGTGGGCTGGAGTGACAACTCCAGCCCACCTTTCTATCAGCTTTAGAGCAACGAACCCTGATTTGCTCTATCGCTTCTTGCTCAATATCAGTACGCTTGCACTAGCAGCTTCAATGTAGAGGAGGCAGGAATGGAAAATTCATCGATGGGAATTCCGTTTATCCCAGGATGGTCGCACACCTATAGTGGTAAAGTGCGAGACCTTTTCGTGCCAACTGGTGCTGATTCAATGTTTGGAATGGAAACCATCATGATGGTTTCTTCTGATCGCATTAGCGCCTTTGACTTTGTTTTGCCCTCGATTATCCCCGATAAAGGAAAGTTTTTGACATACCTTTCCCAATGGTGGTTTAAGGAGCTCGCGCATGTAGTACCCAATCATTTGGTGGAGTGTGCGGTTCCTGCTGAGGTACAGGGACGCGCTGTAATTGCACACAGGTTGAAAATGTTTCCGGTTGAGTGCACCGTTAAAGGATTCTTGGCTGGCGCTAGCTGGGCAGAGTACCTTGAAACGGGAGCAGTAGCAGGGCAGAAACTTCCCGCTGGTATTTCAGAGTCTGAAGAACTCGTCGAACCAATCTTCGTCCCCTCAACTAAGGCAAGCCGCGGAAGTCACGATGAAAATATCAGTTTCGCTGATGTTATCGAAATCGTTGGAAAGAACTATGCTGAAGTGATGCGTGAGCGCTCTTTGGCAATCTATGCCGAGGCGAAAAAGGTTTCCCACGAGAAAGGCTTAATTCTAGCTGACACTAAACTTGAGTTTGGGTTGCCGTTTGATAACGGGGAAGACGACGTTGTCTTAGGGGATGAACTACTTACCCCCGATTCTTCGCGGTTTTGGTATGAAACCCAATACGAACCAGGAAAGCCACAGCCGTCTTTTGATAAGCAATTGGTGCGTGACTGGGTGATATCCCAAGAAACTGAGTGGACGCCGTTGTCCTTCGAATTGCCTCCACAGTTGCCACGTGAGATTGTCCAGCGGACTCGCGATGCGTATCTCAAGGTTGTTACGACGCTCACCGGTACAAATGGATTAAAATAACAGACAAAGATCACGCACAGATTTTTCTTATTACCTGCATTTCAGTGCTATGTTTAAATAGATCACTTGTGATTATAAAATATCAGACAAGGTCATTTTGACCTGCAACATCACTCAACGGGGAGACGGATGTCTACAAATATTCGACAGGCTGCTGAGAAGCAAGATGGTCGCGCGCTACGGTGGGTTCGCCATCGTGAAGAGCGGACGCGGAAATTTGTGGAGATTACTTGTGATGTAGTGCGTAAATACGGCTATCAGGTATCAATGGATCAGATTGCTGAGTATGCGAAGACTTCCAAATCTATCCTGTACCGCTATTTCCCGGACAAGGTGAGCCTTCAGTACACCGTAGGTGCATACATCGTTGGAGACTTGGTCGAGCAGATTAAAGCAGCAATGGTTGAGGAATCCTCACCGGAAATGATGATTAAGTCCGCAATCGACGTCTACCTTGACTTCATGATACGTGATCTTGATCTTTACATTTTTGTGCGTATTGGTGATTTAGAGGGCGAACCTGGTACCTCAAAGCTACTGAACTTCGATGAAGTATTTTTAGCGACTGCGGTTGGCACCGCGGTTGACGATCAACTCGATCATGTTCACGGGTCTCGCCTAGGAGCAAACGTTCCTGAGGGGGCTGGAAAGATCAACTTCGGTGCTGGTGAAGAGGGTGATCGGATGCAGAAGCTCGTGCGGAGCCATATTGGTTCGGTAGCGCTCGTCTCGGTAATTCGTGCTGTAGCTGAATCTTGGCTCTTCTCCAAGCGTATTTTGGATCGTCCACAGGATTATCCAGGATTCGAACTCGATGAGGCTGATCGTTTGGTTGCGCAGATGAGTCGCGATGAAATCAAGGACTATATCTACGCATGCGTCGACGGCGGACTGCTCGGAAACTTTCGATAGCATTAACGTTCGTTGAACTTTTTTTGATTTTCCCCACACTGTAGATACTGATCACGTATTATAAAACTGCACGTGATTACGTATTTCAAAGGGGAACAATGTGAAATCAACGCAACATACCTCCTTCGCTACGAAGGCGATGGGGGCGGTTTCCGCGCTAACTCTCGGAATGCTCGGACTTTCCACCGGGATTTCTTACGCGGCAACTGGTGATATAACAATTGATCTAGCAGTGATCTCTGACTTCCATGGTCAGATCGATAAGGCTGCTGCACTCGATTATCAGATTGACGCTATGCGCACTGCAAACCCAAATACTCGATTCGTCTCGGTTGGCGATTCAGTAGGTGGTTCGGCATACGTTTCGTCGATCGATAACGACACTCCTACGCTCAACATTCTTAAAGCAATGCAGCTTTCAGTGACGGCGGCAGGAAACCACGAATTCGACAAAGGCTACCAAGACCTTGTTACTAGAATTAAGCCCGCATTGGGAATCCCAATTCTTTCGGCAAATCTCCAAGGTGCTAAGGACTTAGAGCCGTACTACATTGAGGAAATCAGCGGTGTCAAGGTTGCCTATGTTGGCACCGTGACTGATGAAATGCCAACTTTGGTTTCGGCAAGCGCAATTCAAGGTCTAACGTTTTCTGATCCGGTAGCAGCCACGAACGCAGTTGCTGCCCAGCTTAAAGACGGTGACACCACAAACGGTGAAGCGGACGTCGTCGTCGCGCTTATCCACAAGGATATTGCTGCAGCTAACCAACTTGGCTCGCAGGTCGATATTGCTTTCGCTGGACATTCGCATATTTCGCAAACCGGTAAGACGGCATCGAACGCACCAACCTGCCAAACAGTGAATGCCGGTGGCGATTTTGCAAAGGGCCAGATCATTGTTAGCGCAGATCATAGGACGGTTACTGCGAGTTGCTCCTTGGCGCCGATCAACGTTGCTGACGGTGAGAGCGCCGATATTAAGAGCCTCTACGAAGCAGCTAAGGCAAAATCAGACGTTCTTGGTGCTGAGAAGGTAGGCAATCTGGCTAACGATGCCTTCCGTGGTGCTGCTCCAAGTGCTGACCCTACCAAGCCTGAAGATATTGGTATTGGTGGAAATCGCGGTACCGAATCTTCGGCTGGAAACTTGCTCGCTGAAGCTTTCTACCAGTACTCGAAGAATTTCGGGAAGCCAGCTCAGCTAGGAATTATGAATCCAGGTGGTGTTCGCGCGGACCTTGCTGCTGGCGAGATCACCAAGGGTGAGTCGTACACGGTACAGCCATTTGGTAACGTTTTTGGAACGAAGGATCTAACCGGCGCTCAGCTCTATACTCTGCTCGAGCAACAGTGGAGGACGGATCCTAAGGCTTCGCACCCAACGCTTCGCCTTGGTTTGTCTTCCAACGTCAAGTATGTTTACGATCCAGTGGCGCCGGTAGGCTCCAAGGTTACTGAACTTTACGTCGACGGCGCTCCGGTTGCGAAGGATGCTACCAAGAAGTACACCTTAGCTTCAAACACCTTCTTGCTTGAGGGTGGGGACGGATTCGCGGTTCTTAAAGAAGGTACCGGTTTTGTCGACACCGGAATGAAGGATAACGATGCCTTCAATGCCTTTTTAAAGGACTACAATGCCAAAAAGGGTGATTACAAGGTTGATTACTCGCAGCGCTCCTTTGGAATTACCCTTCCTGCGCAGATAGTTGCTGGTAAGCACGCAAAAATCACGGTTTCTTCTCTTTCAATGACTGCTACTGAGCCAAAGGCGACAGAAGCCCTAGTGTCGATCGAAGGTGTTGGAACCCAAAAGGTAACCTTGGACAACAAAATTACCGCGAAACAAGACGAAACCGGTAAGGGCGAAGCTTTGATTGATGTTCCAGCAAGCACACCAGCCGGAAACTACACGTTAAAGGTTTCGGCAAAGCTTCCAGATGGAACTCTTTCTGAAGTTACGAAGCCGATCGTGATCAAGGCTGCTACGCCTGCTCCACCGGTTGTATCTGGTCCGATTTTTGCTGATGATGCAGCAGTGAAGGCGCATCTTGATGCGACCGGATTGAAGATTGATACAATCGCAGCTCTTCCTGGACAGACGATTAACCTTACATTCAAGGGATTGCCAGCACAGGCAAAAGCTGATGTGTACTTCTATTCAGCTGCAAAGCTAATCGCAACTAATACGGTTGCAATGGATGGTACCCTTTCGGTTTCATACACACTGCCGATGGATATTGCTACCGGTATCCACTATGCAGTTGCGCAAACTCCTGATCGTACCTTCCGCATTGTCCGAGTTCAGGTGGGTGAAGTGCCTACAACTGTAACGGCTCCTGGCGTAGCAACCACTCCAGGCCTTGCTAAGACGGGTTCACAGAGCGAAGCTCTCATCGGATGGTCGGTAGCTTTGGTGCTTGGCGGTCTAGCTTTGACCGGTGTGGTAAGTCGCCGCCGCAAGAACTAGTACTAATCACAAAGCTGGCTTTGTAGTTTACTAGCTGCTAAGAAGCCAGATATGGGGAGGGCTCGACTAAGTCGAGCCCTACCTTGTTTGCACCGGAAAGTCAGCTAGATAGAATGATAATGATGAAACGCAAAATAGACATAGCGAAAGGGCAGGCAGCCCTGTGTGCATATGTAGAGAGCTTTGGCTCGGGTGAAGCATTTGAGGTAGCAACTATTAATGATGCCGTGCGCTACACTCTGGAAGAATTTGCTGATCGTTATCCAGGTAGGAGCGTTGAAATCCGAGTCCCTTGGATCGGTGCAATCCAAGCGATTGAAGGACCGAGCCATAAACGTGGAACGCCTCCGAACGTCGTCGAACTTGATGGAAAAACCTGGCTGAACCTTGTTCTAACAGGGGAAACCGGGGGAGGGAACGTCAGCTCTTCAGGCTCGCGTGCGGACCTTAGTAGTTACTTTCCGCTTCCGAATGTGCTGGGGCTATAAAACCGGTAGTGTTTAAATGTGCCTAAGATTGCCTTAAGAGCTAACGAAGCTACTCGGTTGGCAGTGTCTGATGCAATTTCAGTATTGAAAGCTAATTTAGGCATTCCCATTGAATTCTCGCCCCAAGCGCTCGCAGAAGCCTCTGAAGCGACCCACATCGATATACGCACTTTGCGTGATTATACCGATATCCCATTCGTGACGCTTGACCCGGAAGGGTCGCGTGACCTTGACCAAGCGGTCTTCTTAGAAGAAACTACTGATGGATTCACGGTTTATTATGCAATTGCCGCTCTCCATCTTTTCGTCAAGCCAAACGGTGCGCTCGATAAAGAACTGCGTGAGCGTGGCCAGTCTGTATATCTTCCGGATGGGACGATTCCACTCCATCCTCGCGAAATCTCAGAAGACGCGGCGTCGTTATTACCTGCTGTCGATCGCCCAGCGTATGTTTGGACTCATGAACTAGACCGATCTGGGCAGCTTCTTCGCAGTCAAATTAGGCTTGGCAGAGTTCGATCCCGCGCCCAACTTTCGTATACTCAGGTGCAGGCAATAGTCGATGGATCCGATAAGCTTCCGCCTGAAGCTCCGCACTCCCTTGTATATCTCCTCAAAACAATTGGTGAATTACGGATGCGGGCAGAGATCGAAAGAGGTGGAATTTCCTTAGACCTTCCTGAGCAACGTATTGAGTCCACAGATGAGGGCTTCAAACTCGTTTTTCGCGAGCTCACTGCCGTAGAGAACTGGAACGCCCAAATTTCTTTGCTAACAGGAATGGCTGCTGCCGCGATGATGACGAAAGGTAACGTAGGGCTGCTCAGGATCCTTCCTCCTGCGCACGATGCCGACGTCGAACGCTTACGTCGCGTAGCGAACGCCTTGGGGTTGCATTGGGGTCAACGGACGTCATATCCGGAATTTCTCCATACGCTTGACCCTCGTGATGGTGCAGCCCTTGTTTTTCTCGATCAAGCTGCAGGTCTATTTCGTGGTGCAGGCTATCTTTCCTTGCCTGAGCGGGAAGATACTAAGGGTGAGCCTGATAGGCGTGTTCATGGAGCAATTGCGGCCGAATACGCACATGTTACGGCTCCTCTTCGGCGCTTAGCTGACCGCTATGGACTTGAGGTGTGCCGGTGCTTGTGCGAGGGAGACCCCATTCCTGAGTGGGTAACAGAAATGTTGCCACAACTCCCGCTGATCATGAATGAATCTAATCGACGAGTCAATACCCTAGAAAAGCGTGCTTTAGGCGCCGTTGAGGGACTGATTTTGCAAGGTCGTGAGGGTGAGGAATTTACCGCGACGGTTATTGAGCTCAAGGATAAATACGAGCAAAAGGGCCAAAAGGGAAAGGTTACGCAGAGCGCAGAGGAAGAAAGTCTGCAACGGGGCAAAATTATGTTGGGTGAGCCAGCCTTGGAAGCGACTGTTTATGGTGAGAATCTACCGTTAGGGGAGAAAATTTCAGTAGTGCTTGACCAAGTGGACTTGGTTAAAGGAAAGAGCTATTTTCGGACCGTATCTGGAGCTGAACCCCTTACTTAGCAGATGTGAATGTGGGTTGTGACAGCCAATAATGACTGTCACAACCCACATAAATTCGCTTGACGATGTATTGCTGTCAATGACGTTCAGGTGATTCCCAATCTTCAGATTCGTCATCTTCCGGAATGTCATATTTAGCGGCGTACTCCGCATACGCGTCGTAGTCGTCTTCATAATCGTCGTCGTACTCAGCCTTAGGCTCACTGCCATAGGATGTTAATTCGCGCTCGAGAGCAGCGTAATCCGTTTCAGGACTGAAATACTTCAGGTTACGTGCGACTTTTCGCTGTTTGGCTCTTTGACGGCCGCGCCCCATAGGGTCGACCCCCCTCAATCATCGAATGAGGATGCGTGGAAACGCACCCAACTGCTTGCAAATTATTCTACGTGAACATACGATACCCTGAAACGGGATGGAACTCCATGTGATCCATAAAATTCTGTTGTTGTGTTTCCAATAATAGCGATTTGTGGAAAATACCACCTATAAATTACAATAATTTTAGTATTAAGAATATGTGCTAGAAATTGAAGCAGTATTCGAATTTAGGGATACCCAAAGTATCAAGGGATGCAAAAGTAGATTCTCAACAAGTGTTGAGAGGTACAAAGTGTGGAACTTGTTTGTGTGTGCTTTCTTTACTAACCATACTGGAATAGAAAGTATGCTTTTAGGAGGATAAATGGCCGAGGAAACCATTAACGGTGAACTGATGACTCCAGCTGAAGTAGCATTGCTCTTTCGCGTGGATCCAAAAACCGTTGCACGTTGGGCGAATTCAGGAAAGATTCCCTCAATTCGTACTTTAGGCGGTCATCGTAGATTCCGCCGGGAAGATATTGAACGAATCCTTAATGCTAATACGCACGACGTAGAAGGCTGAATACTCTCTATACCGGCAATCACTAGCTTGCGCAAAGTGTCATAAGTGTGGGTGTGGGGTCGAAAACCGATTAAGGTTTTCGACCCCACACCCACACTTATGAAAGATATTAACGCTTAACGATCTTGAGGATAACCAGCGCAATCAAGGCACCAACAAGACCACCGAAAATCTTCAGTGCTTTTGGATCACCGTTCGAGAGGGCGTCTAGAAAGTTACGAGCCTGAACCGAGGTGTTCTTGAATGTTTCCTGAGCTTTGGTCTTAGCCTCTTCACGGAGATTTGTCGGATCTAGACGAGCGGCTAGTTCATCTACCGTTGCTATAAGCTCAAGACGAACCCGCTGAAGATCGGATTCGATCTGCTCAACTGTACGCTCGTCTTTACCTTCAGGAGCATCGTAATCTGCAGCTTTCTTAACGCTAGCTGCAAGACGTGCCTCAGCTACGACGTGTGGATTCATTGGGTGCGTACTCTGAGTCACTTGTTCATTCCCTTCTTAACGGCGTCGACATCTTTATTAATGCCGGCCTTGGGGTCAACGATATTTTGCTTGGAGGACTTTATCTTTGACATTGCAACCAACGCAAGAATCAAGATAATGACTAGGAGTCCGCCGGCGACGATCAGGAAAGCTAGCCAAGTGCTAACCACATTTGCCAGCCCAAAGCCAGCAGCAAGGAGCAATATGCCTAGCATGTAAAGTGCCAAGATTCCGGCAACGGCAAAGAGCGCGCCTGCCGTGCCAAGTTTGGTTGCTTTCGTTTTGGCCTGTGCGGCGGCGTACTTGATTTCGTCGCGAATCAAAGCGGAGAACTGTGCCGTAATTTTGGCAACAAGCTCACCAATCGTTGGTGCGCCATTCTTCATTGCGGATTTAGGCATGGGGCTTGGATCTACCTTGTGCTCTTCATGCAAGTGATTGGTAGTGCTCACAATTAGTCTCCTTCACGGCCGCTATACGACCAGCGTTTACTTATCGCAGCGTAGTTATAGAAAAGTAACTACAACCGGCGCAGTTGAAATTATTGTACGCAATAAAGCTAAACAATGCTGAAATTTTGTTTCTATTAAGCTGATGGAAAATAACCACCCGAACGGTCGGCTACGTGTTGGTGAGTAACTACAATCGCAGTATGGCTACTACACATTTTCAAGGAAACGAAGTTAAAACTAGCGGAAACCTACCAGAAGTCGGTGCTCAAGCTCCCGGATTTGTTCTCACTGGAGCGGATCTGGGGGATGTGAAGCTTGAGGACTACTTGGGTCGCACCATCGTGCTTAACATCTTCCCATCCGTTGATACTGGCGTTTGTGCTAAATCGGTCCGTGAATTCAATGAACGTGCTGCAAAGTTGTCCAACACGTCTGTATTGTGTGTGTCGATGGATCTTCCATTCGCAATGGAGCGTTTCTGTGCTGCTGATGGGTTGGAAAACGTGGTTACTGCATCGGCTTTCCGCTCAGAATTCCCTGATACATATGGGGTACTTCAAGCGGATGGGCCACTTCATGGGTTACTGGCGCGCGCCGTCGTTGTCATTTCTCCCGAAGGTAAAGTGATCTACACGGAGTTGGTACCCGAAATCACTGCGGAACCTGACTACGAATCGGCACTTGCTGCAATCTGATTCATAATCCGATGTTGTTTGGGCTCGTGCCCGTGCAATGAGGATCCGGTTAGGTGGCTTTAACGCTTGAATTTCGAGATTGCTTTTTGAGCGCTCTTGCGGATCGGAGCGGTTTCACCCATTTTTAGGGCGAACATGAGTCCGAAGAATACTCCAACCATGGCGATTCCAACCACCGTAATCGCGATGAATGAAAGAATCTGACTACTAGCAAGACGTGCGGACCCGCCGAAGATGAAGATCATTCCTTCGCCGACGGCGACGGTTGCGATCGAAATCGCAACTAGCTTCGCGTGGGTTGCCAGCACGTTCTTTTCGTCTAGTCCGCCGAGCGTGTGGCGCAGGTGAAGGTACATGATACAGCCTGCCGCAGTATTCGTAAACGCCATGATGCCAGCGATACCAACCACAACGTAGTGAGGTGGTAAAAAGCCGGCGGCTACGTATCCGATGGCTAAAAAGAGGTTGATCGGTACGTTGATAAGAAATACCGCACGAGTGTTTTCGAAGGCGAAGTAGACGCGATTGAGAACAGTTTGGAAACCCACCCCGAGCAACCCGAGTGACATCACCATGAGCACCGGAGCAAGAGCGCGAACTTCAGCCGCTGAAACGAAGAAGCCCAGGAGTCGCGATGCTGGAACAGCGAGAACCAAGATCCCTGAAATCGCCAGGAAGTTAAAGGTGGATACGGTGCGAAGCGTTAACGAGGTATCCGCTTGCACAGAGCGGTAGTCCTTCTTGGCCGCGGACTTGGCGAGCTGAGTAAAGATTGCGGTTGCAATAGATACCGTGATCAGTGAAGTTGGCAGTGAATATAGAGTGTAGGCGGCGGTGTAAACAGAGTTTCCTGCAACACCAACCACACCTTCGCCATTATCCAGGGCACGCTGAGTGGCATTCGCGGCAACATTGGAAAGAAGTGCGGTTGGGAGAATCGAAAGCACCATAAGTGCCAGCATCCAGCCGGAGGCTTTTCCAGCGTTGCCGAGCCCAGAATTTCGCCATGCAAAATCGAAACGGAATCGTATTCCGATTTTTCGAAGGGGGAGAACCAAAATTAAGGCTTGAGCAGCAATTCCTAGCGTTGAGAATCCGCCTAGAAGCATCCCGTTCATTCCCATCCAGCTTTGGGCGGTATCTGGAGATGCAGGGTTGGCACCGCCGTAAATTCCTAAAATAATGAGGAGTCCGGCGATCGCCACTACGTTATTTAACGCTGGCGCCCACATGAACGGCCCGAAGTTCTCTTTTGCGTTGAGGATCTGACCAAGCACGGTGTAGAGCCCATAGAAAAAAATCTGAGGCATGCACCAGTAGGCGAAGATGACGGTAAGGTGATACCACTGGGGGTCAAGTGTTGCTGCGAAAGCCTTGACGATCAACGGTGAACAAACTGTTAGAACCGCTGTGATAATTCCAAGCACCACAATCGTTATGGTCAGGAGCTTATTGATAAAGGCTTCGCCGTCGTCGTCCGTATTCTGTGAGGCGCGCACGATCGCTGGTACGAGCACTGCGTTAACCAAACCACCCGCGATGATCATGTAGATCAGGGTTGGTAGCCGATTGGCGATGTCAAAAGAGTTCGCCACCGGAGACGTTAGCCCCAAAACTGCACCAAGCAAAATAGGGGAGCGGACCAAGCCAAGAATACGCGACGTGAATGTTCCTAAGAACATAATGAACGACGAACGTGCCACGCTTGGCGAAGATTGCCCTGCATCTTTCGTTGCGGTATTGAGATTTTGTTCGAAGGATTCCTGATCGGATGCTGAGGTAGGTGGTACGAATCCCGACGACGGACCGCTAGTTTTCGCCTGTGGATCACCTTGGGTTTGTTGCCGTGTAGTTGCCGAATTTGCTCCAAGGTTTGCTAGATGTTGCTGATTCTTTAACACACGAGGGCGACGACGTGGAAATAGAGGTGCGTCGCCTGAAGCGTGGCGGGGATTGTGTCGGGGCGATTGGCGCATAACTTGAAGTTTACATTGCGTTAGATGCGATAGTCATAAAGGAACGAAGGTGAGAGCAATCTAAAGCTCTGCCAAGGTGCAAGAAAAGCCCTGTAAAACAGGGCTTTTGACTTGTGGCTCCGACCGGCGTCGATCCGGTGACCTTTCGATTTTCAGTCGAACGCTCTACCAACTGAGCTACAGAGCCAGATAGAAAAACACCCGGTTTCCCGGGGTTCCTCAGCGACCCTGACGGGACTTGAACCCGCGACCTCCGCCGTGACAGGGCGGCGCGCTAACCAACTGCGCTACAGGGCCATTTGCATGGCGACACTTTTGTGTCAACTTCTTAAATCTCTTCAAGAAGCAGTACCCCCAACGGGATTCGAACCCGTGTTGCCGGCGTGAAAGGCCAGTGTCCTAGGCCACTAGACGATAGGGGCGGAAGAACTTTCGTTCTTTCTGTCGGTTCCTCGTTGGTGGAACAGGTATTAGCTTAAGGGGTAAATGGGTGTAAATGCAAAATTGCAGGGTACGTGTCCTTGGTCACGTTTGGCTAATGGCAAGGAAACATAAGAGAAACGAGCGTTTTTCAGAGTACTAGCCTAGCCTTATTACTATGAATCTATGGATGGCAACAGGTGATGATGGAACGACGTCAGAGACGGTTGAAGCAACGTTTGACGTCTTGCAAGTAATACTTGGAGTAGCGCTCGGGTTGGTCGGCGGCTTTGTTATAGGGCTCTTCCTGATAGCCGTTGGCCGAATGATTGTTCGTAAACGAAATCAACTCCAGCCCTTCATGAGTGCTATTTCACGTCCAGCAGTAGTCGAATTGATGCTGGTGGGAGCGTGGATCGGTTTCACCTTCTCCGATGCGCGCGTAAATACGGCAACTGCACCAGCCTGGCTCCAAAATGTTGACCACTTTTTCTTAGTGCTCGTCATTATCGCGGGAACATGGCTTGCTGTTGGTATCGTCAACGGCACAATGGGAGTCATCCATAACAAAATGCGAGAGTCATCTGAACGTCGCGCAAAACGTGTTCAAACTCAAACGCAGATTCTTAACCGGGTTATCGTCGTCGTCATTTGGATTCTTGGAATTGGAGGTGTACTCCTCACATTCCCGTCGGCACGAACCGCGGGTGCATCGCTCTTTGCCTCAGCTGGTCTAGTTTCCGTTGTTGCCGGTCTTGCTGCACAGACCACTCTTGGGAATGTATTCGCTGGTCTTCAGCTTGCATTCTCGGATTCTATTCGCGTGGGAGATATCGTCTTCTATAAGAACAACTACACCACGGTTGAAGAAATCACTTTGACTTATGTTGTGCTCGCCGTTTGGGATGGAAGAAGAATTATTGTTCCGTCGTCGTTGATGACGACGGAATCGTTCGAAAACTGGACGCGTCGCGCACCTGAGATGCTGGGTGACGTTACGTGGGACGTTGACTGGGCGCTTCCGCTCACTGCGGCACGAAAGCAACTTGAGTTCCTGTTGCGTAACACTGACCTGTGGGATGGTGAAACGGGAGTGCTGCAGATCAGCAATGCCTCTGCCGGAACTCTTCAGATGCGTGCGGTGATTTCGGCAAAGGATTCCGCAACCTTGGTCGACCTCAAGAACTACTTACGTGAACAAATGATTTACTGGATTCAGACGGAAGCTCCTCAAGCGATTCCGCGTCAGCGTCGCTACCTTAACGACCCGGTGAACATCATCGAAGCTGCGGTGAAAACGAATGACCAGGTAGAGGACCGACTTGAGCGTGAAGAGCCTGCGCAGTATTTTCCTGAGGCATGGCCGGAAAGTTCGCGGGTACCTGCTAGTGTTCAAGATGAACAGAAGACTACGGTTATGTCAGTTGAAGATATCAAGCGGTGGAACGAGGTTCCGCCCCTGCCTGAGTCTTCGCCGGCTGAGACTATTGTGATGAAGCCAATTACTGAGGATATGGAAGATCCACGCAAAACGACCGCCGTCGTGGAAGCTGAGAACCATGATGACGAGCTCACCTCGACTAATGAGTTAACTAGCACCGATGTTCGCTCTGGTCACGAAGCATCTTTGTTTAGTGGCTCTCCAAGTGCGGAGATTCGGAAGAAGAATTTTTCCGGACCTGGTGATGATGCATTCGCTGAGCGTAACCGAAAGATTGAAGAAGATGCAGCCAAAGAAGTTGATGCCGAGGATTCTGAGAAGAAGGAACCTGAGGGAATGGAGACTTCGCAAAAAGTAACGGGCGAAGAAAAGAAGTCGAACCATGCCAAAAAATCGATGGAGAGTAATTCTGACTCGCATGTTGCAGAATCCGCTGATAGTGGAGATGCCGGTGGTGAATAGGATTTTCGCCAAGCGTAGAGCATAAAATACAAAACACAAATCACTGCGAAGTTTCCTTACCGGGCTAATAAACGAAAATGGGGTGTGAGATGGCAGAGCGACCTAGCATTGTGAAGTCTGAGGAAGAATGGAAGAAGATCCTTAATCCCCAGGAGTACTTGGTGTTGCGTCAAGCGGGAACCGAGCGGCCAGGTACAGGCAAGTTGCTTAACGAGAAGCGCTCAGGCAAGTACCTATGTAAAGCTTGTGGTGCCGAGCTATTTTCGTCTAAGACTAAGTTCGATTCCCACTGTGGGTGGCCATCGTTCTTCGATCCAGATGAGAAAAACGCGGTTATTTACCGTACGGATACTTTGCTTGGCTACGAACGTACCGAGGTTCGCTGCGCCCAATGCGAGTCGCATTTGGGTCACGTGTTCCCAGATGCTCCACAAACACCAACCGGAAATCGCTACTGCATGAACTCGGTTGCGCTCACATTTGTGCCTGATCAGGACTGAAATATCTACGTTTCGGATAGGGAGGATTATTCATGGATACGTCACAACAAGAAGATAGCCGTGATTTTCTGCGTATCTGCACGTTTAATATGCAATTTGGCAAGCCGGCAGAAGGCGAAGTTAACCTTGATGCTAATGCTTCGTCTAACGGCGCTCGTGGTAGTGGATTAATCCAGGGTTTTCTTGCAGGGATGCCGAGTCGTGATGGTCTTGAAATCTTTGCTGCTGAATTAGCGCAGCTCGACGCGGATGTAGTTTTGCTGCAAGAGGTAGACGACGTACGGATGCGTTCTACTCTTATCCCGCAGGCAGATTTGCTAGCGGATTTGCTAGACATGGACCGATATTTCATTCCCGTGGAACGAAATGTTTTCGGTGCCCCGGCGTCGTCCTATCTGCCGTGGCGTGGTCGAGGGGCCTATGGAATGGCAATTCTTTCACGATTCCCAATGTCTGGTTGCCTCAAACTTGCTTTACCTGAGAAAACAGAGTTTTTCCGCAAGTCTTCCAACTCTTCACGAGGTGTTCAAGGTTGGTATCTGCATGTAACTGAGCCTCGGGCGTGTGCCTATGCCGTCCTCGATATACCAGGTAAACCAAGCCTTGTGTTTGGAAATACCCACCTGTCGACTAATAATGCTGCTGCCCGCAATCAACTTTCGGTTGCGATGCGAGGTTTTGATGTTTTGAGTGAACGAAACAATTTAGGTGATTCACGATATGTATTAGGTGGAGATTTCAACCTTGGAGCAGATGAGGTTGAAGAAGTCCTTGCCGATGAAGGGGAGAGTGATTTTTCGTTGCGTTCGTTGGCAAGCGAATTAACTTATCCGCGCCGATCTCCGGAAAAACAGATCGATTTTCTGCTTGGCAATGATCTAAACGTAATCGATACCTCAACCAAAGAGTTTTCAATTTCGGATCACCGTGCCTTGATCGTGGATATTTCGCTGTAACAATGGTAAAACAACCTTCGATAATTGCGTCTAGTCCGCTAGGGGCGCCTCTTACTCTTATGACGGCGGCAGTTATTCAATACCTCGGAGCGTCATTTGCGGTATCGCTCTTTGAACAGGTATCTGCGGGAGCTGTTGCGTGGGGAAGATTCGCATTTGCTGGCGTAATCCTGATGATTTGGAAGCGGCCGCGCGTAGTACTGAAACAACTATGGGTACCAATTCTCTTCGGTTTGGCCTTGACCAGTATGAACGTTGTGTTCTACATGGCGATTAGTCGCATCCCGTTAGGTACCGCAGTGGCGCTGGAATTTTTAGGTCCCGTGATTCTTTCCGCTGTGACGGGACGCGGATGGAGAGTGCGCGTAGGTGTGGTTTTCGCTCTCACCGGCGTCTTCCTGATCTCGTGGATCGGGGTTGATATTGCCGATCGTGATGTGAAGCTCGGTGTAATATTTGCTCTTTTAGCGGGAATTTTCTGGGCGCTCTACATTATTTTAGGAAAACGCGTAGCCTGGAATGGTGCCGGCTCAAATGCGCTCGCGATCGGATGCGTAACAGGGACCGTCGTCTTTCTTCCGTTGGCAATCCCGAACTTTAAACCGGTTGTAATGGATTGGCGTTTGCTGCTTTTTATGCTTGGAGTTGCTGTTTTCTCCACGGTTATCCCCTATGCGTTGGAGCTGAAGGTAATGGGACGAATACCAACGGCTACTTATGCTTTGCTCACCTCGCTTTATCCAGCCACATCGCTCCTTGTAGGGATGGCTATCTTGCGTCAAATTCCGACTGTGGGCGAAGTGTTGGGCCTGGTGTTCATTTCGATTGCAGTGGCACTAGCTACACGTCCCGGAAATGAAAGGGTTTAGAGCTTTCAACGCTGAACCGCCACTGTGAGCGAAAGCAATAGGATTTTGTGCGAAGCGAGTTTAGTCCTCGATTACGATCTCCGGTGTGGAATTGACATCGTAGTACTCAAGTGAATAATCCGACGGAACCGTCCATGTTTCGGGAGAGTCTAAGAATCTGAGAATCATCGTCCAAGCGGCGCCGTCAGTTGATGATTGTTCGCCAAGCGTTGAGGCAGAGATAGTAACGGGAGCCCGGTCGTAGAAAAGAACTCGATCCTTTAGCTCGGCTTGAATTGGCTTTTCCATATAGGTAAATATCTCTGCGAATATTCCTCCTAAGCGGATAGCAGGTAAATCAAGCAAGTTTAGACATCCCGCAACTGTTTGTCCAAGAATTTTACCTGTCTCATCGACGGCTTTGAGCGCATCACGATCGTGACGGTAGAGAGCAGCGAACAGATTCCCGATAGGTGCGGTTCTATCGAAGCCGGCTTTTTCTAATAGGGAAGCTCGACCTATCTGAGTCTCTAAACAACCGGTTTGACCACATGAGCATAGTTCTTTGGACTCCGAAACTGGAATATGGCCAATTTCGCCTGCCCAGCCATGGCTACCTGATTCAATTGCGCCATGTCGGACGATAGCAGAACCTATTCCTGATGAGCCGGAAATGAATAAGAAATCGTTGAGCGGAGCTCCGATCTTTTTCGTTTCAATAAGCTCATTAAACGCAGCTAACTTGATCGAATTTTCAAAAATAATCGGATATGGTGATTCTGAATCGTCTGGACTTAAATGATTTGCGATATCGACGTTCTTCCACCCTAAGATTGGTGCCGAATGTAAGAGTCCACTTGCTTGGATGATCAATCCTGGAATTGCGCAAGCTAGTCCAACAATATGCATTTGACTTTGGGCGATCTGTTTCTCGTGGCGTTGAACGCTTGTACGTAGAAAGCTGAGAACTTCGGCAGGTTCTGTGCTGGAATTTAGTTCTTGGAAATGCTCCGCGAGCACATTGCCGGCTAAATCAAGAACTCTGGTTCTGATTGCAGTATCTGAAATCTCGGCACCAATCGAAACATGTGTATGAGGAGCAGGAACAAGTGGGATAGAAGGGCGGCCACTGCCTGGAGACTTTTCGGTTGCCAACTCAGTGACTATTCCAAAATTAATAAGTGAGTCGACTAAACGAGTGACTGTGGAACGGTTTAACCCTGTGAGGGCAGCTAGATCTGCTCGTGACAACGGTTGCGGTGAGGTCACCACTGAGCGGGCAATGAGAGCGAGGTTGTGGTTACGCACGGCTTCTAAGCGTGAGCCGCTTGAACGACTCTGAGTGCTTGATTGTTTCGAATCTCCCATTTTTCCTCCACATTGAGTTTAATGCACCCTATTTTAATTGCAGAATGCACTTTATTCATTCGAATTTTGCGTGAAATTTTTTGTTATTTCTGCACTTAGCAAGATTTTGTAGTGACTTTTATTGGATAAGCGATTGAAAATGTGATCTAGCTTTAGTATATTTGTTGCACAGCGCAACTAATGGAGGTTGTAATGCGAAGTCTGGTCGCCGGAATAGATTCTTCCACGCAGTCATGCAAAGTGATGATTCATGATGCTGACTCGGGTGCTTTGG
This sequence comes from Arcanobacterium ihumii, assembly GCF_900604515.1. GTDB lineage: Bacteria > Actinomycetota > Actinomycetes > Actinomycetales > Actinomycetaceae > Arcanobacterium_A > Arcanobacterium_A ihumii. The sequence continues at coordinate 245,748 of NZ_UWOS01000003.1, read as the reverse complement.
CGCGGTCTGGAGTAGCTCATCATGCAACGGGAACTGAAGTTAATCCGGCGGTCTGGGAAAGAGCTTTACACGAGGCCATTAAACAAGCCGGTGGACTTAAAGACGTTAAGGCGTTATCGATAGCAGGTCAACAACATGGCATGGTACCTCTAGATGAATTTGGAAAAGTAGTTCGAAACTCAATCCTATGGAATGATACCCGTTCAGCACCCGACGCTGAAGATCTCATTAATGAAATGGGGGATGGTGAGGAAAACGTAGGAAAAAAGGTATGGGCTGAGCGTACAGGGTTAGTTCCCGTGGCTTCATTTACTGTTACGAAGATTCGATGGATGGCACGTAAAGAACCCGAAAACCTAAAGAAGACTGCTGCCGTATGCTTGCCTCACGATTGGCTTACCTGGAAATTGAATGGAACCGATCGGATTGACGAACTTACTTCTGATCGCTCAGATGCCTCAGGTACAGGTTACTTTAATTCGGAAACTAATCGTTACGACATGGATTTAGTCAAACAGGCGATGAACAATTCTGGGAAGGAAATTATCCTTCCGAAAATTGTGGCATCGAATGAAATTGCTGGTGAAACAAGAATAAACGGGCACAACATTGTTCTCGGTGCTGGATGTGGCGACAACGCTGGTGCGGCATTGGGGTTGTCGTTAAATCCTGGACAAGTAGTTTTGTCAATTGGAACGTCTGGTGTCGTTTCTCTTGTGTCTTCGCAACCGATTGCAGACGAGACTGGGTACGTTGCAGGTTTTGCTGATGCGACGGGAAATTTTCTTCCACTCGTGGCAACGCTCAACGCATCGCGAGTTCTTGATACCTTTGCGAACCTTCTTGGTGTCGATCATGAAAAGTTTTCTAAACTTGCACTAAGCGCTCCTCCAGGTGCAGAGGGGCTGGTCTGTATCCCTTATCTTGAGGGGGAACGAACTCCAAATCTTCCAGATGCAACTGGAGCTTTACACGGAATCCAGAACAATAATCTCAGTCCCGCAAACGTTGCACGTGCTGCCGTAGAAGGGATGCTATGTGGGGTTAGTGAGGGGATTCATGCGGTTCGTAGGCTCGGTGTTGATATTTCGAGTGTCATGTTGATTGGAGGTGGGGCAAGGTCTGAAGCGGTACGTCGAATTGCTCCAACAATTCTTGGACTACCCGTATATGTGCCGGAGCGTGGTGAATATGTTGCTGACGGCGCAGCACTTCAAGCAGCATGGGCTCTCCAAGGAGGCGAAACTCCCCCAAAATGGACGCCGAGACTGTCTTCTGAATTTATCGGAGCTCATCAGAACTTCATCGAGCAGAGATATCACGACATTTCACATCTAGTTTCTTCCCGTCAACTGAGGGAAAAGTAAGTACAAAGGATCAATCATGAAAAAACGGCAAATACCTCAAGAGGTTGGAATCATTGCGGTTGTGATCGTTGTGGGACTCGTACTTTCCCTCACGGCTCCTGCATTCCGCACAGTAGATAACCTTATGGTTCTTCTCTTAAACGGTACAGTGGTGCTAATTCTTGCACTGGGGCAATCGTTTGTTTTGCTCACTGGTGGAATTGACCTTTCAGTGGGTCAAATATTGCACTCACTGGTGTAATAGCTGCATTAGTGATGCAATCAGGAATGCCTTGGTGGAGTGCCGCGTTAGTTGCAATCGGTGTTGGTGTAATTGTGGGACTCTTTAATGGAGCGATGGTTCATTGGGGAAAGATGCCACCATTTATCGTTACATTTGCAACTTTTGGTATTTCAGCATCAATTCCAAAAATCCTCACAAACGGAGGGTCCGTACCGATCACTGATCAGATGTTCGCGATTTTTGGTCGAGGTTCTATTTTTGGTATTCCGATTCCAGTCATTATTGTTCTTATCGCTTCCATCCTCTGCGCATTGTTCTTGAAACGAACCGCCACGGGTATACATATCTACGCCGTCGGGGGAAACAAAGAAACGGCACGTTTAGCCGGCGTTAATGTCCGAAAAACTACCCTTTTGGTTTATACGGTTTCGGGTGTTTGTGCTGCAATCGGCGGAATTATCACTGCCTCAAGGCTCATGGTTGGATACCCAACCGCTGGTTCTGGTACCGAACAGTTCTACTCTATTGCCTCTGCCGTCGTTGGTGGAGTCTCGCTCTTTGGTGGAGTAGGAACTATCCTCGGCGCATTCTTCGGTGCCATTCTCATTGCCGAAGTCTCGAATGGAATGAACGTTATCGGTGTCAATGCATATTGGCAGCCGCTCGTCATCGGCGTCATTATTTTGCTTGGTGTCCTTATTGATACCAACCGTCAAAATATCTCTTTGACCTCATTATTTAAGAATGTGAAGAAACCAGAACCCTCAGTAACCAAACAATCTTTGGTTCAATCGCAAGAACCAAATAAATAAAAATCCAAATATATAAAGACAACTCCGTCCTCCTTCAACGATGAAAGGGAAACACTCATGAAACGCAGAGTTACCGTCTTAGCCGCAGCCGCGGCATTGGCACTCGGGCTTAGCGCCTGTGGTGCTGTTGATACCGGCGCATCTAAAGATACAAAAGACAAGGGCAGTGGAACCACGATCCCAGAAAGCTGCAAGGGTAATAATCCATTGCTTGGAGTCTTGCTCCCCAACTTGACCAATCCTTACTATGTGGCGATGCAAAAAGGTTTTGAATCCCAGGGCGAGAAGCAAGGGTTTAAGGTTAAAGTTTCAATTGCGAACGACGACGACGCAAATCAGCTTGCTCAGGCGCAGGCACTTATTCAAGACAAGCCTTGTGCAATCGCATTGAACCCCGTGAATTCAGAGCCTTCGGCAGCAATCGTTCACGCTGCAAATGAAGCAGGTATCCCAGTGTTTAACGTTAACGTTGGTGTTTCTGAGGCGGGTATGAAGAGCCAAGGTGCTTCAGTTGTGCAATACCTCGGCGCTGATAATGCTGGTGGCGGTGTGGTAATGGGCGAACAGGTACTGAAGGATCTTGGTAAAGATGCTGAGCTCCATATTGGATTCGTCACCGCACCTGATCAGACGATTGTGGTTGAGCGTGATGACGCATTCAAGAAGGCTGTAGGAGCAAATAGCAAAGCTAAGTTTGATGCAACAGTCGATGGGAAGGTGCAACTCGATACCTCGCTCAAGGTCACTTCGGACATGCTGCAAGGCAATCCAAATATGAATGTGATTTTTGCATCGACTGGTCCAGCTACCCAAGGAGCACTTGAAGCAGTAAAGGCATCAGGACGTGATGTGAAAGTTTACGGTTTCTGTGCACCTGAGCTTGCCCTAGATAACACGTATTTGAGCTGTGTTGCTCAGGAGCCTGAAGACTATGGCAAACGTGTAGTTGACCAGGTCAAGAGCTACATCGGTGGAGAGAACGTAGAGAAGCAGATTCTTCGTCCACTTAAACAATTTACAAAGGGACAAACTCCTGCCCCAGGTGAGGTTGGCTGATTAGTATGACGACGACGGAGATGCCCGGTGCAGATGCCGGATTCCGGGCTGTGAACATTACGAAGCATTTTGCGGGAGTTCCGGCGCTCTCGGGCATCTCTTTCGCGTTGCGACCAGGAGAGGTTGTTGGACTTGTTGGACACAACGGTGCAGGCAAGTCAACACTACTGAAAACACTAGCGGGGGCACATAGGTACGACGGTGGTGAGCTCTATCTTGACGGCGAAGCGGTGAACTTCTCTAATCCTTCCGAAGCGCTCGCCCACGGAGTAGCAACGGTTTATCAGGAACTATCTTTGCTTCCAAACTTAACTGTTCTTGAAAATATGTGGCTTGGGCATGAACTTATTGGTGCTCGTGGTCTGCGTAAAGCTGACATGGCGGAGCAGGCGCAGGCGCTTCTTGATGAATTTGGTTTGGATCTTGATTTAGAGAAAAAGCTTGAAACCTATTCGGTGGCAACACGCCAATTGCTCGAGATAGCGATTGCTACGTCGAAGAATACGCGTTATTTGCTTTTGGATGAGCCAACTACTTCGCTTGAAGGTGAACAAATTGGTCACCTCTTAACGTATATCAAACGATTGGTTCAAAAAAAGAACGTTGGCATTTTGCTTGTCGATCATAAACTTGACGAATTATATGACGTTGCTGATCGAATCGTGGCACTTGTGGACGGCAAAGTCATTTTGGATGCTGATGCCAAAGGAATTAACCACGAAGATGTTGTTCGAGCCATCGTGGGCAATGATGCTGCCGAAGTAGCGATCCAAGAACAAGCCACTCGTGTTGCCAAAGACTTTACCGATGCTGAAGTGGCACTTGAAGTAAAATGTTTACGTGGCCCAAACCTAAATGGTGTTCATTTAACAACACACGTTGGAGAAGTCGTTGGCCTCTATGGGCTTGTAGGTGCAGGAAGAACTGAATTTTTACGAACCTTAATTGGAGTTGAGCCGCTAGAAGAAGGTGAGCTTCGTGTTTTTGGTAAGGAATATCGTCCGAAGAATCCTACCGATGCAATGAAACATGGCTTTGCCTATCTCACCGAGGAACGTAAGATCGACGGCATCGTTCCGCGGATGTCCAGCCCACAAAATGTTGCTTTGCCTGTGCTAAAGAATTTTTCCCGGAAGGGATTTCTTCAGTCAGGGAGACTCAAAGGAATGACGTCGGATTTTGTGAAGAAACTTCGCGTCAAAGGTGATGTTTCTGGTCCAATTGAGGAGCTTTCGGGCGGAAATCAACAAAAAGTATTGATTGCTCGTACATTGGCACAAAACCCGAAAATTTTGCTTCTTGATGAGCCTACCAAAGGCGTTGATATCGGAGTGAAAGCGGAGATACATGCTCTGTTACGTACGATGGCTCAAGAAGGAATCTCACTGATTGTAGTTTCCTCTGAAGAGGAAGAAATCTTAGAAGTTTCAGACAGTGTTGTAGTTTTTGCTGGTGGTCAAAGTACGTGTGATCCTTTGCCTGTAGATCAGCTTTCAATTGCAAAACTACGTGAAATGGCTTGGTCAAATAAGTGAAATGATGTGCTCAACTATCGAGTCATAACGCACATTCGTGATACTGAGTAAAAAGGAAGCTCCCCCACCATGTTGGTGGGGGAGCTTCGTGCGGTAGGCCCCGCGGGACTCGAACCCGCAACCTACGGATTAAAAGTCCGGAGCTCTACCATTGAGCTAGAGGCCCGCACTTCCGTAGAACGTAAACATTCCGTGGAACGATAAACAATTCTATCCGTGATTTTTAAATTTAGGAAATGGAGAGCGTGAAAAGTTGTTCTAAGTCACTGTAAATCGTGCTCGTGGTGAAATTTGCTCGAATACCCTACATAAGCTTTAAATTTAGGGGAGAATAGGGGAAAGCAAAGGAGGATCCAATGTCTACCTACAAACCACGACGTCCTGCTCAGCTCAAGCCAGAGCAGGTTGAACTAATTGAAGGTAATGCGGACACTGCTGCAAATTCTGAGCTTGCTCACACGTCAGCCCAAGCGATTGTCCCTTTAAGTGGTCATGTTATGGCAGACCCAGACGTTATCGTCCGAGTTAAAACGCTGATCGTTTCCGAAGGAGTTGACGTAATCGCCGAAGCGTGGGCGAATTCCCCTCAAGACTCCCTCCCGGGCATCCTTTGGCGTGGATATCTGCTGCGTGAGTGGATTCGCCGTTTCCCAGACGTGGTGCGTGAACGTCTTGCTGCAGCTCGGCTCTTCGCTGAAGAAAGTGAGAACGACGAGCTCAAGACTAATTTTGAATTAGTTCCTTCGCTGGAAGATCTTCTAGAACAATGGAATATGGTTTTCCGTGGCGACTTCCGTGGCGACTTCGAAGACGTTCTTCGGAACTCCGCTCGCCTAACTAATTTCCTCGCTAGTGTTGATCCCGAGTGGATTGACGACGATGCTCATCCACTTGCAACAGTCGTCACTAGGCGTGATACTGCGATGACTCGTACTTCCCGTGAGTTCGTTCGGGCCGGAGAGCTCCTGCTTAAGGGTAACCTTGAGTGATGACGTGACGACGCGAGTCAGCCAAAATGACTGGCGTGTTCGCGTTACGCCGTCATTAACGACGATGCAGGTAGACGACGTTCGCTTACTCGCACAGAAAATCGCCAACTACGATGGATTCAATGCCTTCGACGAGCAAACTCTCCTTAACCTCAACAAGTCTGATCGTAGCCTGTTCATTCTTGCTGAGGATTCTCAATCGATGCTTCTTGGCGCTACGATACTGAACCTTGGAAATGGAACCTGTGACCTCGGCGTCGACCCGGAATATCGACGTCAAGGCATCGGTTCTAGCCTTCTTGATGAAGTTATTACTCGTAAGCCGAGTGACTGGTTGGGATATGTTTGGGCACACGGGACTCTTTTAGGAGCCCAGTCACTAGCAGGCAGATTTTCGCTCAAGCCGGCTCGAGAACTGCTAGTCATGGAGCATGAACTTGGTTTTGTCCAAAAGAACGGGTCGGTACCACCGAAAGGAGAGGTTATCTCACTGGATTTCGTTCCTTTGGATGTATCTAACAGCGACGATGTTGATGCTTTAGTAACTCTTAACTCGCAGGCTTTCGCTTCTCACCCTGAACAGGGAATACTTACCCATGACGATTTCCGCGAGCGTTTTTCCCAGCCCTGGTTCGATCCAAACCTTCTCAATTTTATTGTACGAACGGATAATCAACAGAAAGTCGGATTTATTTGGCTTAAGCCCGAATCGCTGGCGGACGTTGAACTCTATGTACTCGGCGTCCATCCCGATTTTCAAGGTCGCGGGATTGCGAAAGTCGCATTGAACTGGATGAAGGCTAAAGTACATGAATGCGGTTTTAATCTGGTTAGGCTCTACGTTGACCGATCAAATTTCCCCGCTGTTCATTCGTATGAAAAAACTGGATTTAACGTCACTGAGGTGCACACTTGTTATCAGCTCTAAAGTATTTTCATTTTCCAGTGCAATTTTAAGGATAAATCTGGAATGATCGAAGTATGAACGAAGAGTCTTTCCCCCATCACAATGACGACGTTCCAGGAACCCCAGATACCCTTGACCGACTCGGATCTCCCGTCCCTGACGGGACCCTTAACGGAATGGTGCGCGAAGTATGGGCACAGGCCGTGCGGAGTGACCGTGACGTCGAAAAATTATCACTTCCCGAAGGGCGTTTTGCAGACCGAGAACTGTCTTGGCTTTCTTTTAATGAACGAGTCCTTGAACAGGCAGAAGATCAAGATCTTCATATCCTCGAACGAGCATGGTTTTTATCTATCTTTGCTTCGAACCTCGATGAATTCTATATGGTTCGAGTTGCAGGTCTGAAGCGGCGAATCGCTACGGGTATGGCAGTCACTAAAGCCTCTGGTTTGAGTCCGCGCGAAGTCCTCGACGGAATCAATAAGCGCGCCCAAGACCTGATGAAACGACATGCCAAGGTCTTTGCAGACGATATCCAACCGAAGCTCGCCCAAGAAGGTATCGATATTCTTCATTGGAAAGATATTGGGGAGCCAGAACAGGAGCGGCTCCGTAAGTTCTACCGCAAAGAGATCTTCCCTGTACTAACACCGTTAGCGGTTGACCCTGCCCACCCATTCCCGTATATCTCTGGACTTTCGCTGAATCTAGCTGTGATTGTGCGCAACCCTCACACCGGCAAAGAGCTCTTTGCGCGAGTCAAGGTGCCACCGTTGCTTCCACGTTTTATCGCGGTGGATTCCGACGGCATCCCGTACCGTCCCGAAGACGTGCCTCTTAACTCTGATGGTCGAACTTTCTATATTCCCCTCGAAGAAGTTATCGGTGCCCATTTGAGCACGCTTTTTCCGGGGATGGAAGTTGTTGAGTACTCGACGTTCCGTATTACCCGTAACGAAGACCTCGAAGTGGAAGAGGACGATGCTGAAAACCTTCTGAAAGCTTTGGAGAAAGAGCTCTTACGTCGCAGGTTTGGACCGGTGGTTAGGCTCGAAGTTGCCGAAGATATGTCCCATCACGTGTTGGCAATGCTTATGCGTGAAATGGGTATCCGTGAAGAAGATGTTTTCCATTTACCTGCTCCGCTTGACCTCACCGGATTAGATGCTATCCATGACCTCGATCGGCCACAGCTGAAATATAAGAAATTTGTGCCGGTTACGGCTCGTGGCTTTGCCGCGGTAGAGAGCTCACGCGCTGCAGATGTATTCGAGGCGATTCGACGTAGCGATATCTTGGTTCAGCATCCTTACGATTCTTTTTCGACTTCGGTTCAGCACTTTATCCGTCAAGCTGCCGAAGACCCGAAAGTGTTGGCGATCAAGCAAACGCTTTACCGCACTTCTGGAGATTCACCTATCGTTGATGCGTTAATTAAAGCTGCATACGCGGGAAAACAGGTGCTTGCCGTCGTCGAAATCAAAGCTCGATTCGATGAACAGAACAACATCGATTGGGCACGTAAGCTTGAAGAAGCCGGGGTGCACGTTGTCTACGGTATCGTCGGTTTGAAGACGCACTGCAAGTTATGTCTTGTAGTTCGACAGGAAGAAGATGGTCTGCGTCGCTACTGCCATGTGGGAACGGGAAACTACAACCCGAAAACCGCACGTGGATATGAAGACATCGGTTTATTTACCTGCGATCGGAACGTAGGGCAGGATTTGACTAGGCTCTTTAACCAGCTTTCTGGTTATTCGCCAAAGGCTAAGTTCCATCGACTCCTCGTGGCACCGCTTGGAATCCGAGACGGATTGATTGAGCGTATCGAACGCGAGATCGAGAATAAACGCCAAGGTAAATCTGCATGGATTCGATTTAAGAGTAACTCACTGGTTGACGAGAAAGTCATTGACGCTCTATACCGAGCCTCGCAAGCGGGTGTGGAGATTGAGGTCCAGGTTCGCGGTATTTGTTGTTTGCGGGCTGGGATTGTGGGTCTGTCCGAAAATATTAAGGTTCGGTCGATCTTAGGTCGCTTCCTCGAGCACTCGCGAATTTACGCCTTCTGCAATGACGACGATCCCGAGGTATTCATCGGTTCGGCTGACCTGATGCACCGCAATTTGGATCGACGGATCGAAGCGTTGATCAGCATTACCGATCAAGAGATGAAAGACTATTTGATCGATTTGGTGAAGATCGCGTGTTCGGACCAAACACAGTCTTGGCATCTTGGACCAGAAGGTTGGTTCCATGTCACCCATGACGACGCTGGAAATCGATTGACCAACGTGCAGGATCTGTTAATGCAGCGTGCGCGCTCGCGCGTAGCTGAAAAGTGATGGTTGATAAGTGTGTCTACGAATGTTTGCATCGTGGATTGTCGAGGCGCTAAGTGACTGAAAATCACTCTGATCGCGTGGATATCTATGCCGCTGGCGCTGTGGTTTGGCGAGTACACCGCGGAGAGTTTCAAGTACTCATTGTGCATCGACCCCACTGGAAAGACTGGTCCTTTCCGAAAGGAAAGGTGAAACCGGGGGAGACGTTACGCGCCTGTTGTTTGCGTGAGCTTTATGAAGAAGGTGGGGTGCACGTCGTCATCGGACGCCCGCTTGGCTGGCAACGCTACATCGTCGGTGGGGTTAAATCTAAGGCGGTACATTTTTGGAGCGCTCAGGTAGTTTCCGATAATTTTAGACCATTACAGGTTCGCCCACGTGCCAAGATTGCCGAGCTCACTGAGATTGACGAAAGACGCTGGATTAGTTACGCACAGGGACTACGTTTGTTGAGTTCCGACGACGACCGTTCACTTTTAGTAAAGACCCATAAGTTGTTTAAAGCCGACACTCTTGACACTACTCCTCTGCTCTTGCTTCGTCATGCGAAGGCAGTAAAGAGGGAACGATGGAAACACGGAGAGGGACCTGAATATACTCGGGCGCTTTCGGCGTCGGGAAAGAAAAGGGCGGAGCAACTCAAAGTTGAGCTGTCTTCCTACGGAGTGACGCGGGTGCAGACCTCGCCGTGGAAACGGTGCAAGGATACGGTCAAAGGTTATGCCGAAGGTATCGGCGTTGGTATCAAGAATCAATTGGAGTTGACTGAGCGAGGATATCTGGCTGACCCCGAGGCGTTTTCGCGAGAGATTACGAAGGTACTCAAACGAATGAAGCATACAAGAGTTGTTTGCTTACATCGCCCAACTCTTCCTGTGGTGTTTTCGGCGCTTGAAAAATACACATCTAAACGTGACATTAATCTATTTCCAAAAGAAGATCCATGGTTAAAACCTGGTGAAATCTTTGTGGCTCATATCGCACACTCTGCCGTAGGTGAGGCGAAGATTGTGGCGGTAGAGCTTGTAACCAGTGATTTTGAATGAGTAATTTTGATTGAGTCAATGAGGTAAACACGTGAACTAAAACGTTTACCAAACGTTAACCCAAATGCGGATTTTAGTTAATTTTCCTTCTTTACAGTTGAGGTGGTTGAGGGGGTTTCCCTCCGCTCCCGTACACGAAGGAACAAATAGTGAATATCAAACGTGGATACGCAGCAATTGCCTCTCTGTCAGTTCTTACTCTTGGACTTGCAGCATGCTCATCAGCTGATACGAAGAATTCAGACGATGCGAAGTCATCGTCTACAAGCAAATCCACCGGAACCCTCAATGGTTCAGGAGCATCTTCACAGGTAAACGCACAGCAGGCTTGGCGCGATAATTTCACAAAGGACTCGGGCGTTGTCGTTAACTATGATCCAACTGGTTCTGGAACTGGTCGTGATCAGTTTATCGCTGGCAAGGTTGCATTCGCTGGTTCGGATTCAATGTTAAAACCAGAAGAAATCACCAAAGCTACCGAACGTTGCCAGGGTCAAGAGCCACTCGAGCTCCCTCTATACATTTCTCCAATCGCGGTTGCTTTCAATCTTGATGGAATTAAGTCACTTAACCTTTCTGCAGAAGTAATTGCGAAGATCTTCGACGGCAAGATCACCAAATGGAACGATGCAGCTATTGCAGATCTCAACAAGGACGCAAAGCTTCCTGAACTTGACATCATTCCAGTGAACCGTGCAGACGATTCGGGAACCACCGAGAACTTCCAGCACTACTTGGCCGCAGCATCGAATGGTGCATGGACCTATAAGCCATCTGGTGTATGGCCACGTACGGGAACCCAGTCCGCTGAAAAGACCTCGGGTGTTGTTAACCTTGTAAAATCCACGCCTGGCGCAATCACCTACGCTGATGCTTCTCAGATCGGCGAACTTGGTGCAGCCGCTGTTGAAGTTTCCGGTGAGTTCTTGAAGTACTCGCCAGAAGCTGCTGCAAAGATCGTTGACGGATCTGCATCTACCAAGGATGCGAGCGAGCGTCGTCTCACTGTTGACCTTAAGCGCGACGGTTCAGTTAAGGGTGCTTACCCAATCGTGATGGTTTCCTACCTCATCGGTTGTACCACCTACAAGGATGCCAAGGACGCAACAAACGTTAAGTCCTACTTCTCCTACATTGCTTCGAAGGAAGGCCAAGAGGCAGCTTCGAAGTCTAAGGGCGGAAACGCTCCGATCTCCGATCAGCTTCGTACTAAGGTAGAAGCAGCGATCAACCAGATCAAGGGCTGATTTAAAGATTCTGTGGACCAACCTTGATCAGGTTGGTCCACAGAATCGTGTCTGCAAGATAATGAATATCTTGTAGACGCGAAGAGGATCTTAAAAAGGATCGGGGACGTCATTGCGAATAGACGCTACAGGCACACAGAAACGCGCAGATGTGAATTTGGAACAGAAAAAATACGACGAGCAAAAACCTCATGCGATTTGGTCACCAGTCGCTAAGGGTAGCCGAGCTGACCAGGTATTCCGGTGGTTTTCTTCCGGCGCTGGCGCATTAATTCTGTTGCTTTTGGCTGCAGTTGCTATCTTCTTGCTACTCTCATCGAAGAATGCGCTTTTCGCATCGACTGAAACGATTGCCTCAGAGGTTGGCTTTGCAAGAGGCGAAAGTTTTTGGCATTTTGCCGGTGCGGCACTATTTGGAACTTTACTTGCTTCATTTATCGCACTAATCATCGCGGTTCCGTTCGCGGTTTGTATTGCTCTATTTATCTCGCACTATGCGCCTCGAAGAATGGCATCTCTGTTCGGCTACATTATTGACCTACTTGCAGCTATCCCATCCGTCGTCTTCGGAATCTGGGGTATGTGGGCACTTGAGCCGCTTATGCGTCAAATTTTTCATTGGATTTCACAAACTTTCACGCCTGTCCTTGAATTTATTTCCGGTTCAAAAGAGATGGTTGACGGCAAAGAAATATGGCATGGCGGACTTCCCGGTTTCAGCACCATGGCACAGAATTATGACTGGTGGCCACTACATCCCGATGTGCTTGCGTTTACCCCGCCAGCTCGTAATATCCTCATGGGTGGAGTCATCCTAGCTGTGATGATCTTGCCGATTATTACCTCGCTCTGCCGTGAAGTATTCTTGCAAACTCCACGCCTCCAAGAAGAAGCCTCTCTTGCTTTGGGAGCCACTCGTTTTGAAATGATCAAGATGGTTGTGCTTCCTCACGGACGCTCGGGAATCGTTTCTGCTTCGATGCTAGGCTTGGGACGTGCGCTCGGTGAGACGATGGCTTTGCTTATGGTGCTATCGCCGGGTCTCATGGTGAATTTCAAGATTCTTTCACCGGGGCAGCACTCGACGATCGCCTCCCAGATCGCATTGCGATTCCCTGAAGCTTCAGGCCTAGAATCAGACTTCCTAATCGCGCTAGGTTTCATTCTTTTCGTTATCACTTTCGTAGTGAACTTCATTGCGCGTGCGATCGTTAGCCGTTACGCAGAATTCTCTGGAGCAAATGCATGAGTACCACAGTTTCTTCTCCATCGCCTGCGCCTGTATCGCCGCAATCGAATAATTCAAACGCACGTACGCGTTCAGAAATGGCTCGCAAACAGCGCTACCTTCCAACTTGGTTTAATTTTGCTGCCGGTGCAGTTGCCATTGGATTCGCCGCAACTTTCTTCGTCTTTGGGCAAAAGGAGCCAGACTACGTTGGTGCTGGCATAATTGCAGCGCTCGTCTTTCTCATTATCGCCGGTATCGCAGGCTACGTAGTTGAGGGACGGCGCTACGGCAACGATCGCTTTGCGACCAACGTCATTATCGGTGCTTTCGTTATGGCGGTTATTCCACTTGTATCCTTGCTCTACACCGTTATTGTTAATGGTTGGGCACGCTTGACTGAAGGTGGATATTTCACCGCAACCACTTTCGGTTCTTCCGATCCAAGCACGATCGTCGGCGCAGGGCATGCCATCGTTGGAACTCTACTAATCACTGGCGTCACCGCTCTTATCTCCATCCCACTCGGTGTCCTCACCGCGGTTTACCTTGTTGAATATGGCCGTGGTCCATTTGCAAAGGTTATTACATTCTTGGTGGATGTTATGACGGGAATTCCGTCGATTGTTGCCGGCTTGTTCGCTGCTGCCATGATCCCGATGATCAATCTCCAGCTGTTTGGTGATACCCAGTTTAAATCGGGCTTCATGGGTTCTGTTGCGCTCGTCGTGCTGATGACGCCGATCGTGGTTCGAAATACTGAAGAAATGTTGCGCCTAGTATCTAAAGATCTGCGCGAAGCTTCTTATGCACTAGGTGTGTCAAAGGCGGGGACTATTGTGAAGATTGTTCTTCGCACGTCACTATCCGGAATCGTTTCTGGCATTGTTATCGCAGTAGCTCGTGTTATTGGGGAATCAGCTCCGCTTTTGATCACTGCAGGTACCACAGATGTTTACAATATGAATATGTTCCAAGGACAGATGCTCACCCTCCCCGTGTACGTGTACAACGAATACACCAAGGGACACCAAGTTACGGCTTGGGCGGGTGCACTACTCCTTATTTTGATCGTTCTACTTCTCAATCTTGCTGCCCGTTGGATCGCAAAGCAGTTCGCTCCAAAGGGTGAATGAGAGGCTCCAACCGCATAACAAATGCGGCTTGTGCCGCGCAGAAAGGATATATACGTGCAAGAAGGAATTCAGGTCTCAAACCTTAATATCTACTATGGCGATTTTCTTGCCGTGGAGAATGTTAATGTGGGCATTGAGCCACGTTCCATTACCGCGCTTATCGGCCCATCGGGTTGTGGAAAGTCAACGTTCCTGCGTTCACTTAACCGCATGCACGAAGTCATCCCAGGAGCATATTCCAAAGGCTCAGTGATTATTGACGGTGAAGACATCTACGCCGAAGGCGTGGATCCGGTTCGGGTTCGCGAGCATGTTGGTATGGTTTTCCAGCGTCCCAACCCGTTCCCAACTATGTCTATTGCGGATAACGTTCTAGCCGGGTTGAAGCTTAATAACCGTAAGATTTCCAAGTCAGATGCGGAGCAGGTGGTCGAGGAGTCCTTGCGTGGGGCTAATCTTTGGGACGAAGTTAAGGACCGTCTTGATCGTCCAGGCTCATCGCTTTCAGGTGGACAGCAGCAGCGTTTGTGTATTGCCCGCGCAATTGCAGTAAAGCCAAATGTTCTTCTGATGGATGAACCTTGTTCGGCCCTTGATCCAATTTCTACTCTTGCGATCGAAGATCTTATGCAGGAGTTGCAGAAAGACTATACGATCGTAATCGTTACCCACAATATGCAGCAGGCGGCACGCGTTTCCAACAAGACTGGATTCTTTAATATCGAAGGAACCGGAAAACCCGGCCATCTCGTTGAATACGACGACACCGAAAAGATGTTCTCAAATCCGTCAAAGAAGGAAACTGAAGATTACGTTTCTGGTCGATTTGGGTGATTTTGAGCCAGTGAGCTTAAAGCTGAGGGGGATGTTAGTTGCCGGATAATTGGCAACTAACATCCCCCTCAGCTTTAGTTTATTACGGTGTTGTTAACAGTCGAGCTCCTAGTTGGCAACGGTCAAAATCGGCTCAAGGAAGAGGAACCAACGAGCTTTAGATGAATACTTGGAATATGGAGTAGAAGATCGCTGCAAAGAGAGCAGCCGCTGGCATTGTTAAGAACCATGCTCCCACGATGTTTCCAGCAACACCCCAACGCACAGCTGAACGACGCTTAGTAGCGCCAACACCCATAATCGCGGAAGTGATTGTGTGGGTGGTGGAGATTGGCGCATGCCACAAGAATGCAGTTGTGTAGAGTACGCTCGCTGCAACACCTTCGGCGACGAATCCATGAGCAGGGTCAAGATCGATGATCTTGGAACCCAGCGTCTTCATGATGCGCCAACCACCGGTGTAGGTACCGAGTGAAATCGCGGTAGCTGCAGCCAACTTGATTGACGTCGGGATCGAGGTATCGTGCCAGTATCCTCCCGCAACCAGAGCAAGAACGATAACGCCCATGGTCTTCTGTGCGTCTTGGAGACCATGACCAAGTGCCATAGCTGCTGCCGATGCCGTTTGTGCATGGCGGAAGTTACGCATTGTCTTGCGATAGGTAGCTTTTTGCAGCAATGCAATCGTCAGCTTCATTAGCACGTATGCCAATCCAAAGCCGACGATGGGGGATAGGAACATTGGAATGATTACCTTTGAACCAATAACACCCCAGTACACGGTTACAGATGCAACGAGTCCTGCGCCGGTAAGTCCGCCGATAAGTGCGTGCGACGACGACGACGGAAGGCCGAACCACCAGGTGATCAAGTTCCACGCGATAGCTCCGAGCAAGCCAGCAAGTACGACGACGAGTCCAGCGTTGTCTTTCGGAGGACTGACAATGCCTGAACCGATTGTTTCTGCAACACCGGTTCCCAATAAGGCGCCGATAAAATTCATGATCGCGGCCATTCCGAGCGCTGCGCGTGGAGACAGTGCTCGAGTTGCCACCGAGGTGGCAATTGCGTTTGCCGCATCGTGAAAACCGTTGGTGAAATCAAAAACAAGTGCAATGACAACGATAAGGGACACCAAAAATAAGGTGATATCCACGATTAGGACTCCTTGATGGCGATTGTCTCGACTACGGCAGCAAGAGTTTCAAAGCGATCGATTGCTGATTCAAGCTTGTCAAGCACAAACTTCATCTTGAGTACTTCCATTGGATTCTCCGATGAGGAGAAGATTTCAGAGATCAGGCCACGGTAGACGGTGTCACCATGATTCTCGAGCTGGTTGATTTCTACCCAGTACGCGCGCATATGCTCGTCGATGGAATCAACCTTTGACAGTGCATCGAATGTGATTCGAGCGCAGTCATTAATGATGTCAACAAGCTTATGGGCTTCAGTTGGAAGTGAAGCAACCTTGTACAGCACCATGTTGTCGCCTGATTCGTCAATGAGGTCAACGCAATCATCGATCAGAGACGTAAGACTGAATAGGTCTTCACGATCGTACGGAAGAACGAAGCTAGAGTTAACTTTTTGTAAAACTCGATGGCAAGCTTCATCAGCGTCATTTTCAATATCATGGAGCGTTTTATTTAGCTCTGCACGTGCTTCTGGCTCTGCAGAAGCTACTTGTGCGAGTACATTTGCGGCCCTAACAAGGTGTTCGGACTGGTCAGCGATGAGTTGAGTGACGGTTGGGCCGCCCGAGAACTTACGAAGTCCCACAGTTTCCCCTAAACAAAAGGTGAACGATTGACAAACTAAGAATAAAACAACTTTGCACTAAGGGTTTACCGCTCGTGCATAATCACGTGATGCTGTAACGAAAATTGCCTGTACTACCGAGCTGGGCGGGACGTTCTTCCCAAGAAAATCGGGTGGGAACGGACCGTTCCCACCCGAAAGTTAAGGACACCGAACCCGAGAGCGCCTGTCGGCGCGAAGGCCGCTCGTAGCGGCAAATTATTGGAGCCCGGGGCTTTCGCGATCCGGTGTCTTGCCATAACTGTAACCCAGAAGAGGTACTCCGTCCAGATAGAAAACCCGCACGTATTCCGGTCAATCCGAATACGAATGCACAAACGTGCGGTCGAAAATACTTCAATTATGGGTGAGTTGTGGGATAGATTACTAATGAGTCTGGGCAATTTTCCTAGGTAATTGCTACTCTCTGTAATTCCGTGGCACAATTTCACTGTGACTGACCACAACAATGAGCCGCGCGACGAAGCTTCGTACAATCTTGACGATGGTGAATTTGCTGGACTCAGTTTTTCCTACATTCGATCTCTAGCAAGTATACTTTCGGCAGCATTGTTGGCCATCGGCGCAATTACCGCGCCGTGGGGCATGGTCGTAGTGGTAATTCTTTTTGGCTCACTCCTCATAATTGGCTGGACAACGCTCCTCAACCTTCCTAACCGTTCAACTGCGCATTCGGCGCTTGGGATCGTATTTCTTCTGCTAGTAGCCGCGGGTATCTGGGGATCAATGGTACTTACAGCTCTCGTAGCTGCCTTCGGGATCGTCGTCGTATTCATCGCTGAAATGCTCAGGCCGGCAAATGCGTTTCGTCGCCTTGAGCAAATTGCAGGAACCTACCTCGGCATTACGCTCCTGACGGCACTTTCGCTGTGGATCCATACCTCGTATCTCACCGATGGCATTAAAGTGACGGTTATGATGACGCTGATCATTGCCGTCGTCTCTGTTATCCATGCCTTCCCGACGCGAAGCTTGGAGTTCGTTTCCCTGTTGAATGGTATTGTGGCGGGAATTGCCGCAGCTCTTATTCTCGCTCTTCCTTGGTGGAGCGGCGTGCTTGTAGGTTTTGCAGTTCCAACCTCATTCCAGCTCACGAGGCGTGCCGTCACGGACATCTTCCGAGCGGGTAAAATTTTACCTAATATTGCGCGAATCTTTGTGCCGATTTCAGCCTTGGGCATGGTCGCCTTAGCGGTCGGGCTAATTCTCGACTAGCCTTGTCTCTATGGTAATGAGACTCCCTGAAAATTTAGCTCCTGAAAACTATCCCTTAGGTTGGCTCGTCGATTCTTGGTACGGCGGCGGCGTAATGGAATACGACAACGTTCCGGCGTCGGCCTATATCCATGAACTACGAATTGATAACAACGACGGCGGTCCCTACCTTCGTTTTAATTCCACCATTTGGTTGGCTAAAGAGTCTCCAGAAGTCGTAGATAAAGAGGCCAGTGGACAAGAAACCTACAATCGCCTGACCAAGGATATTCAATGGTCCACCTCCAGTGGCTATTTGCGAGTTAATCCGAACGTTACCAAGCGTGAAGACGGCGCTTCAGAAGTTGAAGCGATGCTTGCCTCACCTGCCGGAACCAGCCAAGTTTGGTTTGGCCTTGTAAATGGCCCACGCCTTCAGCTCATTACCGATGCTATCGCGCGATCAGAATCGGGTGCAGAGCTTAATGGCGCTAAGATTATCGCTGGAAACGTATCATCGGACCTCTTTTATGCCTACGACATGGAAGCTTTTGGCTTTGAAATGCGTAATTACCTTGCCGGTAAGCTCTCTCGCCAATTCGATGATTCGGTGGATGCACAAACCGGTCCAGCCGGCGCACAGTCCGAGGAGAACTGATGTACTCCTTGCTTCCTAATCCAGTGATGGACGACGACGCTGGGGTACCGGCGCATTTTGGCAATCCTTTCGCGGAGGAAGACGCACTGAAGCGTGGAAAATCATTTACTGATCTATCGCTAATAGAGGTAGTTACAGTTTCTGGTGCTGACCGCAAGAACTGGCTCCATAACCTCTCTACGTGCCCGTTTAACAATGTGGCGGATGGTGAGTCGCGCGAGATGTTGATTCTTGATCCCCATGGACATATTGAACATGCTGCGGCGGTGACAGACGACGGTACCAAAATTTGGATGTTTACAGACCAGGGAAAGTCGCAACCACTTATTGACTTTCTAGAGTCCATGAAATTCATGATGCGCGTTGAAATCACTCGTGTCCCAGCTATCGTTCTTGGGTTCATGGCACCACTCGGAGAATTGGATGAAGGCGCAGTAGCCCGAGCAATGACCACGTGGGAGGACCCGTGGCCGCGGACCGTTGACGGAGGTGCGGACTACGGAATTTCTGATGACGAACACCCGGCTCGAAACTCACACCGTACATTACTTGCCTTTGATAGCGACGATAGCTCCTGCGTCGTTGCTGATCTATTGAAGAATGGTTATGGAACGGCGGGTCTTATTGCGTGGGAGGCGGCTCGAATAGCTGATTGGCGCCCGCGTCCGAGCCTTGACGCTGCGGATATGCCACTACCGCACGAACTGGACTGGATCAGAACCGCAGTTCACTTGGATAAGGGTTGCTACCGTGGTCAAGAGACGGTGGCAAAACTGGTTAACCTTGGCCGGCCGCCACGTCGTTTCACCTATCTGTATTTAGAGGGGCCAGAGGGGGATCTCCCAACACCTGGAAGTGATGTTTTCCGAGGGGAGCGCAAGGTTGGTGTTTTGACTTCGGTGGCACGTGACTGTGAAGACGGTCCGGTTGGTTTGGCACTGATAAAGCGTTCTGTCAGTATTGAAGAGCAGCTCACGGTAGGTGGGTTTGTAGCGAACCAAGAACCGATCGTGGCACCCGAAGGTAAGTCGTCGGTTTCACCTTCGGAACGACCTGGCGCTGATTTGCGCAAAGGAGCACGGTAATGCGAGCCGTTATTCAACGAGTAAAGCGAGCTAGCGTCGAGGTAGTTGACGAATCGACAGGTGAAGCGTGTGAAGTTGGAGCTATTGGAGCAGGTCTTTGTGTTCTACTTGGAGTGACTCACGATGATGGTCCAGAGCAGGTTGAGAAGATCGCGCGCAAGATTGCCCAGTTGAAACTGCTGCGTTCGCCCGGTGGCTCGGATGAACCGAATGACCGCATTTCTGCTGAGGAAAGCGGGGCGCCGGTTCTTATAGTTTCCCAGTTCACGCTATATGCTGACGTGCGGAAAGGTCGGAAGCCTTCGTGGTCCAAAGCCGCGCCCGGCACAGTTGCTGAGCCGTTGTTTGACGACGTCGTTGCAGCTGTTCGTGCCTACGGTCTCACTGTGGAAACGGGCGAGTTTGGTGCGATGATGGATGTATCACTGGTCAATGATGGGCCGTTTACGATAATTGCTGAGGTGTAAATACGCGCTTTCGAAATTGTTCGAAAACTGGTGAGGATTGTGAACCATCCGGATATATTTCCGGTTAATCCACGATCCTCACCAGTTTTGTCAAGTCACGCCAGTGGCGAAATGGTTTTGAATGCTTGTAGACGCGCAATAAAGTGTTAGTTAGTCAAAGTTGTGTTGGCAATGATCCACTTTATTGTGTATTCGCGTCACAACTTATTATCTTTCCAATTTCCTAATAACCAAGGAGAGCACATTGTTCGAACGGTTTACAGACCGAGCTCGCCGAGTGATTGTTTTGGCTCAGGTAGAAGCACGTAACCTGAAACATAATTATTTGGGAACCGAGCATATTTTGCTCGGTCTCATTAAAGAGGGCGAAGGCGTAGCAGCTAAGGCTCTCGAGGCTCTCGATGTTTCTTTTGATGCTGTTCACGAGCAGGTCGTAGATATTATCGGTGAAGGTCAAGAGGAACCTTCGGGTCACATTCCTTTCACTCCTCGTGCTAAGAAGGTACTTGAGTACGCGATGCGTGAAGGTCTGCAACTCGGGCACTCCTATATCGGCACCGAACATCTTTTGCTTGGTTTATGCCGTGAGCAAGAAGGCGTAGCTGCCCAGGTTCTTGTGAAGCTTGGTGCAGATCTTCCTAAGGTTCGTAACCAGGTTACGCAGCTTCTGTCTGGCTATCAGGGTAAGGAGGCGGTCGGCGTCGGTGCTGGTTCGCAACGTGACGGTGGCAAGAGTGGCTCCACGATTCTGGACCAGTATGGCCGTAACCTTACGCAGTCCGCGCGCGAAAACAAGCTTGATCCTGTAATTGGACGTCACAACGAGACCCAGCGTGTAATGCAGGTCCTTTCACGTCGTACCAAGAACAATCCTGTTCTGATCGGTGAGCCAGGTGTAGGAAAGACTGCAGTGGTTGAAGGCCTAGCCCAAGCGATTTCCGCAGGCGATGTTCCAGAAACGTTGAAAGAAAAGCAGCTTTACTCTCTTGATATGGGTTCCCTTGTGGCAGGTTCCCGTTACCGTGGTGACTTCGAAGATCGCATGAAGAAGATCCTCAAGGAAATCAACACGCGTGGTGACATTATTCTTTTCATTGATGAGATTCACACCCTCGTTGGAGCCGGTGCAGCTGAAGGTGCTCTTGACGCTGCTTCACTGTTGAAGCCGATGATGGCCCGTGGGGAACTACAGGTTATCGGTGCAACTACGCTGGACGAATACCGCAAGTACATTGAGAAAGACGCCGCACTTGAGCGTCGCTTCCAGCCCATTCAGGTTGAGCAACCTTCTGTTAAGGAGACCATTGCGATCTTGGAAGGTTTGCGTGACCGCTACGAGGCTTACCATCGCGTGACGATTACAGATGAAGCTCTTGAAGCTGCCGCAACGATGGCAGATCGCTACATCAACGATCGATTCTTGCCGGATAAGGCAATTGACCTTATTGACGAAGCCGGTGCTCGTTTAGCAATCCAAAAGATGACTGCTCCTCCGGAACTTCGTGAGCTCGATGAGCAAATCGCTTTAGTGCGTGCTGATAAAGAAGCTGCTATTGATGGTCAAGACTTCGAAAAGGCTGCTGCCTTGCGTGATAAAGAACAACAGCTGTCTACACAGCGTTCTGAGCGCGAGCAAGCGTGGAAGGATGGTGACCTTGACGTCGTCTCCGTTGTAGATGAAGACCTCATTGCAGAAGTACTCTCTATGTCTACCGGAATTCCGGTATTCAAGCTCACCGAGGCGGAGTCTGCCAAGCTCCTACGCATGGAAGACGAGCTCCACAA
Source organism: Arcanobacterium ihumii (assembly GCF_900604515.1). Classification (GTDB taxonomy): domain Bacteria; phylum Actinomycetota; class Actinomycetes; order Actinomycetales; family Actinomycetaceae; genus Arcanobacterium_A; species Arcanobacterium_A ihumii. Next base: position 224,013 of record NZ_UWOS01000003.1, on the reverse strand, counting down.
GCGTGTTATTGGTCAGCATGATGCCGTGAAATCGATTTCTCAAGCGATCCGCCGCTCCCGTGCGGGTCTAAAAGATCCAAACCGTCCAGGTGGATCTTTTATCTTTGCTGGTCCAACTGGCGTTGGAAAGACAGAACTTGCAAAAGCTCTGGCGGAGTTCCTGTTCGGAGATGAAGAAGCGCTTGTTACCCTCGATATGTCTGAATATCAAGAGAAGCACACGGTTTCGCGTCTGTTCGGAGCTCCTCCGGGATACGTTGGTTACGACGAAGGTGGTCAGCTCACGGAGAAGGTTCGCCGTAAGCCGTTCTCAGTAGTTTTGTTTGACGAAATTGAAAAAGCCCACCAGGACCTTTTCAACTCATTACTCCAAATTCTTGAAGAAGGACGCTTAACGGATTCGCAGGGTCGAGTTGTTGACTTTAAGAACACGATCATCATCATGACCACCAACCTTGGTGCTAAGGATATCGCTAAGGGTGTGGCTACTGGATTCCAGCTTGATGGGGACGTAGCTACTTCTTACGAGCGTATGAAGCTTCGCGTAAACGAAGAACTGAAGAACCACTTCCGTCCGGAATTCCTTAACCGTGTGGACGATATTATTGTATTCCCACAGCTAGAGCGCCCAGAGATTCTTCAGATTGTGGATCTGATGGTTCGAAAGCTTGATCTGCGCTTGAACGACCAAGGTATGTCGCTCGCGCTCTCACAGGATGCTAAACAGCTCCTTGCTGATCGTGGTTATGATCCAGTTCTCGGTGCTCGCCCGTTGCGTCGCGCGATCCAGCGCGATATCGAAGATGTTCTATCTGAGAAGCTTCTATTCGGGGAATTCTCCGCTGGTCAAACTATTGTGGTTGACGTGGACAAGGAAGCTGATCCGGTTACTTTCACTTTTGCCGGATATGATTCGGACTTTCAGCTTCCAGAAGGTGTTAAGCGTGGAGCCGGTGGCGAACAAATTGACGGGCTCGCGCAACCAACCACTCTGGTTCCAGAGGGCGACGGCGAATCTAAACAAACAAGTGAGCAAGTCGCTCAGCAGAACGCAGATGTTATTGACTGAGGAATAAGAACAGAGTTAAGGGGCGCTACCTCGAAGGTAGCGCCCCTTAACCGTAAAGAGTATTCGTTTCAGGCTTCGAAATTTTGATCGAGTTCCTCAACGTAAATTTCGAGGAAAGCGGCAACAGCATCGTCACTGTGATGACCAATCGTTGCCCTAGCTATGTCCTTCACTTCGGATCGTGCGTTTCCCATAGCTATCGGCCAGCCAACGAGTTTCAGCCAGTCAACGTCGTTTCCGCCGTCGCCAAATCCCGCAACCCGCTCCAGATTGATTCCCGTCTTTTCAGAAACGATCTTCATGGCCTTGTCTTTGCCTTCTCCAAGAGACGCAATGTCAAAGAAGTTGTCGATTGAACGTTGAGCATTAGGGCAGATCTCTGATAACTCTGGAGAGATCTGATCTAGATAATTCGCATCCACGTGACCGAACATCATTTTGTAGATGTGTGTTGGGTCAACAGTTTCAAATTTCTGCACCTTAATCGGCAGATCCTTGTGTGCTCCTTGAAGGAAATCACTATTCATATCAAGTTGTTCAACGTAGATAGAGTCTTCGGAAAACAAAGTAGTGATGAGGTGGTATTTCCTACCGATCTCAGTAATTTTCTTAGATTCATCTGGATCTAAAGGTTGTGAATAAAAGATCTCACCGGTATCAGAATGCCCGATAATAGCACCGTTAGAACCAATGGCAATGCCTTCGTGGCCGGCTCGGCGCATGATTTCCGCCGCCGCGTCCCACAGTCGCCCAGTAACGATGATTGGTTCTACACCTCGTTCGCTTAGTGCGCGGATTGCCGCAATAGTTCTATCTGAAACATAGGATTGTGCGTTAGCTAGAGTTCCGTCGACGTCGAATGCCATCGCCTCGAGCCGCCCCATTTTCCGGGCTAAATCACGTAGTTCCAATTCGGGAACGATGAATTCTGGAGTGAGAGTTGTAGCCACAGCGGTCCTTTTGGCGTTGCCTTAGAAATCTATCTCTAGTTTACCGCGTTTCGCGTATTTCTCTGGGGTGAGATGCCACGGCGGCGCTAGCCGAGGCAACGCAATTAACAATCTGCCAGATGGATGATTATCTTTTGAGTCGATCGACTAAGATGACACTCGACAAGGAAACATACGTAATGCTTTTGTGCTGAGCAGATCAAGGAGACGCTCGTGGACAAACCTTCGGTGCTATTTATTTGCGTAAAGAATGCCGGCAAGAGCCAGATGGCTGCTGCACTCATGCGGCATTTCTACGGTGATTCCATCACCGTTTATTCAGCAGGGACAACCCCGGGTAAGACTTTGAATTCAGAGTCCGAAACCAGCGTGGGTGAGCTGGGAGCAACGTTTGAAGGTGAGTATCCTAAAGCAATCGATGTTGAGGTGTTACGTAACGCTGACGCCGTCGTTATTATCGGCAAGGAGGCTCAGGTTGAGGGTGTTCCTGGGCAAAAATCCCTGATTCAACGGTGGGACACAGACGAGCCGTCGTTACGAGGTATCGAAGGTGAAGAACGGATGAATCTGATTAGGGACGAGCTTCGTGCCCGGATCGTGGATTTGGCTAAAGAACTGCTTGAATCTGAGTAAGAACAACGGAGAATCACATGAAAGCTTTGGTGAAAACCAAACCGCAAGTCGGTCTTGAACTGATCGATATCCCTGAACCAGAAGTCGGTCCGAACGATGTAAAAGTCAAAGTGCTACGCACAGGAATTTGTGGTACCGATGTTCATATCCAACGATGGGATCCATGGGCGCAAAAAGCAGTGCAGACACCCCGAATAATCGGTCATGAGTTCTGCGGGCGAATCGTTGAAGTAGGTGAGCTCGTTACCGGACTTGAAATCGGGCAAATTGTTTCAGGTGAGGGGCACTACGTATGTGGTCGTTGCCGTGCTTGCTTGGCTGGGCGACGTGAAGTTTGTGCTAATACCAAAGGAATTGGCTATACCGTTGATGGCGCAATGTGCGAATATTTCGTTTTCCCGGCAGGGAACGTCTGGGTGCACCCTGAATCGATTGATCTCGATGTTGCGGCAATCTTTGATCCCTTCGGAAACGCTGTTCACACTGCACTTCAATTCCCTTGCCTAGCAGAGGACGTTTTGGTTTCTGGAGCGGGTCCAATCGGAATCATGGCAGCGCTTGTAGCACAGTTCCAAGGTGCTCGAAATGTTGTTCTTTCCGACCTTTCTGATGAACGTCTTGCCTTAGCACACCGGCTTGGCATCAAGAACACTGTGAATGTTGGCAATACCGAGCTCAAATCGCTGTTCTCCGCGTTGGGGCTAAAAGAAGGTTTCGATGTAGGTCTTGAGATGTCCGGATCGCCCATTGCTATTCGCGCCATGATTGACCATATGGTTCACGGTGGCCGTATGGCATTGCTGGGTACCCCAATTTCTGAAGTTTCACTTGACCTAACTACTGTTATTTTCAATATGCTCACGATTCAAGGAGTAACCGGACGGCGTATCTTTGAAACGTGGTACGCGGCATCGGCACTTGTGAGCTCTGGACTCGATATCTCGGGCGTCATCACCGATCGTGTTCCGTTCACCGAATACGAAGAAGCCTTCGCGATCGCAGCCAATGGAAGATCAGGAAAAGTTGTTATGAACTGGGAGGATGTACAATGAGCAAGGAAACCTATCCGAAGATGCGCGATTTCTTGCGCGAGCAACTTGACGATCTGCGTTCGCAGGGTCTTTATAAGGGGGAAGAAGCCCTTACCACAGCTCAGTCAACCCATATCGGTGTTGAGGACGGTCGTGAGGTGCTCAATCTTTGTGCAAATAATTATCTTGGTCTAGCTGATTCTCCTGAGCTCATCGAAGCTGCTAAATCTGCGATGGATTCGTGGGGTTTTGGAATGAGCTCAGTTCGCTTCATTTGTGGAACTCAGACTCAGCACACTGATCTAGAACGTTCCCTAACTAGCTTCCTTCATCCCGAAGCTGCTGACGGCGAATGGGATACGATCCTTTATTCCTCGTGCTTCGATGCAAACGGTGGACTATTTGAAACCCTATTTAGTGCCGAGGATGCGATTATTTCCGATGAGCTAAACCATGCTTCGATTATCGACGGTGTGCGTTTATCTAAGGCTGCACGCTATCGATACAAGAATCGCGACATGATTGACCTCGAAGCTCAGCTTCAAGAGGCGACGGCGAAGGCTCGCTTTACTGTGATCGCTACCGATGGTGTTTTCTCCATGGACGGTTATCTAGCTCCACTCCCAGAAATTTGCGATCTTGCAGATAAATACGGCGCTTTAGTGATGGTCGATGATTCCCATGCCGTTGGCTTCATGGGAGACACAGGTGCCGGAACCCCAGAATACTTCGGTGTCAGTGAGCGGATTGATATCCTTACGGGAACGCTTGGAAAGGCACTTGGCGGCGCATCTGGTGGCTATACCTGTGCACGGCCTGAAATCGTTGAAACTTTGCGCCAGAAATCGCGCCCATACCTCTTTTCTAACTCCCTTGCACCCGCTATCGTGGGTGCAACCCAAAAGGTAATCGAAGTTCTTAAAGAGTCCTCTGAGTTGCTGGTGCGGTTGAAGGAAAATACCGAGTATTTCCGTAAGCGCATGGTTGAAGAAGGATTCGAAATCCCTGAGTCCACTCATCCGATTGTTCCGGTGATGCTTGGTGATGCAGTTATTGCGGCAAAGATGGCCGACGCCGTATTGGCGCGGGGTGTATATGTGCGCGCCTTCTCCTATCCTGTGGTACCAGCCGGCAAGGCGCGTATCAGAACACAGCTCAACGCGAAGCTCAGCCGCGAAGACCTTGATGCGGCCATTGCGGCATTTGTGGATGCGCGAGCCGAAGTACTGGGAACAAAATAGGACTGCTATGAACACGAATAAGCATCGTGCTGGCTGGTCAGGTCGACTTAGCAAGGTAGTATCCTTCTTAACCCATCCTGTGAAGAAGATTGCAGCCTCGGTTTCTTTAGCAACCGGTTTATACGGTATTTCTTTTGGTGCGCTTTCGGTTGCCTCTGGATTGTCTGTGTTGCAGACGGTTGCCCTTTCCCTGCTCATGTTTACCGGTGGTTCACAGTTTGCCTTCATCGGAGTGATTGGTACCGGTGGTGCAGGTAGTACTGCTGTAGGTGCATCTACTCTCCTAGGTGTGCGCAATGCTGTATACGGAATGCAAAATAATGTCATGCTCAATCCATTCGGTTCACAACGGTTTTTGGCAGCTCACCTAACGATCGATGAATCAACGGCAGTAAGCGCATCGCAAGTCGATCCCGAGGCAAAACAAATGGGTTTCTGGTACACAGGTTGGGGTGTTTTCATCTGCTGGAATCTATTTACTCTGCTCGGGGCAGTGCTCGGTGAACGACTTGGGGATCCACAAACCCTAGGATTAGACGGTGCAGCAGTCGCAGCTTTCCTCGGATTGCTCTGGTCAAGACTTCGATCAGCAGAATCAGTTGCCTTAGCTGTTGCGTGTGGACTACTCACAGCGACTGTGATTCCGGTATTACCTCCAGGAACTCCGATCTTGGTCACCGCGGCTTTCGCAGCCCTTTGGGGGATTTTAAGGAAAAGAGCGAAGTTCTGATGTGGGCATGGATTCTTTTGGCTTGTACTCTGGCATTCGCAACTAAATTATTGGGCTATCTCATTCCCCACGATGTACTTGCGACTCCAGTAATTGAACGCGCGGCGGGCGCGGTTACCATCGGTTTGCTTGTGGCACTCATTGCCTCAAATGCGTTGTCTATAGGTCAAGCTATTCATATCGATGCGCGCCTTGCGGCTTTAATTGTGGCAGGGGTGGCACTGTGGTTACGAGCACCTTTCCTTGTGGTTGTTATTCTAGGTGCGCTTACTGCCGCACTTCTAAGAGCTTGGGGGATAGCTTAACCGTTGGACGTGGGAGTATTCACCCCTGTTCGGTAGTGCGCTCAGAAACCTTGATTTCAACGAGCTCGTGGCACGCTATCATGATCACTGTGCTGGTGAGCGCGAATACAGGCATTACAACGGAATCGATCCGCGTCATTAAGAGCCCAACGATTGGTGGCATCAACAACTGACCGGTGTAAGCGAAGCCCATCTGGAGACCCATAGCGCGTTGGGTGTTGGCAACGCCCAATCTGCGCGGTGTCTCCTTCAGGATTACGGGATAAATTGGAGCGCAACCGAAGCCGATAAGAACAAAGCCCGTAACCGCTATGAGTGCGCTCGGTGAAATGAGTGTCGTCGCCCCTCCAAGAAGCATAATTGCCGAACCGGTTCGGAGAAGCTGGATATTCGTCATTCTTTCGGCGGCAATCCCAGCGATGAAGCGACCACCAGTAATTCCAAGGTAGAACCCGGAGGCTCCCATCGCTGCAAGACCAGGAGAGATGCTGTGATGGTCTACCAAGAAGGTAGCACCCCATAATCCTGCACTCAGTTCTATTGCACAGTAGAGGAAAAATCCAAGCAAAATCGGCCAGATGTGCGGGAGCTTGTGCCAAGGAAGGCGAGGTGCGTCGGCGTCGTCGCTATCGCTGAGGTGAGAAGAGGACGGGGCTTGCGTCCATAAGCTACGCGAAAATACAAGCAGAACCAGAAGTAAGAACTGCAAGGTGGCAAGAGTAATATAAGCAGGACGCCATTCGCCTCGTGATTCGAGCCACCATCCAACGATCAACGGACCGAACGAGGCTCCGACGCCCCAGCAGGCATGAAGCCAGTTGTTGTGACGAGTTGAGTAGTTGATCGAGACGAAAGCGTTGATGGCTGCATCTATCGCACCAGCACCGAGTCCGAGTGGGAGAGCAAGGATGCATAGCCACAGGAACGACGGCGAAAACGCATATCCCAAGAGTGTTATTGCGGTAAGTGCAACCGAAATGATGGAAACCTTGACGGTGCTTAATTTCTCAAGTAAATGCACCGAAGCGAACGAGGAGCTGATGGTACCAATGCAAACAATCATGGTGATGATACCCGCGCCCGCTGGGTCTGCTCCGAGGTTCGGAGCAATGAATGGCCACGCGGCACCGATCGCGGCATCGGGAAGTCCAAGGGAGATAAAAGCAGCGTAAAGGACGGCTAAAAGGAGTGTCATGAACCGTCCTCTTTCGTGGTGGCGAGTTAGGTATCTTAATTACCGTTGGTTTTATATAGACCGTGGCTAGCGAAGCAAGGGGATGCGCTAACTACGAAGACTAGTTGAAAGTTGTGTCATCACATTTTTGCATGAACCCGCACAATTGTGCCAGCGTTAAATGTTAACTCAGTTACCCTCTGAAATATGTGGTGAGGTAATATATACCGCGGACCGAATTATTCGGCGATGAAGAAAAGCGGTTGACGATCCGCTGCTACGTATAACCATCCCAACGGAGGGAAATCAATGACGAAGTATGTATATAACTTCACCGAGGGAGATAAGGATCAGAAGGATCTTCTCGGTGGTAAGGGTGCGAACCTTGCAGAAATGACCAACCTTGGTCTTCCAGTTCCTCCCGGATTTACCATCACCACTGAAGCTTGCCGTGCATACCTAAGTCAGGGAAATGTTCCAGAAACTCTGGATGTTGAGGTAACTGCTGCTATTCGTAGCGTTGAGCAGACGATGGGTAAGAAGCTTGGAGATTCATCCGATCCACTATTGATGTCGGTTCGTTCGGGTGCAAAATTCTCTATGCCAGGCATGATGGAAACTGTTCTGAACATTGGCTTGAACGATGAGTCAGTGCAGGGCTTGGCTGAAAAATCAGGAAATGAGCGTTTTGCATGGGATTCATACCGTCGCCTCATTCAGATGTTCGGTAAAACGGTTATGGATATCGAAGGCGATCTTTTCTCTGATGCTCTTCATGGTTTGCAAGAGCACAAGGGATACAAGGGTGATCTTGACATGACCACCGAAGATCTCAAGGGACTCGTTGTTGAATACAAGGAGATCGTCAAGAAGGAAACCGGTAAGGATTTCCCACAAGATCCTCGTTTCCAGCTTGATATGGCTGTTGAAGCGGTATTCCGTTCATGGAACACTGATCGTGCTCGCATCTACCGCCGTCGTGAGCACATTCCAAACGATTTAGGTACCGCTGTTAACGTACAGACTATGGTGTTTGGAAATATGGGCGAAGGCTCTGGTACCGGCGTCTGCTTTACCCGTGACCCTTCAACCGGTCACTCCGGTGTTTACGGCGACTACCTTGAGAATGCACAAGGCGAAGACGTTGTTGCGGGTATTCGTAACACCCTTTCGCTTGCCGATCTTGAAAAGATCGATAAGACCTCCTATGACGAACTTCGTGCAATCATGACGAAGCTCGAAACCCACTACCGTGATATGTGCGATATCGAGTTCACCATTCAGGGAGGAAAGCTTTGGATGCTTCAGACTCGTGTTGGAAAGCGTACTGCTTCGGCTGCGTTCCGCATCGCTGAGCAGCTCGTTAACGAGCGTTTGATTACACACGATGAAGCGGTTACTCGCGTTACCGGTGATCAGCTCACCTCGCTTCTTTTCCCACAGTTCGACAAGGCTGCTGAAAAGAAGGTTATTTCCAAGGGTATGCCAGCATCGCCAGGTGCAGCAGTTGGTGAGATTGTTCTTAACAACGAACAGGCTGTAGCTCGTACCCAAGCAGGCGCCTCCGTCATCTTAGTTCGTCGCGAAACCAACCCAGATGACTTGCAAGGAATGGTTGTTGCTTCGGGCGTTTTGACAGCTCGTGGCGGAAAGACCTCACACGCGGCTGTTGTTGCTCGTGGCATGGGCCGTTGTTGTGTTGTTGGTGCAGAAGACCTCTTGGTTGATGAAGCTGCAGGTACTGTATATGTGAAGTCGCAAGATGCTACCTACAAGGCTGGCGACGTTATCGCTATTGACGGAACCTCCGGTGAAATCTTTGAAGGTGAAGTTCCTGTAACTGATTCACCAGTAATGACCTACATCTCCAAGGGCCTAGAAGCTGGACTTGCAGCTTCCCCGGATGAAGACACCAAGGAACTTGTTACTGCGGTTGATCATATTCTTTCCCGCGCAGACGAGAAGCGTCACTTGGTGGTTCGCGCTAATGCCGACACCCCAGAAGACGCACAACGCGCACGTGAATTCGGAGCAGAGGGTATTGGTTTGTGCCGTACCGAGCATATGTTCCTTGGTGATCGCCGCAAGCTGATTGAAGCAGTGATCCTTGCTGAGACGGATGCGGAGCAGCAAGCTGCGTTTGACGCGCTTATGCCACTTCAGAAGGGTGACTTCATCGGAATCTTTGATGCGATGGACGGACTTTCGGTTACTGTTCGCCTGATCGATCCTCCTTTGCACGAGTTCTTGCCTGACCTCACTGAGCTCTCTGTTGAGCTTGCGGTTAAGGAAGCAAAGGGCGAAGAGGTTACTGAAGCTGAGAAGAAGCTGCTTGCTGCAGTGAAGGCAAACCATGAGCAGAACCCAATGCTTGGATTGCGTGGCGTTCGCCTCGGCCTCAAGCTTCCTGGCTTGATTAAGTTGCAGGTTCGCGCAATTGCTGAAGCGTGTGCTGAGCTGAAGAAGCAGGGTAAGGATCCACGTCCGGAGATCATGGTGCCACTCATCGGCTCGGTTCGCGAAATGCAGATTGTGCGCGATATGGCACTTGAGATCATCAAGGAAGTTTCCGAAGAATTTGGTGTGGAGCTGGATCTACCAATCGGTAATATGATTGAGCTTCCGCGTGCAGCTGTTACTGCTGGCCGTATTGCGGTGGAGTCAGACTTCTTCTCGTTCGGAACGAACGATCTTACCCAGACCACGTGGGGCTTCTCGCGTGATGACGTCGAAGCAGCGTTCTTCAATGAGTACTTCGATTATGGTGTATTCGGAGATTCGCCGTTCGAGTCAATTGATTGGCGTGGAGTTGGTTCCGTGGTGAAGATGGGTGCAAAGCGTGGACGTGCAGCTAACCCAGATCTTCACCTCGGTGTTTGTGGTGAGCATGGAGGTGATCCAGTCTCGATCCACTTCTTCCACGAGATCGGTTTGGACTACGTTTCTTGTTCGCCATTCCGCGTGCCAGTTGCTCGTCTTGAAGCTGGTCGTGCGGCAATCTCTAATGAGTCTCCGGCAGCAATCGAGCGTGGTGCACAGCGCGCAACCACAGCCTGAAATGAAGCAAGCTTTCGCATTATGATCATCGTGCGCTGATAAGCGGTTGGGTGCCCTAGCTGAATAAGGGGTACCCAACCATCGAGAGTGTGGGAGGGGCAACCAATGAGGTTACCCCTCCCACACTCTCGATTTACCGACTCTTGTTTTTTCGAGCTTGCTTCACTCGAAGCTGAATATTGGGCTATCGGTGTAAAAGCCTAGCCGAGCGGCATTATCCAAGGCAGACTAGCTATCAACCGAAGTCAAGTAGATGCAAGGTCAATTTTAGGCTTTGTGATCGGCAGACTTTATAAGCCAACTTCCATAAGGGGGAATTATCATGGGTTTTGACGAAACTGCAAAGAATAAAGCAGATGAATTCGGTGGTGCTGCAAAGGAATTTGTAGGTAATGCAACCGGCGATGAGAGACTCGAAGGTGAGGGTCGTGCGCAGAAAGATGCTAGCAAGCTCAAAGAAGCCGTAAATAAGGTTTCTGAGAAGGCAGAGGGAGCTGCAGACTACGTAAAGGGTGCGGCCGCGAAGCTTGGTGAGTCCTTGAAGAAAGACGACGAAGCCTGAGTTCGTTGTTGTAAAACGCGTAGCAAACGCTCTGAGTTGTTGAGCGTTTATCTTCCTAGAAGCAAAATGTGGGCAGATTGGATTGACTCCAATTTACCCACATTTTTGCTGGTCAACTCTAGGGCGTTGTTTATCTCGGCCAAATTAAGGGACTTTCGGCTTTCCTAATTATATTTGGTAAGGGTAGCCTAAATATGACTTTGTGGCTTTGCGTGATTGTGAAATTAAATGAACTGATTCTGGGCGACAGAGTCTGCAAAGTAATTGAATAACTTCATACCTCAACGATTGAGAAAGACCTTCCCACATGATTCTCAAGGATTGCCCGGTGCGGGTACCCGTTCGTTTAACGAGCGTTCCTTTGCCACGCCAAAATGTACTACGTATGCAAGAGATTGGCATACGAGTTGGCGCTGAAGCCGTCATTATACAAAAAGCGGCATTTGGTGGGTTGATTGTGAATATTGCGGGCTCGCGAATCGCGGTAGACCATAAGTGGGCGAAGAAGATCGAAGCTCAGATTGTGGATCAAAGTAATAAGGCGGACCAGAAAGATAGCATTTCTGGGAATCAGTGGGAAGTGAAGTAATGGGTTCGCAGATTAATCTTAAAGCACAGACTTTCAATACCCTCCAGGGCGATGCGGCAAACGCGGAAAAAACAGGTGAACCAAAGCAAGCCCAAAAGACGGTTTTGCTGGTGGGAAACACCAATGTTGGAAAGTCAACCCTATTTAATGGAGTTACTGGCGCACATCAGGCGATGGTCAATGCCCCTGGAACGACTGTTGAAGTTATGTCTGGCATTTGGCGCACGCTGGACGTGCGGGTCCTTGATTTACCGGGAACCTATTCGCTAATTCCCACCAGCCCTGATGAGGAAGTCGTTGAGGAAACGATTGCGGCTCGACCGGGAACACTTACTGATCCAAAACTCGGTCATCATACAGATTTGATCCTTGCAATTTTGGACGGAAGTTCACTTACACGTTCCCTCTATCTACTTGGTCAGCTGGCGCAAACGGGATACCCAATCGCGGCGTTGATTTCGCTTGCGGACGTGGCTCAGCGTAACGGCGTCGGCATCGACCCCTCAGCGCTGTCGAAAGAGCTTGGCATCCCGGTGATGATTTTTGATGCGCGTAAACCGAAGCAATATCCAGTGCTCGATGAATTTGTGCGCAATGCGCTAGCTACACCCACGTTTGTGCGTGGTCTAGCACCTGATCCGGACGCGCCGGGATATTCTGCATCTGCGGCTGAAAGGCGTGAAAACAGCTGTGGATGTTCGTCGTCGTGCTGTGAAAAGCCGGCTGTGGATGAACGTGACCTGCTAGGTCAAACACTTTGTGGCTGCTCAAACGATCTCGCGCCAGGTGAGGATTGTGCTCAAGTGGGAGCACTTTCCGCTCACGTAAAAGAGGCTAATTCCGCCTGTGGGTGCGGTCATCAAGTGGCTTCGTCACTCAACCTCAACGCCGATCAGCGCTCAGTGCTTAGCGCCTCTGAGTCCCAAGCTCAACTAGATCGGGCAAAAACGCTTTTCGCGTGGGTAGATAAAGTTGAAGCGGCGGTTCTCAAGCGTAGCGAAGATCCAACTAAACTTTCCCCGTCGGATAAAGCTGATCGCATCCTTCTTAATCCTTTTGCAGGTTCGATCATTTTCTTCGGCTTGATGTGGTTACTCTTCCACTTGGCAGGGGAATGGGTTTCGCCTATTCAAGATCTCTTTGACGGATGGTTCACCAATACCGACGACGGTGCAATCTCCGTCGCTAATGGTTTAACTTGGGTTTTGGGTCACCTTGGACTCACCGGAACGTGGGTTGAATCGATCCTGGTCACGGGCTTGGTTACCGGGCTCGGTGTAGTTGCTTCCTTCGTGCCGCTCATGTTCGTAATCTTTGTGGCGATTTCCGTCCTTGAAGATTCCGGTTACATGGCAAGAGCTGCCTTCCTAGCGGATCGTCTCATGCGGAAGATCGGGCTAGATGGTCGCGTAGTCCTTCCTCTTATTATGGGTTTCGGCTGTAACCTTCCGTCTCTTGCCGCGGCACGTGCGCTTCCTTCAGCTCGCCATCGACTCATCACAGCGATCATCACGCCTTACACCTCATGTTCTGCGCGCCTAACGATCTACCTGATGATCGCAAAAATCTTCTTCCCAAACAACACTGGAACCGTCGTTTTCGGAATGTATGTTCTTTCCGTGGTCATGGTGGTTCTTGCGGCGTGGGTCTTGAAGTTTTTCTTCAGCCGTGAACAAACGCAAGCACCTCTCATGCTGATCTTGCCGTCCTTCCAGCTTCCGCGCGTCGTCGTGCTCGCAAAGATATCTGCCCAGCGTACCTGGACTTTCGTAAAGGGTGCGGGAAAAATCATCGTTGCTATGGGTATGGTGGTGTGGCTCCTCGGTGCTATCCCTACATCCTCGAGCGAGCATTCCTTTGCTGATCCAGAATTGCCGATGTCTGAATCGGCCTACGGGCTCGTTGCGCGTGGTCTTGAGCCAGTATTTGAGCCAGCCGGGTTTGGAGACTGGCACATGACCGGTGCCCTTATGACTGGCTTCGTTGCTAAGGAAACGGTGGTTTCGTCCATCGTCATCTCCTACAACATGGATGCTGAAGCCGCGGGTGACGCTGAAGATAATGGTGATGACCTTGGTGTACTACCCAAACTTTTAGGAGATACTTTTGCCGAAAGTGCTGGTCCTGGATTGGCTTCCCTCGGTGCGCTCGCTTTCCTAGTATTCGTTTTGACCTACACGCCTTGCATGGCAACAGTAGGTGAACAGGTTCGGCTAATCGGAGGGAAGCTGACTGTAATTGCGGTTGTAGTCCAGCTCGTCGTGGCTTGGCTGCTGGCAGTTGGAGTATTCCAAATCGGGAAACTTTTCATCGGATAACTGGACTGTGGATGAACATATTTCGTTTCCCTCGGCAACGAAAAACTAGCGATCGATCCGATTCTTCGGATGGCTTGAGCGTAACTGACCGCGTTCTTGACCTGCTCAACGAAGGGAAAACGGTTAACCAGGTAGCGAGTATGACGGGAACGTCGGAGGTATTCGTCAAGGTAATGCTCGATCATTGGGAAAGAATCGGGTTGGCGAAATCGGCTGCTTCCCTGTGTTCTTCGGGGCTTGGAGCATGCGGAACGTCGAACAGTCCGCTATCGATGGAAGCACAGATCGCCTGCGCTGGGTGTCCTTTGAAACTTCCAAAACATCTTGATTAGTGTTTTGCAAAATGTAATTCAATCCCTGTAAAAATCGTGACGGTGCTAACATTTGTTATAGGACTTTTGTGTATTCGATGCAAGAGCCCTCTAGGTAGCAATGGAGCTATTATTGGGAGGAATAATGGAAGGCACGATGCTTGCGCAGCGTCTGTATACAGATACGATGACGATGAAAGTGGAGGAAATCCCGATCCCGCAGCCTGGTCATGGTCAAGTGTTGATCAAGGTGGCTTTCTGCGGCATTTGCCATTCTGATCTTTCTCTGCTTGATGGAAATTTTCCTGCTCAGCTTCCTGTTATAACGCAAGGCCACGAATGCTCTGGTGAAATAGTTGAGCTTGGAGCCGGTGTTGTAGGTTGGGACATTGGAGACCGCGTTATTCCAACTTCGGGGCGTCCATGTTTTAAGTGCCGCCAGTGCCGTCGTGGAAACTTTGCGGATTGCCAGCATCTTCAACTTATGGCATTTGCCTATGACGGTGCTTGGGCGCAGTATGCCGTAGTCAATGCGGCAGGTATGACTCGTGTTCCAGACAATGTTTCCATGGAGCATGCCGCCATCCTTGCCGATGCAGTGGCAACTCCATTTGGGGCTGTGAAACGCACAGGTAAGGTTTCGTTGGGTAATGCTGTTGCCGTATGGGGACTTGGTGGCGTAGGTACCCACATTGTGCAGCTAGCAAAGCTCGCAGGTGCATACCCTGTAATTGGAATTGACGTCAAGGACTCCATCATTGAACGAGCGCTCGATCTGGGTGCCGACTATGCATTCCACTCAGATGACCCTGACCTTTTGGAAAAAATCAAGGATGCTACCGGCGGGCGTATGATTGATGTTGCGTTTGATGCGGTTGGTATCCAAGCCACATTTAAACAGGCAATTACATCTTTGGACTTTGAAGGTCGCGCTGTTTTGGTTGGACTTTCTGGACAAGAAATTGACGGCGGTTCTATCTTGCAGTTTGGGTTGAAACGTAACCAAGCACTCGGGCATCTGGGCTACCGCGCGGTAGATATCTATCTTTTAGCTGAGCTTCTCCACGCCGGCCGCTTGGATTTATCGCGTTCCGTTTCAGGAATTGTACCGCTACGTGAAATTGAGCGAGGAATCGATATCGTCAAGACTAAAGAAGGTGATCCCATCCGAATCTTGGTTGATCCGTGGGCTTGATGCCGCTTAATCTCGATTGCTTGTTTGTGTGAACTTGTGGTTAGACCACTATATGGTTGCGCCCCTTGCGCTCATTGAAATGACGGCACAATAGTTGTGTGTCAAAGCAGAAAGCTCAATTGTGCCTGTGTTTGGGAATGATAATTGAACTATAAAGAGGGATGGGATGCCAAATGCAAGCCAGGGAGTATCCACAACAAAGCATGCAACAGCAACTTGATCCAAAGTTAGTTGAGCAGGCAATAGAAGAAATTTCTGAATTGATTTCGGGAACGGTTGATTCTTCTACTCTTACCCAAGCACAATATGCCACGGACGCTTCAAATTACCGCGTTCCTCCCGCATTCGTAGTATTCCCACAAATGCGGGAGGACGTTTTGTCTATTTTGCGGATCTGCCGCAAATATCGAGTGCCCATCACCTCCCGCGGTGGAGGTACTTCAGTAGCTGGTAACTCGATCGGTACCGGTGCCATTATCGATTTTTCGCGCTACATGAACCGCATTCTTGAGATCGATCCTGAAACGCGCACCGCCTTGGTTGAACCGGGAGTCGTAATGAGCGAGCTTCAAAAGGAAGCTGCGCGTTTCGGACTGCGTTTCGGACCCGATCCCTCAACTCAAAACCGTGCTACCTTCGGCGGAATGATTGGGAACAATGCGTGTGGTCCACACGCGGTGGCGTGGGGAAGAACTGCGGATAACGTCGTCGAACTTGAGTGTGTGGATGGTCAAGGGCATATCTTTTCCACCGCACAACCTTTGGCAGAAACTTACCCGAGTCTTCAAGCATTGATTGGACAAAACCTAGCAAAGGTTCGCACGACTTTCGGTACCTTTTCACGCCAAGTATCAGGATACTCACTTGAACATCTGCTTCCTGAAAATGGTGAGAACCTTGCTCGAATGATCGTCGGAAGTGAAGGCACCCTTGTTACCGTATTACGTGCCAGGTTGCGACTAGTTCCAATTGCTGAGGCGCCAATGTTGGTAGTCCTTGGGTATCCAGATATGCCGACGGCGGCAGATCACGTTCCTGTTATCCTTCGGCACAAGCCGCTTGCGATTGAAGGGATCGATGCCGAGCTTGTTAACGTAGTGCGACGTGCGAAAGGATCAGTTCCAGAACTTCCCCCGGGTGGTGGTTGGCTGTTCATAGAAGTGGGAGCTCAAGAAGGTGAAGATGCTACTGATGTACCTGCGCGAGCTCAGGCATTGGCAGATGACGCGGGAACCGACGCAGTGGTGATCCTTCCTGCGGGTCCTAAAGCGACCGAACTGTGGAGAATCCGTGCAGACGGTGCTGGCCTTGGAGGAAGAACTCCACATGATACCCAAGCCTGGCCGGGGTGGGAAGATTCAGCGGTTCCGCCTGAGCACCTAGGCGAGTATCTGCGAGAATTTCAAAATCTTATGAACGATTTCCAACTCTCTGGATTGATGTATGGTCATTTTGGTGATGGTTGCGTGCACGTTCGTATCGATTTTCCATTTCAAGATACTACCGGTGAGCAGGTATTTCACGATTTTATGTGCCAAGCTGCTGACTTGGTTGCGCGCTACGGAGGCTCACTTTCTGGCGAGCATGGTGATGGACGAGCCCGATCTGATCTGCTTAATCATATGTATGACGACGCTACTTTGGAACTCTTTGGGCAGGTAAAAGATATTTTTGATCCCAGAAATACCCTTAACCCGGGTGTTTTAGTTGAACCTGTGCCTTTCGATGCCGATCTGCGCCGCCCTTCCGCGCACGAAATCGACTTTGCTGGAGGATTTCACTTTCACGACGACGGTGGAAGCCTTACGAATGCACTGCATCGTTGTACCGGTGTAGGAAACTGCCGCGCAGATCGTAGTGCAGCTGGATTCTTTATGTGCCCCTCATATCTAGCGACCCGCGATGAAAAGGATGTTACTCGTGGTCGAATGAGAGTATTGCAAGAGGTAACCAACGGTTCATTGATTAAAGGTTTTGCGGATTCGGCGGTGTCTGAGGCACTTGACCTTTGCTTGGCATGTAAAGCATGCTCATCGGATTGCCCTACCGGTGTGGATATGGCTCGCTATCGATCGGAGACTTTCTTTAGAAAATATCGTGGAAAGATCCGCCCACGCACCCATTATTTCTTAGGGAATCTACCGGTACTAGCGAGGATCGTTACCGCGGTTCCTGGGATGGCTACGGTGGCAAATGGTCTTCTTAAAGTTCCGTTTTTGAAGAATTTAGCGTTCTCCGTAGCAGGAATCGATTCGCGCCGTGACATGCCTGGCTTTGCTTCCACGCGACTTTCGAAAATGCTCGAAAAGTCTGGTGTGAAAGATATTGGTGAAGGAACCGTCGTTCCTCCTTTCCTTGCGGGGTTAGAGCGACACCCCAGCCTGAACGAAGCAAACAAGCACGGTGAAAAGTACATCATGCTTTGGGCAGATTCTTTCTCTGAGACGCTCGATACTCGCGGAGCGCAGGCGATGGTCAAGCTATTGCAGCGGCTCGGTTACACGGTTTTAATTCCACCGCATGACGCTTGCTGTGGCTTGACCTGGATTACAACCGGCCAGCTTGACGTCGCAAAGAAGAAGCTCAGTGCACTGCTTGAAGTACTGGCTCCCTTCGCAGCGAGCGGGATCCCAATCGTCGGAGTTGAGCCGTCCTGCACCGCCGTTCTTCGCGATGACGCGCGCGATCTGCTGCCGGAGGATAAACGGGTCGAAGTTCTAGCCACAATGACTTTTACGCTAGCTGAGCTACTTAGCCATCCACAGTTCGGGGTAGAGGATCAAAATCTCCTTCCTGATCTTTCTGGCCTCACTGTGGTGGCACAACCACACTGCCACCATTATTCGGTGATGGGGTGGAATACTGATGAACAACTTCTACGTACCTGCGGTGCACAAGTAACGGTGTTGAGTGGATGCTGTGGTCTAGCGGGGAACTTTGGTATGGAAAAGGGGCATTACGAGGTTTCAGTACAGGTTGCTGAAAACTCGTTACTACCGGCGCTAAGAAATGCTGATCCAGACGCGGTCTTCCTAGCCGATGGATTCTCGTGTCGAACTCAGGCGAAGCAACTGGGCGCGGCCGATGGTGTTCACCTTGCTGAACTACTGCTTAACGAGAAAGATGTTCGTCGATCCAAGCAGCGATAACACGGTAGGCTTCTTCGCGTGCGCTCTTCCGTGAAAAGACGACGTCGTGTACAGCTTTGTCAATTTTAACCAGTGTTACATCACTGCCTAAGTTTTCGATCAACGGCCAGGTATTTTCAATATCGAGGACGGTATCGACTTCGAGCATTTCGTCCGACCACGTCGCAGCCGTCATATGCCTTGCCGACGTGAGGGCAAGGATCGGCTTCTTAATTGATAATCCTTGAGCAACGCGCTTTTGACTTTTCATAATTGCTTTCAACCACCCCGCTCGAACTGGGAAAGTAGGGTAGTGGCGGTAACGAGGGTCTGCTTTCCAGCCGGTGGTGAAAAAACGTCGTCGTCGGCGCTGGAGATTTGCTGGTTTGTTCCCGGGATTGGCTGCTGATGGTTTCCGCCTAGAATCCGCTGGTAAAAGCCGTCGTCTTTGGTTGGGAGAACCGTTAATGGGCGTATCTTTGCCAAAATATTTATCAGTCCTTTTACAAGGGTCATTTTAAAGCCTGATAAATCTGTAAATAACCATGGCGAGTTTAAAATGATGCCGTCAAAATTCTGCTGGTGGCAACTCGCCCAAAGGCTGACGGTTAGCCCTCCTGTGGAATGACCGTAAACAAAAACAGGAAGGTGTGGGTGCTCGGAACGAGCGATTTCCAACGCGGCTTGAATTTCGGCGTCGTAAATTGAAAGGGAATCAGTGTAGCCCCAGGGCTCGTCATCTTTATGTGCGCGACCGTAACGGCGCAGGTCTAATGCGTAAAGATAACCACCAATAGCTCCGATGAAACGAGCAAATTCCTGGTGGTAGAAGTAGTCGTTCCAACCGTGGACCGTGATGAGAATAAATTCTTTTTGGCGGTGGGTGGCCGTGAAATGGGAGATTTCTTCAGTGGGTTTGCAAATCGAGCAGGGCTGGGGGTCAAGCTCAGGAATATATTTTGTGATCGCACAGCGCTGAGGAGTTCCGTGCAGGGGAGTTAAGTCTATGAGTGCAGATTTAAAGCCTTCGCCCAGGATGTCGAGCTTCCACCGAATTGATTCCGCCATGGTTTAATTCTGCCAGAAATATCGAAGATGGTCCTGTAACAATGAGGGCAAAGTGAGCATAGCTGAGTCCAAGGCCGTCTGCGTTGACCTTGAGATGTTACAAATGTGAATGGTGTTATTTGTGATCGTTTAGTAAAGTATGTGACAGTTGATAAATGCTGTGGCTTGTGCTGTTTTAGTGAAATATGTTTCTAATGTTTCATTTTTGAACGTTTTGGTATACCCTCAGAAGTGCGAGTGACAAAATTTGTAAAGTCAAGGCGACACGCTGAGTCACGGCAAATCGTCAAAGATTTAAAAACTTTAGGGAACCTGGAGGAAACATCGGTGAAACGAGGAATTCAGCGCGTGCTGGTAACGGCTAGCGTCGTTGGCCTAACAGCCACGATGGCACCGGTATCATACGCCGATCCGGTAGATGATTCCGATATTGAAGCAGCGCACGGGCAGCAGGACAAAACTGCGTCGTCCATTGCCGGCATTGAGCTAGAGCTTACAAAGCTCTCGGCTCAGAGCAACGAGCTCGAAATGAAGGCGGCTCAACAAAAGGCAGCCCAAATCGAAGCAGAGTCGGCGTTACTTCAGGCAATTGACCAAGCTGTTATTGCTCAAGATAAAGCTAATGGGGCTAAAGCAGATCTAGACAAAGCCCGTCAAGCGCTCGGTAGCGTTGCTCAGGCAATGTACCAAGATTCTGCAGGCCAACTTACGAACGCTCACTATCTTTTTGGTGCAGATGACATGGAGTCTGCAACATCGCGAAGCAAGGCGTTCGACTCGCTAGCAGCAAGTGCGGACAACAACGTCCGTCACTATAAGGCGCTTGAAGAGATTGCTACCACGATGCAGAAGAAGGCTGATTCGATTGCTAAGGATCAGAGTGAAGCTGCTAAGGAAGCAGAAACTGCGGCCAGCAAAGCTGACCAAGCTGCTAAAGCAGCATCTGATCAGCTTGCCCAAGCGACTGCGCGCCGAGGTGAACTTGTTGTTGAGTTGGCGTCCCAACGTGGTACTACCGTTGAGTTGGAACGGCAGCGCCTCGAACAGCTAGAAAATGCTCGAGTTGCTAAGGCACAGGCGGCAGCGAACCTAGTTATTGCCGAAGCTAATCGCAAGGCTGGAAAGAAGTCTGCGGATCAAGCATCCGCCGCACTTGTTCAGGCTAAGACCGACGCGCAGGCACAGGCGGCAGCAGCACAATCTGCATCTGCTTCTGCAACTCAAGCTGCCCAAGAAGCTTCCCAGGCTTCCGGCGACATCAAGGCTCTGAAGGAGAAGGCCGCCCAAGATGCGGCTGCGTATGCTGCACAGAAGAAGCAAGAAGCTGATGTGGCTGCGGCTGCGGCAGCAGCGGTTGCTCAAGCTGAGAAGGAAGCTCGTCAGCGGGCCGAGGCACAGCGTATTGCTGCTGAACGTGCCGCTGCCGAAAAGGCGGAACAGGAAGCTGCTAACCAAGCAGCTCGTGAACGTGCTGCTGCGGCTGCGGCGCAGAAGCGTGCGGAAGAAGCTGCCGCTGCAGCTGCTGCGGCAGCAGCTCAACAGCGTCCAACACCTCCACCACCGCCAGCTGGTTCCTCAGGCATGGCTCTGGTGAACTATGCACGTCAGTTCTCTGGAACTCCGTACATATGGGGTGGATCAACACCAGCAGGTTGGGATTGCTCAGGCTTCGTTGGATTCGTCTTCCGTTTCTTTGGCGTGTCGATTCCACATTCGTCAGCTAAGATCTTCAGCCAGTTTGGTGGACGTCAAGTTCCTGCGTCTCAAGCTCAGCCCGGTGACATTATGTGGTGGCCAGGACACGTAGGAATCT
The DNA here is from genome assembly GCF_900604515.1 of Arcanobacterium ihumii. Taxonomy (GTDB): domain Bacteria; phylum Actinomycetota; class Actinomycetes; order Actinomycetales; family Actinomycetaceae; genus Arcanobacterium_A; species Arcanobacterium_A ihumii. The sequence continues at coordinate 202,839 of NZ_UWOS01000003.1, read as the reverse complement.
ACACGGGTCACGGCAAGCACATCGCTGCTCATAACCCGGCTCGTGGTACTTCGGAAGCTCCGATCTGGGGTAATCCTATTTACCTACGCGTTCGCTAAGTTTTGAGGATGAGCACCGCTTCGGTGCTCATCCTTTTTGTGGTGTGTTTTTGTAAACTTCCGGATATATATCCAGTAATTTACAAAAACACACCACAAACTTATTCATGCGTAGGTAAATAAATGGGTGGGGTTTCATGAAACCCCACCCATAGCTTTAGAAGAAATCAGTGCTGATCGTAGTAGCCAGTTTCTTCTGCTCGCTTGAATGAACGTTCGATTTCAGCTTCTGCTTCTTCGCGCCCAACCCAGTGTGCACCGTCAACCGACTTTCCTGGTTCAAGATCCTTGTAGACCTCGAAGAAGTGCTGAATTTCCAAACGATGGAACTCAGATACGTCTTCAATTTCGGTACGCCATGAAGCGCGCTGATCGCCCGCAGGCACACACAAGACTTTATCGTCGCCACCGGCTTCGTCAGACATACGGAACATGCCTAGTGCACGGCACCGGATAACACAACCTGGGAAAGTTGCTTCTTCCAAGATGACGAGTGCGTCCAGTGGATCGCCGTCTTCACCTAGAGTTCCGTCAATGAAGCCGTAGTCGTCTGGGTAACGTGTTGATGTGAACAACATGCGATCCAAGCGAATGCGACCAGTTTTGTGGTCTAGCTCGTACTTATTTCGATTGCCCTTGGGGATCTCGATGGTTACATCGAATTCCATGAGTCTCTCCTTCGACGCCAAATAGTGCTGCAACGATTCTAACTGCGATTCTTCTCAAATACGCGCTCGCGAGGTGCGATGTTACCCATTTAGCACTTTGATTTTCTCCAAGTTTACTGTGCTAGAGGGATGAATTGTGGTTAATTAGCCACGTTATATGTGCACGTAAGAACTGATTTGACTTCGATTTGTGGGAAAATTTGCATGTGAGTAAAAAACGTATTGTGATTTCTGGCCTTGTTGCATGTCTATGCCTCTATGCGTTTGCAGATGCGTGGGATCTAGTGCCGGGAGTGTTCACAAACAAACCACTCGCTGATGAAGCGGCTCCCTTCCCGAAGGTTGCCGCCGTAGAACAAAAGCCAATTGATGCTCCCGAGGCGAAGCAAAGCGGGGATCTTCCTGATCAGGCGCGCATCACTGAAATCTTCGCCAAACTTCAATCTGATCCGCGCATCGGAGGTAACGTATCGGCTATCGTGGCAGATCCTGCCAGTGGGAAAATCTTGGGAGATTACTACGGCGATCGTGCCAGTACTCCGGCATCTACTACGAAGCTGCTTACTGCGGCAGCAGCGCTCACTGAACTTGGCCCCGAAACCACACTCCCAACAACCACCAAAGTTAAGGGTGACCAGCTCTTCTTAGTTGGTGGAGGAGACATTATGCTCGGTGCAGGCGTGGGAAACCCAAATTCCGAGGTTGGGTATGCGGGACTAGATGATTTAGCTAAAAAAACGGCGAAAGTTCTCCAAGCTAAGAATATTTCTGCGGTCTCCCTAGTGCTGGATACCAGTTTGTTCAGTGGACCAACCTACCATTCGTCTTGGGATCAATCCTTGCGTCGCTACGTGATGGAAGTAGTACCGCTCGCCGTAAATCGAAATCTTGACGCAAATAATAAAGTTACTCTCAATCCCGTTGGAAACATAGGTCAGGCATTCGCGCAGGCTCTCAACTCTCACGGAATTTCCGTCAAAAGCGTAACTAACCACAAAACCGACGACGGTGCCGAAGATGTAGCGTCAGTTCAGTCGGCTCCGGTGCGAGACATCGTTTCGCGGATGTTGCTTGAATCAGACAATTCACTGGCAGAAACTTTAGGTCACCTAGTCGCGATTAAATCTGGCGAAAGCCCAAACTTTGAGGGGGCCGCACGGGCCGTTCGTAAGAGTCTTGAGAAACAAGGTATTTCAATCGCAGGTGTCACACTGATGGACTCGAGTGGGCTATCAGAGCAAAATCGAATTCCCCCTCGAGTTTTGGTTAATATCCTTAACCATGCCTGGACCTGCACGGATTGTGTACTTCATGGAATCGGACCGGGTCTACCTGTTGCCGGATTGGATGGCACGTTACACGATCGCTTTGGTGCTACAACGGTCCTCGGCAAAGTCCGAGCCAAGACCGGTTCGCTTAGCACGGTTTCTTCATTAGCTGGATATACCTATACGTCGGGCGGTCGACCAGTAAGCTTCGCCGTGATCGTTGACAACGCAGTGCGAGTACCTGGCGTCTATGCAAAACCGGCGATTGATGATGCAATCGCTGAGCTTGGAAAGTAGATCGTCGCAATGTCCGGACCTCATCGTTTCGTTTCCGCAGCACGCCATGCAGTTTGCCGTGCACTATCCCAGCTTCCGACTGGTACTGCGGTGGTTCTTGCTGTATCTGGTGGAGCCGATTCAATGGCATTGGCCGCATCGGTGATTCACGAGGCTCAGAATAAAAAGAATGCTCTTGGTAATCCGGTCTATTCGATCACAATCGATCACGGGATCAGAGAAGAATCTTCCTGCGAGGCCCAAGCAGTCGTAGAAAATCTCAAAGCGATGGGTATTGATGCTCATTCGCAGAAAATTGATATTGGCACTGGTAGCGGTCCTGAAGGTGACGCTCGCGAAGCCAGGTACCGTGCAATTGCCGCGTTTGCACGTGAAATTGGGGCCGATGCTCCTGCTCCTGTACTCCTTGGACATAATGCCGACGACCAAGCCGAAACAGTGTTGCTTGGCTTGAGCAGGGGTGCAGGCGCGCGTTCGATGTCTGGAATGCCAGAAAGTGGATTTTTACCTACGACCACGGATGTTCCTTTTATTCGTCCGGTCATCCAGATGAAGGCTAATGCATTGCGAACGGTTTGCAGCGAGCTCGGAATCGACTTTGTTGATGATCCATCCAACGCGCTCGACGGACCGTGGACAGCAGCGGACGGCAGCCCGCTTCGTCGCTCGGCACTGAGGCATAACGTAATTCCCGCACTTGAGCAGGCTTTTGGGCGCGACGTCGTCGGTGCTTTGGTGCGCACCGGACGGATGCTCCGTGACGACGACGATGCCTTAACTTCGATTGCGGTTTCAGTTTTTGAACGGCTGGTGAAGCAAGATAATTCTCACAATCGTGAAACGAATACGGGATTAGTTTTACCTTGTGAGCACCTGAAAAATGAGCATCGGGCGGTGCGTACGCGAGTTTTGAGGATCGCTTATTCAGCTTGTGGAGGATCGGGTGCTGATCTCGTTTACTGGCACCTTGATGCTCTTGATAAGCTGATTGTCGGCCGAGATAATAATAGTGGCATTGACTTACCGGGAATGAAGGCGTGGCGAAGCAATAATCAGCTCGTATTTATTCCAGATGTCGCTTCGCAAACGGAGGATTAAATGGAACTTCAGGACACCGGAAACGATATCGAGAAGGTGCTCTTCACAGAAGAAGAGATTAACCAGCGCCTTGTTGAGCTCGGTGACGAGATTTCCCGTGATTATGAAGGGAAGGATCTCCTTTTGGTCGGCGTATTGAAGGGAGCCATTATGGTTATGGCTGACCTTTCACGCAAGATCCATATTCAAGCAGCAATGGACTGGATGGCAGTTTCTTCTTATGGTGCGGGCACGAAATCGTCTGGCGTTGTTCGAATCATCAAAGATCTTAACGAAGACCTGCAGGGGCGTAATGTACTTATCGTTGAAGACATTCTCGATTCGGGTTTGACTTTGTCTTGGCTGAAGTCCAACTTGGAGTCGCGCGGTACGAAGTCAATCCGTATTGCAACGATGTTCCGAAAACCAGATGCGGCGAAGGTACACGTTGGTGTTGACTACGTAGGTTTTGATATTCCAAATGAATTCGTGGTGGGGTATGGGCTAGATTACGCGGAGAAATACCGACATCTGCCATTTGTTGGAACTCTTGCTCCACATGTTTATGGAGGCTAAATGACTTTGAACCCACTTTCTGGTAAGGGTCACGAGAATACTGTGATGGAGAGCGATTCGAGCGGTGAGGACTCGAACAATAACCGACGTCGCTCTAAGCGCGGTAAACAACTTGATGATTTCAATCGGCGCGGACGCAACTTGCACGGATCGCGTAGGTCTTCGCATAAACCGATGCCGCGTCGCCCCGGCTCCCAAGGCGACGGCGATAGTAAAATTCCGTTGCGGCGTCGCATTTTCTCAATCATCGCTTTCGTTGTTTTAGCGACCATTGCCGTGATCTGGTATCTGGATCCGGGTGGTTTTACATCAATCAAGACTTCCGAAGGAAAGGAAGTTCTTCAGAAGCAAGATGTTGAACTTGTTCAAATGACCGAAGGTGTCCAGCAGGTCCAGGTGTGGCTTAAGAAGAGCTTCACACCGACGGACACGGATGGAGACGAACTCAGTCCGACTAAGAAGGTGCAGTTCCAGTACGTCAGCGCTGAAGCTGAAGAGATTGCTAAGCTCGTTCACGATGCAAAGCCTAAAAACGGCTACAACTCCTATGTTCCGCAGCAGTCATTCCTGGGTTCAATGCTTACCCTTATGCTTCCGATGTTGCTGATCATTGGTGCATTCATGTGGCTGTTGCCTAAGATGCAATCAGGTATGACGGCGTTTGGCAAGGTGAAGAAAGACGGCTTGGATTCCGATCGTCCTGACGTCACCTTTGCCGATGTGGCCGGCGTTGACGAAGCCGTTGAAGAGCTTCGTGAAATCAAGGAGTTTATCGATACCCCAGAAAAGTTCTACAAGATGGGCGCCAAGATCCCGAAGGGCGTGTTGCTTTATGGACCTCCCGGAACTGGAAAGACACTCCTAGCCAAGGCAGTGGCCGGAGAAGCAGGTGTGCCGTTTTTCCATATTTCTGCCTCAGAATTCGTGGAGATGTTCGTGGGAGTTGGTGCCTCGCGTGTCCGTGACCTCTTCAATAAGGCGAAGAAAACCGCTCCGGCAATTATCTTTGTCGATGAAATCGATGCTGTTGGACGTAACCGTGGCTCAGGTATTGGTGGCGGAAACGATGAACGTGAGCAAACCCTGAATCAGCTTTTAGTCGAAATGGATGGCTTCGAAGCTGACACCAACGTGATCGTTATCGCTGCAACGAACCGTCCAGATGTTCTCGATGCGGCACTCTTACGCCCTGGTCGATTCGATCGACAGATTTCCGTTGACGCTCCGGATCTTCCAGGAAGACGCCGTATTCTCGAAGTTCACGCCGAAGGTAAGCCTTTTGCTGATGATGTTGAACTCGAAGCTGTTGCTAGACGTACCCCGGGCTTCTCTGGTGCAGACCTTGCGAATCTCTTGAATGAAGCGGCTTTGTTGGCGGCTCGTTGTGAGCACGAAGTCATTTCTGAAGACGACGTCGACGAAGCAATCGATCGCGTTATCGCTGGACCACAGCGGCGAACGCGAGTCATGAATGCTGAAGAAAAACGGATGACGGCTTATCACGAAGGTGGACACGCGGTTGCTGCCGCGGCGTTGAACCATACGGATCCAGTTACTAAGGTGACGATCTTACCGCGCGGACGAGCACTTGGATACACCATGGTGATGCCCACGGAAGATAAATACTCCACCTCCCGAAATGAGCTTCTTGATCAGCTCGTTTACGCAATGGGTGGACGTATTGCTGAAGAACTTGTGTTCCACGATCCATCGACCGGGGCCGCGAACGATATTCAAAAAGCCACGAACATTGCTCGAAAGATGGTGACTGAATACGGTATGTCTTCCAGAGTGGGCGCGGTTCGTCTTGTTTCTGATGATTCCGATCCGATGACGCGGATGGGTGGAGGAAACTCACGTGAATACTCAGAAGATCTCGCTCGTGTTGTTGATGATGAGGTTCAGAAGCTCATTGACACTGCCAATCAAGAAGCTTGGCAAGTCCTTACCGAGAACCGTCACGTGCTTGATGCTTTGGCTGAGCGGCTCCTTGAGAAAGAAACAATTCTGGAAAATGAATTAAAAGAGATCTTCAAGGATATTTCTAAAGCTCCTGCTCGTGAACAGTGGTTGTCCTCTGCGAGCCGTCCAGTTTCAGATGTGCCTCCGATCCCGTTGCCTAAGGAACAATTGCGCGGTAAGCATTCGCATCCGGCAGGGCTGGAAGTAGGACCCGGCGATCCACCTATAGAAGATGGCGCTCCGTCGGCTTCCGTAGAGGAGATCTGACGTGCCTTATAACGAAGAGGGTGTTCGTAAGGCAATTTACGATCTGCTAGTTGCCGTGGGTGAAGACCCAACTCGCGATGGCTTGCGCGATACGCCGGACCGAATGGCGCGGGCATATCGAGAGATCTTTGCTGGGTTAGAAGGCGATCCGAGTGATGTGCTCGAAACGACCTTCGATATCGATCACCAAGAATTGATTTTGGTGCGAGATATTCCGATGTATTCGGTTTGCGAACACCACCTCTTACCCTTCCACGGCGTAGCTCACGTAGGCTATATCCCAGGTAGTGATGGTAAAGTTACCGGACTTTCAAAATTAGCTCGCTTGGTTGAAGGGTTTTCGCGACGTCCCCAAGTTCAAGAGCGAATTACCACCAATGTTGCAGACGCACTGATGGAACGACTCCATGCGCGCGGTGTGATGGTGGTGGTTGAAGCAGAACACATGTGTATGTCTATGCGTGGGGTGCGCAAACCTGGATCGCGAACGGTGACCTCTGCTGTTCGTGGCTGTTTGCGTGATGGTACTACACGTGCAGAAGCAATGAGCCTTATCATGGCAAAATAACGTCAAGGAGTGATGTGCCCGTGGAAATTATGGGAATTGTGAATGTGACACCCGATTCATTTTCCGACGGCGGCAAGTGGGATTCAGTCGACGCGGCAATTGCACACGGGCGAGAACTTATCACCCAAGGCGCTACCATTCTTGATATTGGTGGAGAATCAACTCGCCCAGGTGCTGAACACTTAACCTGGGAAACTGAATGGGAGCGTATCTGTAAAGTTGTGGAGGTTCTTTCCCAAGAAACAACGGTTTCGGTTGATACCTATCATGCCCAAACCGCTGCCAAAGCCGTTGCTGCCGGAGCACATATCGTTAACGATGTGACGGGTGGCGCAGGTGATAAAAATATGTTTGCAACCGTGGCTGATCTGGATTGCTCGTACATCCTTCAACACGCGCGTGGAAATAGCCAAACCATGAATAGCCTTGCAGTTTATGAAGGTCCTGTAGCTGTAGTTGTGGTCGATGAACTGGTGGAAAGCAGGGACGCAGCCATTGAAGCAGGTATTTCGAGTGATCGTATAATCCTCGATCCTGGCCTCGGATTCGCAAAACTTGGCGAACAAGACTGGGAAATTCTTGCTGATATTGGCATGTTCTTGGAACTTGGTCATCCTATTCTGATTGGGCAGTCGAGAAAGCGTTTCCTCTCCGCCGTCGTCCCTGATTCGACTCCACTCGAACGTGACATCGCGACGGCAACGATTTCCGGGCTACTGAGCGAAACGGGAGTGTGGGTAGTTCGCGTCCACAACGTTGCTGCTAGTGCCCAAGCAATTGGCGTACATCGAAAGCTATCAAGCCTCGGCGCGTGGTAATCATTCGCTCTTCAGGCCATCAAGCCTTCTACTCTGCAACCGAAGATGGGAATTGTGAAAATGCGAGTTGATACGATCAAACTCAGTGGTCTAAGTGCCCTAGGCGCCCACGGCGTCCTAGACTTTGAGCATCAAAAACCACAAAAATTTTCTGTGGACATCACTTTCTCAGTTGTTACGGAACAAGCTGTGCAAACCGACGATATTGCGGACACAATCTCCTATGCCGATATTGCAGATCGGGTGGTTGAGCGTGTCTGCGGTGAGCACGTTGATTTGATAGAAACTTTGGCAGATCGTATTGCCTGCGACGTGTTGGAGTTTGGCGCACGCGAAGTTTCCGTTACGGTTTACAAGCCCCAGGCTCCGATCGAGCATAGCTTTAAAGACGTAAGTGTGACGGCGCATCGCAATTCAGAAATTCTGGATCCAGCATGGCGAAAGTACGTTATTGGGTTGGGTTCCAACCTTGAGCATCCTCGTGCTCACGTTGTTTCTGCACTTGAAGAACTTAGTGAAGTCTTTGAGATCCGATCAGCGTCGAAGCTGTTTGGAACGACGCCGATTCTCGCCGAAAACCAGAGTTCTCAGCCCGACTACGTCAACGCCGTCGTCGTTGGATACAGTGCACAAGCTCCATTGGACGTTCTGCATTCGTTGCAAAAAATTGAATGGAAGCATGGCCGTGAACGTCACGAGCATTGGGGAGCACGTACGCTAGACCTAGATATTCTAGAGATTGAAGGTGTTTGTAGTACGGATCCTGAACTTGTTGTTCCGCATCCGCGAGCATCGCAACGGCGTTTTGTTTTGGAACCGTGGTCAAGCATCGATCCAGATGGTGAGCTAAACGGTCAAAAAATTACCGAACTGCTCGCGGGTGTTCGCGACCAAGAGGTCTACCTTTTGGAAAACGAAGGTTTTATTGCGTGAGGACTTGACCATGAACGAACCCCACAATTCTGAAGGTACGCTCCGCCCGACGTCGTTCCTACTGGTAGCGACGCTTGGGCTAGTTACGCTGGCATTTTCCTTCTTTGGAAGTGAAATTTGGCTACGAGACGGACGAACGCCCTTGGTCTTGCCGTTGTGGGGAGTTGGTCTGCCGGTGTTATTTGCGCTCTTTGTTTTCTCGCAGGGCTGGAGAGTGCGTTCACATAAAAAGGGTAAGAAAGTAATTCCACCCTTGGCAGCTGCCCGAATCTGGATCCTTACCCAGGCAGGTTCGCGTGCCGCGGCGATCCTTGCTGGTGCGAGCTTCGGTATCGCTGGAGCCTATGCTCATCTTGCATCAACGGCGTTTTCAAGCGAACAAGTGCGCAATTTTTCCATCGCGGGACTGGCTTGGCTTGTGCTCGTAACCGTTTCACTTCTCGCTGAACGCTGGTGCATGGTTGACGACGACGGCGACGCGCCCACTGGTGGTGGCGCTACAGGTGTAGGGATTTAGCAGGTCGCTCAGCAGGATATTTCACCATGATTTAGCAGAACATTTAGCTGGTTCAAGATCTTTTATTGTGGAAGAATAGTTCAGGATCACGCACGACTAACTGCACTAACACTATTAAGAGGTACATCGATGAAGAAACTTCTGGGCTCGGATCTTGATTTCACTCCCGTAGACCCACAGTATTTTAAGGTTCTAAGGCTGAATGCACTTTTAATTTCGGCTTTCTTAGTTCTACCTCCGCTAATCGTGGCGATTATTTTTGGACGTGATGGCTTCCCTGGGGCAATATGGTGGATCCTCTTTGCGGTGCTGTTAATTATTAGTGGAATAACCTTTGTCTTTGCCAAGCGCCGTGCGAAGGCGATTGGTTACCTTCAATGCGAAGACGAACTTCTTATTCGCCGCGGAATCATGTTCCATAAGCTAACCGTTATTCCCTATGGTCGTATGCAACAGGTAAATGTTGAAGCTGGACCGTTCCTTAATCGCTATGGTCTAGCTAAGGTTTCACTTATTACTGCTTCGGCAGAGTCGGCAGGATCAATTCCAGGGATTTCGCGCACTGAAGCAGAACGCCTACGCACTGTGCTTACAGCTCTTGGTAATGCTCGGATGGAAGGACTGTGAGTCTCGATCCATGAATAGTTTTGACGAGCCAAGCGAAGTAGAAAATAAAGCCGAAGGCACAATGACGCGTAAAAGTAAGAAGCCAGAGCTTGGATCAGAGGCGGTAGCCCCAGAACTCTGGCGCAAATTCCATAAAGTTACTCCGATTGCCTCACTCGGTTCATTCTGGATCGTGATTTTCGTGGGTATCTTCTCAATTGTGTCTCAGGGTCTAGAAAATAGAGACATCAATACTGTAATAGACGGAGCGCGTGAATATGCCTCGTTGTATTTGTTGCTGATCGTGCTGGGTGGCTTGCTTCTAATCAGCGTGCTAGTGATTGGCGCTAGTGCAGTGATGTGGAAAAAGACTTCCTTTGCGCTCGCGCCGAACGGTATCCATCATCGGCAGGGTGTATTTGTAAAGAAGCACTCCCAAATCCCATGGAATCGGATTCAAAGTGTTGAAATTGAACAGCGTCTATTCGGGCGAATCTTCGGATTTGGTTCAGTAAAGGTTGACGCTGCGGGCGCGCATGCCGATCATATTGAACTTGGGCTCTTGCGCTTAGCCGATTGTTCGCGTCTTCGTAAGGAGATTTTGCAGGCACTTGATCGAGTCCGATCGGGTCAATCTTTCGTTCCGGTACTTCATGCTGACTCCGTGGGTGTAGAAGATAATTCTGAGCTAAAAGAATCTGATGCTTTTAACTCTAGAACTCCTGTGCAGACAGACGTATGGGGTGTGCCGTCGTCAAACGAGATGGCAACAAACTCGCACCAAAATGACATCCCGATTTTCGACGCGGATGACAACGAAAACGATGCTCTTGTGTACAAGCTCGGCACGAAACAACTGATCGTCGCCAATTTTTTCGATACCCAAGTGATTTTGGTGGCCTTCTTTACGCTGATGCCGGTGATCGGTCTTATCGCAAGCGGGGATATTTCATTCTTTGCGGTAGTTCTCCCGATCTTTGCGGCCGGCTGGAATGTGATTAAATCATTAATTGATGACTACGGTACGAAGATTTACCTTTCTGAAAATGGGTTACGACGTCGTGCTGGATTGACGAAGGTCATTACCCGAACTGTGCCCCCAACTCGTGTTCATGCGATTGGGATTTCGCAGCCGTTGCTGTGGCGTCGCTTTGATTGGTGGAAAGTGGTATTAACTACCGCCGACCAGGAGATCAAAGATGTTCAAAACATTTCGAAGACGTTTATTCTTGCAGGTACTCGAGAAGAAGTACTTCGTATCCTTTGGACGCTTGCCCCGGATCTAGGCTCCGATGACGATCATGCGTTACTAGGGGAAGCCCTTGATGGTTTGGACTCGGGTCGATTTTTCACCGGCGCACCGAAGAGTGCTCGTTTGCTCGACCCATTTACCTTGAGAGGTAGGGGTGTATATGCCTCGAAGAAGATGGTTATCATTCGCTCTGGTCGCTTTGCCCGTAAAGTTTCCTTCATCATGCAAGACCACACCCAGTCGACGATGGCAAAGGTTGGTCCGATTCAACGCAAGAAGAATTTAGCTACGCTGAATGTTCATACTGTTCTTGGCTCGGTTGGTACAGAAGCTAAGAATTTCGATCGTGACTTCATCGAAAAGCTACTTGTGGTGGAGACTGAACTAGCTCGCGATGCGAGGAGCGAAGGAGTTTCCGAGTCCTTGCAGTCATGGAAGAATCGAATGGGTCTGAGTAAGGCTTAGACTCCGATCGGAAACGAAGCTAGGGGAAGATTGCCGATGAATAATACGGGCCGAATGGGTATCGGTGTAATTTCCGCCGGGAAAGTTGGAAGTGCTTTAGGTAGTGCTTTGAGATCTCAGGGACACTCCATTATTGGCGCATATGCGACCTCAGAAGCTTCGATTGACAGACTCGAAACAATGCTTCCTGGAGTGCCTGCTCTTGACGTCCAAACTATTGTTGATCGATCCGAAATGGTTTTATTAGCTCTACCTGACGATGAGCTCGCCGGGCTGGTTTCGGGGTTGGCAAAGCTTAACGCATGGAAACCTGGTCAAATCCTAGTTCACACCGCAGGTAGATATGGCGTTGAGGTACTCCACCCTGCCATCGATGCAGGTGTTCTGGGTCTTGCGATTCATCCTGCAATGACGTTTACCGGAACATCGCTCGATGTTGCCAGGTTGCAAGGATGCCCATTTGCGGTAACTACTGTGGCACCTTTCCAAGCAATCGGCCACGCCTTAGTTGCTGAGATGGGTGGTCAATCGGTGATTGTTGCTGAAGAAGATAGACCAGCGTACCATGCGGCGCTCAGCCACGGTGCGAACCATGTTGTAACCGTCATTGCTCAGGCAATGGCATTGCTGGAGAGCATTGGTTTTGATGAACCTGGTGACTATCTTCGCGCACTTGTCCAAGCTTCAGTAGAAGGGGCCTTAAGTTCAGGCGATGCGCTCTTGACGGGGCCAATTGTCCGTGGGGATTTAACGACTCTTTCTTCACACCTCGATTCGGTGGATAAGGCAGCGCAGGGCAATACTAACCTTGACGATCTTCCGCCCGTCTACCGTGGAATAGCTGAAGCGACCGTGGAACGTGCGCTACGGCGTCGTACTATTTTGGAGGCGACGGCTAAACAAATGCGTGACCAGATTCGCGCAAACCAGTTATAGCCCCATGCGTATGGCGGATTAGGATAATAGTGTGCACGTCTTTCAAAAAAAATCTGAACTAGTATCCTATGTGAATCAATCAAAGGGATCGCGTGGCCTTGTGATGACTATGGGTGCGTTGCATCAGGGACATCTGGCTTTAGTTCGCGAAGCTCGTAAAGCTGCGGATACGGTGATCGTCTCGATTTACGTAAATCCTCTTCAATTCGGTCCAAATGAGGACTTCGATGCCTACCCGCGTACTCTTGATGCTGATCTTGCGTTGTTAGAGGAAGCGGGAGTGGATGCTGTCTTTGCACCTTCGGATGCGGAGATATACCCGCGTGAGCCCCTCGTCCGAATCGATCCAGGTCCGGTTGCGACGATGCTCGAAGGGAAAACTCGTCCGGGGCACTTCGCTGGTGTGCTTCAGGTGGTTAATAAGGTACTGAACCTCGTTCGCCCCGATTATGCATTCTTTGGGCAGAAAGATGCCCAGCAGTTGGCGCTTATCCGCACGATGGTTGCGGACCTTGATATGCCAGTCGAAATCCATTCAGTTCCGATCCAGCGTGATACCGCCGGTTTAGCTCTCAGCTCGCGCAACTCTTACTTGAGTGAAATCGAACGAACTAACGCCCTCGCACTTTCACAGGCGCTTAAGGATGGAGTAGAGGCGGGTTACGAACATGGGACGATTCCTGAGATTATTCGAGCTGCCGTTGCGGATATTTCGGAAAATCCCAAACTTAAACTTGATTACTTGACTTTGGTAGACCCACAGACCTTTATGCCACTTCAACCAGATTTCAAGGGTATTGGATTGCTCGTGGTTGCGGCGTGGGTTGGTCAAACTCGATTGATTGACAATATGGAGGTTTCCATTGGCTGAGCGGATGCGCACAATGATCACGGGAAAAATCCATCGAGCTACAGTGACTGGTGCTGACTTAAATTACGTCGGCTCCATTACTGTAGATTCACTGTTGCTTGAAGCTGCTGATATTTTGCCGGGAGAGCGGGTTGACGTTGTGAACGTCAATAATGGAGCGCGGCTCAGTACCTACACTATCCCGGGCATACCTGGTGCAGGCGAAATAGTCCTCAACGGGGCTGCAGCACACCATGTTTCTCCTGGGGACGTGGTCATTATCATGTGCTATTCGGCGATGCCCGATGAGCAGGCACGCAGCTCCCATCCTCGAGTTGTGTTCGTTGATGAAAAGAATTCAATCCTTGAGTTATCCGATCAACCTGGTCAGGTACCGGGCGGTGATCATGGATTACATTCCTCGGGAATACCGTTCTAAAGTACGAAATTTCTTCACTCTAAGTCCTAGATTTCCTTAGATAGCCGCCAATCCCAATCAAAAGAATTCGCTAAATATTCCCACTCGCGTGATGCGAGCCTAGAAAATAGCCAAAATACCTATAAACTTTATCCGTTATTTTGTAACCTTTTAAGGTGAGTACTATGAATCAAAACCCAGTTCCAGTTGCAGACGATACTCCGGAGCAGATTAAGGTCCGCAAGGAGAAGCGTGAGCGACTCATGACTGAAGGACGCGATCCTTATCCAGCGGAGCTTCCGATTACCTCGACCATCCACAAGGTGCGCGAAAGCTATGCCGATGTTGAACCTGGCGATGAGCTCGAAGACGAAGTCGGTATTGTGGGACGCGTGATGCTGATGCGTCCATCAGGAAAGATCGCTTTCCTTTCGCTCCAAGCTGGCGACGGCGAACGCCTCCAAGTTATTTTCTCGCTCGCTAACGTAGGCAAAGAAGCACTTGATCAACTCAAGGCTGACGTTGATCTTGGTGATCATATCTTTGTGCACGGTCATGTTGGAACCTCGAAGCGTGGAGAACTCTCGGTATTCGCTCACTCATGGGCTATGGCATCGAAGTCAATTCGTCCACTACCAAAAACTTTTACCAATGTCGACGGCGAGGAGATGACTCTTAATGAGGAAACTCGTGTACGCAAGCGCCACTTGGACCTTATTACTCGCCAGGGTGCTCGCGATATGATTCGTATTCGCGCGGGTGTTATGCGTTCGATTCGAAAAACCTTTGAAGAGCGTGAGTACATTGAAATCGAAACACCGACTCTGCAAGCGCTTCACGGAGGCGCTGCTGCACGCCCATTCATAACCCATATCAACGCTTACGATCAGGATCTTTACCTTCGTATTGCAACTGAGCTTTACCTCAAGAAAGCGGTGGTTGGCGGTGTAGATCGCATCTACGAAATCGGAAAGAACTTCCGTAACGAAGGTGCAGATTCATCGCATTCGCCCGAGTTCACGGCTATGGAAGCCTACGAAGCATACGGCACTTATGACACTATGGCGCAGCTAACCAAGGATATTATCCAGAATGCCGCGCGCGACGTGTTTGGAACCTTGGTTGTTACGCTTGTCGATGGTACCGAATATGATCTTAGCGGCGACTGGGACGAGATTTGTCTCTATGACTCGCTTTCCGAAAAGCTCGGCGAAGAAATCACTGTAGAGACGTCGCGCAAGCGTCTTCTTGAAATCGCAGAAGAACACGATATTAAGGTTAAGGAATACGCCGTCAACGGCAAGATCGTTGAATATATCTGGGAAGAACTGGTAGGAAATTACCTCTACAAGCCGACTTTCGTTCGTGACTTCCCAGAAGATACTTCTCCACTTACTCGTTACCACCGCACTAAGCCCGGTCTCACTGAGAAGTGGGATCTCTATATCCGCGGAATGGAAACGGCTACCGCTTACTCAGAGTTAGCCGATCCGGTTGTTCAGCGTGAACGCCTCACCCAGCAATCACTCGAGGCTGCAAATGGCGATCCAGAGGCAATGCAACTTGATGAGGACTTCATTGAGGCGATGGAGCAAGGCTTCCCGCCGTCTGGTGGTATGGGAATGGGCATCGATCGTTTGCTGATGGTACTTACTGGCCTTGGTATTCGGGAAACTATTGCATTCCCGTTCGTTAAACCAACCAACTCCTAAAGCTGAAAGGGGACCTTAGGGGAACGAATACGAACACCTCAGGGTTCTCACAACTAGTTGGGTGGGGTTGCAAGATTAAATCTTGCAACCCCACCCAACTTTGCTGTTTGTGATGCTGAATTAACCGGTTATGGTTAACTCAGCACGACGCAGTTATAGAACGTCTTCGTCAACCCAGTCGAAGGTGCGTGTAACAGCCTTCTTCCAGAGGCGCATCTGACGATCTCGTTCGTCGGTTTCCATCTTTGGCTCCCAACGCTGATCTTCTTGCCAGTTGTTGATGACGTCCTGCTCGCCTTCCCAGAAGCCGACTGCGATACCAGCTGCGTAAGCTGCACCGAGTGCGGTGGTCTCAGCAACCTTTGGCTTCACAACTGGAACGCCTAAGATATCTGCCTGGAACTGCATGAGTGCAGAGTTAGCAGTCATTCCACCGTCAACACGAAGCTCAGCAAGATCTACACCGGAATCGGCATTCATAGCCTCGAGAACTTCGGCAGTCTGGAAAGCGGTTGCCTCAAGAACTGCACGTGCAATGTGCCCACGGTTATTGTAACGAGTAAGTCCAACGATTGCGCCACGAGCATCGTCCTTCCAGTAAGGAGCGAACAGACCGGAGAACGCCGGGACAACATAAACACCGCCGTTATCTTCAACCGAAGACGCAAGGGTTTCAATCTCTGGGGCGGAGGAGATCAGACCAAGCTGGTCGCGGATCCACTGGACGAGTGAACCGGTGACAGCAATCGAACCTTCGAGTGCATAGACGGCTTCTTGATCGCCGATCTTGTAGCAAACGGTGGTAAGAAGACCGTTTTCGGAGCTAACAGCTTCGTTTCCGGTGTTGATGAGCATAAAGCAACCGGTACCGTAGGTGTTCTTAGCCATTCCCTTTTCGAAACATGCCTGGCCAAACGTTGCTGCCTGCTGATCACCAAGGTCACCAGAAATTGGGGTGTCAATGATAAGCGAGTTCTTTGATCCATATCCGTAGATTTCGGAGGAGGACTTGATTTCTGGAAGCATAGACATTGGGATGCCCATATCTGCGCAGATATCTGCGTCCCACTCGAGCTTGCGAACGTCCATGAGCATGGTACGTGAAGCGTTGGTTACGTCGGTAACGTGTGCGCCGCCGTCTGGACCACCGGTGAGGTTCCAAATTACCCAGGTGTCGGTATTACCGAAAATGAGATCTCCAGCTTCAGCCTTCTCGCGTGCTCCTTCTACGTTGTCCAAAATCCACTTGATCTTTGGACCGGAGAAGTAGGTTGCAAGTGGGAGTCCACAAACGTCCTTGTACCTGTCTGCTCCTTCGTCACCAGCAAGCTCACGGACGAGCTTGTCGGTACGGGTATCTTGCCAAACGATTGCGTTGTAAACTGGTTCGCCGGTGTTCTTGTCCCAAACTACAGCGGTTTCACGCTGGTTGGTAACGCCCACAGCTGCGATTTCGTGGCGGTTTACGTCCGCTTTCGAAAGTGCTTGGCCGATGACTTCACGAACGTTGTCACGGATTTCGATTGGGTCATGTTCTACCCAACCCGCCTTCGGGAAGATCTGCTCGTGCTCGAGCTGACCAACGGAAACGATTTCTCCGGAGTGGTTAAAGAGAATCGCACGGGATGAGGTGGTTCCCTGATCGATGGAAAGAATATACTTCTTCTCGGTCATTTTTGTTTTTCCTTTCAGAAGTTATGGAATTTGTTTAAATTCCGGTTCGTGAAAATCACATTTGGAAGATGTTCATTGCTCCAGAGCCGAAGATTAGGCCGGCAAGAACGCCACCGATGATTGGACCTACAACTGGAACCCAAGCGTAGCCCCAGTCCGAGCCGCCCTTGCCCTTGATTGGCAGGACAGCGTGTGCGATACGTGGACCAAGATCACGAGCAGGGTTAATAGCGTATCCAGTTGGTCCACCGAGCGATGCACCGATCGCAACGATGACGATTGCAACTCCAAGTGGTCCAAGTCCAGACTTGGTGCCAGCGGATACGAGTACCCATGAAACGAGAACAAAGGTTCCGATAATTTCTGTGAGGGTGTTCCAGAATGCGTTGCGAATTGCTGGGCCGGTTGCGAACGTACCGAGGATTTCTGCCTGGTCTTCGTGCGCGTCGTAGTGTTGTTTGAAGGTAGCCCAAGCAAGAACGGCACCAACAAATGCGCCTAGGAACTGTGCTGCTATGTAGGTGAGCGTGGTTGCTGCGGTGATTGGAATACCTGGCATGAACTCTGTTGCGCCAGATGCAATAACGCCGAGTGTTACTGCTGGGTTAAGGTGTCCACCAGTCTTGTATGCCATGTAGACGCCGACGAATACTGCGAAACCCCATCCAAAGTTGATGAGGAGCCAACCGCCACCCTGACCTTTAGAGTGTTTGAGAAGGTTGGTTGCTACTACGCCCGCGCCAAGGAGAAGAAGGAATGTTGTGCCGATAAATTCAGATAAAAAGACTTGTGCAAGAGGCATTCTTGGACCTGTGCTTTCCGAATAAATAACTCTATGAAGTTAATGGATGGATAGGGTGCTCTGAAATTGATGACTAAATTCTTAGTAACTGTGCTTCATTGCATTAATTTCAGGCTAGTAAAACTATGACACAAATTACGTTACGTGGACACTTGTGGGAGGCTTGTGCACGAACGTGCATTTTGGAATCTACATTAAGGGCGTTCGTGCAATTTTACCGTGGGAAACGTCGAAATTTATCGACTACCAACGCTGCTTCGCAAGGATCTGTGTAAGCACTTCATGAGCCTCTAAATAAGAAACTCTCCGTGCCCCCTTTTGCTCAAGTTCAATGTACATCTTAGGTTCACGGCGGAAATGAGCGAATCCGCGTCGAAGAAGGTTTGGAAGCGGCTTGCGAGCTTCATCTAAATCTCGCATAAGCCGGAACCAGAAAGTCTGGACGCGGGGGCGGCTAATACACAGCGCCTCAGCAAGAATTCCTTCTTTTTTCAGGTCATCGATAATATCGGCTGCGAAGATTCCTTCAGCTAGAACGATTCGTCGACCATCCATATCAAGAACGCGGTCAGAGATGCGTTTATTGAGTGGAATATCGTAAATCGGAATCGTGGTAGAGCCGGTGGTACATAACTCCACTAGCGCATTAATTGCACCAGGTTTGTTCCACGTCTTGATGCTGTCCCAGTCCACCATACCGTGGCGATGGGGGAGACCTGGGTGATCGCCGTCGTAATAGAAATCATCAAGGGAGACGACGGGCAGACCGGTCCTTGATACAAAACGCGTCTTCCCGCTTCCCGATGGTCCGGTTATCAAAATAACTCGTGCATTTGGACGGCGTTGATAGCCGTCCGGTAAATCAAAAAGACCTTCATCGGAAAGCGGGATAGACATGCGTTCTAGCTTAGCTCAATTCTTCCCACGGCATACCGTGTAGCTCACTCGTGCCTGCTAATCCAAGCGCGTGATGAACTAGCTGAATTGGGTGAATAACCTCAGCACCTGAGCCTTTACGGATCTGCCAACGGCAAGTTTCGGTTTCACAAGCTGCCAGGTCAGGGTTAGTGCGCTTCACCATATCGAACAGAGGCTTTCCAACCTTCTGTGCAACCTCGTACTTTTCCTTCTTCAAGCCGTAGGTTCCTGCGATACCGCAGCACTGCTCGCCGGATTCGATAACCTTAACTCCCGGAATCGTTTCCATCATCCGGATCGCTGGCTTTCCAATGCCCTGTGACTTCACCTGGCATGGCTGGTGATAAGGGATAGTTACATTGCGGCGTCCAAGTTCCTCGACTGGGAATTCACCGTTGTCGATAAGTTCCAGAATGAATTCGGAGGTTTCAACCATGCGTGAGCCGACGTCGATGAGCTCAGGATCGTCGATACCCATGATTTCATGTGCCTCGTGACGTAACATACCCGCACAGGATCCCGACGACGAAACAATTGTTAGTTCCTTACCTGCGCTACGTAGTTGACCACAGAGTTTACGTACTGCCTTGGCGGCTTCGTCGAAAAGTCCGTTAGATTGCTGGGCTAGACCGCAGCAACCCTGCTTTGGAACGATAACTTCGTAGCCGAGGTGCTCAAGAACTTCGACCGTGGCGATTGAGGTTGCTACTTCAAAGTAGCCACCTGCGCAACCATGGAAGAAGACGATTGGCCCCTTAGGGAACGGACCACGGCGAGTCTTTTCGTGCTTGCGGAACCATCCCATAAAGGTACGGGACTTCGCTTTAGGAACTGGGGCTTCGTGGTGTACGCCTACAACCTTTTCCACAACCTTGCGGATTGGCTTATTCGCCAAAGCCACGTTGGCGATAGGAGCGAACGGAGTCATAAGGCGACCTTCGAGCTCGGTTTGAGTGATGAGGCGATCGCGTAGAGGCATATGATCTGCCTTCATTACCGCACGGGCCTGGCCGTTCATTTCTGCAATCTTCACGCCTTGTGGACAGACGGTTGTACAGATACCACAGCCTGAACAGTAATCCAAGGAATGGTCTACCGAAGCGCCATTGCGGTAGCGCTCTGCTTGCGGACCAACAAACTTTGGACCGGAGAAGAGCGGAGTTGCTTTCGCAACTGGACACTGGGTTTCACAAATCGTACATTTAACACACGAATCAAGTGAAACGCGAGCTAGTGAGATCTTGGCATTTTCCATCGGGTTCTTACCCATTAGAGTTCCTCATTTCCCGTCTTGATTGCCTGTGTTGCCGCCCAAGCGGAGCCGAGCGTGATTCCTTCACCGGATTTCTCTTCCCAGGGAAGAGCTCCTCCGATGCAGTCACCCAAACAGTAAAGGTTGGAAAAAAGCACGTTACCTTCGCTATCGACAGGATTCATAGTTTCGTTGACGCGAACACCGGTTCGGTAGATAGCTTCAGCGTGGAAATCCTTGTCCGAAACTTCGGGGGTGAAAATTGGGAGATCGAATATCGATTCCTTGATTACACCGTAGGAATCACGTGCTAGATTTCCTGATTCGTATCCACCCGCGGCATCAACAATGAAGTCTGCCTTTACCTCGGAGACTCGGCCAGCACGCTGAACCTTAACAGCAGTGACTTTATTGCCGTCGGAGATGAAACCGGTAGCGACAGCGTTGAGCTGGATATCGATTCGCGCTTCCCGGCATGCGACTGTCAAGATATCGTTGATGCGTCGGCCCGGTACTGAAGGAGGTGGAAGCGGAATTTCCCCAACTGAGGTTCTGATTTCTGCTTCCATCTCAACAAAGGTGTGAGGATCGAGTCCTAAAATAGCTGGGATAAGTACACATTCGTCGTCTTTGAGTTCACGTTTAATGGCTTCAATTAAGGCGGAGCGCTCGTGCGAATTTAAACCTTCGTCGAAGGACCGAGCATGGGTGGTACCGGTCGCATCGTGTTCTTTTCCTCCACGTATGGGGAGATCAATGGAGATCGCACGAGCGGAAATATCAACGAACGGTGAGCGTGAAAGGTTGTCTGCAATGAGCTGGACTGGGAAGTCCTTGAGGCGGTTGAGACCAACCACCAGGTACTTCTTGCCATCTTCGAGAACCGAAGACTTCATTGAGAGCGGAACCGCAGCGGTTGGGCGAACTGCGCCAACCGCCGTCGGCATCAAAACATTTGTGTTCAAGAACTCGGGGTCCTTATCAGTACACTTGAAGAGCTCAACATTGTTGACGAGCCACTTGACGCCGTCGAAAACATTTTGAGTGCCGATACTCGCATACGGGTGGTTCGGGTTGTTTGCGATGAATGCACTCAGCGAAGACGGTAGGTTGTGTACCGGCGAAGTGTTTTTTGTGCCTTCTTCCCAACCAAGGATGTCGATTGTTCCGTTGGAAAGGAGCAATCCTCCGATTCCACGGCTCACGATAGTTACAGTGTGCCCTTGTTCATGAAGCATCAATGCGCTGGATAGTCCCGCAAGACCTGCGCCAATAATTAGAATTCGGCTCATTTCATGACTCCTTCACAGTGGTCGAGGAAGTGCTGACGGCTGCAAGTTCGGGCTCAAGGTGAGTAGGGCGAACACCGTCGTGTCTACCGTGGAGAAGCGCAAGATCTCCGGTTGCTCGGCGCGAATCCTCAAGCGGTGCAGGTAGGTGATCAATATCGAGTGCACCCGAAAGAATCCACTTATCCAAGGTGGCTTCGCGAAGCTGCTGACCATAAAGGAGGTTTCGGATGCCTTGAGCGCGGTTTCCAACGAAGAGTCGAAGCATCGTTGAAGTGCGATCAGCTAGCTCTGCAGGAGTCTTACCTTGGAAAACAGGAGAGGACTCAACGTTCTTGCGAGCAAAGTCGTGCATAATCCCTGCCGCGCGCAAAGAGCAGAATCCGCCTTGGCATGGTCCCATGCCTACGCGTAACTGACGGCGAATGTCGTCAAGGTTAGCATCTGGCTGCTTCTCGAGCTCCTTCTCGATCATAGATCGAGTAACTAGCTCACATTCACAAACGATTTGATCGTCCAAACGATCTGCTTCACGTTCCTTGAGGCGGTCTGTGACCCGGTGGGTTGGGTGGCCCTTTGCGCTTGGAACTGCTTCTTGATCAGTTGTGCACTCACGAGGATCACCGAGCTGCTCACACATTGCGTCTACAACATTCTTAGCCATCAAACGGTAAGTGGTGAGCTTTCCACCGGCGATGGTTAACATGCCGGAGATTCCATCACGCGATTCGTGATCGATAATCGACATTCCGCGCGACATGTGGCGAGTATCGGACGCGCTAACGCGACGATCCTTAACCAGTGGGCGAGCACCAGCCCAGACATGCACGGCTCGCGCTTTACGGAATCCAGGAATCAAGGCTTCACCTGAGTCAAGCATGTGTTGGACTTCGGAGTCCTTGATTTCAAGGAAGTCAGGATCCTTGGCTGCTTCGTCAGTTGTGCCAATGATACAGACGGTATGCGCAGGAACGATGATATCGCCGTCGGCAGGGTAGATGCATCGGTTAACAACCGAGTTGACGAGGCGATGGTTCATCGCCACCATGATGCCACGACCAGGAACTACGTCAACTTCAGGAGCTCCTGCCATTTCCGCGATCTGACCTGCCCAAGGACCGCCAGCGTTAATCACAAAGCGGCAGTCGATGCGTACGTCTTCACCGGTCTTCTCCGCACGGCAAAGTACAGCTTGAACAGCGCCGTCTTCCACCACAATTTTGGTAACGCGGTGGTAGCTGAGAATCGTTGCACCGTGTGCCTTAGCTGATTCTGCTGCGCCCCAAGTCATACGCCAACCGTCCACCGCGCCATCTTCAACTTCGAACGCGCGTTTAATTCCCGGGTTGAGTCGAGGTTCACGGCGAAGTGCCTCGGCAATCGAGATTTCCGCAGCGGGAACTCGAGTGTCTCGGGCGGCTTGAAGGAACTTATCAGCGTGTTCTTCGGTATCCATAGGGGTGACGACGAAAAGTCCGCCAGTTTCTTCAACGGCGTCGGAATGAATACGGCGAATAATCGCATTTTCTTCCGCACACTCGGTTGCTGAACCAGGATCGGACACAACGTAACGACCGCCCGAGTGGAGCAAACCGTGGAAGCGGCCAGTGGTCCCTTGTGCGAGATCAGCGCGCTCAACTAGAACAGCTCGGAACCCACGCATGGCGAGGTCTCGAACTGTTCCAGCACCGGTAGCTCCGCCACCAATAACAACTACATCTGTTTCGATTTTTTGCATAACCGTCTTCCACTCTGAAGTTGGTTGATAATTACGCTTCTCGATTTCGAGAAGTTCTAGTTATATAGAGTAAGCGTTTTTGTTCCTATACATCGAACATAATGGGAATCTGAAATGATCTTGGGCAGATGTGCACGAACGCCCAGAAGTGATGGTCGAATGTTCAAGTATGGTAATTTAGTTCAGTACAATGACTTTGACAGGTAGGACAGTCATGGATGAGCGTTTTAATCTCGCGTATGAAGCTGCGGTGATGCACTTTGTTCAGGGAGAAACCATGGAGTCGATTGCGCGCCGGCTAGGAGTGTCGCGATCGACCGTATCGAGGCTTGTCAAAACAGCTCGCGAACTTGGCTATGTCCAGATTTCACTCCACCCACCTCAGGAATTGGTGGACACTTTGGGGTCAAGAATTTCCCAACGTTTCGGAGTTCGCACCCACGTTGTTCCGGTACCTTTTGGTGCAAATGATGCCCGTCGACTCACTGCTGTGGCTACAATGGCAGGAATCCTCATTTCGGAAACCGTTCAGCCTAATAATGTGGTAGGCGTGGCCTGGGGAAATACGCTCTCTGCAGTGATGGATCATCTGATTCCAAAGCCTGCATCGGGTTCCGTAGTGGTTCAACTCAACGGCGCTGCTAATCAGATCAGCACCGGAATCCCTTATGCAGGAGAAATCATGGAGGCGTTCGGCCAAGCTTATGGTGCCGCCGTCACTCACTTCCCAGTTCCAGCCTTCTTTGATTATCCCGAAACGCGTAGCCTACTCTGGCAGGAACGTTCCATCGCTTCAGTTCGTAAACTCCAATCTCAAGCAGATATCGCGATCTTTGGAATTGGAGCAATGGTGGGAGCCGTTCCGTCCCAAGTTTATTCGGGTGGTTATCTCACACCTGAAGAGCTGAGTGGACTCGCCGCAGAAGGCGTTGTTGGAGACGTTTGCACTGTTCTCCTACGTGCTGACGGCTCGTGGGAAGACCTTGAGCTCAACCAACGGGCATCAGGACCGACGCCGGATGCCTTGCGCCAGATTCCACGCCGAATTTGTATTGTGTCTGGTGTTGAAAAAGTAGTGCCACTACTTGCCGCGCTCAGGGCAGGTGTTATCACCGATTTGGTTATCGATGAGGATTCCGCTGCAAGATTGCAAGAACTTAGTAAGCAAAATGAATCCGTGCGTGGTCTCCGTTAAAACGCGTCTGCGTCTAAGAAAAACTCCGATAACTCGGCACGGTGCAACGAGGTAGAAAACGTGAACAGCGGGAAACCAGCGTAACTACTACGTAGTCAGCGTGCTGAAGCGAACCGACTCGAAAAGTAGAGCGCAAATGGTGTTTCGAGCGCAATGAGCGTGAAAACAAAGGTCAAGAAGAAATTGCGCAAGCCAATTCCTGAAATTAGAGCGGCGATAACGATACACATCGCACTGACGGCGATGATTCTGTTTCGTTGCCTTGAACCTTCCATTGGACCTTTTATCGCTGAAATGAAATTCTGTGCGCTTCCAACCAAAAGGAAGATTGCTGCAATGATAACGGGTAGGTAGGTGAGGGCAATTGTGCTTGATGCTACGGCGTCGTCGGAGGTCATCGATATGATTGCGTATGAGACAAGAAGCATGGCGAGTGCGGTAAAAGCCAAGAAAATTGCGGCACCAAGGTATTTGTGTTGTAGAGGGGTCATCGTTGGCAATTCTAGCAAATGCTGACCGACGTATTGCTAAAGCGAATAGCGGTCATTGTTTTTGCGAATAAGTCCGTCTTGGCACAGTGAATCAACTGCAGCTGTGAAGCGCTCCTTCGAAAGTGTGCTTAACTCTAGCAACTCTAATTCGGTAAGCGATTGGTGTAGACGTAACTGAGCCATGATTTTGCCACGTGCTTCTCGCTGGGTACCAATAAATTTTTGCGTCTTTCGCATATGAGCAAAAGAGTCTTTGGGTTTTCCGGTTTGGAACCATGTGCAGGACTGCTGGACTGGGCATTGTTCGCATTTAGGATCCCGTGCAGTACATATCAAAGCACCAAATTCCATGATTGAGGCATTCCAAAGCCACGCACGGTCAGGAACCTTGGGAACAAATTTCGCCGCGTGGCTCCGCTCCGCTTTGGTTTGATGAACGGCCGGTAATGCCTGCCCATTCCACCGGGCAAGGACGCGACGGATATTCGTATCGAGAACAACTGAGTGGAGATGGAAGGCAAAGGCAAGGACTGCGTCTGCTGTGTATTCACCGACGCCCGGCAAGGTCAAAAGCTCTTCTCGTGTACGTGGAAGTTCGCCGTGGTATTTGGCAACGACAGCTTTTGCGCATTCTTGGAGACGTAGAGCTCGCCGCGGGTAACCTAGGCGGTCCCATGCAATCAGTACTTCGGCCGGTGACGCTTGGGCGAGGCTATCGGGAGTAGGCCAACGCTCCATCCAGCGCTCCCACGCGGGTAGAACTCGATTTACCGGTGTTTGCTGGCTCATCACTTCGCAGACCAATATCGACCAGGCAGATGACTGGGGGTGCCGCCAAGGCAAGTCACGTGCGCTTAACTCATACCAAGTGATGATTGCATTGTGAAAGAGCTCGGGTTTCAGCTCTTGGTTTTCTAAAGAGGTAGCCATTGAGATATCGCCAATCGCTGAAATCTAGTGAGAGGGAATAGTTTCTTTTCATTGATTTAAGTTTGCCAGAAACATGGGTCGGGTGGAGAGTTGAAACGTGCTTATCGGCGTGGAATATGGCATCTCAGCTCCGTTTCACGTTACCTTTAATACGTGGTACATGATGATAGACGACGGTCGGGAAAATCCTCGCGCAATAATGGCTTGATGCCTAATCGTTTGCGTAGTGCAGTTGAGCCCGGACGTGAAGGCACACCACGTGGAAAAAAGACTTTGCACGGTGGTCGTCAAGACTCATCGCAACATACTCAAAGAAGCTCTGGACGTGAAGGTGCTGGTACGAAAGCTGGAAAGGCTCAGCGTCCAACTAGGAATGTAAAAACTTCTGGTCGAGTTAAAGGTTTAAGTTCTCTTCGGCAAAACGCAGATTCGCCGCGTGGAGCAGCAGTTCCGAAGAATATGAGGGGAATGGATCCTGCTCGTTCTCGAACTCGCTTAACGGCATCAAAAGAAAAGCAGGCGGATGCTATTCGCACTGGACGCGCGAGTGCCAATGCACGTAACGAGGGTGCGTCCGCAAAGAATTTCCGTGGTGCCGGCACATCGACGACTCGGGTCACGAGTTTGAAACGTGGGCAAGGTTCCGTTGCTAATACGACTGAATCTCACGGTGCTCTTCCACGCTCAATCAGGGAGCAACGAGGTAGAACAAAGCGTGGAGGATTTCAAGCTTTTGTTTTGCAAAAGAAATTTATTGTTACCGGGGTTGTGGTGCTAGTAGCGCTTGTGCTTTTCTTTGGAATTTACTCGGTGCTTACAAAGGCACTGATGAAGATGGATGAAAGTAACAGTGCTCCATCTCCGGAAGCTAATTTCGACCCTGTTAAGTGCACATCGGAAATGTTGCAAATTTCGATGGAGCGAGAGGGCGGTCGGACGGGACAACCAGTAAATTTCACGATTAAGGTGAAGAATGACCGCGGGGATCGGCCATGTTTTGTGGATGTGGGAAAGAAGCAGGCAGGAATTAAGATCTGGAGTGGTGACCAGCAGGTTTGGGATTCGCGAGCCTGTGGTGTGGGAGAAGCTAGCAAAGTACTTTTGCTCGATAAAAATCTAGAAAGCTCACATATCATTACCTGGGATGGCAACGTTTATGGAGCTAACTGCGTAAAGCAATATCCGGCGAAAACTGGTTCCTACCAGGCTCAATTCATGATCGGGGATAGCCCATTTGGAAATAAGCTTGGGTTTGCTCTGGATCCCAGTGGAAAGAATGCAAAGGTTGCTGAGCAACAGACTGCTCCTCACCCGAACGAAAAGACTGTCCAACCAGCACCCGACCCTTCAGTTAAGTCTGACGTAGATGGGAATGGTTCGGCTGTAGATAAAGCAGATCCCAACATATACAAGAGCGATGCTCCTAGCGATGTGACTGCTCCGTAATTTCAGGTAAACAGATACTTTATCAATTGCCTAGGACCGTTACTAGCTGATGGCATTAAGTGGCAAAACTGAATTTGCAGCTGCAACTACATCGGAAACTGGGCGAATATCCATCCCGGCGGGGATTTTTATTTCATCATTGAGTGGCGGAACAATCGCGATTTTGAAGCCTAACCGAGCAGCTTCATTCAAACGTTGTTGGACTCCGACGATTGGGCGCAACTCACCTGTTAAGGACACTTCTCCAAAGGCGGCGACTCCAGGGGCAAGAGGCATATTGGTTGCCGTGGAGATTAGGGATAGTGCGATCGCTAAATCAGCTGAAGGTTCTTGTGCTCGCGCTCCACCCACTGTGGATACGAAGATGTCATTTCGTTCAAAGGCAACTCCTAGCCGCGATTGAATTACTGCCAGCATCATTGACACTCGTGAACTATCTACACCGGCCGTAGTTCGGCGTGGCGGACCAGCGGCTGTTACAGATAGTGCTTGTACTTCAACGGGCATAGGGCGTCGGCCTTCAAGAGTTACTGTTACACAGGTGCCAGGTACAGTGAGATTACGGGCGGATAGGAAAAGACCGGAAGGATCTGCTAATCCGCGGATTCCGGAATCGATTAATTCAAAACAACCCACTTCGTCTGTTGGACCATAGCGGTTTTTAACTGCGCGAACCATTCGCAAGCGTGAGTGGCGGTCACCTTCGAACTGGCAAACGACGTCTACGAGGTGTTCCAATACTCGTGGACCAGCGATGGAGCCATCTTTTGTTACATGGCCAACCACGATAACCGGTAAATTCGTTGATTTTGCAATATTCACAAGTCCCGCCGTAACAGCACGAACTTGGGCCACACCGCCGGCAGCGCCGTCGACCGTGGGATCAATAACTGTTTGAACCGAATCAACAATAAGAAGAGATGGTTTGCTTGACTCAATGTGACCGAGAATTCGCGAAAGATCTGCTTCAGCGGTGAGTAAAAGGTTTTGCTGAAGTGCTCCGATTCTTTCTGCGCGTGCTCGTACTTGGGCAGCTGACTCTTCACCAGTTACATATAAAACAGAAGATCGTGAATTTACCTGGGCTTCTTGAGCAGCTTTTGCTGCAACATCAAGAAGTAAGGTAGATTTACCGACTCCTGGTTCACCTGCGAGAAGTACTACGACTCCGGGAACGATTCCTCCACCGAGGACTCGATCAAGCTCGGAAACGCCAGTCGGAGTTTTAATTGAGGCTTGAGAAGATACGTCCGTAATTGGCTGAGCAGGTGAATGAGGAACGAGTACAGGAACTTGGCTCAAGGAGGTTCCGCCAGATGAGGATGCCTCAACGACAGTCCCCCAGGCTTGGCATTCGCCGCATCTTCCCACCCATTTAGCGGTGGTCCAACCACATTCGGTACAGCGGAATCCTAAAGATTTAGATTTAGTAGCCATTGAGCGTCCTTTAAATTCTTCCTAAATGCGGTTTACGAAGCTCTCAACCGCATCCGATGCTCCAGAGACGATAAGAATATCTCCTTCGCTAAAAGTTGCAGTACCTGTGGCATAGCGGAACGGTCGAGAAGGCTCCTTTATACCTATTAGCGTGATTCCAAATTTTTCCTGCAAATCTGAGATATTGATACTCCGATTTAGTAAGTCCCTTGGTGCAAACATCTTTACTACTGCGAAATCATCTTCGATTTCGATATAGTCAAGCATCTTTCCCGATACCATGTGGGCGACGCGTTCCCCAGCATCATGCTCAGGGTAAATGACGTGATGTGTTCCGATTCGAGAAAGAATCGTTCCATGGGCGTGTGATGTAGCTTTTGCCCAAACTTGTTTCAGGCCAAGATCCACCAAGTTGGTAGCAATCAAAACGGAAGCTTCAATTGACGATCCAACCGCAACTACAGCAAAGGGGAAATCGTGGACACCGAGCTGTTCAAGCGCATCAATGGAGGTTGCATCTGCCTCAATTACACGAAAATGAGATGCCCACTGTTGTGCAACTGCCGGATCGGATTCAACGGCAAGGACTTCACGCCCCAGGGTAGTTAACGTCGTTGCAATCGAAGCTCCAAATCTACCTAAACCAATCACAAGTACAGCTTCAGAGCGTTTTTCACGAGCCATAACAGCCTCCATTCCTAATTATTATCAAGCATATCGAGGGCCTCCTGCCGGATTTCGTTGCCGACTATAACGCCACAGGCAATTTCGCTATTTCTATACTGAAAACCAGATGACCTGTTAATAGTCAACGTGTTTAACCAACCATTGGGTGTTCCTCAGGCATACGTATTACTCGCTGGCGATCGCGGAGTGCTAGCGCGGCGGCCGTCGTCATTGTGCCAACGCGGCCAAAATACATTAGAGCAATCAAGATACATTGGGCAGTGGGAGGAAGACCAGATGTGATTCCCGTACTCAGTCCGGTTGTGGCGAAGGCGGAAATTGTTTCAAAAAGCACCTCTGATAGCGGAAGATCGGTGATTTGGAGAATTGCCAAAGTAGAGAAACCCACAAGAGCAGCACCGACGAACGTTACCGAAATCGCAAGGCGCAAAATACTTACAGGAACACGTTTACCAAAGACCTCAACATCGCGATCGCCGCGTGCTTCGGAAAGAATTGCAAGGAAAAGAATTGCGAAGGTAGTGACTTTAATCCCGCCACCTGTACCACCTGAGCCACCTCCGATGAACATGAGAATGTCCATGATGAACCAAGTAGATTCGTGCATATTGCCAATGTTGAGTGTGCTCAGGCCTGAAGACCGTGGAGTGGCAGAGTGAAATAGTGAAGCCAGAAACTGTTCGTCCAAGGCAAGTTTTCCGAAGGTGCTACTGTTTCCGAATTCGAGGAAGAAGATTCCGGCTGCACCGATGATGAAAAGAGTTACCGACGTCGTTACCGTAATTTTCGAGGTTAAAGACCAGCGACGCGGATTGCGCCAGGTACGTGAGATATTCAAGATAACTGGGAAACCGAGGGAACCAATCATTGTTCCTAGGATAACTGGAACGCAAAACAGCCAGTTTCCAACGAAACCGGTGAGTCCCGCATCGTAAATGACGAACCCACCGTTGTTGAAGATGGAAATTGCCATGAATACCGAATTGCCAACCGCACTCAGGGGAGACGGTGAGATTTTGAGACTTGAGGGAAGGAGTGCCAAAGCAAGGATGAATTCCGCAATAGCCGAGGTTACGACTACGGTTCGGAGCAATCCTCCAACTTCACCTAAGCGGCTCTTTGTTTCGTTGGCGGTCAAGATGCGTTGGGTGAGTCCAATGCGACGCGACACCATGAGCCCAAGTAGTGATGCGAGAGTCATTACACCTAGGGCGCCAATTTGCATTGAAAATGCGATGACGACGTGCCCGAATCCAGACCAGTATGTTGCGGTATCCACCACTGTGAGACCTGTTACGCAGGTAGCGGAAGTCGCGGTAAAAAGAGCAGTGAGAAAAGGTGTACTTTGATTTCCGGGGCGTGCTTGAGGCAATAAAAGGAGCAACGTGAACCCAAGAATGATGAGAGCAAAGACGCCGAGCGTGAGTCGCGCAGGAGAGCGTTGTGCGATTGCATCGATATTGTCGCGTACTTGCGTGGGGGTACGGAGCATATTCACGGAGTCTGGATACCTTTGTTATTGAGTGAAGTAAATAAATAGCTATTGTTGTCTCGTGTAGATTTTTGGTACTTGAAAACTAGTTTAAAGTTTAGACGTTACTGTGCCAATTGTTTTCTCAGGTGAATGCAATGTTATGAGAAATCTGTGAACCATGTTGTTTGTGAATTTCATGGGGATTATGTGCATTTTGAAAAATTAGGATAAACTGGCTAAAGAATTTCCGTGCTTGAAATTGAATCTGAGATTTATTTTGAGATTTGCTGTGGAACACACCACGGTTTTTGGCACGGGGCTCTTTTCACGCATCGGATTGCTAGAGAATTCCTCTGGTTTACTTGGTAGGACGGAATAGGATGGCTCAGTTTCCTCCTTCTGCTCCGCAGTTTTTTACTGTGGCTGAAGTTGCCGAGATTACGCGAGTTTCTCGGATGACTGTGTATCGCATGGTTCATGCTGGCGAACTGCCTGCCGTGCGTGTTGGTAGCTCTTATCGCGTACCTCGTTCCGCTCTCGATCAGCTATTGGCTGGTGGCGCTGAGGACGAGCGCCGTGAAGTTTCCGGAGCGTAGGCTTTAGGGTATTATTTATTTGTTAAACGAAGCGGATTTTCCGTTCACATCATTACTTCCGGAGGTAGCCAGTGGGTTCCGTCATCAAGAAGCGTCGTAAGCGCATGTCGAAAAAGAAGCATCGTAAATTGCTTCGCAAGACTCGTCACCAGCGTCGTAACAAAAAGTGACCTTCGAATAAGCGTTTTAAACAAGTGGCGACTCTCAAAAATGGGAGTCCCCACTTGTTTGTATTTCGTCTGCAGATTAGGAAGACTGACGAGTCATTAGATTTGAAATGTGACACGAAAAACATGAAGATTATTGAAAACTTCATGAAAAGTTAAACGGTGAAAAAATATTAGTTTTTAGTTGTAAATTTAAATGTTGATTTTACCTTTTGGTTACATAGTCTTTATGTCATTTTTAGGAAAATGCATAATAAAAAATTAAACATCCTGTAAATATATATTAAAGCATGGATATGACGCTCGAGAAGTTTGTGTTCATGAATATATTGTTGATAGATGCCTTTTGGAAAAATATGCAGATATGCCGATTTGGAGGGGCGCTTTGGATACCTGTCTAAAATATTCTTGGTGTAAATATAGTGAAAAACAAGCCCAATTCGTATAGCGCCCTAGTTATCATGACTGTATAGTGAAGACGAAATTACAAACGTAGTTAATTGGAGTTTTTAGGCTTCAATGCTTCCGAACAGCATTTTGTTTGCCGGTGTCACTCTGCTTAGGCATCGTCTTAGGGAACAAAATAATTCCACGTGAAGGAAACTAAAATGAAAACATTAAAGAAAAGGGTTGCTGGCGCTGTTGCGTTTATTGTGACTTTTTCGATGGCTGGTATCCAGGTGGCGACTGCCGCTGATGTTGTGGATGTAAACCATAACGTCTCTCTCACCATAAATAAGTACGAAGGTGATCCCCAAACTACGGCACCGAACACTGTTCCGACTGCTCCTACGAATGGGGCAAAACCTCTTGACGGTGCTCAATTTAAGATTGAGAAAGTAAATGAGGTTGATCTTTCAACCCAAGCTGGTTGGACTACGGCATCACTGCTGACGGATGCGGACAAAGGTAATGACCCTGCCGTTACCTATACAAACATCGATACAGTAACTACAGCTGGTGGTAAAGCGACGATTTCTACGGCAACCAACACCAACTTTAAAGTTGCAATGTATCGTGTAACAGAACTCCAGAAAACTGGTTATACAGTTGCTCCACCTTTTTACGTAACTCTTCCGTATTCTGATCCGGCAAACGGTACGTGGACGTATGATCTTAACGTTTATCCTAAGAACCAAAATGTTACACCAACCAAAACGGTGAACGATTCGGTGGCTACCGTGGGTAAGAACCTTACCTACACAATTAAAGCTCCTGTGCCTGCAGGAACACTTGATCGATTCAACGTAGTTGATCAACTCATTTCTGAGTTAGCGTTGCAGAATTCCCCCGCAGCAAAGGTGACGGTAACAGGTACCAGTCCTGTGACACTAGATCCTGTAGCGGATTATGCTCTTACTTACGATGCCAACACCCTTCGTGTAAATTTCTCCGCCATGGGTTTGCAAAAGCTCCAGACCGCTCGCGTTAGCGACTCAACGCTTGCTGTCCAAGTTGTCTTTGAGGCTAAGGTTTTAAGTGTTCCGACTGCTGATGCAACTGTAAAGAACACTGCTACTGTTGAGCTTCCAAACTCCGGTTCTGTTCAAACAGGTGCAACTGCAACTATTCTGGCTAATCTCAAGATCACCAAGACAAGTACAGCCTCAGGTGTTACCAAGGATCAGCTCAACGGAGCAACGTTTGAAATCTACCGGTGTTCTGATGCAAATTCTGATGGGAAGTATGACCTTCAAGGATCGCCACTTGTTGTCTCGAATGTTGCAACCACAACAGCGCAGGATCCTCAGACCACGAATGCCACATTGATAACCGCTGGTGGAACTGCAGACAATGCAACTGATTCCACCATCACCGGTTACGGTCTTCCATACAGCTCTGCTGGTTCAGATGGTGCTCCAGTTGTGAATCAATTCTGTGCTTTGGAGACCAAAGCTCCAACTGGATTTGTTCGAAACCCAGAAGTTCTTCCTATTAAGACGTGGGATGCCGCTACGCACACCTATTCGCTTAGTGTAGATAATGTGAAGAACTCATTATTCGGTCAACTACCAGCAACAGGTGCTTTCGGGATCGTCATTATTTTCTTGATCGGTCTTGCCCTACTTGCGCGTGGTTTCTACACGAGCCGTCGTGATAATAAAACTGCCACTGCGTAGTTAATTGTGTGGTTGGGGCGTACACGTGGTGCCCCAACCACATCTCCTTAATCTGGTGATGTTGGTGGACAAGAAAACAAGAACAAAGACGAAGGTGGGTAACCGTCGTCGTAACCCGAGATCTGTTATTTACTTGCTACTCGGAGTTCTGGTTCTTCTTTCACCGGTTGTCATCACACACGTAAAAAATGTAGAGCAAAACCAAATTTCCCAACGCTATTCGGAAAACGTCAAAAAGATGTTGCCAGAGCAAAAAACTGCTCTTATGGAGGAAGCTAAAGCGTATAACGCTCAACTTCCTCCTGTAGGCTCTCCTGATCCTTGGGTAAATGGAATAGACACTAGTACGGATGCGTATAAAAAATATTTGGCGCAGCTTAATGTTGAATCGGTGATGGGTCGGTTAAAGGTTCCTTCGGTGGGGATTGATTTACCGATTTACCACGGAACGTCTCAAGCTACACTTGCTCACGGTATCGGTCATCTCTATGGAACAGCGTTGCCAGTCGGCGGTGCAGGAACTCACTCCGTGCTTACCGGTCATACTGGCCTTGCAACGCTCACGATGTTTGATAATCTGACCCATATAAAAGAGGGTGAGATTTTCATTGTGGAAATCTTAGGGGAACAGCACGCATATAAAGTAGATCAGATCAAAAAAGTGCTCCCAAACGACATCCAAAATGTTCGTCCAGAAAATGGCCGAGATTTGATTACACTCGTGACTTGTACGCCTTATGGAATCAATAGTCACAGGCTATTGGTTCGTGGAGAGCGAGTTGAACTGCCTAAAGGACCGATTGAGCAAGTCTATTCAAGTCCTTGGCAGCCATGGATGATCGCGGCCTTAACCATCTCAATTTTGACCTTGCTCTACATTTTGTGGTGGATGTTTGGAAAGAAAAAAGATCGAGACACTGAAGAAGAAAATGTGGTTAGAAAGAAGGAGGCGGAAAATGTATAACAGAGCAGGCTCAATACGAGTTATTGCCTTTGCTTTTAGCTGTTTTTTATTTGCGTTTCTCTTTGTTGCTTTTCCGGCCACATTATCGTTTGCGGATGGTGGAACTGACGTTTCAATCCATAAAACGCTTGGTGAAGGGGACACGCCTGGCACTCCATTGGAAGGGATTTCTTTTGAAGCTATCCCGGTATTAGATTCACGTGCTTCGGATCATGATGCGCTCGTAGCAGAGATGAAAACGAATCCGTACCTTCATGGGTATCAGCTGGGAACGCCCATAAAAGCAGTGTCAAATTCCCAAGGTGATGCACTGTTTTCGCGGTTACCCGACGCTACATATTTAGTGAGGGAAATTCCGTCGCGTGTTGGAGATGTTGCTTATACGGTTATCAGCCCATTTCTTATCGAAGTGCCTGACATGGCTATTACTCGCGACGATGGAAACAAATCCCTAAGAGTGTACGCGAAAAATCAGCCGTTATCGATCAAAATTACGCCGTATCCAAGTTCTCGAGTCACTCCAGGTGAACCAGTGCAATGGGATATCCAGGCAAATGTTCCGGCTCCGGATGTGAACGGTAGCCTGCATACTTATATAGTTACGAGCAAACTTGATTCTGCGCTCAAATATCAAGGCGTTTCTAGCGTTGTAATTTCAGATGGAAATTCTTCGGAAACATTAACGGAAAACATAGACTACATTGTGGTATTTGATCCGAATTTGAATACCGTGACGATCAAGTTAACTAACCAAGGCTTAGCGAAGCTCGCTCGAATGCGTTTATCCGCCCCACAAACTGCAGTGCATATTAAATTGCAATCGATAGTGGATAGCAATGTTTCAGATGAGCAAATAATTAAAAATACTGCTCAGCTGTTCCCAGATGGTTGGGCGGACACTGCCAATGTCGTGGGAGCAGCAGGTACTGCTACAGATGTGGCGAATATTTCAGTGGTCTCACAACCAGTGGTTACATCACCACAGTGCCCAGAGGAAGGTTGTGTGTGCCCGCCCACTGGGTGCACGTCGTCGGCCATTTCTGTAATCTTGGCTAAAACCGGAGCATACATAAAAGAAATACTTATGTGTGCAGCAATACTCGTGGCGATTGGAGCGCTCTTTTTCATTGTGGCTCGAAGAAAACGTGATAATGAGGCGCAGCGCATTCAATCTGATAGGGAATTACAAATTGTCAATGAGGAAACGACAGAAGAAAGAGGTGACGGAAATGCTAAAACGCAATAAAATTCAATCGCTGAGAGTGAAAGCTTGGGCGACCTTTTTAAGTTTCGTATTCGTCATCGTTCTGTTATTACCCGTATCTCCGTGGAGTCCAAATAACGAAAAGGCTGAAGCTGCTGCCGCGATAACTTACGATCTCGGTGACTGTGCTATGCGTATCGGTAACGGCGCAGCGATTGATGA
The DNA here is from genome assembly GCF_900604515.1 of Arcanobacterium ihumii. Taxonomy (GTDB): domain Bacteria; phylum Actinomycetota; class Actinomycetes; order Actinomycetales; family Actinomycetaceae; genus Arcanobacterium_A; species Arcanobacterium_A ihumii. The sequence goes on along the minus strand of NZ_UWOS01000003.1, from coordinate 166,945 downwards.
AGCAAACAGTTTTTGTTTTATCGATTTTACGGGTTTGATTTCTGCACCGAACCAAACAAAAACATATACTCGCAAAATTGGCGATATGACTTTACAGTTTGATTTGAGCTGGACTACTTCAGGGCTTGGTTCGCCGAGTGTGACAGCGGTTTCATCTCAGTGGGATAGCACTGCATCTTTTGGACAAACAAACGGTTACCGAACTTTCATACCATACTCAGGAGATGCGCAGAGTCCAATCGTGAAGACATCGCATTGGCCAACAAATTATTATTTTAATTTTTCGAACATTAAACTAACGGACTCATCAGGGAAGCAATTATCTTACTTCAAGCTGAACGTGCTCGATGCGGAGATTTCTCCAGGTACAGAGTCATGGTCAATCACAGATAATGACACAACCACGAATAAAACTACCTTGAATAAAGTAGTGCAACCAGGATTTGCGGATCCTTGTAATTATACGCGCTATTCAAATCGAGACTTTTACTGCCAGGGTTATAGAACTTCTGAAACTATCAAAGGTATCGCGGTTGCGACTATAGATTCTCCTACACAGTTTCAAATCGAAAAATATGCAGGTGTTGGTGCTTGGAACGGGTTTGCACTTGCAATTTCTATTGGTCGCGTGGCAGGAAAAGCAACCGCTGACACTTCGTATGAAATGGCTGAGACGGGCCAAGCTACAAGTTTTGACCATCAAATGTTTAGTCGTGTTGGTACAACGGATACTCTTATCCCCAAGACGAACGATGGCACTTTTAGTGTCTATAATCGTCCGTATTCCAGTACACTTACCCCACAAGACACCCAAGTATTTACATCAACTGCTTCGGGTGCTGATGCTCAATACGCGCATGATCGGTATAATCCCGTGTGGACGTGTAATGCTGGAAACAATGCTCCTGTAACAATTGAGGAAGGCAAACCGTTTCCGTCTGGGTACGATTTAACTTATGACTCCGCAACGCATAGGTCAATTTTAAGGGCAGTTAATATCAACGATGAACCACTTGATTGCTCGGTGGATTGGAAGAGTCGATTCCAACCGTCGGTATTAAATCTACGAAAAACCCTTGACGGTAATGCTGCTAGTTTTAATGAGATCTCGGGACGTACATTTGAACTCAATTATGTGTGCAGCAATGATAGTTTTGCACAAGCATATCCTTCGATTCCTCTGAGTGGGAAAGCGACTGTTAAGGCTGGAGAATCGAAAAGCATCACCAATCTTCCATTTGGAACATCGTGTAAAATGAGCGAAACGTTTCCTAGTGGAATTCAGGCTACACCTCCCGGAATCAATTTAAATTTAACGTGGAAAGGCGGAACTCAAGATACTGCCACGTTGCCTAACCTCAATACCACGCTGGCTACCACCTCAGATGTGAGTGCTAATAATAACTATACGTACCGAGCAGGTAGCCTGTCTTTGAGTAAGAGCCTTTTGGGTGATCCAGTATCTGAGTTTGCCTACCCACGCCACTACGATTTTTCATTGACGTGTGTGGGAACCACCGTACAAAATAAAACAATTGGTTTTGACATAAATCCTAGTGGCACGGTCTATTCTGGGTCAGTGAACATTACGGATATACCTGTGGAGCATGAGTGTCAACTAACACCCCTGACAGGTTTATCAAGTGCGGAATCGAAAAAGTACACGTTTGTGGGGCGCACTGTAACCATTGACGGAACTTCGGTGACTAAAAACTCTGATGGATCATATTCTTTTAAATTGGCTGACTATCCGCAAGGTGGAACTCCCACTGCTAGCGCGATGCACATTGACGCAACTTACGCATACCAACTTCGCGATGTTAAAGTTATCAAGCAGTATGCGGGACCAGCAGCAGGTTCAAACGATTTAATTGGGAAAACATTTCCTGTTCAGTATAAATGCACCTGGGGATCAAGCGGGCAGTATTCTCTTGCCGGTTCGCTCAACATAACAACTGATACAAGTAACCCTTCACTTATAAAAGGGGTACCGGTTGACGCTAGCTGCCTTATTTATGAAGATGCTGTTCCGGAAAATCCAAATACCATATTGACTGGAACAAAGTTGGCGTTTACCGATGCTAATGATGTTACCGTTGTGAAGACTAACGATGATGCTAAAACACAACCTATAATGAAGGTCTCAGCGGCTCTCGATAGTAGCCAAAACCGTGTATTAGTTACGAATACCTATGATTACAAGCTCGGTACGGTTGATCTCTCCAAGATTGTGAATAAAAACGGAATAACCGTCAGTTTGCCTACGTCCTTCTCTATTAATTTTGATTGCGGAACACGAACAGTAGTGAATTCGGATGGTAGTACTTCTTCTGTTCCCCTGGTAGGAAATGTGGCGATCTCAGAAGGACAGACTCTTAAACTAAAGGCTCAGGTTACGGACTCGGTGCTCGATCCTAAGGTTAATGACCAAAGTGGATACATGGGAGTACCATATGCCAATACCTGTACTTTTAGCGAAGATGTGCCACAGATATCAACTTCGGGGGTTTTGTGGAGTTCGGATGTCGAAGCGCAGAAGTTTACTGTTTCTGCACCTAATACTGCGAAGACGATTACCAATACGTTCACTGCTGCAGGAAATGGTTTAACAATTCAAAGTCGCGTAGTATCGTGGAATAATCTAGCTCTTCCGGTTAATTTAAATGTTGCTTGTAAAGATTCAAATGGAACACCGCTGGTTCTTGAACCTCGATATTCCACGGTCTCGTTAAGTAAAACAACTCCTTCTGTAACAATTCCTGCTTCACAAATTCCAGAAGGGAGTTCTTGCACGGTTGTTGAGCCTTCTGCCGATCCAGGCACGCGGCAAGCAACCAGTGGTAATACCTACCCAATATCTCGAAGCGTTGGCATGCATGTTGCAGCCACCCAAACGGATCCTGAACTAAACCTGATGTACGGAAATTTGGCGCAGATAAATGCCTCGTCAATTAAAATTGGTAGTGCAACCGTCGTCGAGATGAACTTCTACTATGCATACGTTTCAAGTTCAATTTCCGCTTCGAAAGTGGTTGCGTTTGATCCTGCAACTCAACAATATATTTCTGATGCGAGGAAAGAAATAAAACGGAATCGTGAATTCTCAGTTTCCCTTGAGTGTCTATATCCAGACGGCGTTACAGAATTCACTGCATCTGGAACAATTGTTTCCACGAAACCTGCAATTAACCTTGGTGAACTACCTGTAGGATCTACCTGCTCAATTTCTGAAGGTGCAACAACAACCGCGACTGGGATTGACGTCAAGCAACAGATATCCGTTAATAACGGGTCAGTTAGTGATGTGACGGCGAACTTTACCGTTCAAAAAGATTCCAATTCGGCAGTTATTACAAATACTTATTCGCGTCGCTTGGCTCCGGTTGTGTTGAATAAACGCGCTGTTCTTCCGGGTTCAATTCGTGACCAGTATTCGGCAAGTGGCGTCGAGATTCCACTCCATACTCACCAATTTTCTATGGATTGTCACGATCCGGAAACAGGGGATGGCTCTGCGGGTGCATTGTTAGGAACCTTTAATGGCACGATTACTGGTGAAGGAACATACCAATTTGATTCGATTCCAGTTGGCGTAGATTGCCATATCGCGGGTGACCATTTTGGCCCACTAAATCTTAATCTTACTAATCCAGATGGAACCCAGTTGCAAGCTTACTTAAAACCTAAACAGGTTAAGTGGGTTGTTGATAAAAATGATGGTACTGCTGTAATTGATACAACTTTTCCTAATGATGTTACTGAGTCAAATTATTTCAATACACTCGATAACGGTTCTGATGGATCGATTTCGAATATTGTAGATATTGAAAATACCTACGAATACATCATGACTCCTGTGAAAATGAGTAAGGCTGTTGAAGGCTCAATCGAAGATCTGGCTTTATTGTCCGAGAACCAGCAATTTGAGTTCTCGTACCAGTGCCAAGCAGTGGGTTATTCCTCATCATCAATGGGACAACCCGGTGCCACGCTTCCAACGCTATTGAATTACTCGCAACTTAGCATCTCTACTTCGGACACCCCAGGAAAACAGACGAATTCTTTTGTCTCTGATCAAGCAATGGTACCTGCCGGATCTCTTTGCACAGTTAAAGAGAGCGCTCCGGTGGGAACTCCAAGCCAGCTTGAATGGAAAGTGGACCAGCAAACTATTACCAAGCGAGTTGAGAATACTACGGCTACGCAGTCGTGGGATTTCGTCAATCACTATACGCGCAGGATGGTTCCTGTTAGGGTTTCTACGATGCACGCGGGATATATTGAAGGAGCCATCAAAGATTCATCTGGCCTAGGATATACCTACACAGTGACTTGTAATGATCCGGCAAAGACTTCAATAACAAATACGGTCTTGTTTAATAACGCTTTGGTGGTTTCCTCGGTGGCCAGTCAAGGAGCTCCAGGTTCTGGAGAGGTCTTGCAGTTGCCGGCTGGTAGTGATTGCTCTATTAACTATGGAGGAAGTGCTTCACTTGCCCCTAGCGCCCAACTTGAAGTCACAGCAGGAAGTCGTTCTCCGTTCATGCGATTTGGAACATGGACAGCCACGGGACCAGATGCCTCGAACCCAACTCAAAACTGGCGTGATATAGCGCCAAATTCGGTCACGACGGATATGAAGTCGTATTCGCGATCATTTACAATCGCTCCCGATTTAACTACGACTTCCGATGTAGCAATGACTGTTGGCGCTCAAGCTGTATATCTGCAAGATACAGTAGACGTGTCCGTTACAAAGACATCTTATGGAGCAGTTGCCGATGGGTCCTCGTTTACATTTGGTTCTGACTGCTTGGCTGATGGAATAACGCACACAATTAAGGCGGGAGAGTCATTTACCATTAAGGGTGTTCCAGTTAACCGTGTTTGTATCATTAATGAGATATCACAAACGGCTTCTGTTGCCCCTCAACTTGGAGTTGATGCACAAGGGGATGGAATAGTCGATGCCGTGGCTACGAATACTCCTGCTACTGATACGGAGCCAGCAAAGCACTATTCTCAATTCACCGTCGCGCCGGTTACAGACCCAAATGATTTGTCGCAGTCCGGATCATATTGGTCGTTAACCCTTGCTAACCGGTATCCCGCAATTGATATCGAAAAAACGATTGACGGCGCTTTGCTTCCTGCAGGAGACAGCGTTGTATTGAATCCTTATGCGACGTCAATGGTGGTGCATTATGCTTTGACAAATAATGGTGGACTGCCAGTTGATACTTTCTCTTTAAAGGATCCATCCTTAGCGGGAAGGACAATTACGAAAGACGGGCAAACGCTTGTCGTCGGCTCTGACGGTACGATTGATCCGATGTTCTGTGGTATCGATAATGCCAACGGCTATACGATGCAGCCGAACGAGGCGCTAACATGTACGTTTACTGTTCAATTGGACGAACCTCAGCAATCACTCGTTGATGTTAAAGGTGCGGTTACTGTTTCGGCTTTTGCAAACGGTTTGCCGGTTTCTGATTCTGATAGTTTTGGTGCACAAAGAGTGTGGATGTCGTTGCCGCAAGCTGGAGCTATTTCACTGGTAGTTGTGATCTTAACCGGTGTTGGGGTGGTTGTTTATGGTTTGTGGAAGAACCGTGATGACGACGATGATGATTCAGCTACAACTTCAGACCTATAGGTGTTTGCAGTAGTGGATGCTGATGCTTTGAGTGATCGAAAAAGAAAGAATCAAAATCAACGTAAAACTGGGTTTACCTGGATTCTTATTGGTTTGTTGATTCTTCTATATCCGGTTGTAGCGACTCTCTATAACGATTACCAGATCGTGCAACAAGCACAGATGTACTCTCGAGCTGTAGATAACATCAGGCCAAAGTCGCAGTTGCAGAAATATTGGACAGAGGCGCGATTATACAATGAGCAGCTTGCGAAAGAAGGGCATCATGCACGTCCTCCGGTTTCAAGCGATCCGGGTTATGAAAGATACATGAATACTCTGCAGGTGCCACAGACCGCAGATGTTATGGCGCGTATCAGAATTCCTCAAAGTAAAATCGATTTACCTGTATTTCATACAACGTCGTCAGAAGTTTTGTACCGTGGAGCAGGGCATATGTTTGGTTCAGATCTTCCAGTAGGTGGATTAGGAACCACGTCGGTTATTTCTGCCCATACGGGTATGGTCAATGCCTCCATGTTCGATAATCTTGTTTTCATTAAAGAAGGCGCCGACGTCTATATCGATATTCTCGATGAAACTCTGCATTATAAGGTTAAGTCTCGTAAAGTGGTTGGTCCTGATGACTATCGAGCAATTACCTATGAGACTGATAAAGATAAGGTGGTTTTGGTCACTTGTACTCCGTATGGGATTAATACAGATCGCCTGTTGGTCGAAGCGATTAGGGTTCCTGCAGACAGTGGATCAAGTGAAAGTGGATGGACGCCGAGTCTGAGTTGGTGGATGATCCTAGATATCATCTTGGTATGTCTTGTATTATTATTTTTGTTGATCCGCGCATTGCGTCGGAAAAAGCGCGATAATAGCAGTTCAGAGCCGTTGTTAGCCGCTCCGAAGAAGGAAAGCATGCCGTAAGTATCAATCACCAGATTGGATGAAAATTCTATAAATAGTGGAATTTTCAATGATTATTGGAGTTGAGAATACCGATGAAGACGACAGCATGTGACGAGCCTCGTTGGCTAGATGACGACGAACAGATGTCATGGCGGGCATTTTTGCGCGGAACGGCGACTCTGCTTGACCTCATTAATAAGGATATGGAAGATGATAACGGTCTTGCATTGAATGAATATGAGGTTCTCGTACATCTAAGTGAGGCTGAGGGGCATGTTTTGCGAATGTCGCACCTCGCGGAAAACCTAGTCCACTCGCGCTCGCGACTTACCCATACGGTTCGTCGCCTCGAGAGCGAAGGCTACGTTGAGCGATTCCGTTGTGCTGATGATCGACGTGGAATTAACTGCAAGCTCACAAAAGCTGGGTTTAAGAAGCTTCAGAAATCTGCGCCATCGCACGTAGAATCGGTGCGCCGTCATTTCATCGATCTGATATCGAAGGAAGAGCTTGTGGAGTTGGGACGCATTAACTCAAAGTTTATCGTCGAACACAAGGAAACCGAAGAAGACTAGATTGAAGCTTTAAGCTTAGCATCGAAGATGCTTCTCACCCGCATAATAGACGAATTTTATGGCAAGCTGGAGATATGGAACTAACAACTGTTCATCTTGTTCGACACGGCGAAGTAGACAACCCAGAAGGTATTTTATACGGTCGGAAACCCGGCTTTCATCTTACTGAACTTGGCCACAATATGGCTCGTGGGATAGGAGATACCTTCTTTCGTGGCCATGACGTTCGCCTAGTTGTAACGTCTCCATTGGAGCGTGCTATTGAAACAGGTACACCAACAGCTCAGGCTTTTGGTCTTCCCGTTATTCACGATGCTCGGCTCATCGAAGCAGATAATTTTTTCGAGGGAGTTGCGGTAAACAATAATCGACTGATCCTAGCTCACCCAAAGTTTTGGTCCTGGTATTCAAATCCATGCAAGCCTTCGTGGGGTGAACCATATACGGAGATTGTGGAGCGAATGTCCGGAGTTATTTCCGAAACTATCGATATTGCTTACGGCGGTGAAGCTGTTTTGGTATCACATCAGCTTCCTATCTGGACGATGCGTCGCTTCCTTGAAAAGAAGCCGTTCGCTCATGATCCGCGTAAACGTGAGTGCTCCCTAGCATCAGTTACCTCGCTGACTTTCCTTGGCAAGCAACTAATTTCGTGGAAATACTGGGAGCCGGTTGCGGAGCTAATGAGCCAAGCTTGTGACATGGTTCCAGGAACATCGGAAGCAGAAACTAAAAAGTCGAATAAATAGGTGGTTCTACTTACAGAAAGCCCCCACGGTAAATGAGCCGTGGGGGCTTTCTGTTATTGCGCTAATAGTTACTCGTAGAGACCGCGTGGTTTATCATCGTCTTCGTTTTTCTTAGGACGCTCGGGAAGTTGACCGTCCTCAGCACGCTTCTGCTCGAAAGCCCGACGACGGTTTTGTGCCTCAAGGCGAGCCAGGAAGTCTGGATCGTCGTCGGGGGCTACCGGACCAGACGACGTCTTCCCACGTGAGGATCGGGTGCGTCCGGAAAAGCCCGTGTCCCTTGGCTGGAGTGGCGAAGGATCCTTGAAAATATGCTGGTACTTAAAGGACAACCAGAGTATAGGACCGAGTAATGGAACTATTGCAATCAAGACTAACCACATCGAGCGTGAAATACGCGCAGGCGTAGCATCCTTGGGTGTCTTTGCACAATCAATAAAGGAATAGATTGTGAGAGCTATAATAACTAGAGCAATGAATATTCGAGCCACGTTACTATCCTAAATCATCAAGGGAAATCATGTTGGATGCCGTCTGTTTATCCTCTTAGGATAAAACTAGGAGCAGAGTAATAAGAACCGCGTAAGCAAGCTCGTAAAAGCCGGTATTTCTTAAGACGACGATGAGCGCACGGCCACGAGCACCCACCAAAACCGGACGGCTCATCACCGGAACAACTACCAGCAGTAACAATGTTGTAATCAATAGTGGGTAAGTAAAGAATCCGATAAACGCGGTGATAACTGGCGGAACAACGAGCATTGCTACGAAACTTAGACGTGCAACACGGTCACCCAAGCGAACTGCGAGCGTACGTTTACCTGACTGGAGATCGGTAGGGATATCTCGAATGTTGTTAATCATCAGTAAGGCACATGCGATCAAACCGATTGCCGTTGCGATTACCCAAGCTAGTAACGGTGCTGTGCCCGACTGGGTGTAAACGGTACCTACGGTTGCCATGTAGCCAAAGAATACCAGGACGAAGATTTCACCGAGCCCCAAGTAGCCGTAAGGATTTTTACCACCGGTATAAAACCAAGCTGCGAGGATCGCCACAACGCCACAGATGAGGAGCCACCATTGGCCACACAAGGCTACCAGAGCGAGTCCAGCAACGGCGGCCGCGAAGAAGAATCCGAAGGCTACAGCCAGCACGGTTGAAGGGGTGGCTTTCCCTCCACCCGTTAGACGTGGTGGACCGGAACGGTGTTCATCGGTTCCGCGGACCCCATCTGAATAGTCGTTTGAGAAATTCACGCCGATTTGAAGGAAAAGTGCTACCAAAGCAGCTAAAAGTGTGCGCGTCCAAGAAAATGCGCCTTCGGTTACAGCGACTCCTGCACCGGCGATGACGGGTGCCACGGCGGCTGGGAGAGTGCGAATACGGGCTCCTTCGAGCCAATCCGAATAAGATGCCATGAATTCCTACTTTAAGCTAAATGTTCACTTTATTGTACTGAGCGAAGGCGCAAAATCAGCGATTAAAGTGGTCAATCACAGTGTGACGTATAATGCGACGATCGATTTTTCCTGAGTCGGTTAGAGGCCACGAAGTTTCACCCGAACTTCCACTGTAAAGCTCCTGAAGGGTAATAAAGTACGACGGCGCCCACCCACGTTCGAGCTGGGTAGCTAAGCGTTTCTTGAGTTCATCGGTAGGGAAAGGTTTAGCCATCACTGCTACGGCGGCTTCGCCCCAGACTGGATCGGGCATGCCGACGACCACCGATTCGATCGCACAAAGATCGGAAATTGCAGCTTCAATCAAACGAGGCATGATCGTCAGCCCACCAGTAGTGATGGCGTCGTCGATTCTTCCTAAGACTTCGAGGGTTCCGTCGCTATGGAGCACGCCCACGTCTTTGGTTCGATGCGTGCGCATGGAAAGTTTACTCACTTCAGTTTCGTTGTTGGTGGTAGACGTAAATGCCTCCGGTTCAACGTCGCCCAGATATCCAAGGGCGACGACAGACCCCGTAAGATCGATCCGCCCGTTTTCTGTTATCTGTACCTGGGTATCGCCAATCGGTGCGCCGTTGTAGATGCATCCGCCACAGGTTTCCGTCATTCCATAGCTAGTTACGACCGTCAATCCTGTTTCGCGAGCATGCTTCAGCAGAGATGTGGAGCTAGCTGCTCCGCCCAACACAACTGCGTCGATAGGAAGCTTCCCTAAAAGAGGAATTGTTGGGTGCAGTGGCGGAGGTGAATCTGTGCCAACTTCGCTATTAAGCAAGCGAGTAAGTTGAGTTGGCACTAGCGAGAGATAGTGCTTGTTTGCAGGAGAAGCACTCAAAGCATCACACAAGGTGGAGATGTTGTTAAAGTCCACACTAAGTGGTTCGAAACCGCTCGAAACCGTACGAACCACGGTTTGAAACCCCGCGATGTGGTGCAAAGGTAAGGTGTTGAGCCAAATACCTTCTCCGCCCAGGTAGTCGTGTGTAGCCCGGCCAGACACCAGCAAAGAATCCCACGAGAGCGCTACGATTTTCCCTTGACCAGTTGTTGAGCCTGAGGTGCGCATTAATACGCCTGTTCCATACGGTAACTGGAACTGGCAAAGTTCCGCTTTTATCTCAGCTGGATTGGTTCCGGGAGTCACTAGGAATAGAGGGGCGGGGGAGAGTCCGCTGGAAACCGCGTGAAGGGCATCTTTCACCGCAGTGGTAACCCGCGTGAGTGCTGCGTTCCCAACTCCGCCTTCCACGATGGTTATGGCGGTAGATTTGTTGTCCTTCAAAGTATCACTTTCGACAGAAATTGGTGCTGCCCTAGGTGTAAGGCGCTGATCTAGGCGTAATAGGGGTAGCAGGACCAATCGGGATCGCGTTTTTGTAAGAAGGCATCGCGTCCTTCTTGGGCTTCTTCAGTCATATAGGCCAGGCGAGTTGCTTCGCCTGCAAATACTTGTTGACCAGCTAATCCATCATCAGCCAAGTTGAAGGCGAACTTCAACATACGGATTGCCTGCGGAGACTTTGTCGATACTAATCGAGCGTATTCTAAAGCGCGTTCCTCGAGATCGGCGTGAGGAACTGCTTCGTTAACAACGCCCCATCGCTCAGCGTCCTGTGCTGAGTATTCGCGCGCTAAGAAGAAGATTTCACGAGCGCGTTTGTCTCCGATTTGGCGTGCCAGTAGTGCTGATCCGTACCCGGCGTCGAAAGATCCTACGTTTGCATCGGTTTGCATGAAACGGGCGTGCTCGAGTGAAGCTAAGGAAAGATCACAGACTACGTTGAGCGAGTGCCCGCCACCTGCTGCCCACCCTGAGATAGCTCCGATTATAACCATCCCTGAATTCCTCATCAGACGCTGAACTTCGAGAATGTGGAGTCGTCCAGCCCGAGCAGGGTCTACTGATTCCCGGGTTGCTTGATTGATCGCAGAATCATCGCCGCCGCCGTCGTAACGATAACCGTCGCGACCACGAATTCGCTGGTCGCCTCCGGAACAAAACCCCCAACCGCCGTCGCGTTGAGAAGGACCGTTACCCGTGAGGATCACGCTGCCCACGGCACCCGTCAAACGTGCGTGGTCAAGGGCTTTGTATAGCTGATCAACTGTTTCGGGACGGAAAGCATTGCGCACTTCTGGGCGGTTAAAAGCAATTCGGACCACGGGTAGATCGTGTTCGGAAACAACATTGCCCTGCGAATCGAATTTGCGGTGTACTCCACGGTGATACGTAATGTCAGAATCGGGGAAGCCCTCAATAGAACGCCAGCGGCGCGGGTCAAAAATTTCTGAAACTTTTTTCGGTAATTCCGTCACTTGTGATTCGCTCATACTTTCATTGTGCCACCTAACTCGCTACGCATTCGCATCGCGTTGCAATTATCCTTGACTATGTGAAGTCCGCACGTTTCTTTGAATCAGTTTTCCGTCCTCAAGTTTTCGATGAGCTCCGTCAGGAAACTGTAGAGGTTGATGCTTACGTTTACGAGTTGCCTTTAGTGACGAGATTTCGCGGGATAACGAACCGCTCAGGGGTGTTATTGAGGGGTGCCGCCGGTTGGGCAGAGGTTTCACCTTTTTGGGATTACGACGATGCCTATTCGGCACGCTGGTTATTCGGAGCACTCGATCATGCTGTGCGAGGTTTACCTGCGCCAGAGCGTATGCAAATCCCAGTGAACGTTACCGTGCCCGCTGTTGGGCCGCAGGAGGCGTACCGTTTCGCCCAAGGTCTGGGGGCAACAACGGCAAAAGTCAAAGTTGCCGATCAGGGTCACAGTGCCGACGACGATCTGGCTCGGTTGCGAGCGGTACGTGAGGCACTTGGTCCAAAGTCGAAAATTCGAATTGATGTCAATGGTAGATGGGATCTAGATCAGGCGATTGAGCTGATTCCGCGCTATGACGAAGCTGCGTGTGGGCTGGAGTATGTTGAACAACCTGTGATGGATGTCGATGATCTTGCCACGGTTAGGAGGAAGGTCGAGGTTCCTATTGCCGCCGACGAATCAATTCGCCGCGCAGAAGATCCATTCTTGGTGAAAGAAAAAGAAGCGGCAGATGTGGTGGTATTGAAAAATCAACCGCTTGGTGGGGTACGAGCTGCTTTGGAACTTATCCACGAACTTGAAATGCCGGTGGTGGTTTCGTCTGCCCTTGAATCATCGGTAGGCTTGCGTGCTGGACTCGGGCTTGCTGGCGCTCTTTGCGAACTCAATCACGCCTGCGGTTTAGGGACTGCTTCGTTGCTGAAATTTGATGTGACCTCAGAGCCCTTAAAAGCTCGAAACGGCGCGATAAAAATTCGTGAGGTGGAACCGGACCTAGAGCGGATTCATGCTTGTACGAGCAAGGAGACCACCGAAAAATGGAGAGGTCGTATTAAGAAAATGTGGCAGATAGTGGTTGACGATGGCTTTATCGCAAGAGATTCGGTTATTAGGTGGCCGGATTTATGAAACAACATCCGGAAGAACGACAATTGAGAACAAAGATTTTATTGGACGTAAGAAAATGAATTCTTCAACTGTTACTGCAAGAACGACGATCGAGTGCTTGGTCAGGGAAGGTATTTCCACTTTCATTCTGTGCCCAGGTTCAAGGTCTGCGCCGCTTGCGATTGCACTGGCGCAGGCGGAACATGCCGGAGTTGTGGATCTCCACATAGAGACCGACGAACGTGTTGCAGGTTTCGTTGCCTTGGGATTTGGTAAGGAAGGTGTGCCCGCGGCAGTGGTGACGACGTCAGGCTCCGCCGTCGCTAATCTCCACCCGGCAGCCGAAGAAGCGTTGCACAGCGCAATTCCAATTGTGTTCCTGACGGCGGATCGTCCACATGAAATGCGAGGTGTTCGAGCTACTCAGACGACTAATCATTGTGCGGTTTTAGCTGGTTCGGTTCTTCACTCCGTGGACCTTCCCACTGATCTGCCTAGCGAAAATTCTTTGAAAAATCAGTTGGTGCGCACTTGCCGTATTGCAAAGGGAGAGGGATTTGCCGGTGGTCGCGGTTGTGGTCCGGTGCATATCAACCTTGCGTTCCGTGATCCGCTGGTTCCGGAATCAGAGTGGGGTTCGGTCCACGAACTGGGAAATGTAGAAGGTGGTCCCTTGCAAAAACCAACCGATATGCCGGCGAAGCGTACGGTTATCGTTGCTGGTCCATCTCAAGTGGTTGCGTCTCCTGCGCAAGCTCAAGCGTTCGGAGAAACAATCGGTTTAATTCCAGTCTTGGCTGAACCTTCGAGTTCGCTTCGTTGCCTTCCGCAGGCAGTTACTTCCCACCCGATTTTGCTAAGTTCTGCACTGGGCAACTGTGTTGAACGCGCTGTGGTAATTGGACATCCGACTCTTACCCGTGAAGTTTCAAGACTCCTTGCAAACGCAGAGGTAGAAGTAGTTGTGATGGATGATCAGCCGAGTTATACCGATGTCTCGGGAAATGCTGCTCAGGTTGTTGATCTCGAATCTCTTCCAGCTTGGCTCACTATTGATCCGCAAAGGTTTAGGGAGTGGGAAGTGGCATCGACCAAGGTGCGTCGCTATCTCCACAAAGAAGAATGGAAGCTCGGTTTCCCAGCAATTGCTAGAGCAATTTCACAGTCGTCGATTACTACGATGCTCGGAGCTTCGTCGATCATTCGTGAGGTGAACCTCTACGGAGATTGCCCGGGGAAAGTGTTTTCTGCAAACCGCGGTTTAGCGGGGATTGATGGAACGGTATCGACTGCGATCGGAATGGCCCTGGCGAAAAAAGAACCGGTGCGCGTCGTCGTAGGAGATTTGACGTTTATCCATGATTTAGGTGCTTTGGTAAAGACATCCAACCAGGCACGCTTGCCAGACATTCAGGTTGTTGTGATTAACGATGCCGGTGGTTCGCTTTTCGCGACCTTGGAGTACGGTGCAGGGGATACTGAAGTATTTGATCGGGTATTTCGTACCGAAAAGACCTTTGATTACGTCAAGTATGTCAAGGCGCTGGGTGTGGATATGACGTGCAGGATCGCGTCAGGAGACCCGCTCACTCTTCATGATGAATTAGATGAGTTTACCGGCGGTATTGAAGTGTTTGTTGTTAACCTTCCACGTGAGGAAGTGGGTATTATGCGTGGTAAGCGATCGGATCTGCGTTCGCGAATCGTGAATATGCTCCAAGCATAATCTTTCCAGGAAATGTCCAGAAACATCCCAAGGAGTGTGAAGCTAGGGATGGTTTGCTAGTGATATCAGTCAGGAAACTAGTAGTGGTGGGTATTTTCCCAAACCACGCAAACAAAATGTTTTGAGGAAGTAAGGATATGTCGAACGAAGAGAACATGATTGAGAAGGACGTCCAGGGCGAGCCTCAGTTTCCGAGTGAGCGACGTGAGGTTTCACAGCGTCCAGTGATTGCAAATTACCGTCCTGACGGCGAAGTGGTTACAGAGCCAGTTAAATTTGGTTCAGAAGCCTCAGCTCCGACGACGCAAACTCCCGTTGCGCCAGCGCCACCAGCTAATGCGCCCCGGCCACCAGTTATGCCACAATCCGCTGTGCCACCATTTGGTTCTAGTTCGTACTCGGGCGGAAATCTGGGTTCTCCAACGGAAAGCTCAAGCTCTTTTAATCCTCCAACTACTAGCTTCGGTGATGGTTCAGCCACTAATAATTTCAGTAACGAACCAGCCACCCATACCTTTGGCAATCCTTCAACTTTTGGACCGGGCGCCGGCGGCGTTGTTGAAAACGAGTCGAAGTCACGAAAAAAATCGCGTCCGGGGTGGTCAGCGCTTGTAGCTGCTTCAGTTATTGCTGCTCTTGCAGGTGGAGGTATCGGTGTCGGAGCTATGACGCTCCGCTACGAAGGTTCTCGGCCAGCTTCCATGGTCCAACACAAACCTGAGGTTAAACCAGTTGTGGATAGCAAAGGTGCCGCGCCGAATTGGCAGGCGGTTTCTGACGCGGTTGGCCCGTCCGTCGTTGCCATTAATGCGAACACCGGGAGAGGGGAAGCCGCTGGATCTGGTGTTATTTTTGATGAAAAGGGCCATATCCTTACCAATAACCATGTGGTGGCTGGCGCGGAGAAACTAATGGTTACTTTGGCTGATGGACGTGTTTTTGATGCCAAAGTAGTTGGTAAAGATCCGGCAACCGACTTAGCTGTGATTGCCTTGAATAATGCTCCAAAGGACTTAACTGTTGCCACGCTGGGCGATTCGTCGAAGGTACGAGTCGGGGATAATATTGCCGCAATTGGTAATCCACTTGGGCTTTCTTCAACCATGACCACGGGAATTGTTTCGGCTCTTAACCGCCCAGTGCAAACGTCCGGCGCAAACGAACAAACCGGCGCGCAGACTCGAGTGGTCACGAATGCCATTCAGATTGATGCAGCGGTAAACCCAGGAAATTCTGGCGGTCCCGTGTTCGATGCGAACGGTAGAGTGATCGGTATTGCTTCGTCGATTGCAAGTCTTTCGGGTGGTGGATCTGCCCAGTCAGGTTCAATTGGTCTTGGTTTTGCAATTCCGATCAATCTTGCCGAAAACGTTGCTAAGCAGCTTGTGGAAAAGGGTAGCGCCGAGCATGCTTTCCTTGGGGTAACAATCGCGGACGGTGTTGCTGAATTTAAGGGAACGTCCAAGCTTGGCGCTGAGGTTAAGTCGGTAGAACAAGGGACTCCTGCCGCAAAAGCAAATATCCAAGTTGGTGATGTTATTACTGCCATTAATGGAAATCCGGTTGCGTCATCGGCGGCTCTTACTGGCTACACCCGCCAATACAAGTCGGGAGACAAAGTCACAGTAACCTTTGAGCGCAATGGTGATTTGCAGGAAGTTGATGTCACTTTGGCAACTCGGCCAGATAGCCAGCAACGCTAAATTTTAATGGTTTGCATGGCCTGTGCCAATGCCTAATGACGGTGGTGAGACACTTTACGAATGAGTCTTACCACCGTCATTTACGTGTGGAATCATAGAAGTCAGTAATCTGGAAGGCGTCCATAACCGGCTCGAACTTAGCTTCTGTTTCAGCGAGTTCAATTGATGGGACAGAATCTCCCATAATGCCGCCACCAGCCCATGCGCGTGCAGTGTTGTTCGAATCTATTCGAGCACAGCGTAGCGCCACGCACCATTGGCCGAAGTTACCCGAAGAAATCCAACCTACCGGCGCTCCGTAGCGGTCACGATCAGTTACTTCGATGGTGTCAATAATTTCTAGCACGGCGTCTTTAGGCGATCCACCGAGCGCAGCAGTTGGGTGGAGCAAACCGGCGATGTCGATGATCGACGACGAATCGAAGAGGTCAGCAACTACGTCTGTAGCCAAGTGCAAAACATTTGGAAGGGTGAGAACGAAAGTTCCACTGGTTTCTACTTTGCCAACTTTAGTCAAAGTAGAAACCACGGACTCGACGGCCACCTGGTGTTCTAACTGATCCTTTTCTGAAGCAGTCAATAGACGTGACTTCTCATCGAGTTCGGCGTGAGAGTAGGCATTATGCGAAAGCGAAGATCCAGTTGCGGGATCAGAGTTTTGCTGAATCGGTAACGTGCCTGCTAGGACGCGTGCAAAAACCTTGTTCCCTTCGGTGCCAGATAACGGTGAATCATCAATGATTGCTGCCGACGCCGCCAACATCTCTGGGCTGGCGCCAATCAGCCCATCAATTGCGAAAATCCACGTAGATGGATACTTCTGATGTAAGCGCGAAAGAATCTGCCGCTCGTCAATCTGAGTAGACGTGTGCAAAGCAAGCGTCCGGGAAAGAACAATTTTGTCTGCTTCGCCAGCGCGAATGGTTTGAGAAGCACGTTCGACCTGGGCCTGCCACTCGAGAACATCGGGAATTTCTTCCACTGAATCGACGGTGAACTCACCATATTCTTGATGCTCTCTCTTCAAAACTGCATCTAAGAGAGCCTGAGCCTCCGGTGCCAAAGTGTTGAATACGTCGTCGTCGATTGGACCAATGATCGTGAGCCAAGCTTTGCCTTGACGACGGCCAACCAAAACTTGTGGCACGATAAGCGATGAACCAGCAGGTGAATGAGGTGCGAAACTAAACGATCCAAACGCAAGAAGACCGGTACCAATGGTGCGAACTTCGTCGCGTACCTCGGCGTCGTCCTCAAGGGCTTGCCACCACTGCGTCAATGCCTCGAAGCGCGCGGTTGATGAATCGGACGACGCTGGAGTGTAGTCTTTCCGAGCGGCGGTACCGGCCGCAACGAAGCCGTCCTCTCCATGAATCCATGCAAGTTGCTGCCTAGGTGAGGTGAATAGGTCCTCGAGCTTAGGCAGAAATGGAAGTGCAGAGGTCTGCGAACGTAGATGTGGAATGGTCAACACAAATAACGATGTTACGTCGGATAGTGGTTAAATGCTTAATATGAAGCGAGCTACACTTACAAAAAATCCCGATGATGTATCGGGAATGTTCGACGAAGTCGCAAAAAACTATGACCTCACTAACACCGTTCTCACCGGCGGATTGGTCCATGTTTGGCGCAAGACGACGACGCAAGCGCTGGATATATACCCAGGAATGAAGATTCTTGACCTCGCAGCAGGCACGGGTACATCATCGGCGCACTACGCGCGTCAGGGTGGTGACGTTGTTGCGTGTGATTTTTCGCGCGGAATGATCGAAGAGGGAAAACGGCGCTACCCAGAACTCGCTTTTGTTGAGGGCGATGCGACGAATCTTCCTTTCGCAGATGCTTCATTTGATGCAACCACAATTTCCTATGGTTTGAGAAACGTTTCGAAACCGGAAGTTGCTCTGGTTGAAATGTGTCGAGTAACGAAACCAGGTGGAACTCTGCTGGTATGCGAGTTCTCCAGACCAACCAACTCGGTTTTCCGAAATCTTTACAAGTTCTTCCTTGGCGTGGCGATGCCGGCGATCTCGGACCTAGTTTCTTCCGACGCTGTTGCTTACGACTACTTGGCGGAATCGATTCTGTCATGGCCAACGCAAGAAGAACTTGCTCAAAAAATTGTTTCCGCCGGTTGGGAAGCTGTGGAGTACAAGAACCTTACAAATGGGATCGTTGCTCTTCATCGTGCACGTAAACCACTGTGAGTTTTGGTGTGTTGGTTGTGCTCAGACAGGGTGTACAAAACGTCCTGAGCTTTGGGACGATGTGACCTAAGGACCAAATACCTATTTACGATACATTTTTGTTTCGTAATTTTTCTAATTCTAGGTGTAATCCCTTTTCAAAACCACGTAGACTTCCACAGGAAGTATGTTCAAAATAGCGTGATTTTATTGCTAAATATATTGGAAGCGGTGAATGATGACCTTCGCTGAGGAAGCGGACGTGCTAATCGTGGGTGCGGGTCCTGCCGGATCAGCAGCAGCACACTATCTTGGACAATATGGACTCCACGTAGTTGTGCTTGAAAAGTCCGCTTTTCCGCGTGATAAGGTCTGTGGCGATGGTTTGACTCCACGCGCAGTTTCCGAACTCATCCGGATGGGATTTGCTATTCCTGAGGAAGAAGGCTGGGTTCGAAACTATGGTGTGCGTGCCTATGGCGGCGGGCACGAAATTGAAGTCCCATGGCCGGATTTAGCGTCGCAACCGAATTATGGCACGGCGCGAGCTCGCATAGATCTCGATCATAAGCTCATTACTTTTGCACAAAAGTCAGGGGTTGAGCTCCGTGAAGGTATAACCGTCACCGGTCCGCTCACCGATGAACGCTCAGGTCGCATAATTGGTGTTCGTGCACGTAAAACCACTGAGGGTGGACGTGGCGAAGAATTCGATCTCAAAGCGCGTTTTGTTATTGATGCTGGCGGTGTTTCTGCTCGGTTAGCTACTGCAGCTGGCCGCGAAAAGATTATGAATCGCCCGATGGGTGTTGCGGTTCGCACCTACTTCGAATCGCCATTGGCATCGACCACAATGATGGAATCGCACCTCGAACTTTGGTCTGGAAAAGCTGGAGAATCGGACCTTCTGCCTGGATACGGTTGGGTATTTGCGGTTGGTGACGGACTAGTAAACGTGGGACTTGGATCGCTGTCTTCCACCGCTAAGCCCACCGGCGTCGACTATAAAAAAGTTTTTCAGACGTGGATGCGCAACGTCCCTGAAGAATGGGGATTCACCGAAGAAAACCAGCGTGGGTCACTACGCTCAGCTGCGCTCCCGATGGCTTTTAATCGCAAGCCTCACTATGAAAACGGTCTCGCTTTGATCGGCGACGCCGGTGGAATGATTTCCCCGTTCAATGGTGAAGGCATTGCTTACGCCCTGGCATCGGGACGTGTCGTCGCCGAACATATCGCGCAGGCGCTGGGCCGTCCGACCTTACGTCAACAGGATCGCGTCATGCTTGAGTATCCGAAAGAAATGCGTGAAGAACTCGGCGGTTACTATACTTTGGGTCGCGTTTTTGCTGCTCTTATCGAGCGTCCAGAAATCATGCACATCTGCGTTAAGTACGGTTTACCTCACCCGACGCTGATGAAACTGGTTATGAAGCTTCTGTCTGATACCTACGATCGACGCGATGGCGACTGGATGGATCGATTGATTACCGCCCTCACCAAGGTGGTGCCAAAGGCGTGATTTGTACCTATACTCAGATTTTTTCTACCCAAAGCGATACGCTTAGAGGTGGTTTATTGCGTAGAAATACGCACTGTTTCAATAAATGGCAAGTGGAGGCTAAATGAACCCCTATATTCCACTTTTAGTGATGATTATTGCGGCTGCAGTCATCGCCTTTGGCGGTCTTGGCGCAAGCGCAATTTTAGGTCCAACGAAGTACAACCGCGTTAAGGTCCTCAATTACGAGTGCGGAGTCGAAGCAACTCCAAATGCAGGATCAGCAGGTCGTTTCCCGATCAAGTACTTCCTCACCGCAATGACCTTCATCATCTTCGATATTGAGGTTGTTTTCCTCTACCCGTGGGCGGTAAGCCACGAAGAATTAGGGCTCTTCGGTTTGGTTGCGATGGCGACGTTTGTATTCCTCATTACGGTTCCTTTCATTTACGAATGGCGCCGTGGCGGACTGGAATGGAGTGAATAATGGGTCTAGAAGAAAAGATTCCTCAAGGAATTGGCCTCACAACCATGGAAGCCGTGCTCGGTTGGGCACGCGCTCGTTCTCCATGGCCTGTGACGATGGGTCTTGCGTGCTGTGCAATCGAGATGATGGCGTTCGGTGCTGTCCGCTACGACGCTTCTCGAATCGGCATGGAAGTTTTCCGTGCATCCCCACGTCACGCTGACCTCATGATTGTTTCCGGTCGTGTTAGCCATAAGATGGCACCGGTTGTTCGCAATATCTATGACGAGCTCATGGAGCCAAAGTGGGTTATCTCGATGGGTGCGTGTGCATCATCGGGTGGAATGTTCAACAACTACGCGTTGGTCCAAGGAATTGATCACATTGTTCCAGTGGACATCTACCTTCCGGGTTGTCCACCACGTCCGGATATGTTGATTAACGCCGTGTTTGAGCTTCGTAACCAGCTCATGGAGAAGGCACCAATTGGCCAGGATCGCATCGATATGTGCCGTGCTGCTGAAGAAGCAGCACTTAAGGCTGAGCCGGTTGAGTTGAAGAAGGGACTCCTTGCATGACGGAAAACATTGATGGGGTAGTAACCCCTCAGCCAAATTCCGACGCCGGTGCACCGGTTGGAGCGGAATTTCTTACTTCACGTTCGGGAATGTGGGGCGTCAAGGGTTCAGGCGACACCACAGGATTCTCGGGACAGCGTGAAGTTGTAGCGATCTCAGCACCGTCCGCTCGTCCTTACGGTGGATGGTTTGATGCCGTCGTTGACGTGATCATTGAGCTTGCGAAGACAGACGGATACGAAGAATCCGAGGTCATCGAGAAAGTAGTAGTTGACCGCGGTCAGCTAGTCATCTTCATTAAACGTGAGCGCTTGCTTGACGTTGCTCGATATCTTCGCGACGATCAGGATCTGCGCTTTGAAATGTCGCTTGGTGTTTCAGCGGTTCACTATCCACAGGACAAGGGCCGTGAACTTCACGGTTACTTCCCATTCTTCTCGATCACTCACAATCGCATGATCGCTTTGGAAGTCACCGCACCGGAATCTGATCCACATATGCCGTCAATCGTTCCTGTTTATCCAGGTGATGACTGGCCAGAGCGCGAAGCATTTGACTTGATGGGCATTATTTTTGATGGACACCCAGGTTTGGCACGGTCCGCGATGCCCGATGATTGGGTTGGCCATCCACAGCGCAAAGATTACCCACTTGGAGGTATTCCAGTTGAATACAAGGGTGCTGTTATTCCGCCACCTGACACTCGGAGGGAGTACAACTGATGACCGATTCACCTCGTGCAACAAAGCCGCTCAATGATGAAGAAGCAGCTCAGTACACCTCATTCGATGCAGTCGGCGGTGACTGGGCTTCAATCGCACGTCAAGCAGAAGAACTGGGCGAAGAACACATCGTCATTAACCTTGGACCGGTTCACCCGGCGACCCACGGTGTATTGCGTTGCCAGTTTGAGATGGACGGCGAAAACGTCAAGGAAATTCGTGCAGCTACGGGCTTCCTTCACACCGGAATCGAAAAGAATATGGAGTACCGTACATGGACGCAAGGCGTTGCCTTCTGTACTCGTATGGACTATGTTGCCCCGATCTTCCAGGAAGTTGCTTACTGCCTAGCTGTTGAGAAACTTCTGGGCATCACAGATCAAATTCCAGAGCGTGCGAGCGCAATTCGTGTTCTCTTGATGGAACTTGGACGCATCAACTCTCACGTTGTTGCAATCGGTTCAGGCGGAAACGAACTGGGTGCCACTACGATGCTTACCCTCGGTTTCCGTGCTCGCGAAGACATCTTGCGAATCATGGAGGATATTACGGGTCTTCGAATGAACCACGAATTCATTCGTCCAGGTGGTGTGCTCGAAGATCTTCCAGAAGGCGGAATTGAATACATCAAGGAACTCCTGCCTAAGATCCGCCTCACGCTTTCTGAAATGCAAGATCTGACGATGGCTAACCCGATCTTCAAGATGCGTCACGTGGATGTTGCGGTATCACCGCTTTCCTCGCTGATGGCTCTGTCAATGACGGGTCCATCCGTTCGTGCAGCTGGTGTGCCATGGGATCTGCGCAAGACTCAGCCTTACTGCGGCTACGAAAAGTACGAGTTTGACGTGCCGGTAGCCGATAAGGCTGATGCCTATAACCGTGTTTTAGTTCGCTTCAATGAGTGCTACCAGTCGCTTCGAATCATCTACCAGGTCCTCGATCAGCTCGAAAGAACCGCTGGTCAACCAGTAATGGTTGAGGATAAAAAGATCGCTTGGCCTGCCAAGCTTTCGATTCAGTCCGATGGGCAGGGCCAAACCCCAGCTCACGTTCAAGAGATTATGACTGAGTCCATGGAATCCCTTATCCACCATTTCAAACTGGTGACCGAAGGATTCCGTGTTCCTGCGGGTCAGGTATTCCAGCTCATTGAGCATCCAAAGGGAGTTATGGGCGTTCACCTAGTTTCTGACGGCGGTACGCGTCCGTACCGTGCTCACTTCCGTGATGCCGGTTTCAACAACTTGCAGTCGCTAGGTGTTATGGCCGAAGGTGGCATGCTTGCCGATACGATCATTGCGCTGGCAATGATCGATCCAGTTATGGGAGGAGTGGACCGCTGATGGCCGAAAATTACACCCCCGAAGTAGAGTCTCGCTTACGTGAAGACGCTGCGAAGGTAGTAGCGCGTTACCCGCAGTCACGTTCGGCGATCATGCCGTTGCTTCACCTTATTCAGTCAGAAGACGGATTCTGCTCACCTCGAGGAATCGTGCTTGTTGCCGATATCCTTGGTCTTTCGCGAGCACAGGTTTCTGCGGTTGCGACGTTCTATTCACAGTACCGTCGTCATCCAAATGGAGAATACAACGTTGGCGTGTGCACCAACGCGCTGTGTGCCGTCATGGGTGGAGATATCATCTGGGAAGAACTCAGCGATTATGTGGGAGTTGGCCACGATGAAACTACTGAAGATGGAAAGATCACGCTTGAGCAGTTGGAATGCAACGCTGGCTGTGACTACGCGCCAGTGGTCATGGTGAACTGGGAATTCTTCGACAACCAGACTCCAGAGTCTGCAAAGCAGATCGTAGATGATATTCGTGCCGGTAAGGATATTCATCCGAGCCGTGGTGCGGACAAGGTTGGCACTTTCAAAGAAATTTCACGTGTTTTAGCTGGTTTCGAGGACGGACACGTCAACGAAGGACCTGCTGCAGGCGAAGCATCATTGCGTGGTCTAGGCATTGCCCGTGAAAACAATTGGACTGTTCCACAGCCAACAGGAGAGGAAAGCAAGTGACCGCATATTCTGCACCGAGTGTGCTTACACCAGTTCTTTCCGACGCTTGGGATAAAGAGCGCTCATGGACAATTGATACTTACCGTGCCAACGGTGGCTATGAGGCAATCAAGAAGGCTTGGGCCATGAAGGCTGAAGACGATGCCTCCATTACCAATTTGGTTAAGGAATCTGGTCTTCGTGGTCGTGGAGGAGCTGGCTTCCCGACCGGATTGAAGTGGTCGTTCCTTCCTGCTCCAGATGGTGGTCCACGTTACTTGGTGGTTAACGCCGACGAATCTGAGCCAGGAACCTGTAAGGATATCCCGTTCTTGATGGCGAATCCTCATCTTCTGGTTGAAGGCATGGCTATCTGTATGATGGCGATCGGTGGACACCACGGATTCATTTATTTGCGTGGTGAAGTTGTGCACGTATATCGCCGCTTGCTTGCAGCGGTACGCGAAGCCAAGGAAGCCGGAATCTTAGGTAAGGGGCTCGGTCCTAATGGAGACTACGACCTCGATATTACGGTTCATGCTGGAGCAGGTGCCTACATTTGTGGCGAAGAAACGGCTTTGCTTGATTCGCTTGAAGGCTACCGTGGTCAGCCTCGACTCAAGCCGCCATTCCCTGCAGTTGCCGGCCTTTATGCTCGTCCAACGGTTGTAAACAACGTTGAATCGATCGCCTCGATTCCAGGAATTATCAACCACGGTGTCGATTGGTTCACCGCAATGGGTAAGGACACCAAGAATTCACGTGGACACGGAATTTTCTCAATCTCCGGTCACGTCAAGAATCCTGGTCAGTTCGAAGCACCATTTGGAATTACCATGCGTGAGCTTCTTGAGCTTGCCGGTGGTATTCGCGATGGACACGAATTGAAGTTTTTTGCCGTTGGTGGTTCTTCTGCCCCGCTCTTTACGCCAGATCACCTCGATGTTCCACTTGGATACGAGGAAGTTATGGAAGCGGGATCGATGCTTGCAACCCGTGCAATCCAGATTTTCGATGAAACCGTTTCGGTGGTACGAGTCGTTTCGCGCTGGACTGATTTTTACCAGCATGAATCGTGTGGAAAGTGTACGCCTTGCCGCGAAGGAACATTCTGGATGCGTCAAATCATGCATCGTCTCGAAGCGGGTAAGGGCAAGGAAGGCGACGTAGATTTGCTCTACGAAATCGCTAATAACATTCAGGGTCGTTCGTTTTGTGCTCTTGGTGATGCTGCTGCAACGCCGATTAAATCTGCGATTGATCTATTCCGTGATGAGTTCGAAGCTGGCTACCATACCCCCTGCTCTGAGCTCTATCCGGTTGCTAAGTCTGCTCTTTTCAGTGAAGTAGGTGTTCAATGACAACGACTGAAACAAATGTCGATATGGTTTCGTTGAAGATCGACGGCAAAGATGTTTCTGTTCCTAAGGGAACTTTGATCATCCGAGCCGCCGAACAGGTAGGCGTCCATATCCCACGTTTCTGTGACCATCCATTGCTTGCACCAGCTGCGGCTTGCCGTCAGTGCCTGGTTGAAGTAGCAGCACCTGACCGCGAGGGCGTTGTTCGTAAGATGCCAAAGCCTCAGCCTGCTTGTGCAGTTACGGTATCTCCGAATATGGAAGTCTACAGTGCCAAGAGCTCTGACGTAGCCGAAAAAGCACAGCACGGCGTAATGGAGTTCTTGCTCATCAACCACCCGATGGATTGCCCAGTTTGTGATAAGGGTGGAGAATGCCCTCTCCAGAACCAAGCAATGACCGATGGACGTACCAAGTCCCGCTTCATCGACGTGAAACGTACCTATCCGAAGCCAATTTCGGTTTCATCGCAGATCTTGCTTGATCGTGATCGCTGTATCCTTTGTCAGCGTTGTACGCGCTTCTCAACCCAGATCGCGGGTGACGCATTCATTCAGCTCCAGGGACGAGGCGGCGGAACCCCAGGTTATGGCAACCATGGCCTGCATGGGTCCCAGATCGGAAACTTTGACGGTAACGTCCTCGATTTTGCGGGAGACGACGGTCAGCACGATTTCGGAGCAGCAAACGAGTACGCTGGCCCACAAGGAATGGCTGGGATCGTAGCAGGTTTCTCTGCCGGTCCAGTTGGAGCGGCTGAAGCCGATGTAAACGGCCGTCCATTCGCTTCTTACTTCTCTGGAAACGTTATTCAGATCTGCCCAGTTGGTGCATTGACTTCGGCTTCTTACCGATTCCGAGCTCGTCCATTCGATCTCGTTTCAGTTCCATCGGTTACCGAACACGATGCTTCCGGTGCAGCTATTCGAGTTGATTACCGTCGTGGTACGGTCGTACGCCGTCTTGCCGCGCAAGATATGGACGTTAACGAAGAGTGGATCACAGACAAGGATCGCTTCGCCTTCCGTTGGCAGAACGGTCCTGACCGGCTGAAGTTCCCTCGGATTTCGGGCGTCGGGAATGTTTCGTGGCTTGACGCTATGGAAACGGCCGCCGAAGGTCTACGTAATAAGAAGGTCGGTGTGATCGTCGGTGGACGCCTGCCAATCGAAGATGCTTACGCTTATTCAAAGTTTGCGCGCGTCGTGTTAAACACGAACGACATCGATTTCCGTACCCGCAAGGTAACCGAGGAAGAAAATGAATTCCTTGCTGCCGCGGTAGCGGGTCGTGGTTTGGGTGTGACTTACGGACAGGTTGAAAACGCCGGCCACGTTTTGACGGTTGGTCTCGAAGCGGAAGATGAGTGCGGAACTTTATTCCTGCGCCTTCGTAAGGGGGCACTAGCCAAGACGACGTCGGTATCAGTTATCTCTGCATACGAAACTCGCGGCACTGCGAAGATGCTCGCTCGTTTCATCGCTGCGGCACCCGGTACCGAAGCCAGTGTTCTAGACGCAGTTTCCGAATTTGCTCAAGATTCTTACGGCCAGCTTTACCGCGATCTTCAGAAGCCAGGAGCAGTTATCTTGGTTGGCGAACGCGCAGCAGCCGTTCCAGGTGCGCTCAGCGCGGCGGTTCGTTTGAGTAAGCGCACAGGTGCAAAGCTTGCTTGGATTCCTCGCCGAGCTGGAGACCGCGGTGCGGTCGATGCCGGTGCGATGCCTAATCTGCTCCCAGGAGGACGCCTAGTCAACGATTCTTCGGCTCGAATAGACGTTGCAGCTGCTTGGGGCGTGGAGAACCTTCCAACCGAACGCGGACGAAACGTTGACGAGATCCTTGAAGCCGCACGCAGCGGCGAACTCGATGCGATCTTACTTGCTGGCGTAGAAGTTTCCGATCTACCGGGTCACGCAGCAGCAGCCTTGGATAAGGCGTTCGTTGTGCAGCTCGAAGTGCGTCAAACCACTACGTCAGAGTACGCGAATGTTCTTATCCCAGTTGCTCCACCGGTAGAAAAGGGAGGAAGCTTCGTTAACTGGGAAGGTCGCATGCGCCCATTCGGTCAGGTAATCACCTCCAATCAGCTCCCAGATCGTCGAGTTTTAAATGATTTGGCAGCTGAGATGGGTGTAGACCTCGGCTTGGATACGCTTGAGGCGACGGTTAATGAATACGCACAGCTCCGTGCTTGGGACGGACACCGTGCAGAGCTTCCAGACTTTGCAGCTCAGTCGCCCCAGCCCGGCGTCGTACTCGCAACGTGGAAGCAAATGCTTGATGGCGGTGCACTTCAGTCTCACGAACCGCACCTTGCAAACACAGCACGTAAGGCCGTAGCCGTGATGTCTGATTCAACGGCAAAGGCAGCAGGTATCTCGAAGCGAGTGGACGTAACTGGTGCAAACGGCACGGTGACTTTTGAGGTTGCTATCGCCGCCCCTATGCCTGATAACGTCGTGTGGCTTCCACAAAATGCGAAGGGACAATCCCTGCATATGTTGGGTAATGGATACGGCGAAACCGTAACAATTGCTAATTCGGAGGTGTCCGAGTGAATATCATGATGGCAAATCCAGCCGTAGCTGATTTCTCGAACGACACATGGTGGATCTGGGTCATTAAGGCCGTCTTCATTGTTGTGTTCCTGATTTTTTCGGTGATTTTCGCGCTATGGTTCGAGCGTCGTTTGCTTGCACGTATGCAGAATCGTCTCGGTCCAAACACCGTTGGACCGCTTGGTCTCTTGCAGTCGTTCCCAGACGCAATCAAGCTTCTTTTTAAGGAAGACTTCTTCCTCAAGGGAGCAGATAAAGTCGTTTACTTCATTGCCCCGGCAGTTTCCGCGCTCTGTGCATTCACACTGATGGCAGTAATCCCAATGGGGCCGTCGGTCTCGATGTTCGGTCACGTAACACCACTGCAACTAGCGGATTCACCAGTTGCTATGCTCTTCGTATTGGCGGTGGCAGCTCTTGGTGAATACGGTCTGGTGCTCGGTGGCTGGTCTGCTAAGTCGACTCTTCCGCTTTACGGTTCGGTTCGTTCTGCAACCCAGATGATCTCTTATGAACTTGCTCAGGGACTTTCCCTAGTAACGATTTTCATCGTTAACCAAACGATGGCAACATCGGGAATTATTTCCGGTCAGCAGTCAATCTGGAACATCTTTATCATGGCTCCAGCCTTCTTGGTTTACTTCGTGACGATGTTTGGTGAAGCTAACCGACTTCCTTTCGATCTTCCAGAGGCTGAAGGCGAAATTGTTGCAGGTCCTCACGTTGAATACTCCTCGATGAAGTTCGGTTGGTACTACCTCTCCGAATACATCAACATGCTCAACCTCTCGATGCTCGCAACCACCCTTTTCTTTGGTGGTTGGCGTGCAGGTCCGATAGTCACATGGATCTACAGCCTCTGGGGTGGGGATCCAAACGTTGGTTGGATCCCGATGCTTTGGTTCATTATCAAGGTTTGGATCTTCATGGGTATCTTCGTCTGGGTACGAGGAACTGCATTGCGTTTCCGTTACGATCAATTTATGAAATTGGGTTGGAAAGGACTTATCCCAAGTGCCCTTATCTGGCTCACGATCGTCATGATCGTTGTTGGTGTGAACATGGTTTATCCAATCAACATGACGAACGTACTTGCCATTCTTTCCACCGGCTTTGCCTTGATCATGCTGATCTGGGCGCTCGGCGATGACTCAGTTAAGCCATCACAAGCTGAGTTAATTGAGGCTCGTGAACACGAAGAATTTAATGGTTTCGAAAACGGATACCCTGTTCCACCACTTCCGGGACAGCATCTACCGCCGTCTCCGCGTGCCGAGCGCAAAGTTGCTCACGCAGTAACGCCACAAACTCAGGAGGCAGAGAATGTCTGAACAGACGAAAAACGAAAACCTTCCGGCAACTCACTCTGAGTTCGCGCAGCCAGATGAAGCACTATACAGCCCAAACAAGAAGGGCCCACTAGGGAAGATTCTTGCTCCTATCGCTGGATTTGGTGTCACCTTTACGACGATTTTCCGACCGACGGTCACCGAGCAATACCCTTATATCAAGGTGCCACTTCGCCCGCGTTACCACGGTTTACACCGGTTAAATCGCTACGCGGATGGCCTTGAAAAGTGTATTGGTTGTGAGCTTTGTGCATGGGCCTGCCCTGCGGACGCTATCTACGTTGAAGCTGCAGCCAATACCCCGCACGAGCAATTCTCGCCGGGTGAGCGCTATGGACGTGTATACCAGATTAACTATTTGCGTTGTATCTTCTGTGGATACTGCATCCAAGCATGTCCGACTCGTGCTCTGACGATGTCAACAGAGTTTGAAATCGCTGGTCAGACTCGCGAAGAACTGATCTACGAAAAGCAGGATCTCTTGGTTCCTCTTGCTGAAGGCATGCTAAATACGCCTCACCCGATGGTTCAAGGCACGTCTGATGCAGATTATTACAAGGGTCGAGTTACTGGACCAACGGAAGCTCAGGTCGATTGGGTACGTTCTACGCGTCCAGATGACGAATCGCTCGGTAGCGTCGCCGTAACAGGAAATGAATTCGAGGGGGCAGACATCCAATGATGCCGTCAATGGAAACACTCGAAATCTCAATGGGGGAGACGATTCTGTTCGCCCTCCTTGCGGTGTCGATGGTTATTGTTGCAATCTTCGGATTGCTTATTACACGCCGAGCGGTTTACACCGTCATTTCGGTCATCTTCGTGATGGTTGGTTTCGCCTTCCTCTATACAATGCTCGAAGCTCCATTTATGGGAGTGGCCCAAGTCGTTGTATACACGGGCGCGATTTTGATGATGTTCTTGTTCGTTCTCATGCTGATCGGTGTTGATTCTGCCGATTCGGGACACGAGACTCTGAAAGCACAGCGTCCGGTTGCGATCCTTGGTGGACTTGGAATGCTTGCGATCATGACCGCGATTGTCTTTAAGACGACGTGGCCGGATGCGGTTGGATTGGAAATGGCGAATGCTCAAGGTAATCCTATGGGTGTTGCTCGATTAATCTTCTCCAACCATGTTTTGACTCTTGAGCTCACAGGTACGCTTTTGATCGTGGCTGCACTTGGTGCAATGACGCTTACTCACCGTGATCGTGTTGCTGAGCGCCAGACCCAAGAAGAACTTGCGCACAAGAAGATGCAAGACTTCGTCGAAGCAGGCGTTCACCCAGGCCAGCTTCCAAACCCAGGCGTATACGCCGAATCGAACTCTTCGACTAACCCGGCACTTACCGCTTACGGTCAGCCGCTTGAAAATTCGGTTAACCGAGTCCTCAAGATTCGCGGTCAAGAGCGTCGAGTTGCTGAGATTTCTCCTGAAACCGTTGCCCGTATTACTCGTGGTCAATTGCCATCAGGTCCAAGCACTTACGGTCAAATTGGTCGGGCAACAATTGCTGGAATGCCAGGAGAAAAGGCACCTGACCACGAAGCAGCTTTGAAGCGTTTCGAAGGAATTGAATCCGCGTCGGCTCCTGAAACTCTTGAATCAGCACTTGCCGAAATCGACAACAACGCTCAGGAGGAGAACTGATGCATTTGATGCTATATATCGTGTTAGCACTGGTCCTCTTCGTGATCGGCGGTGCCACCGTTCTCACTCGACGAAACGGCGTTATTGCCCTTCTCGGTGTAGAAGTAATGCTTAACTCCTGTAACTTGGCGTTTATTACATTCTCTCGTATGTGGGGAAACCTCGAAGGACAGGTTTTTGCCTTCTTCGTGATGGTAGTTGCCGCGGCTGAAGTTGTGGTTGGTCTAGCCATTGTTGTGTCCGTATTCCGTACCCGTAGGTCTGCATCGCTTGACGGCGCAAACCTCATGAAAAATTAGTGGAAGCAGGTGTGATCCTTTTGACTACTGGATTCCTTTCCATGTCTGATGTTGCCGTCAATACGGCAACGGGTCCGGCTGGACTTATGTGGTTCGCGGTCGCAATCCCGTTACTCAGTTGTGGGTTCCTTCTCCTTGCCGGTAAATCAGCCGATCGCTGGGGACACTGGGTTGGTATTCTTGCCTCCACGGTGTCGTTCGTACTCGGTCTAGCCACCTTCATCCAGCTTCTTGGGCTCGATGCAGGTGAGCGCATCATGGAGTCAACTCTCTATAAATGGGTTGCTGCGCCAGGTCTACACGTAGATTTCGGAACTCGCGTTGATCCGCTCTCGATCACCTTCGTTTTGTTGGTGACTTTCGTGGGCACACTTATCCACCTCTACTCGGTTTCCTATATGGAACACGACGTCGCACGCCGTCGTTTCTTTGCATATTTGAACCTCTTCGTAGCAGCGATGCTTCTCCTGGTTCTTGGAAACTCCTACCTAACTCTCTTCTTCGGTTGGGAAGGCGTTGGTCTCGCTTCTTACCTCCTCATCTCGTTCTGGAATCACGTTCCTGAATATGCGACAGCAGGAAAGAAAGCATTCATTATGAACCGTGTTGGTGACCTCGGACTCCTCATCGCAATGATGTCCATGGTTGCGAACTTCGGCGGAGTTGAATTTACAACGGTCAACGAGAGAATTTCTTCCGCAAATACAGGGACTCTAACCTTTATCGGAATCTTCCTCTTGGTTGCAGCCTGCGGTAAGTCTGCTCAGTTCCCGCTCCAAGCTTGGCTCGGTGACGCGATGGCAGGTCCGACGCCGGTATCAGCACTTATCCACGCGGCTACAATGGTTACCGCTGGTGTTTACCTTATGGTTCGCTCAGGTGCTATTTACGTTGCAGCTCCAACTGCGGCTCTGGCAGTCTCGATCATCGGTCTTATCACCTTGACCTTCGGCGCAATCGTTGGAGCTGCTAAGGACGATATGAAGAAGGTTCTTGCGGCCTCGACTATGTCCCAGATCGGCTACATGATGCTCGCAGCGGGGCTTGGTCCCATTGGTGCTGGCTTCGCAATCTTCCACCTCGTCACCCATGGTTTCTTCAAGGCAAATATGTTCTTGGGTGCGGGCGCGGTTATGCACGGAATGAACGATGAAGTGAATATGCGTGGCTTCGGCGGACTTGCCAAGCATATGAAGATCACGTTCTTCACATTCCTTGCAGGTTATCTTGCAATTATCGGTTTCCCATTCCTCTCCGGCTTCTACTCAAAAGACAAGATTATTGAGGCGGCCTTCAGCGGAGAAGGGATTCAACCATGGATTTTCGGTACTGTAACCGTCCTTGTTGCCGGTCTTACCGCGTTCTACATGTCGCGTCTGGTATTCATGATCTTCCTTGGTGAAGAGCGCTGGAACCATGATGGACCGGATGCTAAGCATCCGCACGATCCATCTCCACTCATGTGGATCCCGATGGCAATCCTCGCCATAGGATCACTTGGACTCGGCGCTGTCTTGAACTACACGGGCTTCCTAACTTGGCTCGAACCGGTCGTCGGCCACGCTGAGCATGAAGCTCCTGTACTTCCTGTTCCAGTAATCACCGTAACCACCTTGGTAATTGTGGCGATCGGTGTCGGACTCGCATGGAAGATGTACGTCTCGCAACCAACTCCAAAGGCAGCTCCAGTTGGCTCCGCTCTAACCCGTGCGGCTCGTGCAGATCTATATCAGGATCTATTCAACGAATCAGTATTCATGAAACCTGGAATTGCGCTTACCGAAGGAACGGTAATCATCGATCGATACGTCATCGACGGTGCTGCCGAAGGAACCGGCAAGGCGTTGCCATGGTTTGGTCGCGCAATCGGGAAGCTTCAAAATGGCTATGCCCGTAGTTATGCGAGCTACATCGTCGTCGGTGTAGTCATCGCACTCGCGGTCGCGTTGGTATCGGCGCTGTGAGTCTGGAAGGAATTAAGGTAATGCAACCAGTTATTGAAGCTACATTCCCGTGGCTCACCACGTTAGTTCTCTTGCCGCTCGTCGGCGCATTCGCACTCGCAGTTATCAAGCCACTACGAAAGATCGCGCGTGCTTTCACGCTCGGACTTTCAGTGGCTGTGCTGGCGATCTTTATTGCGGCAATGATAACTCAGTTCTCCATTGCCGATGCCGATGCTGTTCAGCTTTCCGAAACCTATGGATGGATTCCGCAGATTGGTGTTTCGGTCGCATGGGGAGTCAACGGTATTAGCGCAGTAATGATCGCGCTCGCTACGTTCTTGGTACCTATCGTTATTCTTGCCGCTTGGAATGATTACGACGACGATCGCACCGGTTCGTACTTCGGATGGATTCTATTCCTCGAAGCAATCATGATTTCGCTCTTCGCAGCGCGCGATGTTTTCCTCTTTTACATTCTGTTCGAATTGATGATCGTTCCGATGTACTTCCTGATTGGAAACTACGGTGGAGTCAATCGGCGTCGAGCCGCAATGAAGTTCTTGCTTTACTCAATTCTTGGTGGATTGATCATGCTGGTAGGCGTGATCGCGGTTTACACCTACGGAACCGGTGGTCCACGTGGCTACATGATCGATGTACTTGCGCAGGGGCTGAAGGCTCCGAGCTCGGCTCAGATGTGGATCTTCCTATCATTCTTCATTGCATTCGCAATCAAGGCTCCGATGTGGCCACTTCATACGTGGCTCCCAGACACCACGGAAGAGGCGCCGGCGGGAACGTCAACGCTCCTTGTTGGTGTACTTGATAAACTCGGGACCTACGGAATGATCGTCATTTGTTTGCCGCTGTTCCCAATATCTGCGCAGACGGCAGCGCCAATTGTTATCGTTTTGGCGATTGTATCGATTATTTGGGGGGCGTTGATGGCAATTGGTTCCGATAACCTTATGCGTTTGATCGCCTACACCTCGGTATCCCACTTTGGTTTCATGGTGATTGGCATTTTCAGCGGCTCACAGCTCGCAATGACCGGAGCAGTGCTCTACATGGTTGCCCACGGCGTTGGTACCGCGGGATTGTTCCTTGTGGTTGGGTTCCTTGGAAAGCGTGGAAACAGTTACTCTATTTCGAACTATGGCGGTTGGCAGCGTGTAACGCCAGTGCTCGCCGGAACATTCCTGATCTCTGGTCTTGCTACGGTCGCGCTTCCAGGCTTGTCCGGATTTGTACCTGAATACATGGTTTTGGTAGGAACGTTCAAGGTTAACCCAGTGGCAGCGGTCTTTGCGGTGTCTGGTGTGGTGCTTGCCGCGATCTACATTCTGCTCCCATATCAGCGCGTTTTTACGGGTCCGCGTCCAGAGCTATTGTCCGACGATCTCAATGCTCGTGAAAAGTTAGTTATGGGCTTGCTGATTGCGGCGATGTTAGCACTTGGCTTCTATCCTGCAGCTGTTACAAACTTTGTGAACCCGAGTTTTGATGCCGGGGTAGTGCAAACGATTTCCGCGCCACAATATTCGGTCGATACGTCTGATATTGCTGTTGTATCCGAAGGAGATATCAAGTGAATACTACTGTTATTCAATGGGTAGCGGTTGTCCCACTGCTCATCGTTTTAGGAACAGCGGTTTTATCTACGCTATTTGAAGCGTTTGTTCCGCGCGGCGCTCGTCGTCCGGTACAAATCGTAACTACGTTGCTCGCACTTGCTGCGGCATTGGTCGCTGTGGTCTGGCGTTGGACTGAGCTCCACACCGATAAGGGCCTAGCCACGAACCCGCTCTCAGCAGTGCAGTCGGCACACGGTTTTACAGGTATTTCGCTTGTTGAAGATGGTTTTTCGCTTATCGGGCAAGGTATTATCCTTATTTCCTCACTTCTTGCCTTCTTGGTAATTGCTGACCGTACTCAAACACGTGAAGGCGCATTTGCTGCCTCTGCGGCAACGCGCCCAGGATCAGCTGAAGAACGTGAATCTGCAAATGCAGGCCGAGAGCAGACCGAAGTATTCCCACTTGCGCTTTTCGCAGTGGGTGGCATGATGGCTTTTACGTCCTCATTTGATTTCCTCACGCTTTTCATCGCGCTGGAAGTTCTATCGTTGCCGCTTTATGTGCTATCGGCAACGGCGCGCCGGCGTCGTCTCCTTTCACAGGAGGCCGCTATGAAGTACTTCCTCTTGGGAGCATTTTCCTCGGCAATCTTCTTGATGGGTGCAGCCTTCATCTACGGAGCAACTGGGACCCTCGTATTCAACGAAGTTCTCCAGCTCTCTATCCAGGGGCAGAATGTTCAAACCTCCGTGCTTGTCATGGGTGTGGCAATGGTAGTAATCGGCCTTCTCTTTAAGGTAGGCGCTGCTCCATTCCACTCTTGGACTCCTGATGTATACCAAGGTGCTCCTACTCCGATCACCGGCTTCATGGCAGCAGGAACCAAGGCGGCGGCATTCGTAGCTCTCTTGCGCGTGATGCTCTACGTTGCAGCAACTTCCGCGGCGGCTTTGAACGTCTTCATGTGGATTGTAATCATCGCAACCATCGTAGTAGGTACGGTGCTTGGTCTGGTTCAAACCGATATTAAACGCCTCCTTGCCTATTCTTCCATTGCGCACGCTGGCTTTATCCTCATCGCCGTTAACGCAATCCGTACCATGGACATGGATCCAAAGCAGTACTCGCAAACGATGTCTTCTGTTTTGTTCTACCTCCTCGCATACGGAGTTGCGACGGTTGGTGCATTTGCTATCGTCACTTTGGTTCGCGATCGAGACGTCGAAGGAAAGATCCTTGGCGAGGCTACGAAGCTCGAAAAGTGGGCCGGACTTGGAAAGCGTTCGCCTTTCTTGGCTTCTGCAATGTTAGTGTTCCTCCTCTCCTTCGCCGGTATTCCATTGACCGGTGGGTTCATCGGAAAATTTGAAGTCTTCCGCTCTGGAATTGCCGCTGGCGAGACCATTTTGGTAGTTATCGCAGTGCTTGCTTCTGCGGCAACTGCGTTCTTCTACTTCCGTTTGGTGCAGCTCATGTTTTTCACCGAGCCAGCTGAGGACGTTGAGGTTGTACAATCAGAGGGCATGACGGTGGTTGCCATCGTCGTGGCGCTTGTTCTAACCATTGCGCTGGGCCTACTTCCTGGTTCAGTACTCGACCTTATGCAAGGATCCTTCGCGTGAATGCATTTTCCGATTTACTTGCCGGCCATGGCGAATTAGGTTCGCGTCTATCGAAGCGACTCGACAGCGTTGAAACCCAACTTCAGGACGTCGTCCGTATCGATGACCTCGTTGTAGATGCTGCGACGTCTCACCTTGCCGTGGCCGGTGGTAAACGGTTGCGCCCAGTGCTCTGCCTCCTTACCTCAGAGCTTGGACCGGATCCGCTGAACCAAGCGGTTGATGATTCATCCTTGGTGGTTGAACTTACCCACCTTGCGTCGTTGTATCACGACGACGTCATGGATGAAGCTCCGTTACGCCGCGGAGTGCCGTCTGCGCAATATATCTTTGGAAATTCATCGGCGATTATGGCTGGAGACGTGCTGTTTGCTCGCGCTTCTTCCATTGTGGCTAAGCTCGGACCGCGTGCGGTTTTGCTTCACGCCACGACTTTCGAGCGCCTTTGTGTTGGACAGCTTCATGAAACAGTTGGTCCTCGTGACAACGATGATCCGATTGATCACTACATCCAGGTTCTTGCTGATAAGACGGGATCTTTGATTGCTGCGGCAGCGCGTTATGGCGTGCTGTCTTCAGGTGGTTCGGAAGAACTAGCCGAAGCCGTTGCCCAATTCGGTGAAAAAGTCGGCGTTGCATTCCAACTTGCAGACGATGTTATCGACCTTGTTTCGAAGCCGGAACTCACCGGAAAGACCCCGGGAACGGATCTTCTTGAAAACGTTTCGACTATGCCGACTCTGCTTCTGCGCAAGCGCCAACACGACGGAACGCTTGATGAAGAAGGCACACAAATTCTTGCTCTTCTTGATTCAGATGACCTAAACGAAGAAAACCTCCCCGACGTCGTCGCCCGTTTGCGCGTGCACCCGGTTGTAGCTGAGACTCGTGCACTGGCAGATCAGTGGATCGATGAAGCCCTCGCTGAGCTTGAGAGCGTACCTAAGGGTGAGGTTCGTGAGGCGCTGGAGGCTTTTGCTCATGCCATGGTTGATCGAATGGCTTAATCCGGATTTGCCAAGAGTGAAGTAGCACAAACTGAAATTCTGAATTCACTGTTTACAGCGTAGAATAGTAACGGTCGTGCCGATTATGGCAGAAGAACGTCAGGAGTAGTTGTGGGCAAGATTCTCAATAAGATTTTACGCGCAGGTGAAGGCCGTACGCTGAAGCGTTTAGGTAGCATCACCCAACAAGTGAATCTTTTGGAAGATGATTTTAAAGCACTCACAGACGACGAGTTGCGTGCTCTTACCGAGGAGTTCCGCAAGCGCTATGTTGATGGTGAATCTCTTGACGATTTGCTCCCTGAGGCCTTTGCTGCAGTGCGTGAAGCTTCGGTCCGTACCCTTGGACAACGTCATTACGATGTCCAGATCATGGGTGGTGCCGCGCTACACTTAGGTAATATTGCCGAAATGAAGACTGGTGAAGGTAAGACTCTCGTTGCTACCTTGGCGGCCTATCTTAATGCAATTCCAGGACGCGGCGTCCATGTAGTTACGGTCAACGATTACTTGGCTAGCTACCAGTCGGAACTAATGGGACGCGTATTCCGCTTCTTGGGGATGACGACGGGCTGTATCGTTTCGTCTTTGACTCCAGAAGAGCGTCGTCGTGAATACGCCGCCGATATTACGTACGGAACGAATAACGAGTTTGGTTTCGACTACTTGCGTGACAACATGGCGCGTGAAGTCGATGGCTTAGTACAGCGTGATCATTTCTTCGCGATCGTTGACGAAGTTGATTCGATCCTTATTGACGAGGCGCGTACGCCATTGATTATTTCTGGTCCAGCTGAAGGTGATGCTAACAAGTGGTATAACGCCTTTGCGCAGGCAGTGCTGTCGATGCGTAAGGATCACGACTATGAAGTTGATGAGAAGAAACGTACCGTGGGTATTCTTGCCCCTGGCATTGATGCGATTGAAGATCTGCTGGGTATCGACAACCTCTACGAATCCGTTAACACCCCGCTTATCGGCTACCTTAACAATGCGATCAAGGCTAAAGAACTCTTTGTTCGCGATCGTGATTACATTGTTGCCAATGGGGAAGTATTGATCGTTGACGAACATACTGGCCGTGTTCTGGCTGGTCGCCGTTACAACGAAGGGATGCATCAGGCAATTGAAGCTAAAGAGCACGTAGAGATCAAGGCAGAGAACCAAACTCTTGCGACGATTACTTTGCAGAACTACTTCCGCCTGTACGACAAACTCTCTGGTATGACGGGTACTGCTGAAACCGAAGCGGAGGAATTCGCATCGACTTATGATATCGGAGTCGTTCCGATTCCAACAAACCGTCCGATGATTCGCCTTGATCAGACAGATTTGGTGTTCCCAACTGCGCGTGGAAAGTTCCAGGCAATTGTTGAAGATATTAAGGAACGTTATGCCACGGGTCAGCCTGTGTTGGTTGGTACCGCTTCAGTTGAGAACTCAGAGATGCTTTCTGACCTCTTGAAGAAGGCTCATATTCCACATGAGGTTTTGAACGCTAAACAACACGAACGTGAAGCTGCTGTTATCGCCATGGCTGGTCGTAAGGGTGCAATTACAGTTGCAACGAATATGGCTGGTCGAGGAACGGACATTATGCTTGGTGGAAATGCTGAGCATATCGCCGTCGCCACCATGGAAAAGCAGGGTCTTGATCCCGAGGAGAACGCCGAGGAATACGAAAAGGCTTGGCCAGAGGTCTTGGCTCAGGCTAAAGCGACCGTTGCCGCCGAACATGACGAAGTTGTAGAGCTCGGTGGACTTTACGTGCTTGGCTCTGAGCGCCATGAGTCGCGCCGCATCGATAATCAGTTGCGCGGACGTTCGGGGCGTCAGGGTGATCCGGGTGAATCTCGATTCTATCTTTCACTTGACGATGACCTAATGCGCCTTTTTGCTAATTCACGTGCCACCGCTCCATTTAAGAATGGTCCTGAAGACGAAGCGCTTGATTTTAAGTTACTTTCGAAGGCAATTGAACGCGCTCAGACGGCGATCGAAGCACGTAACGCTGAGATTCGCAAGAATGTTTTGAAATACGACGACGTTATGTCCGAGCAGCGTACCGTCGTGTACGATGAGCGACGCCGAATTCTCAATGGTGAGGATCTGGAGGCTCAGATCGAGTCTTTTGTTGATTTCGCTATTGATGACGTGGTCCAGTCTGAAACGTTGGGAGCACCCGAAGATTGGGATCTTGATGCACTATGGACGGCGATGAAGAGCTATTACACGCCTTCGTTTAGCGCTTCTGAGTTTGAAGAAGACTATGGAGATCTCAAGAATCTTTCGCGTGATGACCTTATGAACGAATTCCATACCGATGCGCATGCTATTTACGAAGAGCGCGCTGAAGAGTTGGGTGACGACACCATGCGACAGATCGAACGTCAGGTTTTACTGAATGTCCTTGATCGTAAGTGGCGAGAGCACCTTTACGAAATGGATTACCTTAAAGAAGGTATCGGTCTGCGTGCAATGGCTCAACGTGATCCTCTTGTCGAATATAAGCAAGAGGGTTACCAGATGTTCCAGCTCATGAATGATTCAATTCGTTCTGAGACGGTGCAGTACCTCTTCAATTTTGAGCTTCCAAGTGAGCGAAATGAGCGTCTAGCTGCTGAGTCTCGTGAAGCCAATGCCGTTGACGTTGAAGCAGGATCACAAACACCGGCAGGAGTTGGTCAAGACTCTGAAGCTGCCGTGCGTCTTGCTGGTTCTTCTCAAACCACTCAGGCGATGGCCGAGAAGCTACTCGGGATTAATAAGAATACCGAAGCTCCAAAGATGATGTACACCTCCGCCTCGAAAGATGGTTCACAGTCAACTGAGACGCGAAACGATCAGGGCGGGAGAGTAGCTCGATCCGCAGGATCTTCAGATCAGGCATCGGGAATGAACCGTGAACAGCGTAGAGCTGCTAAGAAAGCAGCTAAAAAGCGTCGTTAAGTTCGGACTTAGACGAATATCTTGGTCTAAATAATTTCTAGGGCTGTAACATGCCACTTTTGCCGCCGTGCTTCGAGCCGAAGCGCGGCGGCTCTGGTTTTGTTTCCGTCAAAGAGTACAACTGATACCTCAGCTATGGTAGGGCTTATGAAGCAGGTATGAATTCGTCTGATTCGAGGGGGTAAGCATTTGGGTGCTTTTCCTTGAATCTGTTTGCCTAAGTTGGCACGCCTAACCAGGGCATCGTAGATGATTGGAGTGACCCAGGTTTGGATTTGGCGTGGTGGCCGATGCCCCAGCAAGATCTCGACCACGTGAAGAATAATTGAACCCGCAAATTGTTCAGCGGGTGGAAGGGGTTTAGCTGGTTCATTTTCAGATTCAACGGGAGGTCGTGCAAAATAGCCCGTGGTGTTGGCAGAGCGTCTATGCGCGTGAAAGGAAGTACGGTCAAAGCTTTGTTTACTCCCCAAATTAGGCATTGAGATAACGCTTTGCTGTTCTGGAGGCATCGGTTTGGCCTGAATTACGGAAGTTTGCGTGGTGATATTTTCACTTGAGGAAGCTATTTTTGATGGCTGGGCAACAATTTTTAATCGTTGCGACTTGGGTAAACGGGAAGTAATTGCTGTTTCTGGTGAAGCGAAGAGTAGTGCCGGCTGTGCCATTATTGTCTATTTCCTTGCGAGTTAGAACCGAAATGGAGAATTTGCTTCATGGCACATCTGGTAGCAAATCCATTGGAAGGTGCGAAAGGTACTCGTCCTTGAGTGTTTGTATTTTGACAGTTCTAAAAAAATCTATAAAACCCTGTTTTGCACGGTGTGGATAACTCAAAATACAAAAACTTCGATCCGGTGAGTTTGAGGCGTGATGTACGATAGGGGTATGCGTATTTATATCCCTCTTGCAGTCACTGACTTGGATGCTGATTCGATTTCGAGCCGTCCAGTGCACGCTGTGACGCCACAGCTCCGGGAGTATTTTCCCGACGAAGATCAAGAGGGACTTGAAATGGTGGCAACGTTAGCCGCTGCTGATGATTCGTTACGTCTTATGACTATTGATTCACAGAACCATCGCCGTATCGTCGCAGTTGCTGAAATTGTGGACAAGAACATTGATGCCCCTTCACAAGGGAAAGACGTGCTTGCGACTCAGCGAAATCTGAATGAATACGTGCCTTGGAAAAAGGTTGAAGCACTTTTGATAGACGAACCTGGCGCAGAAGAACTTGTTGTAGGGGCTCTATCGGGTGACGAGGATGCATTTTTAGCTTCCGGAGATATTGAGTTGATGTGGTACGACGTTGTCGAACGTGCTGATGTGGCTCGAATGCTCAGGCAGTAACAGTTAGGGTTGATCCTCCGCTGGGAGCGGGGGAGAGGCTAATCCGATTCGGTATCATCTGCTTCAGCTCTTCTACGTGAGAAACGATTCCCACTTTGCGTCCGTGAGTGGTGAGGGAAGCAAGCGTCTTCATCACCGCATCACGAACGTCGTCGGAAAGGGTTCCAAAACCTTCGTCAATAATCAACGTGTCGATCCGAATACCACCGTTTTCTTCCTGAACAACCTCGGCTAAGGCGAGTGCCAGAGAAAGAGACGTGAAGAAGGTTTCTCCACCTGAAAGTGAAGCTGTAGAACGCTCTACGTCGCCTTCGGCTGAGCCATCGCGATCAATAATGCTCAGGCCAAGTCCGGTCTTTTGAATACGATTGCCTTCGTTGGTACGTCGTAATTCGTAGCGACCACCCGAGATCTGGGCGAGGTGTTCATTAGCACGTTCCACCACAAGCTCGAAACGTTTCAAAAGAACCCACATACTCAACGGAACTCGAGTATGCGAGCCACGTCCTGCCTGTGCAATATCAGCGATGCGAACTAATGGACCATTATCGGCGGCCAAACGATGCCAAGTTTGCGATGCAGAAGCAACCGGGAGGGCGAGACGTTGTGCATCATATGCAAGGCGCTCAGCCTGCGCGGCTTGTGCATCTTTAATTTGCCGAGCTTGGCTCGAAGCATGATAGGCACCTTCGAGGGCCTCGATATCAATTGATGCCTCGTTCGGAAGATCTAGGAACTTTGGATCGCTGAGTTTGGTTTTTACTTCACTAAGAGAACGTTCAAATTCCCTTAATCTCGTAGTTAAGGTAGTTTCGTTGTATTTATCGAGGAGGGCTTCTTTTGCTTTTTGGCTTGAACCAAAAGGCGAAGCACCAACTGCCTTTTCAAGCTTGGCTGCAGCTTTATTTAATGACTCTGCGCGATAGGTGAGATCAGAAATAAACTTGAGTTCAGCCTGAATTGCTAACTGCTCATTTTGTAAAACGCCACAATACTCGCGAACCGAAGAGTATTTGCCACGGGCGTGTTGGACCGCCTTTACATCGTTTTCAAGCGTTAATTTTTCGTGATTGATCGAAGTCTGAATCTGAACAAACTTCGCCCTGGCTTCTTGAATCTGTGCATCAGACGCAACTAATTGTTGCTCCGCCTCGTGTATCTTTTCGCTGAGTTCTATGGCCTCGTCACTGGCTTGTGATGCCTGGATATGCTGTTCAACTAAGTTACTTTCCGTGCCTTCTAAAGATTCGAAACTTGCCTTGCCTAGCTCAATACGTAAAGTTTTGAGCTGGCTTTCAAGCGCCACTAAATGTTGGCTCGTTGCCTCTACATCCTTTGCAGCTTTGACGAGAAGTGCTTGCGCCTTATCGACTTGGTCACGAGTAGTATGAGTGGAACTAGGTTCTGCAACTTGAGGATGATCGATAGAACCGCAAACAGGGCAAGGAGAGCCAACTTCAAGCTCTAATGCGAGGTTAGCCGCCGTAGATGAGATCCACTGAGCGGTAAGAACGTCGAACTTTTCCTTTGCAGTATTATGGACCTTAATCTTTGCCTCAAGCGTATTAGACTCAGTTTCTCGGAGCTTAACTATCTCAGTAATCTTCTGTGCGATTCCCAGCTTTCGACGAGTCGTTTCGAGCTTTGCCTCCAGACTTGGCACGGTTGCCGCAAGTTTCTTCACGCGATCTTCGTCCGCTTTTAAGGCTGTAATAGTGCTTGGAACCTTTGCTTTCTTTGCATCGAGTTCTTTGATTGCTTTGTCAAGATCACCTAAATCGTATTCTTGCTTGGCGAGTGCCTTGCGGCGGTGCTCAATCGATTCTTCTTGCTCAAGCATAGGACGCAAAAAACCGATTGTCTCTCCTATCTGAGAGTTCTTTGATTCGAGTTCCGAAACTAGCAAAAGAGAGTTGAGCCCTTGGACCGATGGAGCACCGACTTCGGCCTGTGCTAAGAATTCCTCAATCACTGGATCAAGAGAAGTAAGTGATTGAGTGCTGATCTTAGCCGATGCAATATTCCACAGCTCTATGAAAGACTGATACTCGTCATGAGCATCAACAATATGCTGATTAACTAACTGAGCAGCACGATGGAGCTCAAGCGTCTTGGAGTCTTTATTACGAAGTTCCTGTTCTTCACGCAGGGCCTCAAGCTGTTTATTTAGTTCCTTAAACGTTGCAATATTATGCAGAGATTCC
Source organism: Arcanobacterium ihumii (assembly GCF_900604515.1). GTDB lineage: Bacteria > Actinomycetota > Actinomycetes > Actinomycetales > Actinomycetaceae > Arcanobacterium_A > Arcanobacterium_A ihumii. The sequence goes on along the minus strand of NZ_UWOS01000003.1, from coordinate 123,396 downwards.
GCGGCACTGGTCTTTGCCTGGCGGGCGCTTTCTTCAGCGTCTTGGGCAATCTTTGCTTCACGAGCGTCACTTCGTGCGTGTTCCTTGAACTGAAGAACGGTGGAATTAATGAAGTTAAGAAGCCGTTGATCGCAGTCATTGCTCGAGGGCACATCACTTCCAAGGCACTCGTCTTCGAGAACGCTTAAGGTGTCCAATACAGATTGGTCAAAATCGGAAATTTCTTTCCACGTTGCCAAAGCACCGCGATAGACCAGAGCTGCATCTTTAATTTCGCGTTCGGAATCGGTGGCAAGTTTTGCTAGTTCATCAGCGAAAATTCGGTAATCGCTGGTATCAAATATGGTTTCGAGTAGTGGAGCTCTTTCGCTTGACTTCAGCTTCAAGAAATCGGCAAACTGACCTTGCGGAAGAACCACGGTCTGAAGGAACTGCTTTTTATCGAGTCCTAGTATTGAGCTCAGCTCAATACCAACCTCGCGTGCCTGAGTGCTGAGGGGTTCACCCAACTCCCACGATTGTTCATCTACCGCGCTCTCAGAAAGACGCCAAAGCGTAGCACTCTGGTTAACCTTGGTAGTTCCCTTCCCGCTTTTCTTTGGGCGTTCCCATTGAGGGGTGCGACGGACACGATAGGTTCCCGTAGCAACGGTAAAAATTACATCTACCCAGGATTCGTCACTCGCTACCGCGTGACTTGAGCGAATTCGTTCGTCCGAGCTGTCTTTTCCAGCAACATTGCCATAAAGTGCAAAAACGATGGCATCGATAATTGAAGATTTCCCTGATCCAGTTGGTCCATCTAGCAGGAAAATTCCTGATTCAGTGAGCTGATCAAAATCAATACTGTGATGGCCACCGAACGGGCCGATGGCGTTGAACTCAAGACGGCGAATAATCACTAACGTTGCCCTCGATTCTTGACTTCATCCCACAACCGTGTGACTAGAGCTTTCTCCTCCACGGAAAGTGGGCGTCCTCCCGAGGTTTCGTAGAATTCGTCAATCACGTCAAGTGGATTTTGCTTCGAGGCGCGTATGGCATCTGTGCGTAAGGTGACGGTTGGAATATCGTGGTGCACCTCAATGACGTTAGGAAATACTTTCCGTAGGCGAGCTACGAGGTTTCTAGGGCGTTCGTCGTCGGTAACGTAGATACGCAGAAAATGCTCGCTGAAGTCGGAATATTTTCCGGAAATTAGCTCTGAAAAGCTATCTCTCACGGTGGCAATAGGGTGATAAATGGGCGTAGGAATCAGCTCAAGTTTCGGCTCGAAACGCGCCCCTGAATCCGGGTTGGTGGTTGCCTCAGAAAAGTCCAAGAGCACCGAGCTCTTATGATGGTTTTCTTCGGAAAACGAAAAAGCTAAAGGTGATCCGCTGTAGCGCATCAAAGGATCATGAAGGGTACCCACTGCCTGCGGACCATGGAGATGCCCGAGTGCAACGTAATCAAAGCCGGGCACATTTTTCGGGGGTTGGAAAACACCTGAAGGAACAGAATTTATACCTCCGATATGGAGGTCTTGCTCAGAGTCGCTAGGCTCAGCTCCTACAATAAACGAATGAGCCATGGCGAGGATTGGAACATTGGCGCTCGCGGTTGAGTTCTGAATATCGTGGAAGATCCGCTCAATTGCGCGTCTCGTGACGCTTTCATGCGAGCGGCCAAGCAACTGTTCTGGATCGGGGCTGAGACGACGGCGCTCTACGTCGGGGTCTAGATAAGGGAGTGCGTATACATAAGCTCCGAGTTCGCTATCTTTGTTAAACACTGGGACGGCGTGATCAGATTCTAGTGAATCGGTTCGAATCGACAATCCTGATTTCAACAATGTTGACGTGAAACCGAGTCTTTTCGCGGAGTCGTGGTTTCCGGATGTCAGAATAACTTGGGTGTGGTCGAGGATTTGGTTCAAGGTTGCTGAAAGTAATTCGACCATGGCAACAGGTGGAATTCCTCGATCGAAAACATCGCCAGACACTAAAAGTGCGTCGATGTTTTCGGATCGAGTGAACTCAACTACGTAATCACACCACTGTTCATAAGCGGCGGTGAGGTCGCTACCGTGGAAGGTGCGTCCGAGGTGCCAGTCAGAGGTGTGGAGGATTCGCATAGATTAAGAATACGAAACTTCGTCAGTCCTTGGCAGTGTAATCCACATCAGCGGCGTTAACTGGCTCTTTATCTGACCAAGGGAAAGAAATCCATTTGTCGGTGGTGTGCCAGATGTAATCGCTGTGAAGAACCGAGCGAGGCTTTTCGTAAAGAACTGCGACGCGCGAATCGACGGCTCCTGCCCGCTTACACACGTCAAGAACAAATTGAAGGGTGCGACCCGAATCTGCAACGTCGTCGACGATCAGAACACGCTTGCCATCCATAGCGCGAACATCTGGTGCTGGCTCAAGGAGACGTGGATCAGGAAGCGTTTGTCCAATGCCAGTGTAGAATTCGACGTTCAAAACCAAGAGGGATTTGAGATCGAGAGCGTATCCGATAGCGCCGGCTGGCAAAAGCCCGCCACGTGCTACACAGACTACAAGATCTGGGTGGAAACCGGAGTCCCACACCTGTTTAGCTAGTTCGCGGGAAGCGCTTCCGAATTCGTCCCAGCTTAGTACTTCGCGTTCGTCAGTCATTTTTGCCTTTTCAGTTGTTATCGGATACAGATTGCAAAACTTCGAGTACCTTGTCATGAAGCAAGCCGTTTGTTGCTAATGCACAGTTGCCCCACGGACCTAGATTCCCCTCGAGATCGGTAAAACTTCCACCAGCTTCGGTGATGATAGGTACAAGTGCCGCCATGTCGTATAGCTCAAGGCTTGGTTCGGTGGCAATATCTACAGCTCCTTCGGCCACCAGCATGTAGGACCAAAAATCACCGTAGGCACGGTTGCGCCACGCGCCTTGCGCTAGTCGAAGGAATGCGCGTAGTTGACCCCGCTCCTGCCAGCCCTCTAGTGAAGAATAGGAGAGGGACGAGTCTTGGAGTTCGCTGACTTGTGAAACATGGATTTGTTTAGCAGACGTCCATGATTTTCCGGTATATGCACCGAGCCCGCGAGCAGCCCACCAGCGTCGGTTAAGCGCCGGAGCGGAAACCATTCCTAAGACGATTTCACCGTCTTCTTCAAGTGCGATGAGTGTGGCCCACACTGGTACACCTCGCACAAAGTTCTTGGTTCCATCAATCGGATCGATAATCCAGCGACGATTCGAATATCCAGTTTGACCTTGTTCTTCACCGAACACGGCATCCCTTGATCTGAATTGAGCAAGAAGATCGCGAATAATTTGTTCGGCGCCACGATCGGCATCTGTCACGGGAGTGAAGTCGGGTTTTGTATCCACCTGAAGGTCGTTGGAACGGAAGCGTTTCAACGTATACTGATCGACTCGATCAACAATGCCCGCGATCACCTGAAGATCGTCTGCATGGCGCGAACGTGTACTCATAGTCCTATCTTAAGCCCAGTCAGGTTGAGGAATTGAATCCAACAGTCGTCTAAATGATTGGACCCGTTGTTGAGTTGTGGAATCGGTAACTGAATCGAGTGCACATTCAATGGCTCCCTCAGCGTGACTGCAGCCTCTTGGGCATTCTTCCGAAATGTTGGCGAGGTCCGGGAAACCACGTAACAAATCGTCTGCACCTACATGTGCTAAACCGAATGTTCGCACTCCAGGCGTGTCTATAACGGTTCCGCCGTCGTCGAGGTGAAAAGCCATCGCCGACGTTGAGGTGTGGCGGCCACGCCCTGTTACTGCGTTGACGTGTCCAGTTTCCCGTCCGGCAGATGGAACTAAAGCATTAATCAACGTGGATTTTCCCACACCCGAATGTCCTACAAACACCGAGACGTGATCCCTAAGTACATCACGGACGACGCCGAGCTGTTCCTCATCGAGGTTTTCTTCCGTTTCGTGTGTATTGAGTCGAGATACGACGACGGTTAGGTCTATTCCAGAGTAGTGGTCGATTAGGGGTTGGGGATCGGCAAGATCGGCTTTGGTAAGTAGCAAGATTGGTCTCATGCCAGCCTCAAGTGCCGCCACGACGCAACGATCAATCATGCCGGTACGAGGCTCGGGCTGTGCTAGAGCAGTAACTATAACCAGCTGATCGGCATTTGCGACGATCACTCGTTCGTTTCCAGCGGCTTCGCCTTCTTCGGCGGTGCGTCTTAGCGCTGTGCTTCGGTCGTCTACTTGGGTAATGCGCGCGAGTGAATCCTTCTTCCCAGATAAATCCCCGACCATGGCGCAAATATCTCCGACGGCGACCGAGCCGCGCGGAAGCTCGCGTGCCTTGACTGCGACTACATCCACGCCGTCGTCGAGCATTCGAACGTGGTAGCGGCCACGATCAATTCTAAAGACGCGGCCACGCTTTGCTTTGGTGTAATCGGGGCGAACTTTGGTACGTGGACGCGAGGGTTTTCCTGGTCGTACACGGACGCGGTAGTCATCGGTTCCGATGTCACGCCTGCTCAACGTAGCATCCCTTCCCACAGCTGAACGAAATCTGGTAGCGTCTTCGACGTCGTTTCTATATTGTTGACGCTAACTCCGGGTATTCGAAGGCCGACGATCGCGGCGAAAGTTGCCATGCGATGGTCTTCATATGATTCGAGGTAGGCGGCTTTCGTTTCTCTATTGTGGCAGTTGGCAGGAATAATCACTAAATCGTCGCCGTCAACGAATGCCTGTGCACCTAGTTTTGTGATTTCCGTGGACAGCGCAGTCAAGCGGTCAGTTTCGTGCCCGCGGAGCTGACCAATATCGCGTAACCGGGATGTTTCCTTCGCAAAGCAGGCCACGGCTGCCACAGTTGGTACAAGTTCGCCGATGTCATGAAAATTCATGTCAATACCCGAGATTTTGGCTCCGGCGTTGAGCTCAAGGGTTGCAGTAGAGTGGTCTGGTGCTGTGCCATAGTGGGCAATAAGCCGGCACTGTGCTCCCATTTGGGTGAAAATTTCCCGATAGGCATCGCCCGGTTGGGTGGTGCTAGTGGGCCAGTGTTCGATTCGTACTTTCCCACCGGTAACCATTGCAGCGGCGAGGAACGGACCAGCATTGGAAAGGTCTGGTTCGACGACGACGTCTCTTTGCCGGATCACGCCTGGTGATACACGCCAGTGGCCCGAGGATTCGCTTACGGTTACACCAGCTTTGCGAAGTAGATCGATCGTCATGGAAATATGAGGTGCTGATGGTACGGCATCGCCGATGTGGAGAATCTCAATTCCGTCTTCAAAGCGTGCTCCTGTCAACAGTAACGCTGAAATGAATTGGGACGACGACGAGGCATCAATCTGTACACGACCACCTCTGACCGAGGGGTCACCCACAATTGCAAGGGGGAGGGTTGCGCCAATACCGAGGCTGTCCGGTTCGGTAAGAGAGGAAATCTTAATGCCGAGTTGCGTGAGAGCTTCGATCGTTGTTTTCATTGGACGCAACCGAGCTTGGGGATCGCCGTCGATAGTGGTTTTACCTGGCGCTAGGGCGGCAATTGGCGGGATGAAACGCATGACGGTTCCAGCTAGTCCACAATTTATTTTCCCAGCATGCAATGGGCGGGGAGTAACAGTCCAGGCGTCGTTACGCTCCAAAATATCTACGCCAAGGGAGCGTAGCGCATCTGCCATCAGTCGGGTATCTCGAGCGATGAGCGGATTATAGATGTCTACTTGGTTCTCGCTTAAAGCAGCGAGAACCAAGTATCTATTTGTTAATGATTTTGATCCGGGAATCGTGACGGTCGCATCGATTGGACCTGAAGTTGGCGCGTGCCAAGTGGTCAACGGCTAACTCCCAATTCTTTTGCTTTTGATTCAACAGAAGCTGCAACGTTTCCAGCCGAATCGCTAAGCTCGTGTGTCCACTTATTGAGTCTCCATGCCACCGATGGTTTTCCTTCGCGGTCAGTAGAGGCGATGAGGGCTCCACCGATTAGGCCCGCCGCGCTGGCAAGGTTGAGGAAATCTTTACGTTGATCAGCGCCGTGGTGTTCCCAGAAAGGGTTGTTCGCCAAGGCAAGTGGAACTTGGAGTGCGCCTAGCAGTCCTGTAGATAGACGGGGCAAGCGTGAATGCGAAAGAGCAAGCCCGCAAGCGATCATTGTGGCACCTGTTCCGCGGGTAACCATGTCTGTAACCTTATCCGTAGGTGCTTGGATTCCGAACTTAGCTACTAGATCGTATATCTTGCGAGCACGTTCACGGTGTGATTCAGGCTGAATCGCGGCATCAAATCCAGCCAAAATGAATGGAGCGGCAAGCATTGGGCGAGCGATGGTGCGCAAGACACTCATGGGAGGTCCCTTCCGTAATATTTGCGTTTTCTTAATTCTAACGTTTTTACGGCGTGAGGATTGCTCAATATTATTTCGCTTAAGAAAATTACTTTTCTGCTTCGTTTTCCTTAATGATTTGGTCCAACGGCTGATAATGCTCATCAATTGCCTCAATATAAGCAGCTAAGTCTCCAGCTTCTGCGGCATCGAGCATCTTCTGGTGAGATTCAGCGGTATGGATGAGGCCAACCGACTGGTTATGAACAAGTTCAGGAAGAATTGCTTGGTGAACTAGCCACATTGCCTGCATTAATTGTTCGATAAGGTCATTATTCAATGAACGTAGCAACGCGGTATGGAAAGCGATGTCCTCATCAGAGAACAATTCGTTCTTCCGCGCTTTTTGCGTCATTTTATCTACGAGTTCTGAAAGCTGAGGATTCGAGGTCCCCTTCATATTTGCGACGATTTCTTCAGCAACACCCAAGTCGATGTACCTCCTAGTAGCGACGATTGTGCGAAGTGACCTCGTGCCTTGGGTGTGATCAAGTGCGTTCTTCAACACCAGTGTTTCCACCAGGGGCTGCATTGACATCTGCCCGACGACGGACCCGCGTCCCTGGCGGACAGAAATAATATCGAGAGCCTCTAATTTTCGAAGAGCTTCGCGCACAGAGGAACGTGAAACGCCAAGATCGGCACAGAGCTTCGCTTCGGTCGGGAGAGGGTCTCCGGTGGTGAGTTGATGGCGAAGAATGTAGGCCTTGATGGCATCCATAGTTGCATCAAGCCTATTAACCGCCAGCATAGGAGGGATTTCCGTGCCGGTCAGATTTGGACGCAAGTAATCTGCTGTTACCACTTGCTTAAATTTGTCAGACATCATACGATAAGTATACCGACCGGAACCCTCCGGTGTCACTCAAAGGAGAGGACAAATAAATGCGTCTTTCAAAACGTTTGGCGAAAGTCTCGGCTATCGTCGGTGCAGCTGCACTTACGCTTACTGCATGTGGTGGTGGCGACTCCAGCGATGCTAAGAAGGCTCCTGCCGACTCTGGAAAGCCAAGTGGCCAAATCAACCTTGGTGTTGCATATGAAACCACGAACTACCACCCTTCCAACACGTCGTCGGCTCTTGCTATGGGTACGAACTGGCATGTAGTTGAAGGTCTCTACGAATTTGATATGGCCGACTACAAGGTTTATCCAGCACTTGCTAAAGATGAACCAAAGAAGGTTTCAGATACCGAATACGAAATCACCCTTCGTGATGGTGCAAAGTTCTCCGATGGAACTCCTGTTAAGGCAGAAGATGTAGTTTCATCCTACGGACGTACCACCGCTGAGAAGTCGATTTACAAGCAGTTCTTCGCTTTTGTTGATTCGGTTTCCGCAAAGGATGAAAAGACCGTCGTCGTTAAGCTTAAGTTCCCATTCGGAATGCTTAAGGAACGCCTCGTTGATGTCAAGGTTGTTCCAACCAAGGCAAGCGACGCAGACCTCACTGCAAAGCCAATCGGTTCTGGTCCATTCAAGTACGAAACCATTTCGAACACCCAGATTGTTGCTGTTCCAAATGAGAACTACAACGGCCCAATGCCTGCACGAGTAGAGAAGATGCAGTGGAGCATCCTCAAGGATGATTCTGCACGTCTTGCAGCTGCAGTCAGTGGCACCGTGGATATTATGGAAGCAGTTCCATCCGCGTCGGCAGAAAAGCTTAAGGCAGCTGGCTGGAAGGTTGAAGAAGTTCAGGGCTACAACAACCCATTCTTGATGTTCAACACCAAGAAAGCTCCTTTCAACGATCCTAAGGTTCGCCAAGCATTCCATTACGCAATCAACACCGATAAACTCATCGACTCCGTAATGGATGGCAAAGCTACCGCTGCAAAGTCCTTCCTCCCTGACACTAACGCCGCATTCAAGAAGGCAAAGGTTCAGTACACCTATGATCAGGCAAAGGCAAAGGAACTCCTCGCAAGCGCCGGCGCAACCAACCTTGAAATCACTTTGGTAACGACTGATCACCCATGGATTGCAAACCTTGCTCCACAGATCAAGGCTGACCTTGAAGCAGCCGGCGTCAAGGTCAATATCAAGTCGCAGGCATCTGCAGACGTTTACGCTAACTACGCTGATAACCCGAACTCTAACTACGACGCAATTCTTGCGCCTGGAGATCCTTCGGTATTCGGCGTCGACCCTGGCATCATCATCAACTGGTGGTACGGAGACAACGTATGGACCAAGCAGCGCGACGCATGGCAGACCTCAGCTCCTGACAAGTACGCGGCTCTCCAGAAGCTTGTGACCGAGGCAAGTCAGCTTTCAGGCGACAAGGCCAACGAGAAGTGGGGCGAAGTTCAGGACATGATCTCTGAAGAAGTTCCGCTTTACCCACTATTCCACCGTGTGATGATCACCGCTTACAACCCTAAGAAGCTCATGGATGTTAAACCAATTGGTACCACGGGACTTGAGGTTGTTGGAGTTTCGGCAGCTAAGTAACGCTTAGAAAACTCAAACCCGCGATTTATCTCCTGCCAGTTTTGGCGACATCGCAAATGTTGAGGAGGGACAGGAATGTCCTGTCCCTCCTCAACTGCGCTAAGAATCAAATTTTAGGAAGAATGAGGATCCATGAATAATCTTCTTCGACTCTTAGGACGAAGGCTCATTGCTTTGCCGATTATGGTTTTCGGCGTCACTATCCTCGTCTTTTTTATCATGGCATTATCGCCGATCGATCCCGCTTACACGGCTCTCGGCGAAAACGCTACCCCTGACGCACTCGAAGCATTCCGTCAGAGCCAGGGTCTAAATGATCCGGTCCTGCTCCAATACTGGCACTACATTGTCAATATGTTCCATGGTGACCTTGGCATCTACGGTGTCGGTGAAACAAACCGTGTGACTGACCTAGTAGGTGCTGCGCTTCCAGTAACACTTCAACTCACTTTCTTTGGCCTGATCTTGGCCGTAATCGTGGCATTCCCACTGGGAATCCTCGCGGCAATCTACCGCGATCGTTGGCCAGATCAAGTTATCCGCATTCTTTCCGTTATCTGCATCGGAACTCCATCGTTCTGGTTAGCAGTACTCCTGGTACTCGCCTTCGTTGGAAAGCTCCCGGTTTCAGGCGATCTCCCAGCGTTGTCCGAAGACTTTGGCGGTTGGTTCATGCGCATGCTGCTTCCGGCAGTTGCGCTCGCGATCCCTGTTATCGGACAGATGACGCGTGTTGTTCGTACTTCGATGGTTGAAGAACTGGATCGTGACTACGTCCGTACCGCTCTAGGTGCTGGAATTCCTAAGCGCGTAGTTATCGGTCGCAACGTTCTCCGTAACGCTTTGATCACCCCGGTTACGGTTCTTGGTCTGCGTGTTGGCTACCTTATGGGCGGCGCAGTTGTTATCGAAATTATTTTCTCCATCAATGGAATGGGCCAGGTGCTCATCAAGGGTATCCAAAATAACTGGGTGAACTTGGTCCAGGGAGGCGCACTCGTCGTCGCAATCGCGTTTATTATCGTGAACATCATCGTCGACATGCTCTACCTCCTTATCAATCCGCGTATTAGGTCGGTGTAGTGATGTCCAACAAAAAGAAGTTGAAGAAACTTACCCAAGAAAACGTGCGGTTCAGCAGAATCAAGAACATGAGTCTTGGCGCCAAGATCGCCATGACTGTGCTCGCAATTATCGCAGTGATCTCCGTGATCGCTCCGCTTATTGCCCCATATTCACCTGAAGAAATCTTCGATCGTTGGGTCGCCCCAAACGGCGAACATATTTTCGGAACCGATCACGTTGGCCGTGACATCCTTAGTCGTATCCTCTATGGTGGACGGTTCTCGCTCATCATCGGTTTGTGCGCGACCTTCATCGCTCTGTTCTTTGGAGCGATCATCGGTTCGGTAGCCGCAGTCGTCCGCAAGTCACTTTCCGAAGTAATCATGCGAATCATGGACATCATCATGGCAGTTCCTGGCATCGCCCTTGCTGCTGTAACCGTCCTCGTATTTTCGAAGCGACTCGAAGCAGACAATACGGTGGGTATCTTGGCCGTCATTGTTCTCTCGATCTCCTTCGTCTATATTCCACAGCTAGCACGTATCGTCCGTGCAAACGTCATGAGCGCTTATGGTGAAGACTACGTCCGTGCAGTCATCGTCTCTGGCGCGCGTGCTCCATGGATCTTGGTTAAGCACGTAATTCGTAACTGTGCGGCTCCAGTTTTGGTCTTCGCAACCGTCTTGGTTGCTGATGCAATCATCCTGGAAGCATCCTTGACCTTCATCGGTTCGGGTCTTCAGTCATCAATGGTTCCGACCTGGGGTAACGTTCTTTCCGATGCCTCGTCGAATATGTCAGTCATGCTCGGTATGTGGTGGACTGCCCTGTTCCCAGGTCTTTTCATCATGGTTACCGTTCTATGCCTGAATATCCTCTCCGAAGGAATCACCGATGCCATGGTTGCCGCTCCAAGCGGTGGCAAACTCCAAGATGCTCCATCTTCCGATTCGAAACGTGAAGCTGATCGTCTTCTCCTTGATCCCCGCCGCGCCTATGCAGAGCAGGCCGAGTCTCTCCAGGCTCGTATCGATTCCCTGCGTGCGGTCGAAACCCAACGTCATGATCGTTTCGTCTCCAATGGCGTTTCCGAGCCTTTGCTCGAAGTTCGTAACCTCTCGATTAAGTTCCCTCGTCACGGTGACGTTAACGTCGTTGACGATGTTTCCTTCTCGGTCCGTCCGAGCGAAACGATGGGGCTTGTGGGAGAATCCGGATGTGGTAAGTCCATTACCGCCCTTTCGATCATGGGTCTTATTGATCCGCGAGCACAGATCTCCGGTGAAGTCTTCTACGAAGGTAAGGACCTATTGAAGATGTCTGCAACCGAGCGTCAGGCTCTCCTCGGACACGAAATGGCAATGATCTACCAGGATGCGCTTTCCTCGCTTAACCCAGCAATGCTGATTAAGTCGCAGCTTAAGCAACTCACGAGCCGTGGGGGAACCCGTTCAGCTGAGGAACTACTTGAACTCGTAGGATTGGATCCAAAGCGTACGCTTGAGTCTTACCCGCACGAACTTTCGGGTGGTCAGCGTCAGCGTGTGCTGATTGCTATGGCGTTGACTCGCGATCCAAAGCTAATCATTGCCGATGAACCGACGACGGCACTTGACGTTACTGTTCAAAAGCAAGTTATCGCTCTTCTCAACGAACTGCGTGACAAGCTCGGATTCGCAATGATCTTCGTCTCCCATGATCTCGCGCTCGTTGCTGAAGTCGCTCACCATATTACCGTCATGTATGCCGGTCAAGTTGTTGAGCAGGCCCCAACCGCTGAGTTGCTCACGAACCCAGTCCACGAATACACCCGTGGACTCCTCGGTGCTGTTCTATCGATTGAATCCGGATCAGGTCGACTCCATCAGGTACCAGGAACAGTTCCATCTCCGCGTGATTTCCCAGCTGGTGATCGATTTGCTCCGCGTTCTTCGCACCCAGACTACGGCGCAGATATTCGTCCAGTTCTGAAGGAAGTAACGCCGGATCACTTCTATGCTGCTCTTCCACCGCGGGGTGCTCATGCGCTCCTCGCTGATGAACCCGTTGAAACTGCAGAGGAACAAAAATGACTGATATCCAGCCGATCATTGATCTGCAAAATGTCGAAGTAACCTTCAAAACTCGTACTGGTTCAATCTTCAAGCCCAATACGATTCAGGCCGTGCGTGGAGTAACCATGCAACTTAACCCCGGCGAAACCCTTGGTATCGTCGGAGAATCTGGATGTGGCAAATCAACCACGGCAAACGTTATGTGTGGTTTACAAGCGCCAACAGCTGGAAAGGTATTTTTCAAGGGTGCTGAGGTGACGAAGCGCACCGCTGAAAATCGCCGTCAAATCGGTCGCGTAGTGTCCGTCGTCTTCCAAGACCCAGCCACTGCCTTGAACCCACGCATGTTGGTTCAAGATCAACTTGCAGACCCATTGCGCGTTCACAAGATCGGAACTGAAGCCGAACGAATGAGGCGTGTTGAAGAGCTCATCTCGATGGTGGGACTCCCAAGCTCGGCCCTTGACGCACTGCCTGGTCAGCTCTCAGGTGGTCAGCGTCAGCGCGTTGCGATTGCACGTGCGCTCGCGATCCGTCCAGATGCGATCATTGCTGACGAACCGACGTCGGCGCTTGACGTCTCCGTTCGTGCACAGATCTTGAACCTCCTTACGGACCTCAAGCGTGACCTCGGTCTAGCGATGGTTTTCATCTCCCACGACATCCAAACTGTTCGCTATGTGTCTGATCGAATCGCCGTCATGAACGCAGGAAAAGTTGTGGAAGAAGGTCCAGCAGCTGAACTCCTCAATAACCCACAAGACCCTTACACTCGAAAACTCTTGGGCGCAGCTCCATCGTTGTTGCACCCGGTACTCTAAGGAGAAATCATGAACGCACCGTTGCGTGGCGTGGTGCCACCACTTGCCGTTCCACTAAAGAATCAAGAGATCGACGTTCCATCCTTGGAGCGTAACCTCAATCGCATGATCGACGCTGGGATTCACGGTATCTTCATCCTCGGTTCAACCGGTGAAGTTGCTTTCTCAACCTCGCAGCGTCGCGCTGAAGTGCTCGAACATACGATGCGAATTGTTAATGGACGTATCCCAGTCATCGCAGGTGTTATCGACACTGAAACCAGCCGCGTCATCGAGCATATTCGCCAAGCTGAGAGCTACGGAGTAGATGCCGTCGTGGCAACAGCACCGTTCTATGCGCTTCAGGGCATGGCCGAAGTCGAGCGTCACTTCCGTCTTCTTCACGAAGCAACCGACCTTCCGATCTGGGCATACGATATTCCAGTTTGTGTTCACACTAAGCTCCCTGCTCAACTCCTAGTTAAGCTCGGTCAAGATGGTGTTATCGCCGGTGTCAAGGACTCTTCAGGCGACGACGTCGGTTTCCGTTTCCTTACCCGTATGAACGAAGAAGCAGGTCACCCACTCCAGCTCCTAACCGGTCACGAGGTCGTTGTTGACGGTGCCTACATGTCCGGTGCAGATGGCTCGGTTCCCGGTCTTGCTAACGTTGATCCACACGGCTACGTCCGTCAGTGGGAGGCTTACCAGCGCGGAGATTGGGAAGCAGTGCGTTCCGAACAAGATCGCCTAGCAGATCTCATGACCATCGTTATGGTTCAAGGGGTTCAAGGATTCGGCGCTGGGGTTGGTGCCTTCAAGACTGCTCTCATGCTGATGGGAGAGTTTGAATCCAACGAGATGCCAGAGCCTGTTCAGGCTCTCAGCGGTGACAACGTTGAATGGGTTCGCCAAGTCCTAACCAAAACAGGAATGTTGAGCTGAAAAGTCTAATAGCCGCAGTGCGGGCGGGAGAATGACATGGATTCATTAATTGCATTAGATATCGGTGGCACCAAGATTGGCTGGGGAATCGTTGAGATTTCCGTGCACTCTAACCTCCGAATCTCTGAATGTGGTTCCATTCCTACTCTCGCCCAGCGCGGCGGTGCCGATGTTGCACAGCGAATCTGTGCGCTGGTGAGTGAGCTTGTTTCTCAATACCCACATAGTCAAGGCGTTGCAATCGCAAGCGCTGGCGTCGTTGATCCTCGTACGGGAGTAATCGTTTCGGCGACGAACACGATGCCAGGTTGGGGAAGTACTGAACTTGCTGACCTAATTTCCAAAAATGTCCACCTTACGGTTCGGGTGCTGAACGATGTCCATGCGCACGGGCTGGGGGAGGCGCGACTTGGTGCTGGCCGCGATCATAATTCCACACTTTCTATCGCGGTCGGCACCGGTATTGGCGGCGCATTGGTAAACAATGGAAATGTCTACTACGGTTCGCATTTCCTTGCCGGTCACGTCGGCCATATCCATCACCATTTTGCACAGGGGCAACAGTGTTCGTGTGGTCGTAGCGGCCACATCGAAGCGATTTGTTCCGGTAGCGGAATCACCACCTGGTACAACGCGCGTCTAGAAGAAGAACATAATTACGATGCGTCCTGGGAAGGTCCCGTCGCCAACGGACGAGAGCTCCAAGAACGTGCCGACGCCGGTGCACCATTGGCGAAAAAATGTTTTGTTGAGTCTGGATTCGCTTTAGGTGAAGCAATCGCATCTTTGGCAAATTCCCTCGATCCTGCAATCATCGTTTTAAGTGGGTCAATGACTCGTTCTGGACAATTGTGGTGGGATGCTGTTCGCGGCGGTTACGATGGTTGTGCGATGGACGGCGTTGCCAATACCCCGGTAGTACACGGAGACCTTGGAGACGACGCTCCACTATTAGGGGCTGCTCTAAATTTTCTTCGCCGTTAAAATCGGTAATTTCTTTCCAGACGCTACAGCGATAGGATTTTCATGATGAACGAATTAATTGAGAGCTTACGAGGAACACTTATTGTTTCCTGCCAGGCATATCCAGGTGAGCCAATGCGTCACCCTGAGACGATGGCTCAAATGGCTGTAGCTGCGGAAATCGGTGGAGCATCGGCAATTCGCTGCCAGGGACTATCTGATATTTCCGCGATTAAAGGTCGCGTTAAGATTCCGGTCATCGGCCTGTGGAAGGAAGGCGATCACGGCGTTTATATCACTCCGACCCTCCGTCATGCACGTGCGTGCTCAATGGCAGGCGCAGATATTGTTGCCATCGATGCAACGAACCGTCCACGCCCAGATGGCCTTTCCTACACCGACACAGTTAAAGCCCTTAAAGATGAAGGTATTTTAGTGATGGCTGACTGTGGATCATTTGCCGACGCACAGGTAGCTGTTGCCGCAGGTACAGATATTATTTCTACGACGCTTGCGGGTTACACTCCCGACCGCCCTAAAACCGAAGGTCCAGACCTCGAACTCCTTACCGAAATTGCACGCGAGTTCCCAGACGTGCCTTTGATTTGTGAAGGACGCATCCATTCTCCCGAACACGCAGCTCAAGCGATGCAAGCCGGAGCTTTTGCGGTAGTGGTCGGAACTGCAATCACTCATCCAACATCGATCACCGGTTGGTTCCGCAATGCGGTGGTCGCGCCAAACAAATAATAGAAAAGCTGGTTAAGCATATGAAGGTGGGAATTTTCTCCGATGCGCACAAGGTCGGAGCCGAAGCAGCACGCATCGTTATTGAAGCAATGAATGGTGCAACTATACGTAATCTTGGAGTTGCAACGGGATCGACCCCGCTCAACCTGTACGCAGAACTCCGCAAGGCCCATGAAGAAGGAACATTTAGCCTCGCTGATGCCCGTGCCTTTGCGTTGGATGAGTATGTCAACGTTCCTGAAGATCATCCAGAGCGATACCGTAACGTTCTGCGCACTGAGTTGGTGGGCGACGATAAGACTGGTTTGAAGGATGAAAACCTTTTTACTCCAGATGGTAACGATTCTGACTCCTTGGTAGCCGCCGATCGTCACGACGCCGCAATCCGTGACAATGGCGGGGTGGAACTTCAAATCCTTGGAATCGGCTCAAACGGGCATATCGGCTTCAATGAACCTGGCACAGCTTTGACCTCGCGCACTCACGTGGACGTTTTAACTCGCCAGACTCGTGAAGATAACGCACGTTTCTTCGACGACGATATTTCCAAGGTACCAACTCACTGCATCACCCAGGGCTTAGGCACAATTATGGATGCTCGCTCTATTTTACTGATCGCAACTGGTTCGGCTAAGAAAGAAGCAGTTAAGGAACTTGTTGAAGGTGCAGTTTCAAGCTTTTGGCCTGCCACGATCCTTCAGATGCATCCGAATGTAACCGTACTCGTGGACAAAGCTGCGGCTGAACTCCTCACTCGCACAGACTTTTACAAGGATCGCTGGGAGACGCTATGAAGACCATCGAAGGTAAGGTTCTTAACGGTTTCGGCAAGCTTGTAGGTTCGGGAATCGTTTTGGATGACGACGGCGTACTGGTTGAGCTCTGTCCAGTGAGCGATGATATCCATGGTTGGATTACCCCAGGTTTGATCGATATTCACTGCCATGGCGGTGGTGGAGCCTCGTTCCCTGATGACCCCAACGATGCGGGTATCGAAACTGCTATTCGAACCCATCAAAAGTGTGGGACGTCGGGCATGCTGGCTTCCTTGGTTTCGATGGTTGATCCGGTTCCAGCGATCGAAGCTCTTGTTCCTTGGTGTGAGAAAGGGGAGTTATTGGGAATTCATCTTGAGGGCCCATATATCTCTCCTCATAAGTGTGGCGCCCAGAACCCTGCCGCTGTGCGTAACCCCGATATGGAAGAGCTCAGGGCATGGCTCGAAGCCGGGCGTGGATGGATTCGTACGATGACGATCGCTCCTGAAGTCGAAAATGCACAAGAAGCCGCTGAACTGTTGCTTGAATTTGGTGCTGTTCCATCGTGGGGTCACACTTCGGCACTTGGCGCACAGGCCCTGGAACGTTTGCGTGCAACCGCGGAATCGGGAAGTGCTCGTAGCTTTGGACGGCCTGCTCAAACAGCTACTCACTTGTTTAACGCTATGCCTCCTTTAGCGCACCGCGAGCCGGGTCCGGTACGCGAGTTCATCCAAGCAGCTCGACGCGGTGAATGCGTTGTTGAATTAGTGGCGGATGCAGTTCATCTTCATCCCGATCTGGTTTCGGACGTAACCGAATACGTAGGTGCCTCACCAGCTGGAGAACTCGGCGTCGTCTTCGTTACCGATGCTATGGCGGGTGCTGGTATGGCAGATGGTGACTACGAACTAGGTGGACTGCCAGTAACTATTGTCGACGGCGTCGCACGCCTCACGGAAGGCGGCGCTATCGCAGGTGGAACCGCTCGCCTCTCCGATGAGATCAAGCGCATGGTGACTTGCGGTGCGACAACTATGGAGCAGGCTGTGCGTGCATGCGTGGCGGCTCCCGCGGCGGCTTTGGGTATAGATAGTTCGGCGTGCGGAGTAACGATTGAGTGGACAGTCGGGGAGAGACCGTCATTCATTCATTTCACCGATGAGCTAGATGTCGCAGAAGTTTGGCGTGAAGGCGAAACAATTCGATAGTCTTTAGCCAACGGTTGATTTTCGATGCCTCGATGCATGAAGAAAATGCATCGAGGCATCGTTTTTCACGAAAGGAGAGTTGTGAGCACAACCGATATTTCGCGAGTGAGCGACGGCGAAGATGCTAAAGAACGAGCGGCGCGCTTTGAACATGACGTACTTCCTTATCTGGATCAGCTCTACGGTGCTGCCCTGCGGTTAACTCGCAAGCCTCATGATGCCGAGGATTTGGTGCAAGAAACGTTTGCGAAGGCATTTTCCTCGTTTCATCAGTACCAGCCAGGTACAAATTTGAAGGCGTGGCTGTATCGGATCTTGCACAACACCTTCATTTCCAACTACCGCAAACAGCAGCGACGTCCCGCGGAAGTAGATGGCGCGGAGGTGGAGGACTGGCAGGAGTATCAAGCTTCCACCCATGATTCCTCAGGACTGGCATCCGCTGAAGCTGAGGTACTTGATCGCTTGCCCAATACTGATATCAAAGAAGCACTTGAACAACTTTCACCGGAACGTCGCACAGTTGTATACCTGGCAGACGTAGAAGGTTTCTCTTATCAAGAAATTGCTGATATTACTGGCGTGCCAATAGGTACAGTTATGTCTCGACTCAATCGTGGAAGAAAACAGCTTCGTGAAATCCTCCATGATTACGCGGTGGAACTTGGATATACGACGGGAGGATCGAAGAAATGATGGATAGCGATAAACAAGACCAAAAGATTGATGAGCTTGTCGATCAGCTCGTCGAATGTAGTTCGAACCCTGATTGCGGTTGTAGTGACGTGGTTGAAAGCCTCTTTGAACTACTCGATCATCAAGTTCCGGAAGAACGCGCTCAAGTGTTGTACAGTCATGGCGAGGAATGCCCGCACTGTTCAGAGCAGATTGCAGCTGAAATGAAGATCCGGGAGATCGTACGACGTTCGTGTTGTGAAGAAGCTCCTGCTGAGCTTCGGACTCGAATTTCTAGGCTCGTAGTTCAGTACAGATACGAATCCTACGAATAATTGGTTTCAGCTAAGGTCGATGACCGGAGACTCGTCAAAGCTGAGTTCAGATTCACCCACCGTTGATGTGACGGATAGGGTGTTAATTCGCTAGACTTAGTAGCTGTCTAGCATCGCAAGATGCGTTACAAAGGAGAAAATTATGTCGAAGCGCGGAAACAAGCGTCGCTCCCGTAAGAAGAGCGGTGCAAACCACGGCAAGCGTCCAAACGCTTGAGAATGACTTAATGAGGGGCTCGATGAGCCCCTCATTTTATTACCTCAGAAATGAAGTGTTGGTGCATACCAGAGGTGTATTTCCGAAGAGCACCGAAGATATATTACTCGACGAAATTCTGTGGGTCTACACCAAGCCAACGATGCCAACCACGGTGAAGCACTAGCCATGCCATGAGTCCGTAGCCTGCTTGATGCGGAGTGTATCCACCAGAAATCGACATATCGGTGTTCCACTGCTCATGGTTGACGAGCGGTGCGAATGTTTCAACGTAGGGAACCGATCGACGTTCGCACACATCCGCGAAAGCATGAGAGAGGTCTTGTAGTTGACGTGCCGGAACATCGTGGCGAGGAGGAGGTCCGACGACGAAAGGCATGAGTTGCCGGCGTTCTGCATTGTCTAGGAGGTTGGCTAGGTAGAGGCGTGATCGTGCAGAACTTATTCCCGCATCGAGATCGTGAGAACCTAGACCAATTACCAAGCGATTTACTGAGTCTCGATCCAAGCGTGGTAAAACTTCAGTTTGCCAGCGATCGGTGAGCTGACCAGTATTCTCTCCAGGGAATGCAAGGGCTATCGGGGTCATTGGGGGATTGAGCGGCGTTCGGGCAATGATTCTGCCTACCCAGCCAAGGGCACGTGCGTCACCTTTGCCAGCAACGAGTTCATCGCCAACGAAAAAGACTCGTAATTCTTGCACACTCGCTCCTTCTAATCCGAATATGGTTGTTGGCGGCAAATATCATTTGCCGCCAACAACCAGTTTACAGTTTTATTTGTTCAGCCTGTTATTTTAGCGATCAAACGCCGAAGCTAGAATCTGAGCATTTTGTGACTTGTGGATTGCTGCGAGTCCAGTTGACGGAGCTGCCGCGTGTGGTCGTGAAATCCGGCGAACCGAAATTCCCATCGTCGGGAACATTTCGAGAGCAAGGTGTGACCAAGCACCCTGGTTTGCTGGCTCGTCCTGAACCCACAAAAGTTCAGCTCCGGGGTACCTTGCTAGCTCAGCCGAAAGATCTTCGACAGGGTTAGGGTAGAGCTGTTCAACACGAACAATCGCCGTGGAGGTGTCTCCACGTTTTGCGCGCTCGTCCAGTAGATCGTAATAGAGGCGTCCCGTGCACAACAGGACCCGATCCACGTCCTTGATCTCGGAATTCGTTTCACCAATTACTGGCTGGAACCGGCCTTGAGTAAAATCTTCAACCGAGGAAACCACACCTTTACGTCGCAAGAGTTGCTTGGGCGTGAACGCAATAAGCGGCTTGCGAGGTCGTGCAAATGCTTGGCGACGCAACAAATGGAAGTGGTTTGCTGGCGTTGACGGCTGAACCACGAGCATATTGTCCTCAGCACAAAGCTGGAGGTACCGTTCGATTCGCGCAGAGGAATGGTCTGGCCCTTGACCTTCATATCCGTGTGGAAGCAACATAACCAGTGAGCTCTTCTGGTTCCACTTCTGTTCAGCTGAAGAAATGAATTCATCGATAACCGTCTGAGCACCGTTGGCGAAGTCGCCGAACTGAGCTTCCCAAAGTACCAGGGCATCCGGGCGCTCAACTGAGTAGCCATATTCGAATGCGAGAACCGAGTATTCAGAAAGTGAGGAGTCGTAGATCGCGAGATGTGCCTGGCTATCAGTTAGCCCCTCGAGTGGCGTCCATTCCGCTCCGGTTGCATTGCAGTGTGCAACCGCGTGACGCTGAACGAATGTGCCACGACGTGAGTCCTGACCCGAGATACGGACCGGAACTCCATCGATCAATAGGGAACCAAAGGCGATGAGCTCGCCAAATCCCCAGTCAATTCCGCCTTCGCGCGCCATCTTGTTACGGCGATCGAAGAGCTGTTCTATCTTGCGATGCAAGCTGAAGCCTTCTGGCGGAGTGGTGTGGACATCGCCGATTCGTGCAAGAACCGCTGGTGAAATCGCTGTTTCCCAACCAACCAAAGTTGTGTCTTCTTCCGCGCCTGGATTAGGAAGACCAAGAATTTCGGCAGCGGATTTTCCAGCTTCTTTCGCTGTATTTTCCGCATCGCGAACCTCGGCGAATGCGCCGTCTAGCGTTGCTTGGAAATCTTGCTCAACCGTGGCAAGCTGTTCTTCAGATAGCTCGCCACGACCAAGCAATGCCTCGGTGTAGAGCTGGCGCGTGGAACGCTTGGAATCAACCAGCGAGTACATGATTGGCTGCGTCATCGAAGGATCGTCACCTTCGTTGTGTCCGCGTTTGCGGTAGCAGGTGATATCGAGTAGAACGTCCTTCTTAAACTCTTCACGGTATTCGTAGGCCATGCGAGCCATTCGTACGACCGCTTCGGGATCATCACCGTTTACATGGAAAATCGGTAGCTGCAGACCCTTTGTGATGTCCGTTGCATAACGAGAAGAACGGGCCGACGACGGTGCGGTCGTGAATCCGATCTGGTTGTTGACGATCACGTGGATTGTTCCACCCGTGCGGTATGCAGGAAGCTGTGAGTAGTTAAGAACTTCGGTTACTACGCCTTGGCCGGCGAAAGCCGAGTCGCCGTGGATCAAGATCGGGAGAACACCGTATGCATCTTCACCGGCATCCATATGATCAATCTTGGCGCGTACCACACCTTCTAAAACTCCGTCGGCGGCTTCGAGGTGGGATGGGTTAGCTGCGAGGTATACACCGACGGTATCTCCACTTGGGGAGGTGTACATACCTTCGGTGCCCAAGTGGTACTTAACGTCTCCTGAACCCTGGACACTATTTGGATCAATGAGCCCGTCAAACTCGGTGAAAATTTGCTTGTACGATTTTCCAGCAATATTCGTCAACACATTGAGTCGACCACGATGTGCCATCCCAATGGCGACCTCGGAAAGGCCATCTTCAGCGGCACCGTCGAGGATAGCGTCGAGAGCTGGGATCAAAGATTCGCCGCCTTCGAGTGAGAAGCGCTTTTGCCCAACGTACTTCGTCTGTAAGAAGGTTTCAAAAGCTTCTGCCTCGTTGAGTTTTTTCAAGATTTGAAGTTGCGTGTCCTTTGGAGTCGGATCAGCAGGGCGCTCCAGCCTCTCTTGGAACCAGCGACGCTGTGCTGGATCTTGAATATGCATGTACTCGATGCCAACCGTTCGGCAATACGCCTCGCGGAGTTGATCGAGGATTTCGCGTAGCGTCAAATGAGAGGTTCCTGCAAACCCGCCAGTTGGGAAGGAGCGATCCAGATCCCACAGAGTCAGTCCATACGAACGGAGCTCAAGGTCTGGGTGACGTCGAATATGGAAAGAAAGTGGATCGGTATCTGCAATGAGGTGACCACGAGAACGGTAGGCGTGAATTAGCTCAGCGATACGCGCTGGCTTTCCAAGCTCGCGCTCGGCGTCGTATTCAACATCCTTTTCCCATCTAAACGGGCGGTAGGGGACGCGAAGCGACATATAGACGCGGTCATAGAAGCCATCGAGACCGAGCAGCTTTTGCTCGAGCAGGCGTAGGAAGCGTCCCGACGTAGCACCCTGAATAACTCGATGGTCATAGGTTGAAGTCAGGTGCACGACTTTCGAGACGCCCATGCGTGCGAGGGCTTCGTCGGCAGTGCCCTGGAACTCTGGAGGGTAAGTCATTGAGCCAACGCCTACGATCAAACCCTGTCCATTCATGAGCCGCGGAATGGAGTGAACTGTGCCCAATCCGCCTGGGTTGGTGAGTGAAACGGTGGTGCCCTGGTAGTCATCTAAGGTGAGTTTATTGTTACGTCCTCGCTCTACTAAGTCTTCATATGCGTTAAAGAATTGGGAGAAAGTAAGAGCTTCGGCTTGTTTAATATTTGGAACAACTAAGGTTCGCGAACCATCTGGTTTCACCACATCGATAGCTAAGCCGAAGTTAATGTGTGCGGGTTTTACAAGGGTGGGTTTGCCTTTTTCATCGAGTTTGTAGGAGTTATTCATCTCGGGCATTTCGGCGAGTGCTTCAACCATTGAATAGGCGATCAGGTGGGTGAAGGATACTTTTCCACCGCGAGTGGTTGATAGATATTTATTAATAACCATTCGGTTATCGAACATAATCCGCGCAGGTAGGCTACGAACCGACGTAGCAGTTGGGATGCTGAGTGAGGCATCCATGTTCTTGGCTAGACCACGATCAGCGCCCTTCATCGTGATGAATTCATCTTCATCCGGCGTTGACTCCTCAACGCGTGGGCGAACATCGTAGGACTTCACATACGGAGTAAGTGCTGGTTGTGCTGCTGAACGGGGCTGGGGAGGTAAGTCCGAACGTGTGACGTTCGTGGATTGAGTTGTTTCACGATCGGCTTCTTGTAAACCCCGGTGGTGCTGGGAAATGCCTTCAAGTGTACTGTCCTGTGGATGCTCAGCCTTTTGAGTCGGGCGCCCTTCGTTTTCCCAACGCCTAAACATATCCAACCACTGTGGACCAACGCTTGAGCGATCCTTGAGATACGCCGCGTAGAGATCTTCAATAAATCCCTGGTTTGGTCCGAATTCTTCACTACCTTGTGACATCTGTTTCCCACCCTCAATCTTTTGGGATATTCCTTCCTCTCCATCTTAGTGACTTTGGTCCTGTTCCTGTGAATCATTTTCGGTTTCTGACCTCATTTACTCCCGAGAACAAATGTGGCGCGGTGATTCGTCAAGAAAGCGTATAGAGCGATCAAAACCTTGGTGATGATCTCTTTATGAATGGGTAGAAAATGGTTGAAATGACGAATAATAAAATTCATAATAAATCGCCAGAAAATGCTTGTGGTTTGATTCACTGGTCCAATTGTTATTTTCTGTAGCATAGTTGTTATCAAACCGTTATGATCAAGTGTGGATCTAAAAATTGCGTCATCTAATACTCGGATCTGAATCACAGCATTTCCATCTAAGGAGTACGTCTTGACGACTAGCGTCAATGAAAAGCGGTCGCTTCCTTCCCGCCGCGAGCTGCGTATAGCTGCTCAGCGTGAAGCACAAGAAGCAACCCTTCGTACTCGTTCTGGTCGCGCACGCAGTGCTTCCGTTATGGATGACGACGCGCGAGCACGTCGTCTTCAAGAAATGCTGGAGCGTTCGCAGGCGCAAGGCACACAAACTCAACGCAGTCATCGTCTTGCAATAAAGCAAACGGAAGCAGTCGCGGTTAAAGATGCTGTTGTGAAAGTTGCTTCTCCAGCAGGTGACAATGAAAAACCACCTGTACTCGCGATCGAAGAATCTGAAGTGCTCGTTGAAGAGGCCTTGGCTGAATGTGAAGCTCAAGAGCGAATTGAGTGCGAAGGCGAACAGCTTACCGAGGCGCTCCCAGTGCTCAAACATGCAACTCCACAGCTTTTCCGTTCCAGGATCACTTTTAATAAGAAGTTTGGTCGAAGCAATGTTTCGGCAATTATGGATCGGGTTCGTGCGGGTAAGACTTCTCCAATATTAGTTGGAACTGGGGTTCTTTCCGCGGTTGCGCTTGTATCTACTGGGGTGCTTCAGATCCAAGACGCAGTTGGTGCTCAATCCACCACCGGTCAAAACTCGGTCCTGAATTCTGTGCATGTATCCTCTACATGGCATACCCCGGAAACCATTCTTGCTAAAGATGGCGCCGCGGATGGCGCTCGTCTACGTGCGGCTGAAGAAGCTGCTCAATCCGCTCAAACCCAGTGCATTCCGCAAACCGGTGCGAACTCTTTGGTGGGTTCTTTCGTGTCTGAGGGAAATGCGCTCTTTATGCCAATGAAAGCAGGAACGTATCGAGTTTCCTCTACTTTCGGGTATCGTTCGGACCCCTTCGGGTTGGGGGCGAAGTTGCACGAAGGTCAAGATTTTGCGGCCTCTGACGGAACTCCATTCTATGCCGTGGCTGACGGAAAAGTTCTCCATGCGGGTGCTGGTCTCGATGGAGCTGCCTCGAATATGATCGTTGTACAGCATGAGATCAATGGAAAGACTTTTACGTCCTGGTATCTCCACATGTGGAGCGACGGCATCCTCGTTAAAGAGGGAGATACCGTTAAAGCTGGCCAGAAGATTGGTTTAGTTGGCTCTCAAGGTCGCTCGACGGGACCTCACCTTCACCTCGAAATCCATCCAGGAGCTGGTACCGGCACCAACGCTGTTGAACCTATGGAATTCCTTAAGGCGATGGGTGCACGTGAACTCGGTCAAAGTTGCAACTAAAAGATGTAAGCAATCGGACAGACTTTCCGTATGACCTGTAACTCGCGATGAATTTCGGTAACCTGAATGGGAATCGAAAGGAAGTCCACGAAGTGAAGGCAACTAAGTCTACAAGAATGTGGCAATGCGGGGAGAAACCCGTAGTTATAGCTCATCGTGGGGGAGGAAACGAAGCCCCCGAAAACTCTTTGGCAGCCTTTGCCAATATGGATTCGAAACATTTTCGTTTTATTGAAACCGATTCGCACGCAACCTCTGATGGGGTCGTGATTTTGATACACGATCCGGATCTAAGAAGGACAACCGATTCTCGTGGGAGGATATCCAAGTTCACTTGGGAGGAAATCCTAAAAGTAGCAGATGAATCTGGGAATCATCCGGTCCGTTTAGATGATGCATTAAATGGTTTCCCGAACTTGATTTTTAATGTGGACGCAAAATCTCAACACGTCGTGCGTCATTTGATAAAGACTATTAAGCGTTGCGACGCTATTGATCAAATATCGCTTTCTTCTTTTAATGAAACGAGATTGAAATATCTGCGTCGCAAACTTCCAGGTGTTCATACGTCCTTAGGAAAAGGCGCAATTGCCGTTTTGGTTATTGCTGCCATGTTACCGCCAAAGATGGGGAGGAAGCTTGCTCGTACGGTGCCTGGAGTTAGGCACGGAGTTGAGGCGATTCAAGTGCCGCTTCTACACGGTGGAATTCCAGTTTTGACGCCACGACTCATCGAATTGTGTCACGAACGCGGTCAGGCAGTCCACGCCTGGACCATCAATGACCCCGACGTTATGCGTACACTGATTGAACAGGGCATTGATGCACTCATTACCGATGAGCCAACTCTTGCTCAGAAGGTAATTGATGAAGAATGGACCAAACTAGGAAAAATTCGCAAGGAGGAGAAATGACGCTATACCCTAAAAAGGTGCTCCTGACCGAAGAGTACTTTGCCGAATTTATGCCAGCAGCCACGGAAGAAATTGGGGATATCGAATTTCGGTTTGTTCCTTCGGACCAGCTCAGCGATGAGGATTTGAATTGGGCTGATTCGTGGTTAGGTTTCCAGTTTCCAGTCAAGCCAAGCGAAACATCAATCAGGTGGTATCACTCGGCAACTGATGGAATTGATCGTATGCATTGGCTATACGACGATTTGCGTGAAACTGGATCGGTTCTTACGAACACAGTTGCATCAATGCCGCATCGTATGGCGGAGTTTGTGGTTGCCGGCGTACTTGGAATCGTTCGTGAATTTCCTCAATATCGGGAACTTCAACGGAGGGCGGAGTGGAAGCGTCTAGGTAACAGTACCGCTATAAATATGAATGTAGTCGTGATCGGTACTGGTCATATTGGAAGTGAAGTTGCACGTTTGCTTCGCCCGTTTGTGGCACGAGTCGATGGGCTATCTAGATCAGGACGCGCCAAGCCAGCGTTTGACGAGGTACGTGCCCTTGATAGTCGTGGCAATTTACTTAGCCAGGCGGACGTCGTCGTTGCCGTGCTCCCGCATACTCCTGAGTCCAAAAACATTGTAAATGAACAGATCTTTGGTGAGCTCAACGATGCAATTTTTGTGAATATTGGTCGAGGAACAACTGTTGACGACGTCGCCCTACGTCATGCCCTTGAAGAAGGGCATCTTACCCATGCACTTCTTGACGTCTTTGACCACGAGCCATTGAGTTCTGACGATTGGCATTGGATGAATCCGAAAGTCACGGTAATGCCTCATATCTCTGGACTTACTAGGAATGATGATATCGTCGCAGATTTTATGGCCAATTTAACCGCGTTGCGCAATGGGGAAGTTCCGCCAAATCGAATTGATTTGGATAGCTGGTACTAAGACTTATCGTTATTTTAGGGTTGGACTATTTCTTAATAAATATGATTCTGGTTGCCACTTTATTCGTATTGAAAAATTCCAGCGAATTTACATAAAACGTTGCGTGTGTAGCAACCAAAAAGAAAGAACGAAAAGGCTGGGGAAAAGTAGAAGTACTTTTCCCCAGCCTTTAGCTGTGCCCCGAACAGGATTCGAACCTGCGACCTTTCGCTCCGGAGGCGAACGCTCTATCCCCTGAGCTATCGGGGCAACGATAAATGAGTATATCAGCTTCCTCAATCATTCCACGAATGAACTGATGTAACTGTTGGATCGTACACACTAGCTAATTTCACTGATCTCAATGGCTAAGTTCACCGCCAGAAAAATAGGGGATACCTAGGGTATCTCGGTACAATTGAGCTATGACTCCAGAGGAACTTTCTGCATTTATTCGTGCATCATTATCAGAATCGATCGTTGACGGTACTATTTCTCTTAGCGAAGACGACGTACCGACCGAAATCAAGGTGGAGCGGCCACGCTCGCGCGAGCATGGTGACTGGTCTACCAATATCGCAATGCAACTCGCTAAAAAAGCTGGCACAAACCCACGTGCTTTTGCATCGATTCTCGTCGAAAAACTTGAGAATAGTTCCGATATTGCAAAGACGGATATTGCCGGACCGGGGTTCATCAACATTACTTTGAATGTGGCAGCCGCCGGTGAGCTAGCTCGTTCAATCCTTGATGCTGGTACCGAATATGGGCGTAATACTGCGGGCCGTGGCGAAACCGTTAACCTTGAATTTGTCTCTGCTAATCCAACCGGTCCGATCCACGTTGGGGGAGCTCGCTGGGCGGCAGTTGGTGATTCCCTCGCACGTATTTTGGAAGCTACCGGCGTTAATGTGGTACGCGAATACTACTTCAATGATCATGGCGCTCAGATCGATCGTTTCTCGAAGTCACTCTTGGCGCGCGCCAAGGGACAAGAAGCTCCAGAAGATGGCTATGGCGGACAATACATTGCAGATATCGCCAACGAAGTTATGGGAGCTCACCCAGAAGTAAACATCTCTGAGCTTTCAGATACGGAAGCACAAGAGTTTTTCCGTGAAAATGGTGTGAACCTCATGTTCGCGGAAATTAAGAAAGAACTCGATGATTTCCGCGTTCACTTCGATGTGTTCTTCCACGAAGATACCCTCCACAAGTCTGGCGCAGTTTCCCAAGCGATCGAAACCTTGCGCTCTAAGGGAGTCATCTTCGAGCAGGATGGTGCGACTTGGGTTCGCACAACCGATTTTGGTGACGATAAGGACCGAGTCATCATCAAATCTGACGGTGACGCGGCGTATTTTGCCGGAGATATCGCCTACTATCTAGACAAGCGTAATCGCGGTGCCGATCACGTAATCCTCATGCTTGGTGCCGATCATCACGGCTATATCGGTCGTATCTACGCCATGACCCGAGCTTTCGGTGATACCGCTGGCAAGGGTGAAAACCACGAAATCCTGATCGGTCAGCTCGTCAACCTCGTTCGCGACGGCGAACCGGTGCGTATGTCTAAACGTGCAGGTACGATCGTCGTCCTTGGAGATCTTGTGGATGCAGCTGGTGTCGATGCAGCTCGCTACTCGCTGGTTCGTGCGGCAATGGATACCACTTTGGAAATCGACCTTGGATTGATCTCTTCGCGCACCAACGAGAACCCTGTTTATTACGTGCAATACGCTCATGCCCGCACAAAGTCCGTTGATCGAAACGCTGCTGAGCACGGCGTCACTCGCGATGTCTTTGACCCGAGCCTGCTTGATTCCGAAGCGGATGGTGAGCTCTTGGCTACTTTGGCGAAGTATCCAGAAATCGTCTCCCAAGCTGCTCAGTTACGCGAACCGCACCGCGTCGCACGTTATGTTGAAGATCTTGCAAGCGCCTATCATGCTTGGTACGGAAAATCTCGAGTTACTCCGCGAGCCGATGAAAAAGTCACGGCTACCCATCAGGCGCGACTTTGGCTTAACGATGCTGCCGGGCAAGTCTTGGCAAATGGACTCGGCCTGCTTGGAGTGAGCGCACCCGATAAGATGTAGCGCAAACTCTGGTGTAGTGCCAAACTCCGAAAGGACCGTTATGAATTTGGAACAGCTTGAAGCGCCGATCCCTGATGGAGCCCCTCATGGAGTTTGGTCGATAAACACCGACCGCCTTAGCGACGGCGAATTTGCCGTCGCCGGCGTCAGGGTGAGTGATATCGCCAAGGAATTTCCAACTCCACGCTATGTATTAGATGCCGACGACGCTCGCTTTCGTGCACGTGCATGGAAAGAGGCGATGGATCACGCTTTCGCGGACCTTGCTGGCGCTCACGTTTACTATGCGGGTAAAGCATTCCTTTCAAAAGCATTTGCTCGGTGGATGTACGAAGAAGGTCTACACATCGACACCGCTTCAGAAGGCGAATTACGTACTGCGCTCGCGGGTGGAGTGCCGGGTGATTTTTGTGGTTTGCATGGGAACAATAAGTCCCGCGCGGAAATTGAACTTGCACTGGAGCAAAACGTTGCGCATATCGTTATTGATTCGCTTGCGGAACTTGAGTTCGTCAACCGCGTTGCTGAAGATCTAAAGAAGATTGCGCCGGTCTACCTTCGACTGACTACTGGGGTGCATGCTGGTGGTCACGAATTTATTGCCACCGCGCACGAAGATCAAAAATTCGGTTTATCAGTTTCCACCAGAGTTTCCCATCAGGCAATTGCACGCGCGGCTGAACTTTCGAATGTTGACCTCATCGGTCTGCACTCACATATCGGTTCACAGATTTCGGCTACTGAGGGATTCGCACAAGCAGCCCAAGTTATCTTTGCAGAGCGAGTTTGGGCTCATGAACAAGGAATTGAGATCTCCGAAATTGACTTAGGCGGCGGATATGGGATTCGCTACACGGCGGACGATGACGTACCGCCAAACCCTCGAGAATTTGCTCGTATTTTGGCAGATGTAGTGCGCAAACACGTTTCTGAAAGCGGATTACCAGCACCGCTTATTTCAATTGAGCCGGGTCGCTCAATTGTTGCGTCTTCCACATTGATGCTCTACACGGTTGGAACCGTCAAAGACGTGGCAATTGATTCGGGTTTGCGTACCTATGTTTCAGTCGACGGTGGAATGTCTGACAACATCCGACCAGCTCTGTACGAAGCTGACTACACCGCCGCCATCGTTTCCCGTGATTCTGATGCCTCGCGTACACGTGCACGTGTGGTCGGAAAGCACTGCGAATCAGGCGATATCGTCGTGCGTAATGTTGCTCTTCCATCAGATGTTAAAGCTGGTGATCTCCTCGCAGTCCCAGCCACTGGTGCGTATGGGCGTGCGATGGCATCCAACTACAATATGTTGCCTCGCCCCGGCGTCGTCGCTGTTGAAAATGGAACGTTAAAAGAGCTTATTCGAAGTGAGACGATCAATGACCTGCTTTCACTTGATCAAGATTAACGATAAAGAGGAGTTCGACGGTGAATAAATCAACCGAAAGCGTAAAAATTGCCCTGTTGGGTTGCGGCACCGTCGGTACGCAGGTAGCACGCCTGCTGACCGAACAACGTGATCTTCTTAGCGCTCGTGCGGGCGCGCCTCTTGAGCTCATCGGAATTGCTGTCAGCAACCTTGAAACCGAGCGTGACGGAGCAATTGATCGCTCTTTGTTAACCAAAGATACCTCGGCGCTTATTTCTAAAGCTGATATTGTTATTGAACTGATCGGTGGAATTGAGCCTCCACGAACACTTGTGCGTGAAGCATTATGTAGTGGTTCAAGTGTTGTTACTGGAAATAAGGCGCTCTTGGCAACTCACGGACCAGAACTTTATGACTTAGCTGAGCAAAATGACGTCGATCTCTATTATGAGGCGGCAGTTGCCGGTGCCGTTCCAGTTGTGTACGGGTTGCGTGAATCCTTGGCAGGAGACAGAGTAAATGCCGTTATGGGAATTATGAATGGAACTACCAACTTCATTCTTGATTCAATGACCACCCAAAATATGGATTTCGACGAAGCGCTACTCCTTGCTCAACAACTTGGATTTGCTGAGGCCGATCCTTCCGCGGACGTTGATGGTTACGACGCCGGCGCCAAAATTGCGATTCTGGCTTCGCTTGCCTTTCATACGCGCGTGAGTTTGGACGACGTCGTTGTGGAAGGAATTAGGGGAGTGACGGCTGACGATATTGCTTCTGCTGAAGCTGCTGGCTATGTCATTAAGTTGATTGCTCGGGCAGAGCGTCACTTTGATTCGCGGGGCGAAGACGGTATTGAAATGTCGGTGAGTCCAACCCTTGTTTCTAAGGATCATCCTTTGGCTTCGGTTCACGGGTCTTTCAACGCGGTCTTGGTTGAGGCGCAGTCCGCTGATCGCTTGATGTTTTTTGGTCGCGGTGCAGGTGGTGCTCCGACGGCATCTGCTGTGCTTTCCGACGTTGTTGCGGCAGCCGCGAAACGTGTTATTGGCGGTCATGCCCCTCGCGAGGTGCTTTATGGTGATGTTCCAGTGCTACCGCGTTCAGAATCCATGTCGAGCTTCTTCATAAAGCTGGAAGTTATCGATACCGTTGGTGTTCTAGCCACTCTCACTAAGCGATTCGCTGATGCTGGGGTATCAATGGCATCGGTAATGCAAAATAAATCTGGACACATTGGGGATAATCACTCCCTTGCTACCACGCAAATTACGATTATTACGCACCAGGTGCGTCAATCATCTATTGATTGTGTTATTGAAGAACTGCAAAATTCCGACGACGTTGTGGAAGTTTTGAGTGTTTTGAAAGTGGAGGAAAACTAATGGCACATCAGTGGTCCGGATTAATTAACGAATACCGCGAACGGCTTCCGTTTAGTGATAACGATCCCGTTGTAACACTGCACGAAGGTGGAACTCCGCTCGTCTACGCTAGGGCTTTGAGTGAACTTGTACATGCCGACGTTTATGTCAAGGTCGAAGGTGCGAATCCAACCGGTTCATTCAAAGACCGTGGAATGACGACGGCGATTTCCCAAGTTAAACAGACGAATACGCAGATCGTTGCATGTGCTTCGACGGGAAACACCTCCGCATCGGCAGCGGCTTACGCCGTTGCTGCTGGTTTAGAGTGTGCAGTTGTCCTTCCCGCTGGGAAAATTGCAGCTGGCAAACTGGCACAAGCTATTGTGCACGGGGCTAAGTTAGTTGCGGTGGATGGAAATTTTGATGACTGTCTCAACATTGTTCGTGAGTTAACTTCTAGTTATCCTGTTGCCTTGGTCAACTCGGTCAATCCCTATCGTCTCCAAGGTCAAAAAACTGCAGCCTTTGAGGTTGTTGATGCGCTCGGAGATGCTCCTGATATCCATGTACTTCCGGTGGGTAATGCTGGAAATATTTCCGCCTATTGGATGGGATACAACGAATACGCTGGAAAAACTACTGCCGCTTCTATCGATGATAGCGCGTGTTCGCCTTCGCCAGTTTCCACCAAAGTTCCGCAAATGTGGGGAATCCAAGCTTGGGGAGCTGCTCCGTTTGTGCTTGGACACCCAGTTGCTGAACCTGAAACGGTGGCGACGGCGATCCGAATCGGCAATCCGGCTTCGTGGGACTACGCCCAAGCTGCTCAATCCGATTCCAATGGTTGGATTGACCGTGTAACAGACGAAGAGATCCTCTCTGCTCAAGCACTTTTGGCTGCTCAGGTTGGCATCTTCGTTGAGCCTGCGTCGGCGGCATCAATCGCGGGATTGATCAAGGCTGCAAATGAAGGCAAGGTTCCAGAAGGGAAGACCATTGTTTGTACTGTTACCGGCAACGGTTTGAAAGACACCGCAACTGCCCTTGGTAATGCACCTGTTGACTTTGAACCTATCGCGCCTACGGTTGATGCGGCTGTGAATGCACTAGGATTGTGACGGGTGTGGCATCTACGGTGTTGCGCCAGCTCTGTTGCATTAACTTTCCAAAAATGTGAAAGGTCGATATCTCCATGCGTTTGATTAATAACCATGCGCGCGTTCGTGTTCCAGCTACGTCGGGAAATCTAGGCCCTGGATTTGACTCAATGGGTATCGCCCACGACCTTTGGGATGAAGTTGCCGCCACTCTAACTACGGGCACTTCGCGCGTAGTTATCCTAGGCGAGGGGTCACAAACGCTTCCACGCGATGAAAACCACCTTATTATTCAGACCATGAAGAACACAATGGAGTGGCTGGGAGTTCCTGGCGGAGGCATCGAACTTGTGTGCCGAAATAAGATTCCTCAAGGACGTGGCTTAGGATCCTCAGCTGCCGCAGTTGTGGCTGCGCTGATGTTGGTTAAAGGTCTAGTTGACCGTCCAGAAGCGCTTGATGAAGTAACTATGTTGCGCCTTGCAACTCGTTTCGAAGGTCATCCAGACAACGCTGCACCTGCTATTTATGGAGGAGCAACGCTGTCATGGAACGCTGGAGAAGAACTACGGACCACTAAATTAGGAATCCGCCCAGATGTGCACACGTCATTATTGATCCCAAACGAAATTTTGGCAACGTCTGAGGCACGATCTGTTTTGCCAAGTGCGGTTCCACATGGAGACGCTTCCTTTAATGCCTCACGAACGGCCTTGCTTGTTCACGCTTTGGAGCATCGTCCTGAGCTTCTCTTCGATGCAACTGAGGATAAATTGCATCAAGATTATCGGGCCGATTCCATGCCTCGGAGTGCGGCAATGCTTAAAGCTCTGCGAAACGCTGGTTGGCCGGCCGTGATTTCCGGGGCGGGTCCGACGATCTTAGTTTTTGCAAAAATCGATCAAAATATGGCAAGAATCGTTGGTGAACAGGGATTTCACGTAGTAAATTCAAAACAAGTACACGGTGCTTACCTTGTAGACGAATCCGAATAGGGTAGAGGTACAACACAATCGAAACTCCAGAGTTTCATAAGTGAAATGGTAGCGTGTAGTATAAACACCAGACAGCAGTTGTTTGGTTCTACCAATCGATCATATGTTGCGCTACTTATCTCTATTTAGCGGCTCAACTTTTGGCATTGCGTGTGTAGTATGCGTGCTTCATTTTTCTGTCTACTCGTATTTTCCTCGTGATATTTCCGAGGCTCAGTATCAAACGAACAACGTACCAAATGTGGTACCCGGGGAAGGAACCTCGTGAGCGAAACCTCCACCAAGTCCAGCGGTTCACTGGCAACTAAGCTTCTGCCTGAATTGAAGCAAATTGCGGCATCTATGGGAATCAAGATGGCGCCGAAATCACGCAAAGCAGACTACATTGCTGCTATTTCCCAAGCGCGTTCGACTCAAAGTCAAGAACGCCCAGCGAAAATTGAGAAGTCTTCCAAGCAGGTGGGTAGCTCTGCAAAGAAAAATGAACATTCGGCGTCGACTCCTGTGGAAGGAACCGAAAACATCGTTGCCGACCTGCCTAAGCGTAGCCGTAATCGCAACCGTCAAAACGATCGGGAAGCCACGCAGGTACGCCGAAATCGCAACCACGGTGAAGCCGAAGAGCTTTCCGCAGAGGAAAAAGAGGCGGCCTTAGCAGCATTGGGAGAAGCTGCGGAGCGTCGTGCTGCTGAACAGCAACGCGATACCGAGGGTGACGACGATAACCCACGTAGCCGTAATCGCAATCGCCGCGAACGTAATCGCAACAACCGTCGCGAAAATAATCGAAATCGCAATCGCCGCGATGGCGCGGTTAACAATTCGCGTAGCGACGCCAATGACGTTGAAGACGAAGTCAGTGATGAAGAAGTGCTGATCCCGGTTGCTGGAATTCTGGATGTTTCCGGCACCAACTCCTACCTTCGTACTGGTGGATACCTCCCTGGGAAGAACGACGCTTATGTATCGCAGCAGATTATTAAGAAGTATGGTCTGCGCAGGGGAGATGCCGTTGCAGGTGCAGTTCGTTCGGTAACCGAAGGCAACCCTCGCCGTGGTCAGCGCCTACACAAGTACAATCCGCTGGTCGAAGTCACCGCAATTAATGGTCTATCGCCAGAAGATAGCGCAAAACGGCCCGAGTTTAACAAGCTTACTCCGCTCTACCCGCAAGATATGTTGCGCATGGAGACCACCCAGAACGCTTTGACCACGCGAATCGTTGATTTGGTAGCTCCAATTGGTAAGGGACAGCGTGGTTTGATCGTTTCCCCGCCAAAAGCGGGCAAGACGGTAGTTATGCAGCAGCTAGCAATGGCAATCGCAAAGAATGATCCAAATGTGCATCTAATGGTTGTTCTCGTTGACGAGCGTCCTGAAGAAGTTACCGATATGCAGCGACTCGTCAAGGGAGAAGTTATCGCTTCGACCTTTGATCGCCCAGCATCAGATCATACTATCGTGGCAGAACTTGCAGTTGAGCGTGCGAAGCGCTTGGTTGAACTTGGTCAAGACGTCGTTATCTTGCTTGATTCCCTCACTCGTCTCTCACGTGCGTACAACCTGGCAGCTCCGGCTTCTGGGCGTATCCTGTCCGGCGGTGTTGACGCTGCTGCTCTCTACCCGCCAAAGAAGTTCTTTGGTGCTGCTCGTAACATTGAAAACGGTGGCTCGTTAACGATTATCGCGTCTGCTCTGGTTGAAACCGGATCGAAGATGGATGAAGTGATCTTCGAAGAATTCAAGGGTACCGGCAATATGGAACTGCGGCTTTCCCGCCAGTTGGCAGATCGTCGTATCTTCCCAGCTGTGGACGTCAATGCATCGGGTACTCGCCGCGAAGAGCAGTTGTTCTCCAACGAAGAGCTCCAAATCGTATGGCACCTGCGTCGCGCGCTCGGAACCCTTGACGTGCAAGAAGCTTCCGATTACTTGCTCAACCGCCTCCGCAAGACGGAATCCAACAAGGAATTCTTGGTTTCTATCGTTCGAGGTATGCAGAATAATGCCGACTGAGCACTTGCTCACGTCTATGGCATTGTTCGCTGAAAAGTGATTAAATATAGCGTCGGCTTCTGGTTCACCACCTCGCTGCTTCGGCAATCTTAGCCCTGTTCGTATAGGGAAAGTGCGTTGTGGACCCAGGGCGTTAAACGATCCAAGGAGTAAAAATGAAGCAGGGAATCCACCCTACATACGAAACGATTAGCGTTACCTGCACCTGCGGTAACGAATTCGAAACCCGCTCTACCATTGGTGGAGAAGAGTTGCGCGTCGATGTATGCTCGGCATGCCACCCGTTCTACACCGGTAAGCAGAAGATTCTGGACACCGGTGGACGCGTTGCACGCTTCGAGGCTCGCTTCGGTAAGCGCACCAAGTAGCAAGTCTTTCGAACGCCGGTACTGTATGAGTACCGGCGTTCGGTCTATTTATGGGCAAAATACGCTCGGATTTTGCCTAATTTTACTAATGAACACAACAAGGGATGAGACAGTAATAATGGAGAAATTTCCGGCAGCGGTAGCGATGGTCGCGGAGCATAAGGACATCGAAATGCAGATGTCTTCTCCAGAGGTGCTGGCGAATCCAGATAAGTTGCGTTCCTTAGGAAGGCGTTATGCTGAACTAGGTCGAGTTGTTGGGCGATACCAGAAATGGGAGCAAGCTCAACGTGATCTCGATGAAACCCGCGAAATCGTTGAGATGGGTGGGGAAGACGGTGAACTTTTTGCTTCTGAGATCCCACGTCTCGAAGAAATAGCAACTTCCGCGGCAAGCGATTTGCGCGACGCCTTAATTCCTCGTGATCCTGATGATTTGCGAGATGCTATTTTGGAGGTTAAAGCAGGAGAAGGTGGCGAAGAATCCGCGCTCTTTGCGGGTGATCTTCTTCGGATGTATCAGCGTTATGCAGAATCAATGGGCTGGGCTACCCAAATCCTCTCTGCTACAACTACTGATCTCGGTGGATATAAAGATGTCCAGATGGCTGTTAAAGCAAAATCTGTTCCAGAAGACCCTGCTGAGGGTGTATGGGCTCACCTCAAGTTCGAAGCGGGTGTTCACCGTGTCCAACGTGTTCCGGTGACCGAAACACAGGGACGAATTCACACCTCAGCAGCCGGAGTTCTTGTTTTTGCTGAAGTGGATGATCCCGGCGAAATTGAGATCAACGATAACGATCTGCGAATTGACGTTTTCCGTTCGTCAGGACCAGGTGGGCAGTCCGTTAACACCACGGATTCTGCCGTACGTATTACCCACCTTCCGACTGGCATCACGGTTTCGATGCAAGACGAAAAATCTCAGATCAAGAACCGTGAATCTGCAATGCGCGTCTTACGTGCGCGACTTCGTCAAAAGCAACTAGATGAACAAGCAGCAGCTGAAGCAGACGCTCGTCGTTCTCAGGTACGTACTGTTGACCGTTCGGAGCGTGTGCGTACCTACAACTTCCCTGAAAACCGTATCTCCGATCACCGCACCGGATACAAGGCACATAATCTTGACGCTGTGCTTAACGGTGATCTGGAATCCGTGATTAATTCTCTTAGGGAAATGGATGAATCTGAGCGCCTACAAAACGCCACAGAACAGTGATCTGGAACGATATCTATAAGAACAGCGTTGACCTGTTGATGCAGGCGGGCGTTGCTAGTGCTACCCATGATGCTAAAGAACTAGCGGAATACAGCTTTGGTCGCGTTCCATTTGCGTCAGAAACGCCCGATTCTGATCAGCTAGCCATGTACGATGACGCCATTGAGCGTCGCGCACAACGAGTTCCACTTCAACACATCATTGGTAAAATGTGGTTCCGGTTCCTAGAACTCGAATCGCGACCTGGCGTCTTCATCACCCGACCGGAAACCGAATTAGTTGCGCAGGCGGCGATAGACGAATTGCAAAAACTTATTCAAAGCGGGGTTGAGCATCCGCGGGTGGTTGATCTATGCGCCGGCTCGGGAGCCATCGCGATTGCAATTGCTACTGAAGTTCCGCACGCCGATGTGAGCGCAGTGGAACTCAGCAAAACCGCATTTGCTTCGATCGAGCAGAACAACAAACGATATGGTGGCAGGGTTAGGCTCGTTCACGGAAACGCACTCGACTTCAACGATCCTGCTGGAACTGGGTACGACGTCGTCGTCTCTAATCCTCCCTACGTACCTGCAACTCACAAACTTTCGGAAGAAGTACTGGCAGACCCTTCAATGGCCCTGTTTGGGGGTGGGGAAGATGGCCTCGAATTTCCCGAAAAACTCATTGACCATGTTGCCACCCTAGTGAAAACAGACGGCTTATTCATTATGGAGCATGCCGACGAGCAGGGAAAAGTATTGCGTGACTATGCGAGCCATTTCTTCCGTAAATGTGGAACCGGTCAAGATTATAACGGTTCCGATCGGTGGCTCTGGGCTCGAAAATAGATGGATCGGGGTAATGAGCTTGCTCTTCTCGGGTAAGAAGGTGAATGACCTCAAAAAGGCACCGATAGGTGGGTTAATCTGTAACAAATTCTAGGTAGAATGATGGTGAAAAGTATGCGGAGGCAAAATGGAAATCTATGACTGTTCGCAGGCCCAATCTCTTTCCGAAGGAATTATTCGAGCCGACGAAGCTTTACAGGCGGGCGCCGTCGTCTGCCTTCCCACCGATACGGTTTATGGGATCGGTGCTGATCCATTTAACGCTGATGCTATCACGGCTCTGTTAAATGCCAAGTCGCGTACTCGGCAGATGCCTCCTCCAGTCTTGGTCCATGACGCCGAACAGGCTCGTTCGCTTGCCTCTTGGGTACCGGACGAAGCTGTTGCACTCATGAAAGTATTTTGGCCAGGTGCGTTGACGATCATTTTGCCAGCGAAGGAAAACCTTGGTTGGGATTTGGGTGAAACCCATGGCACCGTCGCATTGCGCATGCCGGATAATCCAGTTGCGTTGAAACTTTTGGAGAAAACCGGTCCGCTTGCAGTGACTAGTGCGAATAAGACGGGAAATCCTCCTGCAAACACCATTTCACAGGCGATTGAGCAACTTGGGGAAGCTGTGAGCACGTATTTAGACGGCGGTTGTACAGGCGGAGGCACACCGTCAACCATCGTGAAATTCGTACTTGAGAGTCCACGCCAACCACAATTAATTCGATTGGGTGCGCTCTCAATTGAACAGCTTGAATCCGCAACTGACGTGCAGGTGTTGCCGTGAGGGTCTACCTGCTCATAATGGTTTTGTCTGCAGCGGTGACTTACCTTTTGGTGCCCCTAGTGCTCCATATTGCTCTAACAACCGGTGCAATCACCAAGATTCGTGGACGCGACGTGCACGAAGTTCCTATTGCGCGCCTCGGTGGAGTGGCAATGTACTTGGGACTGGTTGTTTCTTTCCTCCTTGCAGCACAAATTCCGTATCTTCGTTCGGCATTTAGCGCTAACTCGGGTGCCTGGGGAATTTTACTTGGCGCCGGAACTATGTGCTTTATCGGCGTCATTGACGACATCTGGGAATTGCGATGGTATGCGAAGCTGGCTGGTGAAATCTTGGCAGCCGGCGCTATGGCATGGTTTGGCGTGCAATTGATTTCGGTGCCTTTCCTAGGTCTAACTGTTGGCTCTCAGCGTCTAACCTTATTTGCCACAATCATCGTAGTGGTAATGGTGTCTAACGCGGTGAACTTTATTGATGGGCTTGACGGTTTGGCAGCCGGCGTGGTTGGCATCGCAGCACTTGCCTTCTTCGGTTATGCCTACTTCCTGACTCGTGCGTCTTCACCAGGTGACTATACTTCGGTGGCTACCGCCGTCGTCGCAGGTCTAGTCGGGATCTGTATCGGATTCCTGCCCCATAATTTCCATCAAGCTCGCATTTTCATGGGGGACTCAGGTGCACTGATGCTAGGTGCGGTGATTGCCGGTGCGAGTATCTTGGTCACCGGGCAAATTGATCCGATGCACGTAAACAGCCGAACTGCTGTACCCGCCTATATGCCAATCTTGGTTCCTGCACTGATTTTGGTCATTCCGTTGATCGACATGGTTTGGGCTGTTTTACGGCGCGTTCGTCAAGGAAAGTCACCTTTTGAGGCCGACGCCGGGCATCTCCATCATCGTTTGCTTCGCCGCGGTCATTCCCATCGTGCTGCGGTCCTTGTGCTTTATATGTGGACGGCAGTGGCATCGTTTTCGGCGGTTGCCTACGTCGTTTACCCGTACCCGATTATTTTCCCAGGGATCCTGATAGCGATCGTCGTCGCCGTCGTTATTACCGCTCGTCAACTATCGACGCCGGCGCGGCCGCGTCACGTGCTATCGAGGAGGCTACGCAAACGTGGTGAAGTTTCGTCGTAAGGAACTGGTTCCGGGGCAGCGAAAAAATGCAGACCAAATAATTTCATCGGTGATGAAATGGGATGTTGCAATCTTGTTGACTATCGGGATTGCTGTGGGACTTTTTTCCTATATTTATTCTGGCGGTAGTTCAGGGTTGAGCGCTACGCTAGGGATTTTCGTCGTAGCTTTGTCAAACCTAATTTCGTGGGGTTTTTATCTACGTGCGGGGAAAAAGCAACCCAAATATCAAGGTTTCGTTACCGCTTCGCTCTTCGTCGTGAAGTTGGTTTTGCTAGCAATAGTCATAAGTTATGCGAGATTGTGGGCAATTGTAGACCTCCGTGCGATGCTTGTGGGCTTTGCTGGTGCGCTGATTCTTTCTCTCCTGATTAGCTCAGTTTTGGTGATGAAGCAGCCTGGTCCGGACTTTGAATTTAACTCCGATCCGGTCGAATATTAGGAGTATTAATAGGGGGTAAATGATCTAGGACTAATTTCCGCACGGTCTTGGTTGAAACCTCGAAACTGCGGTAAAGTATTATCGCAAGGTGCTACGTGTGAAATAACGAATTTTCATTCGAAACTCGTTCCCGTGGACGAATCTTCTTTGCACTAACTTTTCAAGATAGGAATGCCTGGATAGTGAACCTGCTATTAAGTCTTGCTACATTGCCGATATTCGCTACTTCGAGCGACGGTGGGTTCGAAGCTCCTACCCTTGATCACGAATTTAATCCAGCACCGTTTCTTTTCGCAGGTACTCCGTTTGAGATTAACCGTATCTTGATGGTACGTCTCATAGCCGTCGCCGTTTTGGTTGTTTTGCTTGTCCTTTATTCAAAGCGAGCCAAGCTGGTTCCGGGTCGTGCGCAGAGTGCAATGGAAAGTCTCCTCGACTTCTCACGGGTGCAAATCGGTCATGAAATTATCGGTGAAGAAGAAGCACGACGCTATCAGCCCTTACTAATGACCATCTTCCTTGGTATTTTATTCATGAATATCACAGGAGTTATCCCTGGCTTGCAGATCGCAGGAACCTCTCTGGTAGGAATGCCATTGATTTTCGCGCTCGTAGCTTATTTTGCGTTTATTGTGGCCGGTATCAGAACTCAAGGGTTAGCATTCTTCAAGCACCAACTTATGCCCGCAGGTGTACCAAAACCACTGTATGTGTTGATGATTCCGCTTGAATTTCTTTCAACGTTCATCCTTCGTCCAATCACCCTAACGATCCGACTTTTAGCAAACATGATGGCTGGGCACTTCCTCCTAGTCCTCTGCTTTTTGGGAACCCACTTCTTCTACTTCGAGTTCTCAAGCGTAATGGGAATTGGATTCGGTACTCTCACACTTCTCGGAGGAATTATTTTCGTAATCTTCGAGCTTTTTGTTGGCGCGCTTCAGGCGTACATCTTCGCGATGCTTGCAGCAGCCTACATTTCATTATCGATCTCAGAACACTGAGAATCTCAATAGAAAAGGAAAAGAACCACATGATTGGTAACATCGCCACCATCGGTTATGGTCTCGCTGCAATTGGTCCAGGAATTGGTGTAGGCCTTATTGGCGCCAAGAACCAGGAAGCAACTGCTCGTCAGCCTGAGTTGAAGGGCTTCCTTCGCGTTAACATGTTCCTCTCCATTGCATTTGCTGAGGCACTCGGTCTTATCGGATTTGCGGCCGGCTTCATCTTCGCTGCGTGATCACTATGGTAAATTCGACGATTCTCGCATCGGGTAGTGGCGGACACGGTTCTTTTTCGGTTGTTGTTCCCGCCCTTCCTGACCTTATTTGGGGAACGTTGGCCTTTGTTGTTGTTGCACTAGCCGTTTATAAGTTTGCATGGCCGTCGTTCTCGGCAATGTTAGACGAGCGTTCTGAGAAGATTGAAAAAGGTCTTCAAGCAGCGGAAATCGCACGTAAAGAGATCGCTGAGGAACGTCAAGATCTGCAAGACGAAGTCGTTCAGGCTCATCGCGATGCCGCTGAAATTCGTGAAAAGGCACAAGAGAACGCCAAGTTGATTGTTGTTGACGCTCAGGTCAAGGCGAAGGACGAAGCGGCAGCAATCGTTGATACCGCTAAACAACGTATTTCGGCTGATACTGAAGCTGCTTCACGGGCTCTTCGCTCCGACGTCGGTGCACTCGCAACTGAACTTGCTGGACGAATCATTGGTGAATCCGTTACCGATTCGGAACTCGCTTCGCGTGTTATCGATCGTTTCCTAGATGAACTAGAAACATCGATGGTGAAGTCAGAACCAGCTGCGGCGCAGGAGGTCTGATGCGTTCGAGAAGTGAAGCTGCATTGACTCGAGTTGCTAGTACGTGGGAAGCCCTTCTCCATGACGGGCAAGGAAATCCTATCGAAATGGGCTGGGAAGTGTTCTCGGTTGCTGACGTGGTGCGAAGCAACTCCGCTGTTCTATCTGCACTCGAAGATGCTTCTCGCGACATAGATGATCGACTCAACCTAGTAAACGATATTTTCGCTAAGAAGATTTCGGCTCAGGTGCTTGAGCTTCTCCACGGACTGGTGCGCGAGCGCTGGGCTGAAAAAGGAGATTTACTCAAGGCACTCGAAAATCTTGGTGTTCAGACGATTCTGATCGGCGCAGAAAAAGAAGGTTTGTTAAGCAAAACTGAAGAAGAACTTTATCAGTCGCTTCGATTGCTTAAACGTGAGCGCACACTACGTGTGGCGCTTCAGGATTCTACCTACCCGGCGTCGGCGCGAACCGATCTCATGCGCAGAGTATTTGGAAATCTTAATCCATACACTCAAGCGCTGCTGGCTCGTTCCGTTTCAGGGGCCGAGAAGAACACTTTGAGCCGTCTAATCACTGATTACATTGTGATTGCCTCAGAGCGCGGAAAGCACCTTGTTGCTGCGGTAACATCGGCAATCCCATTAACAAGCGAACAAGAAGAACGCCTGCGTTTAATCTTGTCTAATTTTTACAAGAAGGATGTCAAGTTGCATATTGCACTTGACCCAGCAGTTATTGGTGGGTTGCGCATCCATATTGGAGACGACGTTATCGATGGAACTTTGGCCAGCCGTATTGCTGACGTCAAAGCAGTTTTCTCTAAATAACGTTAAATAAATTCTTGCGGTGAAAACCGCTTCGAGCGAAGGAAGATTAATGGCTGAACTTACCATCCAGCCGGATGAGATCCGGGCTGCGTTGGACTCCTTTGTGAGCTCCTATGAGCCACCAAAGGCTGCCAACGAAGAGGTTGGTCATGTAACCCTCACAGCAGATGGCATTGCCCGAGTAGAAGGTCTACCAGGGGCAATGGCGAACGAGCTGTTGAAATTTGAAGACGGAACACTAGGTTTGGCGATGAACCTAGAAGAGCACGAAATTGGTGTTGTTGTTCTTGGCGATTTCTCTCGTATTGAAGAGGGAATGGAAGT
The DNA here is from genome assembly GCF_900604515.1 of Arcanobacterium ihumii. Classification (GTDB taxonomy): domain Bacteria; phylum Actinomycetota; class Actinomycetes; order Actinomycetales; family Actinomycetaceae; genus Arcanobacterium_A; species Arcanobacterium_A ihumii. The sequence continues at coordinate 80,120 of NZ_UWOS01000003.1, read as the reverse complement.
TCGACGCACAGGTGAAGTTCTTTCTGTTCCAGTCGGAGAGGGCTACCTAGGGCGCGTTGTTGACCCACTTGGTGAACCAATTGACGGCTTGGGTGAAATTAAGGATATCGACGAGCGTCGTGCACTGGAGCTTCAGGCACCAGGTGTAATGATGCGTAAGTCGGTTCATGAGCCACTTCAGACGGGTATTAAGGCTATTGATGCCATGATCCCGGTTGGGCGTGGGCAGCGCCAGCTAATCATTGGTGACCGTAAGACTGGCAAGACGGCTCTGGCTATTGACACCATTTTGAACCAGAAGGCTAACTGGGAATCCGGTGATCCTAATAAACAGGTTCGGTGCATTTATGTAGCGATTGGTCAAAAAGGTTCCACAATTGCTTCCGTGCGCGCAACGCTCGAGCGTGCAGGAGCATTGGAATATACGACGATCGTGGCATCTCCAGCTTCGGATTCGGCAGGATACAAGTACCTTGCTCCTTACACCGGTTCTGCAATTGGTCAGCATTGGATGTACCAAGGTAAGCACGTCCTCATTATCTTTGATGATCTTTCCAAGCAGGCTGAAGCATACCGAGCGGTTTCGCTTCTGCTTCGTCGTCCACCAGGTCGTGAAGCTTACCCAGGTGACGTTTTCTACTTACATTCTCGTTTGCTGGAGCGTTGTGCAAAGCTTTCAGATGAATACGGTGCAGGATCGATGACTGGTCTTCCAATCATCGAGACCAAGGCGAACGATGTCTCGGCCTACATTCCGACCAACGTCATTTCGATTACCGACGGTCAGATCTTCTTGCAGTCCGATTTGTTCAACTCGAACCAGCGCCCAGCTGTAGATGTTGGCATTTCGGTTTCTCGAGTTGGTGGTGACGCTCAGATTAAGGCGATGAAGAAGGTTGCGGGTACGCTAAAGATTACTTTGGCTCAGTACCGCGCACAGGCAGCATTTGCAATGTTTGCTTCTGACCTTGATGCCGCGACCCAACGCCAGCTCGCTCGTGGCGTACGTTTGATGGAGCTTTTGAAGCAACCTCAGTACACACCATACGCAGTTGAGGACCAAGTGGCTTCCGTTTGGGCTGGTACTAAAGGGTATCTTGACGAAGTTCCCGTTGAGCGCGTTCACGCTTTCGAAGAAGGAATGCTTGACCACCTTCGTCGTAATACATCCGTGCTCACCACGATCGCTGAGACTGGCAAGCTGGAATCGGATACGGAAGATGCGCTACGCGTAGCCGTTGAAGAATTCCAGCAGTCGTTCCTCGCAACCGTTGATACGGAAATGCAAGCTGGATCCGACGTAGATGTTGAGAAATCTCAAGAACAGATCGTTCGTGCGAAGCGAGGGTAATCGTGGCCGGTACACAGCGTATTTATAAACAAAAGATCAAGGCTACAGCCACACTCGAAAAAGTCTTCCGTGCGATGGAGCTCATTGCGGCTTCTCGAATTGGCAAGGCTCGAGACCGTGCGCTCGGTCAAGATCCATATACGCGTGCTCTGACGAAATCGATTGCGACGGTTGCGGCACATGCACATGCGGATCATCCGCTGGTGTCCAAGCGAACTGATACGAACCGAGTCATGGTTTTCGTTGTTACGTCAGATCGAGGCATGGCAGGGGCGTATTCCTCCTCTGTGCTTCGTGAAGCGGACAACCTCATGGCTGAGCTTCGCACTGAAGGCAAGGAACCTATTCTGTTTGTGTCTGGACGTCGTGGTGAATCCTATTACCGCTTCAGGGGAGTGCCGGTCATTAAATCTTGGACCGGTGAATCGGATAAACCGAGCGATGAGGTTTCATCAGAAATCGCGCAAACATTCTTGGACTTGTTCCTCGCTTCGGCTGATGAAGGCGGGGTAAGCGAGCTTCACTTAGTATCTACCCAGTTCGTTTCGATGGTTTCCCAGGTGGTTCAGATTCGACGCATGCTTCCACTCGAAGTTGTGGATGCCGACGACGATACCGTCAAAGACGAGACAATTCCATTGTATGAGTTTGAGCCTTCCGCCCAGGAAGTCTTTGATGGATTGTTGCCAATGTATGTAGCTCAACGAATCCATTCAGTGATGCTTATGTCCGCGGCAGCAGAACTTGCGGCTCGTCAGCAGGCAATGCACTCCGCAACGGATAACGCTAAAGAACTCATCGAGAAGTACACCCGACTTGCTAACAACGCACGTCAAGCAGAAATTACAACAGAAATTACTGAGATTATTTCTGGCGCTGATGCGCTAGGTAAGTAGTCCCGTCAATCTAGCCCGGTTGCCGGGAAATACAAAGGAAGAAACAATGACCGCCGTAGAAGAAACACAGAAAGTCTCCACCGGGCGTGTGGTGCAGGTTGTTGGTGCTGTTGTGGATATCGAGTTCCCACCAGACGCTTTGCCTGAAATCAACAACGCTCTCACCACTGAAATTGATCTTTCAGGCCAGGGCGAAGCTGAATCTAAGTTCTCGATGACCTTGGAAGTTGCTCAGCACCTCGGAAATAACATCATCCGTGCTATCGCGATGAAGCCGACCGACGGTTTGGTCCGTGGTGCAACTGTTATTGATACTGGACAGCCAATCACCGTTCCTGTTGGTGATGTAACCAAAGGTCACGTATTCAACGTTATTGGTGAGTGCTTGAACCTTGAAGACGGCGAGAAGCTCGAGGTTACCGAGTGCTGGCCAATTCACCGCAAGGCTCCTCACTTCGACGAACTCGAACCAGAAACTAAGATGTTCGAAACCGGAATCAAGGTTATCGATCTTCTCACCCCATATGTCCAGGGTGGAAAGATTGGTCTATTCGGTGGTGCAGGTGTTGGCAAAACCGTTCTGATTCAAGAAATGATTCAGCGCGTTGCCCAGGATCACGGTGGCGTTTCCGTATTTGCTGGTGTTGGAGAACGCACTCGCGAAGGTAACGATCTTATCCGGGAAATGGAAGACGCCGGAGTTCTAGAAAAGACCGCGCTAGTCTTTGGTCAGATGGACGAACCACCAGGGGTTCGTCTGCGTATCGCACTATCTGGTTTGACCATGGCGGAATACTTCCGCGATGTGCAGAACCAAGACGTTCTGCTGTTTATTGATAATATCTTCCGCTTTACCCAGGCGGGTTCTGAGGTTTCGACACTGCTAGGTCGTATGCCTTCGGCTGTCGGTTACCAACCGACCCTCGCAGACGAAATGGGTGCACTCCAGGAACGAATCACCTCGACCCGTGGTCATTCCATTACTTCGCTTCAAGCAATTTACGTGCCAGCCGACGATTACACCGATCCGGCTCCAGCAACGACTTTTGCTCACTTGGATGCAACCACTGAGCTTTCACGTGATATTGCTTCGCGTGGTCTATACCCTGCTGTGGATCCGTTGGCTTCGTCGTCGCGAATCCTTGACCCACAGTACGTCGGTAAGGATCACTACGAGACCGCAACCCGCGTCAAACAGATTCTCCAGAAGAATAAAGAACTTCAAGATATTATCTCGATCCTTGGTGTAGATGAACTTTCTGAAGAGGACAAGGTCACGGTTGCACGCGCTCGTCGTATCGAACAGTACCTGTCTCAGAACACCTACACCGCAGTGAAGTTCACCGGTGTTGAAGGTTCAACTGTGCCAATCGCAGAAACAGTTGAAGCGTTCCGGCGCATTTGTGACGGCGAATATGATCATGTTCCTGAGCAGGCATTCTTCAATATCGGTGGTATCGACGATATCGAGAAGGCTTGGCACAAGATTCAGCAGGAAACCCGCTGATGAAGCTTCAAGTAGTAGCAAAGTCTGGAATCCTCTTCGAAGGGGAAGTGACGGATGCTGTTGTTCCAGCGGCGGATGGTGAGCTAGGTATTCTTCCTGGCCACACTCCGTTGCTGGCAATACTGCAACCTGGGAGTGTGCGATTTACACTCTCGTCTGGACAAGAGCAGGAGATCCTCACTAGTCGAGGATTTGTTACTGTTGATTCAGACGAAATCATGGTTGTGGTAGAGTCACAACGCTCATCTGATCGCTAATCTACTTAAAACTGAGGTGACCTTTTCGTGCGAGTAGTTATCGCCGACTGTTCTGTTGATTATTCGGGTCGTTTAGACGCGCACCTTGAACCAGCAACCCGATTACTTATGATCAAGGCTGATGGTTCCGTTTTGATCCATTCTGACGGCGGATCATATAAGCCACTGAACTGGATGAGCGCTCCGTGCAATCTTTCGGTACGGCTTCCTGACGACGATGAAACCCACCAGGGTGTAGTCGAAGTTTGGGATGTTGAACATCGTAAGACGAACGATAGGCTAGTTGTTCGACTTTTTGAAGTGCATTCGGATCACGAGCAGACTTTCGGGGAAGAGCCTGGTCTTGTGAAAGATGGAGTAGAAGCTCACCTTCAAAAATTACTGGCCGAACAGGTTTCGCTCATTGGTGCAGGTACCCGATTGGTGCGTCGCGAATATCCGACGCCGATCGGTCCCGTTGACCTCATGGTTGTTGACTCCCAAGGGTACTACGTTGCAGTGGAAGTCAAGCGGCGTGGAGAAATTGATGGGGTCGAGCAGTTGACGCGATACCTTGAATATCTTGGTCGGGATTCAACTCTTCAACCTCTTCGTGGTGTTTTTGCTGCGCAAGAAATTAAACCTCAGGCTCGTGTCCTGGCTGAAGACCGTGGCATCGAATGCCTCGTACTGGATTATGACTTCATGCGTGGTCTTGATAATCCTGAGGATCGGCTGTTCTGATGCGCTCCTCGCGCAAATACCAGCGGGAGGTTCCCGCGCTGAACACCGAAAGATTGATGGGCTACACTCATCGTGAAATCGGTACAGATGGACTTGAGTACAAAGTACATCAGATTAGAAGCGGGCAGAAAGTGTATCTTTGTCCGGGATGTAATGGCACAATCTCCATCGGTGAATCCCACGTTGTTGCGTGGACCGAAGAAGGCTGGTTTGGTGCCGAAGCTGGGGCTCGGGATCGTAGACATTGGCACTCTGGTTGCTGGAATGCACGAGGGCGACGTCGCTAATTAGCGCTACGCTTCGGTGGTTCTGATGTTTGATTGTACAAAGGTTCGCCGTCGGGAAAATTCGATGAATCTGGGTGGGACAGTGATAAGTTCGAGTCATGGCTAAACTCGCATATAAACGTACTGGAACTGAATCAGATCTCCCGCTTCTATTGCTTCACGCCCTGCCACTTGATTCATCAATGTGGAACAGTGTGCGTGATCAATTGGGTGACATTGATATTTTAACTGTTGATGCGCCTGGATTTGGTGACTCACCTTCGGGTGAGGAATTTGGAGATGGATCACCGTCGATCCCAGCATTTTCTGAAGCAATTAAAGAATTGTTAGATGACCTTGGGATCCGCAAAGTTGCGATCGGTGGGCTATCGATGGGTGGGTCTGTAGCAGCAGATTTTGTAGGCACTTTCCCAGCTTATGTTGCTGGTCTTGCTCTAATGGATACGAACATTACCGCAGATGACGCTGACCGAAAGGCATTCCGTGAAGATGCTGCGCAGAAGGCAGAGGCTGGGCACGGTTATGACACTGTGAAAGATTGGACCACCACGATGCTTGCGAAGGAAACATCTAGCGAGATTCGCGAGGACCTCGATAAGCGATTCCGTGCACTTCCTGATAAGTCATTAGCGTGGATTCAACGAGCGATGGGTGCTCGCTTGGACCGCTTGGATGCTCCCTCATTGGTTGATGGACCAGTTTATTTGATTCGTGGTTCAGAGGATGTCACGTGCTCTTTGGAGTCTTTAATGAATATTGCCTTGCGAGCACAACATCCACGGATTATTGAGATCGACGAAGCCGGTCATTTTACGGCTGATGAAAAACCAACTGAACTGGCAGAAATCCTCAAAGAATTTTACGAAGCTACCACGAACTAGAGTGGCTGGTGACTAGTACGGTGGGGTCGCATGTGTCGTTGCACATGCGACCCCACCAGCAGGATTAAGGCTCGTAGCAATGCGTGGTATCGAAACCGCAAACCTCTGGGAGACCCGTTAGATATTCATTGCTAGAATCCGTATTTAGTTTGATTCGACTTCAGATGCCAAGCCGCTGGGCTCCTCATCGTTTTGTTCGGCGTTCTTGATGATTTCACCGAGTGCAAGCGAGGAGGTGGAGCCACTGAGTAGAGAACGAATATCGTCGAGGTAGGAAGTTAAACTATTGCGCTGATCTTCCAAAGAGCGAATGTGGTCATCAGCAGACTTCCGCATCTGCTGAGTTTCTTCTTCTACCGTTTTACGGATTCGAGCTGCTTCTTCATTTGCGGCATCAAGAATTCGCTTTGCTTCTTCTTCAGCTTCGGAAATAATGGCCAAAGATTTTTGCGAGGAAGTATCGTTCAAATGCGATGCTCGCTGAGTGGCCTCAGCGACGCGTTGCTCGGCTTCGCGAGCTGCGAGTTCTGCTGACTCAAGCATGGTATGAGCTGATTCGCGTAAGCGTGACTCCTGCTCAGCTAGGCGTTCAGCAGATTCTTTAGCTTGAGCTGTGATCGCTTCTTCTGCCTCGGTACGCATCTTCGAAACTTCGTTCTCAACCTGCGCCTTAAGCTCAGAAATCTCAAGCTCTGCCGCCGTCTTCATCGCTGCAGCTTCAGCTTCAGCATTTGCCTTCATCTGTGATGCAAAGGTTTGTGCCTCAGAGCGCATCTGCGTGGTGTCACGTTCTGTCTGTGCACGCAAACGAGCTACCTCGTCTTGAACTTCTGAGCGCAGAAGAGTGGTTTCATGCTCTGCAGCGGAACGGGTATGAGCAGCAGATGCTTCTGATTGTTCTTTCATCCGCTCAGCTTCCCTCTGAGCGGAAGATAACATTTCTTCGCTAGTTTGCTCTGCATTCTCGGTGCGAGTACGAGCGTCGTTCGAAGCAAGATTACGAATATCCATAGCGTCCTTTTGCGCAGAAGCAAGTAGTGCTTGGCTTTCGGTTTCAGCAGCGAGGCGAAGTCCTTCTGCCTTTTTGTGTGCTGAATCAATAATGAATTTCGCGTCTCTGCGAGCTTGAGTCATTACATCAAGAGCTTGTTCTTCAGTTGAGCGAAGGAGTCGCTCAACTCGGCTTCCCAATCCTGCATAAGAAGGGCGGTCGTTTTCCTTCAAGTTTGCCTGCGCTTGGGAAAGTTGCCCAGAAAGTCGCAAAATCTGAGAGTCAAGATTCGCCACGTGGTTGCGGGTTTGGGCAAGATTATCGGTGAGCTGAGCAATCTTTTCGTCTACCTGAGCACGGTCATAACCGCGCATAACGATCGGGAACGAGGGTGTTTCGTCGTTCAAGAGTACCTCCGTGAAATTAAGTTATGCGTCTAGCGTACCCCGAATTTCTCACGAAACGTAAGGAATAAAGCGGACGTAAGTTCGCTAGAATTATCACTAGAAAACAATGATAGGGTAGATCGTTGCCAAATCGTTATAATTAAGTGAAGTGGATATGCCACGGACCGTTGTTTCCTTGCGAATTGAGAGTACATTGAAAGAATTTTCCATCAAACAGATTGCTGGAATAGTCCTAGCTATCGCTGGAATCCTCATTGCTGTCGTTACGATTGTTACCACGATTTTCCGTGATTCTGACTCAGTGGTGTCTTTAACTGTCCCGGCATCTCATGACTCAACGTTAGTCTTTACCTCTCCCGGTGTGCTCAATTTAGGAAATGAAAAGGTGAGTATCGATATTGAAGCTCCAGATGAAACCATTGTTTGGGGAATCGGAAACTCTAACGACGTTAAGGCTTACGTTGGCAACTCAACCGCAATAGAGGTTGAGGGTTTCGAGACTTGGGATAAGGCTAAGCTAAAAAATCACGAGGGAAAGCCGGAAGCTATCGCCTCGGATAAAGATCGTGCGGCAAAGGGAGAATTTGATATTTCCCAATCTGACCTATGGGTAGAATCTGGCAAATCCGAAGGAAAAGCACATGTCGATTTCAGCCTTCCACAGGGTCTTGACCGTTCTCTAGTGGTTAGCACCCTTTCTGGGAAGACGCCGAAGGTTACGCTTTCGTGGTCTGGGGCGCAGAGCTCAAGTAGCCCGATCCCTTGGGTATTCATAGGCGTTTTGGTTGCATTAGTGGGAGGCTTCCTGCTTCTTGGTGATAGCCAAGACCGAGCACGACTTAAAGAACTGCGTGAGCGTCAGATTCGTCGTCGTGAACAAAAACAGAAATTTGCCGAGGCTCAAACATCGATCCTGCCAGCATTTAAGGGTGACATTGCAAGTCCTGAAACTGATCGGGAGTTGCAGATTCGCCATACCGATCGAGCACTTGGCGCGATTATTATCCCAGGAACTTTGCGTTCACAGACTTTGCGTTCGCGTGAATTAAATAGCCAAGACCGAGTACTTCTCAAGGTCGTTGAGCTTGAGGAACAAGAGGATAAAGAATTAATTGATTCTCTACCTGGATCGGCTGGAGCTACTTTGCTCAAGTCTGGTGAAGTTGAAGGTAACACTATTGAAGGCGCATCGGAGGAATCAGCCGAGTCGGTCGAAGATAAAAAAGACGAGTACTGGAAGTCTTTATGGACCTTTGCTCACAGAACAGATGGAAATGAAAGCGGTTCGAAGAATGCATAAAAAGAAAATATTTGCCTGTGTAGTTACCGCTATGCTTGCGTTGTCGGCCTGTTCTGCGAACCTTGAACCTCCTGCACCTTCAGCATCTAAGGCGGTTGAGATCATCATTTCTGAAGATTCATACAAGAAAATAGCCGGTGAGGTGAAGAAAAATGTTGCCGAGGCGGATGCTGCCCTTGACGTCAATAAACTTGGGAATCGGTTTGGTGAACCGATTCGCCAATACCGCGAGGCACGTTACCGATTGAAGAAGATTCTGGGTGACGGCTACAAGATGCCTCCCGTCGTCGTAGACGAAAAAGCAGTTCCTGTGTCCTCGGGCGCGGCATTTCCTCGTACTCTAATGACGGTTGCCGCTCCAACTGAACAGCAGAACCTGCCATCTTTGACGGTGTGGTCACAAACAGATGCGCGTGCGCAATATCAGCTGTGGGGGCAGGTTCAGATCTTCCCAGATGCTCAAGCTCCTAAGCTGAAGGCGAGCCTCTCGAACCAGACGGGTAAACTTGTGGATGACCCCACCAAGTTTGCAGTGGATCCAAACTCGGTGATCAACGGTTATGTTGAGTACAACAAGAGTCGCCAGATCACGTCGATTCCTTTTTCTGCCGGAGATCCGCTTTTTACTCAGATTTCTAAGCAACAAGACAGCTTAGCTCAGGCGATTGCAGATAACGGTACTGTTCAGACGAACTTTGCTCCTGGCTCGCATGGAATCCAAGCGGTTTCAACTGAGGACGGTGGCTTGTTGATCGTTAACGAAATGGCTTACAGCCTTTACCTGAATAAAACGAAGCCGGGTGCCATCGTCAAACTGCGAAGTGATATCGGTGCGATGTTCAGTCAAGACGCAAACAATGCAGTGGTTGACGTAGATAAGCCGGTTGTTGCACAGTATTCGGTGCTGGTGGCGTTCTATGTTCCGCCAAAGGACGCTAAAGATAAGACGGTGAAGGTATTGGGAGCTTCTGTACCCACTTTGCTCGCTGTAACGAAAGAAGGTTAATTCGTGAACGAAGGATTTTCTGTAAGCTCATTGCGAGGCGCTGTTGATCTATCCGCATTGCGTTCAACTCCAACTACATCGGTCACCGGTACTTCTCGTGGTACTGGCGTAACTGATGCTGGAGGATCGGAAGGAGTAGCTGAGGCAACACCGACGACGGTTTCGGGACCTTTCATCGTTGAGGTTACGTCCAAGAACATTGAGCAGATCCTTAAAAACTCGATGCATTTGCCGGTGATATTTGTTTTCCACTCAGATCGTTCTGAAAACTCACAAACCTTGGTCACTCAGCTTTCAGAGATTGCAAAGAACTTGCGGGGGCGTGTGCAGGTTGGATTAATTTCGACAGATTCAGAACGCGAGCTAACTTCGATGTTCGGAATTACCGGTGTACCTGCGACGGTTGCTGTGCTGCAAGGACAACCAATTCCACTTTTCCAAGGTTTGCCTGCACGTGAAGAAATCGACAATACCGTTTCGAAGTTGCTCGAAGCTGCCACTGGCTACGGGATCACCGGGGTGCTAGATGGGCAAGATTCCGATGTGGAACCTGAACCTGAGCTACCTCCACTGCACCAAGAGGGTCAAACCGCGCTACACAATGGAGACCTAGAAGGAGCTCACGCCGCTTTTTCTCAAGCTTTGAAAGAAAATCCAGGCGATAGTGATGCACTTACTTCCTTGCGCCAGGTTGAGCTTATGCAGCGAGTTAATTTCATCAATCCGGAAGGCAGCTCAGAAGGAGCCCAAGCTGTGTTGGAGGCTGCTAGGGATTGCTCGCTGAGAGAGATCGATAAGCATCTGAATGCGGCGGATGTAGAAACGGCCTATGGGCGGCCGGATGCGGCTTTTGGGCGGTTGCTCGATGTTATCCGTGATACCGATGGGGAAGCACGAGAAACTGTTCGAAAGCGCCTAATTGAGTTATTCGACGTGGTAGGTATCCATACAGAATTAGTTAAGACCGCCCGTAAAGCTTTGACTAACGCTCTATTCTAGCGTCTTGAAAAAGAACTTTGACCTTGAGGTAACCAGTTCTCTGTGCGGATTTTCGTTGTGGTTCATGCTCTTCGACTGGGCATGAACCACAATTTTATTTGCTTTGTGCTAAGCCAGTTGACTCGCGGACGATGAGCTCAGGTGCAAACTTCATTGGGTTGCTTATGGTGGTGCGATCGTTGATCATTGAAAGTAAGGTAGTGACGGCAGCTCCACAGATTGCCTTAACCGGTTGGCGAAGGGTAGTTAGCGGTGGATGCGTGAAAGCGATAAATGGGGAATCGTCGTATCCCACGACCGAGATATCGCGTGGCACATCGAGTCCAACGGAGTGACAATAGCGGATTACTCCAAGAGCCATGACGTCTGAAGCACAGATGATTGCGGTGCAGCCTTGAGCAATGAGCTCCTGAGCGGCTGCATACCCACCTTCGACTGTAAACAAAGTATTTGCTTGAGGTGCAGAAGTATCTGGGAGAAGAGCCTTCATAGCGTCTTTAAAGGCATCTGATTTTGCCTGAGCGGGGAGAAAGCGAAGCTGACCGGTTGCCAGTCCTATTCGTGAATGGCCTTGGGAGATGAGGTGGCGCAGGGCTTGATTAACTGCTGAGGCATCGTCGGCAGAGAAATCGGGAGCATCTAGATTGGGATTATGGCCGTTAATCGTAACGTAGGGGATATTGCGTGCTCTGATTCGGTGGTAGCGATCGAGACTAGCGGTACTGTCTGCGTGGAGACCGGATACGAAGATAAATCCAGCAACGTGTTGTTCGAGCATTGCGTCTATGTATGCATCTTCGGTACTTCCGCCTGCTTCGTGTGCTCCCAAGAGGGGAGTGTAGTCGTACATGACCATCGAGGCTTGGAGATATTGAGCAAAAATTGGGAAGATTGGGTTTGTGAGTTCTGGAAGAACTAGGCCGATCAATCCGCCATTGCGCTCGCGCAGACGCTCGGGGCGTTCGTAGCCCAGCAGGTCAAGAGCGGTTAATACTGCTTGCCGAGTTTCTAATGCCACGGAATTTTTGTCGTTTAATACGCGCGAAACTGTAGCCGTTGAAACATCTGCTTGTTTCGCCACATCTGCAAGGCGAATTCGGTTAGCCATGAGATCTTCTTTCGACTTTGAATTGATGGCACTTTAACTAAGTCTCGATTTAGAAACTCACCTTTAACTATAGCGTTTTCAGAAAAATATTGCGATTTTTGCAATTTTTTGCAGAGCGATAAAAGGTGGGTGGCGGTTCCCGATGCTCCGAAGCAATCGATGGGAACCGCCACCCACCTCAATCAAGGCTTGAAGATTTTTACATCTCTTCAGGTTCGAGATACACCACGCCATAAGGAGGAAGCTGCATAATGGCCGAATACGGGCGTCCGTTCCAAGCCGTTTCGTTTGCTTCGACTCTGCCCATATTTCCGACGCCGGAGCCGCCGAATTCCTTTGCATCGGAATTGAAGATTTCTTTCCAACCGCCGAGCCTTGGAAGTCCAACTCGATAGTCGTTGTGTGGAACCCCAGCGAAGTTGCAAATAACTGCTACGACTTCGGATCCATCAGCGGATTTACGGAGATAAGAAAGAACGTTGTGATCACCGTCAGAAACGTCAATCCACTCAAAGCCAGAGTTTTTGAAATCATCTGACCATAGTGCCGGATGCTCCTTATAAACGTCGTTCAGCGCTTTGACACACTGCATAACGCCATCGTGTGCGGGGTTATCGGTGAGCCACCAATCCAGGCCATGTCCATCGCTCCACTCATCGATCTGAGCAAATTCTTGACCCATGAAGAGCAACTGCTTGCCAGGGTGAGACCACTGATATCCAAACAGAAGTCGAACCCCTGCAAGCTTTTGCCAATGATCACCAGGCATCTTGGAGTACAAAGATCCCTTACCGTGCACGACCTCGTCATGAGAAATTGGTAGGAGGAACTGCTCGGAGAACGCATAAACCAAAGAGAAAGTGAGTTCGCCATGATGCCAGCGGCGGTTAATAGGATTTTCCTGCAGGTAACGAAGGGTGTCATTCATCCAGCCCATGTTCCACTTCAAGCCGTAACCAAGTCCGCCATTTTCGGTTAGACCCGTGACTCCTCCCCAAGAGGTAGACTCTTCAGCGATCATCATAATACCCGGTTGAATACGGTATGCAGTGGCATTTGCCTCTTGGATAAACGAAATTGCTTCTAGGTTTTCACGTCCGCCGTAAATATTTGGCTGCCACTTTCCGGCTTCGCGTGAGTAGTCCAAGTAAAGCATCGAAGCAACAGCATCAACGCGAATGCCATCAATGTGGAATTCTTCCAACCAATAAAGGGCATTCGCCACCAAGAAGTTACGAACCTCGTTTCGACCAAAGTTGAAGACGTAAGTTCCCCAGTCAGGCTGTTCTCCGCGCAAAGGGTTGGGATCCTCGTAGAGTGGCGTACCATCGAAGCGAGCGAGTGCCCAAGAATCTTTAGGGAAGTGGGCCGGAACCCAGTCCATAATGACGCCGATTCCAGCTTTATGGAGTTCATCAATGAGGTATCGGAAGTCGTCTGGGCTTCCGAAACGAGAAGTAGGGGCGTAGTAGGACGTTACCTGGTATCCCCAAGAAGGACCAAATGGATGCTCAGCAACCGGCATGAATTCAACGTGCGTAAAGCCCAAGTGCTTAACGTGTTCGATGAGTTGCTCAGCGATTTCTCGGTAACTTAAACCGGTGCGCCAAGATCCCAAGTGAACTTCGTAAATTGAAACCGGACCCGAATGTGGGTCAGTTTCTGCACGCGACTTCATCCACTTGGCATCATCCCACTCGAAGTCAGATTCGGTGATGATCGATGCCGTTGATGGCGGTACCTCCGTGCGACGAGCCATCGGATCAGCCTTTTGATGCCACGAGCCATCCTGATAACGAATTTCGAACTTGTAGCGTGCTCCTGCCTGGGCACCTGGAATAAATAGTTCCCAGACCCCAGTTGAACCCAGGGCGCGCATTGAAGCACCAACACCATTCCAGCCGTTGAAATCACCGACAACGCGAACTGCACGTGCATTTGGTGCCCAAACACTGAAACTTGTACCGTGTACTGTTCCTAGTTCGGTAGTGTATTCGCGAGTGTGAGCTCCAAGCATCTCCCAGAGCCGTTCGTGGCGACCTTCCCGGAAAAGGTGTTCATCCATGCTACCGATGGTGGGGAGAAACCGGTATCCGTCGTCGGAAATTTGAGGCTCATCACCGTAGGTTGCACTCACTCGATAATCAGGCACGTCAGCACCTGGAATAACCGCTACCCACACTCCGTTTGCTTCGTGTACGGCCGAAAATTCCCCATCTGCAGTCACGATCGACACTGCATCAGCGAGTTGTCGAATCACGCGGACTGTGACGTTTTCTCCGTCCGAGTGCGGACCGAGCACATCGTGTGGTGCGTGGTAACTTCCTTCAGACACTGCCTCAAGAAGTTCTGGAGCGACGGTAATAGCGTTCAGTTTCATGGTTTAAGTCTCCCATGTTTCGGAGTTCAACGTAACGAATTTACGCTGGTAGATTTACGCGAAACGAAAATATCTTTGACTGCTTGGACAGGAATTGTAAGCCAGCGTGGCCGATACGTAGCTTCATAGACGACTTCGTAAAGTGCTTTTTCAAGGATAAGAGCTCCGAGCAGGAGTTCTTCCTCGTTAGAAAGTGCCCCGTAACCACTCATAAACAATGCTTGCGCATTTTTCGCCCAAGCCCGCGCTACGTTTTCAGGTTTCCCATTAAGAACGACGGCGCCTGCAGCATAGTCGAAGGAACGTAACATCCCGGCTACATCGCGCAGCGATAAATCGCTTTGTGAACGCTGGAAGAGCGGCCGAAGTGGTTCACCTTCAAAATCCACTGCTCTCCAGCCAAGATGTGGAACGAACAGGACCTGTCCAAGGTGGTAGTCGCCGTGGACTCGTTGGAGGTCCGGCCAGTTGATATTCCTTGCGCGATCAAATAGCCCGAGAATCTCTGATCGATATTCAGCTAGCTCTGGTGCCGCTTCAATCGCCTCGTTACAACGGTCGACCCACGTAGAATAAATTTCTGCTTTTCGACCAGGCGTAGGTGCATCAGTTGGAAATAATTCGCGTAATTGGGAATGAAAATCTGCACTCAATGCCCCAAGTGAACGGATAAGGTTAGGGTCATTCGGTTCAGATGAAGGCGTATTCAATTCTGCCTGGAACATTTGCCATGCATCGACGCAGCCGCGAAGTAGCTCTTGACCCACCAATAAATCCGCGTAGCCTAAACCATGAGAAGCGCGAACACGTGCTGAACCGTAATGAAGTGGGACCGTGCGCGGATTCTGCCCTGCAAGAGCTGCTTGTAATTCAATATCGGGATTAGCCCCGATATTAACGATTCGAAGCAGTTTAACAATCAACCCTTCTGATCCATGAGAATCTGCTTCTTTAAATTCGTAGATGATAGAGGTGTTGGATTGCTCTGCATTGAGTCGATGAAAATTCTTCAACGCTGGTATCTTCGTAGAATTCTGCTTCGACGCAAGAGTTTCAATGCGTGGATCTATATGTGCCTCGTTTGCAAGGTCACCTAAGCAGCACCTAAGCAGTAATTCTTGCCCGTAAGGATCATCGGTAGCGTCCAATACACTCACCAAGGCGACTTGCTCCACGGTACTTGCCTGCGTAGCCAGTTCTGTTTTGGTAAATGACGACGACGCATTAGGCGGTAATGGTGCACAGATAGTCGCGATTCGTCCAAGCTTAGGTAGATTGCCGTCGTCTTGATGGTCCCAAACAGTGCCCGAGGCGAGTTGGGAACCTAGACGCAAAACTACTGGGACGAAGAATTGGGTGTCTCCGCTCGAAACAATAAGGAGCTTGGCGGCAGTATTTTCCGAGCCCCCGAGTGGGAACTCTTCGGTAATTACTGCCTCAGGAAAAGACTTATTGCCCGTAAACCACCGGGTCTTTGGCAACCATCGATTTAACTGTTCCACAAAGGAATCATCCGACTGTAAAACGCAGCGTGAAAGCGCGAGAGTTGCCATTAGAGTGACTCCTCAACCGGGGAATTAGGATCCGAATCCGAAATGGAAACCGGCTGAGATTCCGTCTGATGGACATCAGGTTCCGACTGAGAAATAACGAGCCAGTAGAAAGATCTACCTGGTAACGTCAGCGGATATGAACCATCAGCTGGAATAGTTGGGAAAGAATTACCTCCCGCAATATCAGCTACAGCTTTTCCTGCGTAAGCGCTGAGATCGAGGGTGGTTGCTACTGGAGTTTGGGACATATTCATCACGCACAAAATTGTTTGATGCGCATCTGAACGGACGAAACTAAGGATGGACTCGGCGTCGGCATTACAAAGAGTGAAACTACCGCTTCCTAATACCGGATAGGATTTACGCAACTCCAACAGGTTACGGACCCAGTGAAGCAAAGAAGATGGCTGTGATAGCTGGGACTCTACGTTAACTGACTGATGGTTAAATACGAGGGACTGAACCACCGGCAAGGTGAGCCGACCCGGGTCTGCAACGGAGAATCCTCCATTGCGATCCGGGGTCCATTGCATAGGTGTACGGACAGAATCTCGGTCATTGAGCCAAATATTATCGCCCATTCCAATCTCATCGCCGTAGTAGAGGCAAGGGGAACCAGGTAGAGATAGTAACAAAGCGTGCGCTAACTCGATTTCGGAACGAGAGTTACCTAATAGGGGTGCAAGACGGCGTCGGATACCCACATTGGCTCGCATTCGTGGATCTTCCGCGTACCAACTATACATGCGCTCGCGTTCTTCGGTTGAAACCATTTCGAGAGTGAGCTCATCATGGTTGCGTAAGAATGTTCCCCACTGAGTACCAGCGGGAATAGCCGGAGTTGCATTGAGAATATCGCGAATTGCAGTTGACCTTTGGTCACGCAAAGCGTAGAAAATCCGTGGCATTACGGGGAAGTGGAAGCACATATGGCATTCTGGAGCTTCGTCCGTTCCATAGTAAGCAACCACGTCTTCGGGCCACTGATTAGCTTCTGCAAGCAAAATCCTACCTGGAAATTCGGCGTCGATCATCGCGCGCAACTCAGCCAGGAAAGCATGTGTTTGTGGTAGGTTTTCGCAGTTCGTGCCCTCTTCTTCGAAAAGATAGGGAATTGCATCGAGTCGGAATCCATCGATGCCGAACTTGCACCAGAATCGAACGACATCTTTAATTACATCGCGCACAGCTGGATTTTCGTAATTCAAATCTGGCTGATGTGAAAAGAAACGATGCCAGAAATACTGACGGCGCTCTGCATCTAGGGTCCAATTCGATTCTTCCGTGTCAACGAAGATAACGCGTGCTTCAGCGTAGTCCTCGTTGGTATCACGCCAAACGTAGAAATCGCCATACGGACCATCAGGATTCTCGCGAGAGGCTTTAAACCACGGATGTTGGTCCGAGGTATGGTTGACAACCAGATCGATGATGATTCGGATACCACGTTGGTGAGCCTTTGTTACCAGCTCGGAAAAATCGGCAAGTGAGCCGTACTTCGGATCGACGTCGGTGTAATCCGAAATGTCATATCCTCCGTCGCGCATCGGTGAAGGATAGAATGGCGGAATCCACAAACAATCGATGCCCAACCACTGGAGATAATCTAATCGATCAATCAAACCACGCATGTCTCCAGTACCAGAACCAGTAGAATCGCTGAATGAGCGCAAAAGTACCTCATAGAAAACGGCGGTACGGAACCAATCGGGATCGTTGCTGAGACCAGCGCCGTCGTTCCCTAATCGCATAGCTAGGTTGGACTGAGCAGGGTGAGTTAAATTTGTGGCGGAAATCGTCATAAATTAAAGAACCTTTACGTTGAGGATGTGGGCTACTCGGCCGTGTGGATCTAGCCGGACATAAGGATGGTCGTTCCAAAGATAGGTTTCGTTCGAAAGTTCGTCGCGTACCTCCAAGACGGCACCTGCATCCCAGCGTGCTTGAGCACCCAATGCAGATAGGTCAAGGTTGATGGTGGCATCACGTGAAGCGTACGGGTCGAGGTTGATGACCACGATAACTGAGTCTTCGTGCCCGTTATTTTCTTCTGGCCGAATCGTCTTGCTGAAGCACAAGATTTTTTCGTTGGTAGTGGGGTGAATTGTTACGTTCCGAAGTCGCCTGAGAGAAGGGTGTTGGGCGCGAATTGCATTGAGATCACGCAACAATTTCGCAATTCCGTTGTGCTCCGCAGCCTGGTAGTTTCGTTCCTTGAATTCGTACTTTTCGTTGTCGATTTGTTCCTCTGCACCTGGACGGGCAATGTTCTCAGCTAATTCATAACCGGAATAGATTCCCCATGTTGGTGAACCCATTGCCGCTAAAATTGCTCGGATATGAAACGCTGGAATTCCTCCACGCTGCATATACGGTGTAAGGATATCGTGGGTGGTTGGCCAGAAAGCGGGGCGAATTCGCGAATCCGATTCTCGCGAAATCTCCTCGAGGTATTCCTCGATCTCTTCCTTTTCATTTCGCCAAGCAAAATAGGTATAGGACTGATGGAATCCGATCATGCCCAAGGTCTGCATCATCGGTGGCTGGGTAAACGCTTCCGCCAAGAAAATAACTTCGGGATGAGCTTGCCGGAAGTACCCCAGTAGTCGTTGCCAAAAATCCAATGGTTTGGTGTGCGGGTTATCTACTCGGAAAATTGTTACGCCATGAGAAACCCACAGTTCAAGCACCCGTTTGATCTCTTGATAGATCCCTTCCGGATCATTATCGAAATTCAGCGGATAAATATCTTGGTACTTCTTCGGTGGATTTTCGGCGTAGGCGATCGTACCGTCTGCGCGATTAGTAAACCATTGAGGATGTTCAGTAACCCATGGATGATCCGGGGAGCACTGTAGTGCAATATCTAATGCGACTTCCATTCCTAGTTCATGTGCACGGGCAGTGAAATCATCAAAATCGGCAAAGGTGCCGAGATCTGGGTGAATAGCGTCGTGTCCGCCATCTTTCGAGCCGATTGCATAAGGAGAACCTGGATCTTCAGGCTTCGCATCGAGGGTGTTGTTCTTACCCTTCCGGTTCGTTGTTCCAATTGGATGAACCGGAGTTAGATAGACGACGTCGAATCCCATTTCCGAGATACGGTCTAGTTCCTTAGTGGCTGTGGCAAGGGTTCCAGAAACCCACGTCATTGTTTTATGGTCAAAGTGGCATCCGGTGGTACGCGGGAAAATTTCGTACCACGAACCAACGAGGGCACGTTCTCGATCTGCGAAGAGTGGAAAGTGTGCGGATTCGGTGACGAAGTCACGTACAGGGAATTTTTCCAAAGCAGCGCTAACGTCACTGGAAGTAGCTACGCTCAAGCGTTCACTTGGAGTGAGTGAGGCATCCTTTACTGTAGTTAAAGCATCACTGAAGATACTGTAGTGAAGGTTCGATTCTGGGCAATTATCCTTTGCGCGCTTCAGCCACTGCTGTGCTTCGAGGAACACGAGGTCAATGTCAATACCCGCATCAACCTTGATTTGGGCATTATGAACCCAAGTTGCGACTGGATCTGACCAAGCCCGAATGAAGAACGAATAAGCTCCTGGTTTAGTTGGAGTTAACCAGCCTTCGTAGCGCCGTAATCCAGGCGCAACGTCCTTCATTGGAGCGGTTTGAACGACGTTGCCGTCAACATCTTCCAAAACACATTCGGCACCGAAGAGGTCGTGTCCCTCACGGAAAATAGTTGCCTGTACTGGAAATGATTCGTTGACGGTTGCCTTAGCCGGCCAAGCACCGTTTTCCAATGATGGTGAAACATCAATGATTGGAATTCGACCGATTTGGTAGAACGGTGCAACCTGCGGTTGCGTAGACGCAAGTTTAGACGTGCTCGCAGGTGACAATCCTGATGTGGACACAACCTTCCGATCGGCCGGTTTCGATTTCATAGCTTGTTTCTTCGCAATACTCACGTCTTCTAGTCTAATTGAATTGAGTTTTATCCGTTGGTGTTACTCCACCAGCAAACAAAGGCGACGACGCCGACCTCCATTAGGGGACCGGCGTCGTCGCTATACTATGCACTCCTAGGATCTACCTATTTGCATAGTTAGAAATGCTTGGACTAGATAGCGATTGGATCAATTTTCCAGACTTCGGTTGCGTAGTCGTTAATGGTGCGATCGGAGGAGAATCGTCCAGATTCCACGATATTTCGCCAACACTGCTTAGCCCACTGACGACGATCGGCAAAGTAATCTGATGCCATTTGATCGCGAGTCTTGCGGTAATCCGCAAAATCGCCAAGCACGTAGTAGATGTCGGCTGGTTCCCAGCCATTTGGCTCAAGCAGGGAGCCAAGCAGATCGTGGAAGGCTCCTGAACCATCGTCGTTCAAGGTGCCGTCGGTTAACGCATCCAAGACGCGTTTTAGTCCTGGAGTATTTTCCACAACAGAACGTGGATCATAGTTCTTCCGCAACTCGGGGAGGTCCTCTTCGAGTGCACCAAAGATATAGGCGTTCTCAGGTCCGACTGAATCAACAATTTCAACGTTTGCGCCATCCATGGTGCCGAGCGTAAGCGCACCATTCATCATGAACTTCATATTCGAGGTTCCTGATGCTTCTTTTCCAGCAGTCGAGATCTGCTCAGAAACATCGGCAGCCGGGATAATATGCTCCGCTGGGGAAACGTTATAGTTCTCCACAAACACAACCTTGATTACCTTGGATGCAATTGGATCGTTATTAACCAAATGACCGATTTCGTTGATGAGCTTGATGATTGCTTTGGCCCGGATATAACCTGGGGCTGCCTTTGCGCCGAAAATGAAGACGCGAGGAGCGAAATGTTGATCTGGATTTTCCTTGATTCGGAAGTACAAATCCAAGATATAGAGGGTATTCATAAGCTGGCGTTTGTATTCATGTAGACGTTTGATCTGAACGTCAAAAATAGCTTCCGGATCAATATCGATGCCCTGACGATCCTTGATCCACGCAGCAAAATCAATCTTATTCTGGTGTTTTATCTCGTTGAGTTCATCTAGCAATGCACTGTCGTCACTGCGCTCGCCGAGCTTGGAGAGCTCGTCAAGATTGCGCACCCAAGCATCCGATCCAAGTTCACGGGTAAGGAGTGCCGATAGGCGCGGGTTGCACTGGTTGAGCCAGCGACGTGGCGTCACACCATTCGTCTTGTTGTTGAATTTTTCTGGCCAGATGTCATACCAATCATGCAAAGTGTCCTTCTTGATGATTTCGGTATGCAAAGCGGCAACTCCGTTAATTGAGTATGCCGCGTAGCATGCAATCCATGCCATTCGAACTCGGTTGCCATCGATTGGCGCCATGTAATCGATCTTTCCAGGATGGAAGTTTGCCTCAGCAAGCTCAGCGCGGAAGCGACGATCGATTTCACGAATAATCTCAAGAATGCGAGGGAACAGTCTTTCGAAAATCGAAATCTCCCAGGTCTCGAGCGCTTCTGCAAGCACAGTGTGGTTCGTGTACGCAAAAGTTTGCGAAACGATTGCCCATGCGTCTTCCCAGTTCATCCCATGATCATCAAGCAAGATACGCATGAGTTCTGGGATCGCAAGAACGGGGTGGGTATCGTTTAGCTGAATGGAGTTGAATGCATCGAAATTTTCGACGCCGCCGCGTTCAGTGAGCTCGTTTTCAACGATTGCTTGCAGCGAAGCCGAACAGAAGAAGTATTGCTGGCGTACACGCAGAATCTTACCTTCGAACGTGGTGTCATTCGGATATAGGACGCGGCAAATATCGTTGACGCGCTCGCGTTCTACAATGGCATCGGTGAAACGCTGAGAGTTGAAGGCGTTGTAGTCGAAGTCTTCCATCGGTTCAGACTTCCACAGGCGCAGAGTATTAACATTCTTGGTTCCGTATCCGGTGATCGGCATATCATAGGGGATTGCCCGAACGGTGAGATCGTTATAACGAACGAGTTTTTGTTCTTCTTCACGGCGGATAACGAATGGATAGCCCTCTTCCATCCAGGCATCTGGCTTTTCTCCCTGGTAGCCGTTTTCGAAGAACTGCTTAAAGAGTCCGTAGCGGTAAAGGATTCCGTAACCGCGAACGGGAAGATTCAACGTTGCGCATGAATCCAAGAAGCATGCAGCAAGGCGTCCAAGACCGCCATTTCCAAGTGCGGCATCGTTTTCTGCTTCTAGAACATCAGTGAGGTTCTGATCGTAGGCTTCGAGTGCCGCCGTTGCCTCGTCTACCAACCCAAGGTTGTTGAGGTTGTTAAGGAGTGCACGTCCCATCAGGAACTCAGCGGAGAAGTAATGCTGCATTCGCCGTGCATTGTAAGTCTCTTCGCTACGCTCCCAGTTATCGGCAAGCATTGACACGATTGTGTTTGACATAGCAGCCCAGTACTCGAGTGAGGTAGCGGCGTGCGGGGTTCTACCGGAAACGGTTCGAACCTGCTGTCCCACTGACGTGGTGAAATCGACGTCTGTCATAAATCTTCCTTTTATAGGTTGAGCGAGATATCGCTTTCAGATCCTAAGCTTGGCTCGAGATCTATAGCTCAAGCGTATAACAGAAATGTACGATCTTGAACTTTCTTTTTACAAGCCTTGCAAAGGGGAGCCTTATATTTGCTGAAATCTAGCCGTTTTTAACTGAAAACTTTTTCATACGTTTACATAATGGTGGTGAATGTTGGCTTAGGGCGTTGCGCTTACGCCGTTAAAAATGAGGGGAGCCATTATCGGATGGATCCCCTCAAATTTATTTCTTTAATAGACCATATTCAGAGCTTCATGAACTTCGCGTAAGGTCTCTTGTGCTTGCTCACGAGCCTTTGCAATACCTCGATGAAGTACATCTTCGAGGTAACCAGGATCTTGTGTGAGCTCAAGACGCTTAGTTCGAATTGGTGCAAGATGCTCGTTGATGGCTTCCGTCACGACCTTCTTTAAGGTACCGCCGCCACCGTCGCCGATGCTCTGAGCGATTTCAACTGGATCACCGCCGGTTGCAAGTGCTGCCAAGAGCAGTAGGTTGGAAACCTCTGGGCGATTAGCTGGATCGAAAGTGATGTTTCGATCCGAATCGGTAACTGCCTTCTTGATTCGCTTAGCAGTTTCGTCTGCAGTCATGCCTAGCTCGATGGTATTTCCGCGCGACTTACTCATCTTCGTGCCATCAAGTCCAAGGACGCTTTCAGCTTCGGATAGGAGTGCTTGTGGACGTGGAAACACCGACTTGCCTGACTTTGCTAGTCCGTAGCGAGCCTCGAAGCGATCAGCGATAACACGAGCCTGCTCAAGGTGTGGCAACTGGTCCTTCCCAACCGGAACGATATTTGCCTTGCAGAACAGAATATCAGCAGCTTGGTGGACCGGGTAGGTGAGCAACAAACCGGACATTGGGCGTCCGTCGGTTGCATCGAGTTCCGCCTTAACGGTTGGATTACGCCGTAACTCGGCATCCGTGACGAGGGACAGGAACGCAAGCATGAGTTCATTGAGCTCAGGGATTTGGGAGTGAGCAAAGAAAGTTGTTTTCTCTGGATCCATACCTATCGCAAGGTAGTCAGTTAGAAGTGAATACACACGTTCTTTGAGTGGTCCGACGCCGTCGCGGTCAGTGATTACTTGGTAATCGGCGATAAGGAGCCACGTATCCACACCCTTTTTCTGGAGTTCAACGCGATTACGCAAGGATCCAAAGTAGTGACCGATATGAAGATTTCCAGTTGGACGGTCTCCCGTCAGAACACGAAAATCGCTGGGATCTTTCTCAATCGCAGCTTTAATTTTGGTGCTTACCTCACGAGCATGCGCCAACGAGGCATCGGAGGTGGCATTTTCGAGTGCGTCTTGAACGTTATGTGAAGTCATTTCCTCTTCCTTTACTTAAAAAGCATCCTACCGGTTGACAGCAGGGCAGGAAAAATTAAATAGTTATGCCGGCACGTGTGAAAAATACAGACGCATGGACAGTGCTGGCAGCGTGGTCAATGAACCCGACTCATAACTGTTGAAAGTCGAACACGGAATCTCCCAAGTAGAGTCCCAAACCAACTCAAAATCAGTGCCACGCCCGTGGGGGAGCTGCACCTCGACGTCGTTGATGCTTCCATTGAGAATCATCAAGGCATCGGGGCCATTGCCGGCTCCAGAACGGAGCATCTGGAGAGTGCGTACCTGGGAGTCAAACCACTTGTAGTCTGCCATCGGGTTGCCGGACGCATCGAGCCATTCAAGATCACGAAGTGAATCCTTAGGCTGAATTTCACCGGTATAAAAGGTGGTAGGGCGCAACACCTGGTGCTCTTGACGAAGTGCGTTGAGGTAAGAAACTGTTTGGTAGAGGTTCTGCGCATGAAGATCGTGATCCCAGTTCAACCACGAAATTTCGCTATTTTGGCAGTAGGCATTGTTATTTCCCATTTGGGTGCGGAGTACTTCATCGCCAGAATTGAGCATTGGTGTTCCTGCACTGAAAAGCAAGGTTCCTAACATGTTGCGAATGGAACGACGACGCTTCGTCGCGATTTCGGAGAAAACGGTTGTGGTGTCGTCGCCCTCAAAGCCATGATCGCCTTCGAATCCATGGTTCCATGATAGATTGTTCGTGGTTCCATCGGAATTGCCTTCTAGGTTGGCTTCGTTGTGCTTCTCGTTGTAGGAGACGAGGTCGCGTAGGGTAAATCCATCGTGAGCGGTGACGAAATTGATTGAAGAATGGATTCCGCGTCCACCTGGAATACGTCCGTGACCGAATAAATCGGCGGAACCAGAAAGACGAGTAGCTAAATCACGCAAATCCGAACCTGTTCCACCAGCGATGATTGATGCAGGCTCAGTGAGCCAAAAAGCACGTGCAGCGTCGCGGAAACGATCATTCCAATCCGTTGTGGGAGCTGGGAAATTACCGGTCTGCCAACCGTTTATCCCGATATCCCAGGGTTCGTTAATGAGTTTAACATTGCTCAAAATCGGATCGGTTGCCATCGCAACATAAAGAGGATGCTTACGGTTAAAGGAATCTCCTTCACGGCCCAGCGTTGCAGCTAGATCGAATCGGAATCCGTCAACTCCGATGCACTCAACCCAATAGCGAAGGGAATCCAAAGTCAGTTGAACCACCGGATCGCGTCGGAAGTCAAAGGAATTTCCGCATCCGGTCGAGTCTTTAAGAGCACCTGGATGGTGGGAATCGTGGCGATAGTAGGCGGTGGAATCCAATCCGCGCCAACTCAAGGTAGGTCCATTGACTCCAGCTTCGCAGGTGTGGTTGTAGACGACGTCAAGGATGACTTCGATACCGGCGTCGTGAAGTAGGGAAACCATCCCTTTTACTTCGTTGATGACGCCGTTTGGTCCCGCGTGTTGGTTTGCTTCTGTGGCATAGCTGGGCTCGGGTGCGAAGAATGAAAGAGTGTTGTATCCCCAGTAATTTTCCAAGCCACGCTCGGTGAGGAATGGCTCGGAAAATTTGGCATGGATAGGAAGTAACTCAATTGCAGTGATGCCCAAATCCTTGAGATAACGAATCGTTTCAGGGTGAGCAACGCCGGCATAGGTTCCGCGCAGTTCGGCGGGAATTCCAGGTAGACTACGAGTAAGGGAAACTACGTGGGCTTCGTAAATAATCGTGCGGTTCCACGGAGTAAAAGGATGGCTGGCGGGAATTGCATCCTCGTGTACGACCATACCGAGTGCGGCAAACTTCGCAGAGTTCAATGTACTGATTTGAGAGCCGGCGGCTGGGGTGAGATCATCGTTAACTTCGTGGGCATAGAGTGAGCTATGGAGTCGTGGTGACTGTGCAAATGCCCGAGCGTACGGGTCAAGCAGAACTTTTGCTGGATTATGGCGCATCCCTGCGTCTGGGTCCCAACGTCCATATACGCGAAAACCATAGGCTTGTCCGGCATTGATACCAGAGATGTGACCTTCCCAATTGCCATGAAGCGTTCGATTAAGCTGGAAAGAGCGTTCGGTCAATTCGCTTCCCTCCCGGTCAAAGAAGCAAATATCTACTCGATTGGCATGACCGGCATGCATATATACATCAACACCGCCGTCTACTAGGTGGACGCCGAACCGAGGTGGATAGCAGCGAACTGGCTCGGATAGGGGCGACATACTTTCAACGAAGTGCTGACGGCTCGTAGTGTCAATCGGTGAACTCACGGATTATATTCTGGCAGTTAGGTTTAATTTTCTGAAATCATCAACGAATGCGGAGTGTCACTTGGATGAAAGTTGAGTGGTTCTGACCGGATCTGGCACCTGTGAACCTGAATTTCTATTCGCAAGCCCTTAAACTGTGAAGGTGAAGATTCTAGCTGCAATGTCTGGTGGGGTGGATTCCTCAGTCGCTACCGCCCGAATGGTCGAACAAGGGCACGATGTAACCGGGGTTTATTTGGCTTTGCATGCCAATATGAAGTCTGACGTAGTACCAGATGGACCACTTACTGGTTGTGGGAATCCGCGCGATCGCCAAGATGCGGCTAGGGTTGCAGAATTATTAGGAATCGATTTTCAGGTCTGGGATTACGCCGAAGTATTTTCGAAGTTGGTTATCGATTATTTTCTTGATGCCTACCAGCGCGGATACACGCCTAATCCATGTGTTCACTGCAATGAGCACGTGAAGTTTGCCGTCCTTCACAAGTTTGCGGCAGAGCATGGTTTTGATGCGGTAATCAGCGGGCATTACGCGCGCACACTTCACCGAAGCAATTCAGGAACCGGGTTCACTCAGTTGCGACGAGCTCGGTACAGAGGCAAAGACCAGTCCTATGTATTATCTGCGGTTGGCTTGGAGACTTTGGAACGCTCATATTTCCCACTGGGTGATGCTGAATCCAAAGACGTGATTCGTGCTGAGGCAGAGCGTCGAGGGCTTGGTGTTTCTAGCAAGCCTGATTCATACGACATCTGTTTTATTCCCGACGGCGATACCCGTGGTTTTATAGAAGCTCGGCTCGGGAAACAGGCCGGTGAGATCCAGGATGAAAATGGGAAAGTGGTTGGCGAACACGCCGGTGTTTACGGCTACACTATCGGGCAACGCAAGGGACTTGGTCTTGATCGATCAATCCAAGGAAAAGAGCCAAAGTTCGTAATCGACGTCGATGCGAAGTCAAATATCGTTACCGTTGGTCCGAAAGAACTTCTGTCCGTTTGTTCAATCCGTGCAGTGGATGCCAATTGGTTGGCACCCGATATTAATACTGGTGACGCCTTGGAGGCTTTCGTTCAAGTCCGCGCACACGGGCGTGAACTTCCTGCGAGTATCACCCTTGCCGATGGTGTAATGGATATTGAACTCCAAGAACAGGTACGTGGTTTGCCGCGCGGGCAATCCGTCGTCGTCTATCGTGAAGACCGAGTTCTGGGCAGGGCAATCGTCGAGACTACTAGGCGCTAATCGACGATCTTAGCTTTGGCGCTCTGCCAGTTTTGATTCAACGTCGCTAATACGTGGGTTAGTCATTGTGGTGGAGTCCCAGAATTCCAGAGTTGGGACTATCTGATCTCCGCCATTGATTTTGCCAACGTGCTCGGCAGCCTTTGGATCTTGCTCGATATCTACTTCTTGAAAAGGAATATTTTTGGCGAGGAGCTGTTTTTTGAGGTTTTTGCAGTACCCGCACCAGGTGGTGGTGTAAAGCGTAATAAGATTGTTGGTCATGGTTGTAGTCTAAATGCTTGATAGTTGACGGAACACTTTTCCAAGCTCGAAGCGAAAAACTGTGGACACGAAAATGGGAGGGAACCGTGTGCCACACTAGAATAGAAGCAACGAAAAATTTAGCTGGCATTTTTGATTTCTAGTAGTCTGTATATTTTTGTTGTCCAAGAGAGGGATTCGAATTGACCGAATACCATAATGAGTTGTTAGAGGATCTTGATCCTGAGCAGCGCGCTGTTGCAACGTCTCTCTATGGACCGATGTGCGTGCTCGCAGGTGCAGGAACAGGAAAAACGCGTGCAATTACCTATCGAATTGCTCATGGTGTGCATAGTGGGGTTTACGATCCTCGGAATGTTTTAGCAGTTACATTCACCAGCCGAGCAGCGGGGGAGATGCGGGCGCGTCTGCGTGATCTAGGAGTCGGTGCGGTTGAGGCTCAGACTTTCCATGCCGCAGCACTTTTCCAGCTGAGGTTCTTTTGGCCAAATGCTATTGGTGGCCGCGTGCCGGAAATCAAAGAATACAAGCTGCCATTTGTTTCTCAAGCTGCTTCACAACTTGGCATGCCAACAGATCGAGTTAGCTTGAAAGATTTGGCAGAAGAAATCGAGTGGTCGAAGGTCTCGCTTGTTTCTCCTGATGATTACGCTGCGCGGGCTATTACGGAAAACCGAGTTAATATTGCTGATCAGTCACCCGCTGATATTGCCCGCTTGATCTCGGTTTACGAAGAAGTGAAACAGGAAAGAAACGTTATTGACTTCGAAGACGTTATTTTAATTCTGATCGGTATTATGCGTGACCGTCCTGACATCACTAATCGAATCAGAAATCGTTTTAAACATTTTGTGGTTGATGAATACCAAGACGTTTCGCCGATGCAACATCGACTTTTGCAACTCTGGCTCGGAGATCGCAGAGACCTGTGTGTAGTTGGCGATGTTTCTCAGACGATTTATTCTTTTACCGGAGCAAAATCCACGTATCTATCTGAGTTTATTAAAGAATTTCCTCAAGCACAGACGGTGAAGCTCAACCGCAACTATCGTTCTACTCCACAGATTGTTGATCTTGCTAATTCAACCATCTCTTATGACCAATTGAACGGTGCCGTACATCTGAAATCGATGCTACCGACCGGACGCCCGATTGATTTTTCGAAATATAAGGATGACGGCGACGAAGCTTCAAACATCGCAGGGAAGATCCTCAGTTTGAAGAATGAAGGCAGGGAATTGAGCGATATCGCGATTCTTTACCGTACCAATGCACAGTCGGTTGCTTTTGAAAACGCGCTGGCACAAGCTGGGATTTCTTACTCGCTGAAGGGTTCAGAGAAGTTCTTCAATCGTCGTGAAGTGCGCGAAGCTATGGTGGCGTTGAGGGCGGCAGCCAGAGCCGAAGAAAACCTCGAGCTACCTGAACTGGTTTCCAATACCTTGAAGGGGATGGGCTGGCGGCCTGATGCTCCTGAAAATTTGGGCGCAGCCCGCGAGCGTTGGGAGTCTTTACACGCCTTGCTAAACCTCGCAGAAGATATGTGGACTAACCGGCGTGCAAAGATCCGAGACTTTGTAATTGAATTGGAAGAACGTTCTCAGCTACACAACGTTCCTACCGTTAATTCGGTAACGCTTTCGTCGCTTCACGCCGCAAAGGGTTTGGAGTGGCCTGTAGTTTTCTTAGCTGGAATGAGTGAAGGGCTTATGCCTATTTCACTAGCTACGTCGCCAGATAAGGTGAGTGAAGAGCGGCGGCTTCTTTACGTTGGACTCACTCGTGCTCAAGAAGAACTCTATATTTCCTATGCGCTTGGCAATGGCTCACGTAGTAATCGTAAGCTCTCGAGGTTCTTAGAATCGGAATGGCCCGAGGAAGTTTCTGCGTCGACTATGAAACGCCAACGCTCTAAAGCCACGAAACAGAGCTTCTCGGAGGAACATCCGGAAGATGTTGCGCTATTCGAAGCGCTAAAGCAATGGCGCCAAAGCGTTGCTGAAGAGATCGAAAAGCCGGCATTCGTGGTGCTCCACGACGTCACGTTGATGTATATCGCAGTGCAAAAGCCTAGGAATCTGGAGGAACTAGGAAGAATCAAGGGAATTGGGCGAACGAAGTTAACTAGGTACGGATTCGATATCCTTTCGGTGGTTAATCCCAATGTGATAGGCGGACGGCGCTAGACCGCCGAGCTAGGTAGCGATTGATGGTTGAGCTTGGAATTATCGGGATTCGATTACGTCTTTGCAACCGCATCGAGGATGAACCGTGGCCTCAATGAAGCACGGCAGCTCGGGTGCTGGCGGAATAATTACCGATGATTGAAAAAGCACTGATTCGAAGCCATCTATGAAATTGAGGGCTTCGCGTACAGCAAACCCTGCGCCGAGTTGGAAACTGGTGAGTTCAGGGAGAACTGGGCGACCAGAATATGCTTGGGGAGCGAAATAAACCCAACGTGCGTCGTCGTCTAAACGCTCTAGGTATACACAGGTACCACATGGACTACGGTGTGGAACTGAAAGGGGACCGATGTGTACATCGACTTCTTCTATCCAAGCTTGGAGAACCGGTATTCCTTTCGAAAGATGGTTTCCCACCGCGATCGGATCGATGCAGTGAGAGCTAGTCATTACCACTAAATCTGGGGAAGACGTGGGTTTGAGTTGCACATGAGGGTTGACTTCCCGTGCCAAAGTAGTGAGCGCTTGAATGCGTGGTAGTCCGAAGAAATCACTGCGAGCACGTCGGTAGTCATAGTCTCCGATAAGCTGTACATCTTCAGAGGAAATTGAACCGATGCCACCCGCAACTAGATCCAATGCGATCGCGAAGCCCAAAGCATCGAGCTTCGGAATGGCGATGTGTGCAATCTGCCGGTGATCGGGGAGACGATGACGCAACCTCCACCAAGCATCACCGTCGGCGAGGTAGGGGCGATCGTGATCGAGTAACCCAGCCTCATCAAGCTGGAAAAGAATTTCTTTGACGCGATCCTCGGATATATTCTTAGAATTCGCCAGCGCTTTTATGTCTAGGTCAGTGTGAGAAATAGTTAGTGCATCTACAAATCCCATTTCTTTCTCGGTGAGATTTGTAAGTGTTACCCCTAGGCGTGGATCTAATCCAATCTGAGCGGCTTTTGGAGACCACCAATAAATACCTAGTCCGTTGTTGATATGCATCTTTGCTCCTAATATTCCTCAGTTCTGGATTTAGGAGCTTATACAAAGACCACTGTTGGGTGGGGTGGGTTTCCACGATTGTGGAAACCCACCCCACCCAACAGGCTACGTCCGCTAGATTAGATTATTTGCCTGATTCGGATTCACCGAACGGTTCTGATTCGCCAAATTTTGGCTCGTGTGGAATGTCCGAGCTACCTTCGCTCGATTCATTGAAGAGGTCTTCTAGGAATAAATCAAGCTCAGCTTCAATATCCGAGGCGGAATCCGAAGCGAAGAATTCTTCGGGGTGTTTGAGCATCTCAGAGCTAGGGAGAAGATCAGGGTGATTCCAAAGGGCATCCCTACCGTCTATACCAAGCTTCGCTTCCGCAAGCTGCCAGAACTTTGCTGCGTCTCTGATCTGGCGCGGAACGAGTTGCATTCCGAGCTGTGTTTCCCACACGTGCTTAGCCGGGTTGTTCGTAGCAGAACGCCTAGTAAACATCTCACGCATAGGCACAGCATTGGGAAGATGTGGAGCAACTGCTCGGGCCGAGATCTCTGAAACCCATCCTTCGACCAGGGAAATCAGATGTTCAAGCCGAGCTAGGGCATCGTTTTGCGCTTCCGATAGATCAAGTGAGAAAATGCCGCTCAAGTCAATCTCCTGCATAGCTGCAGGGTTCTCCATAGAGATATCGCGCAACTGTTCCTCAATTGCATCAGTGTTAATCATAATTCCCTGAGCAAATTCAGCTACTGTGTCAAGGACCCGAGCTCTCAGCCAAGGAACCCGAGTGTAAAGCCGAGCAGCTGCCGCCTCACGAACTGCCACATACGCCAAAACTTCCGAGTAATCGATATCTAATTCTTTGGCGAATTCAGCAATATTAGAAGGAACCAGACCAGCCGAAGAACCTTCCATCAATGGGATACCAGTATCGGTAGTTCCAAACGATGCGGTGGCTAGTTCAGCAAGTGCCGCTCCATATTGAACTCCTAGCATTGAGGCAAGAACTTTGCCCATAATCTGGGTTGGATCACCAAGCATTCCTCGCATCTCAGGAGGCATATGTTCGATTTGAATATCAAAAGATTCGGAAACTGCTCTTACGATATTTTCACCGACCGGATCGAAAAGTCGTTTAAAGGTCGGGAGTGAATGCGCAACCCAGTCAAGACGAACCCATGCAAGATTCGGTCCAATAGCCGGGTCTAATTCGCAAGCGGCATCGAGCCAAAGGGAGGCTGTACGCAAAGCATCGCGTGCGGCGTCGCCCTCCGTGCCACTGAGCTTGTCGAGGTGCTTATTAACAATTGTTTCGCGGGCCACTTGCTCCGCGATCTTCCAGTTAATGGCACCTTCGCCCGAAGAGCCAAGCATATCTTGAATTTGTTGGCTAATGACGGTGAAATCTTGACCATTGAACATCTGCGCCATCTGGGCATTGGGATCAATACCCTCTGTCTCAAACGCTCGAGCTACTTCTTGTGCGGCTTCGTCCCCAAGAATGGCACGAAGCATCTGCTCAAAGTCGTTTGGATTCTGGGCATTGTTCGGGTCTTGACTCATATGATCCTCCTACATCTACCCCAAGCGTAGTCGCAATAACTAGAAAGTAACAAGAAATGAAACTCCGCACTGGGCGAACGTGAGTGTGCCCATTTTCGTCAGGATCTTCCAGCAATTTTACAGGAATGCGTGACATTATAGTTGAGTGGGTATTAACAAATTCAACACAAAGAACCAAATGCATCGAGTACGCCTCGCGGGGCTGGTTTTTACTGTGCTACTCCTAGTTGTTTCGGTGATTCCGTCTAGCTTCGTGGTGCAAGCAACGGGACCGGCGCTGGATGTCAATTCGAAGGTCGAAGGAAAACCGTTAGTTTCGGTCAGCGGGGTAAGCACATATCCTACCGATACCCATCTATTTATGACTACCGTTAGCGCTTTCGGAAATGGCGACGCCGGTGCTCCTGTGGCGCAGGCAGTTACGGCTTTGTTCCGTAAAGACCTGCAAGTTATGCCAGTGCGCGTGATGTTTCCAGATAACTTGACCACTAAGGAAGTGAAGGCGCAAAACACCAAGGCGATGACGACGTCTCAAGATACAGCTGCATTAGTTGCATTTGAGCTTGCGGGATACCCAGTTTCTATGAATCTTAAAATCGTTGGTCTCAATCGGGCATACCCCTCCGGAAAGCTATTGAAGTCCGGTGATATTATCAAAGGCATAAAGTTAGCCAGTGAACAGCAGTTTCATGATATTTCTTCGTTTAAACAGCTATCTTCGATCCTAGATAAGACCGAACCAAAAACAAATGTTACGTTGCGGGTTCAGCGGGGAGGCGAAGTGCGCGAAGAAAGTTTCGAAACAATTCCGTATCCAGCAGATCAGCAGGGATGGGTTCATCCTGGTTCGCTCCTCGGAGTCGGACTGGAAGTAACTGATGTGAAGTACCCTGGAAACGTTAAATACATTGTTGACGGGATCGGTGGACCAAGTGCCGGCACGATGTTTACGCTTGGCATCTTTGATCAACTCACCGAAGGATCGATGGGTGGAAAGGCGTCAATCGCGGGTACCGGAACGATTGCGTGGGATGGCGATGTCGGGGCAATCGGAGGAATCGAGCACAAGTTACAGGGAGCATCGGAACACGGTGCAACTAATTTCATCGCCCCAGCCGCTAACTGCAGTGAAACAGTTGGCTATGAACCCAAAGGAATGAAAATCTGGGCAGTTCGCTCAATTGACGAAGCAAAAGCAGTGGTTGAAGGAGTAGCGAAGGGCGATACCAGTAAATTGACTTCGTGCCGTGCCTTACTTGATGGAATCAAAAAGGATAAGTAGCTCTCTATCGATAGTTACTGTTAATAGCACATCAACGTGGTTGTCTATTACTCGAAAGTTGCCTTAAGAATTTCGGTTAGACCCTCAACGATGTCTGGACCAGACAAGACCATGTCGTCGGCATCATGGTCTTTCATACGGATCGCACCCCAAGTTTCACCGGTGCGTAAGACGGCGGCAACCATGCGTACGTCTTGACGATCGGGGTGTTTTTCTATCGCCTTTGTGAGCTCACGTTCATCTTTAGGCAGGTTGACCTCTGCTGATGGTGGTAGAACCACACGTTCAACAGAAAGCGCTGCGCCGTCAACCTCATTGGGCCACATAATATGACCAAGCAGCTCGTCAAGGCTGTCGACTTCTGGAAGGCCTTCTTGTTCTACAGAAAAAAGAACATCTGGATCTGTAATCGAATCTGCTTGCACATCTGCTGGAAGCTCTTGGGCGAGTGCAGGGTTGGAATCTAGTGCTGCACGTGCATTGACTAGGGCGAAGAGGCGAATAGGCCCATCCCATCCACCACGAGAAACGTGCTTTTCGATTTCCAATGTTGCGTTGCGTAGTGATTGTGAAGAAGTCATAAGGTTATTCTTTCATATTTTTGAGCTTGGGCAGATCTGACAGATGCTGAAAATCGCTTATTTCTGATAGTGTTTTAATTGATTACCTTTCGCCGTCGTCCTGCAGAAATGCGTGCGCGAGCGGAATAAATACAACGTGACGAGGTTTTTGGATTGTCTACTTCACAGGTACCACCGAAAATGCCACAACCGAAGAAACCTAGGGTCAAAGGCGGCGCAGGCGGGGCATTTTTGCCAACGCTTGCCGTGCTTGGGCTTCTGGTTGCGGGAATTGTGGTTTTTGCATCGTTTTGGACTGAATTGAAATGGTTTGAGCAAATCGAAGCTGCACGCGTTTTCTGGACGCAATATGGTGCATGGCTAACTCTTGCTGGACTCGGAACAATTGTTTTTGCGACTTTGGTTGCCGTCAACTTCCGCATTGCAATGGGAGGGAAGTTCGGGAAGAATACAGTTCCTGTATCCGATCCCGTGTTGGCTCCTGTTTCAGGACAAGCAAAATTCAACCGAATCGCTCGTAGTAAGCCATGGTTATCGTTGATTCTGGCACCACTACTAGTAGGTTTATTCGCGGGAAGTACCTTGGGAACCGACTGGCGTTCATTCCTTCTCTGGATGCATTCCACACCATTCAATCAAAAAGATCCAGAATTCGGTTTGGATATCTCTTTCTATGTTTTCAGCCTTCCAGTCTTGCATCTGCTCTTGAGCTACTTCTTTATGCTTGTTGCTATTTCGTTGCTCGCGGCAGTTGCTGGTTACTGGATCAACTCAGATATTTTGACAGTCAAAGGTAAGTTCAAGGTTTCCAAGAAAGCACAATGTCACTTTGGAATCTTGGCAGCTTTGGCAACTCTCGGTATTGCGGTTTCCTACTGGCTCTCGCGCTATGACCTTTTGCTTGGAAACAATGATCGTTTCTCCGGTGCAAGCTTCACTGACATTAATGCTTCTAAGCCAGGTCTAACGATCCTTGCTATATCGATAGTGTTCATCGCGATTCTATTCGCAGTGGCTGCTGTTCGACGCACTTGGAAACTCGCCGTCATCGGCGTTGTATCGACCGTTGCTGCAGGTACGGTTCTTACCGGCCTTTACCCAGTTCTTTTGCAGAACTTCAAGGTTGATCCAAACGCTGCTGAACTCGAATCTGAGTTCATCCAGCGCAACATTAATGCGACCTTAAAAGCATACGGCCTGGATGACGTAGATACTCGTTCTTATGCTGCACGTACTGACGCAGCTCCTGGTCAGTTGCGTCAGGATTCGCAAACCGCGGCACAGATCCGTCTTCTTGACCCGAACATCGTTTCGCCGTCTTTCAACCAGCTTCAGCAGAACCGTCAATACTACGAGTTCCTGCCACAGCTGTCGGTCGATCGCTACAACATCAATGGAAATATGCGCGATACCGTTATTTCGGTACGCGAACTAAACCTCAATGGACTTGATGATTCACGGCGCTCGTGGGTTAACGACCACACCGTCTTCACCCATGGTTTCGGTGTAGCTGCAGCCTATGGAAATACGGCGACGACGAAGGGTGACCCTGCATTCTGGGAGGCCGGTATTCCGTCGTCGGGAGAAATGGGCAAGTATGAATCGCGTGTCTACTTCGGCCAAAAGTCTCCTGACTACTCGATCGTAGGTGCACCAAAGGGAACGGATCCTTGGGAACTTGATTACCCAGATGATTCCGCACCTAACGGGCAGGTTAATACCACTTATAAGGGTGACGGTGGCCCAAAGATTTCGAACCCTTTCGAGAAACTGATGTTCTCGGTACGGTTCCGTTCAACCGAAATGTTCTTCTCGGATCGAGTCACTCCTGAATCGCAGATTCTTTTTGATCGCGACCCACGCGAACGTGTTGCTAAGGTTGCACCGTACTTGACTCTCGATACCAAGGCAGTTCCGGCTGTTGTGGATATGGACAACAATCCAAATACGCCGAAGGATCTAGTGTGGATTATCGATGGGTATACCACATCAAATAATTATCCATATTCAGCTCGTGAGACTTTGAATGAGCTGACCGCTGACGCTCGCACCAAGCAGAACCAGATTGGTCAGAACCCTGAACAGATCAACTACATTCGTAACTCGGTTAAGGCTGTTGTTAATGCTTACGACGGTAAGGTAACGCTATATCAGTGGGACCAAAAGGATCCAATTATCAATGCGTGGAAGAATATCTTCCCGGGCCAAGTTACTCCGTTGGACAAGATGCCAGGAGATCTAATTGCGCACGTTCGTTACCCAGAGGATCTATTTAAGGTTCAACGTGGGCTCTTGGCTCGCTATCACGTAACAGATGCTAAGTCCTTCTACTCCGGTGGAGATTTCTGGCAGGTTCCTCGTGAACCTACAGTTGATAACGAAAACCGCCAGGCCCCTAACCAGCCTCCTTACTTCTTGACTCTGCAAATGCCTGGTCAGGATCATGCATCATTCTCTTTGACGACGTCCTATATCCCTGGTGGCAATACGAACCGCAACGTGATGACGGGATTCTTGGCAGTTGATTCGAATGCAGGGAGCGAGACCGGAAAGATTGCTGATTCGTATGGAAAGTTGCGACTTCTTGAGGCGCCTCGTGACTTGACAGTTCCTGGACCAGGACAAGCAGAGAACACGATGCTCACTAACCCAGATGTATCCACCGCATTGAACCTATTGCGCCGTGGTGGGACAGAAGTTATGGAAGGTAACTTGCTGTCGTTGCCAATAGGTGGGGGAGTTCTATACGTTCAACCTATCTATGTTCAGGCATCAACTGGAACTAAATACCCAACCTTGCAATATGTTCTTGCCTTGTTCGGAGACCAAGTTGGTTTCGCACCTACCTTGGATGCGGCATTGGATAAGGTATTCGGTGGTGATTCTGGTGTAAATGCGGGAGACGCTGCAATTAAGGCAGAGAAGACGGCTCCGTTGCCAACTCCGGATGGAAAGGTTAGCTCCGGATCGGGAGACGAAAAGGAAGAAGGAAAGAAGCCTGAAGGAAGTGCTGATGCGCCAGCACCAGCTCCTGCACCTGCTCCGGGTGTTGCTGGCGGCACCGGACAGGAGAAGCTAGATGCTGCATTGAAGAAGGCAGAACAGGCTATTTCTGAGAGTGAATCGGCACGGAAGTCCGGTGACTGGAGTGCCTATGGAACTGCCCAGAACAAGCTAGCTCAGGCGATTAAGGAAGCAATTGATGCTCA
This sequence comes from Arcanobacterium ihumii, assembly GCF_900604515.1. Lineage (GTDB taxonomy): Bacteria > Actinomycetota > Actinomycetes > Actinomycetales > Actinomycetaceae > Arcanobacterium_A > Arcanobacterium_A ihumii. Next base: position 43,011 of record NZ_UWOS01000003.1, on the reverse strand, counting down.
GAAAGTCCTAGGAAAATAAAGGAACACTAGGCGTTGCTGACTTATGAGGGAGGGTGCCTTTGCTCGACGTGAGCAAAGGCACCCTCCCTCATCTTGATAAATATACCGGTGACAGCCTAGAGTAGAACTACCGACGCGGGGTGGAGCAGTTCGGTAGCTCGCCGGGCTCATAACCCGGAGGTCGCAGGTTCAAATCCTGTCCCCGCAACTAAACCAGAATCCCTGGACTCAACAGAGTCTGGGGATTTTGCTTTTTCCAGCTCAACCGTCTCTTCGGGTAACAAATCGGCAATTGAAACATCGAGAAAAGCTGCTGTTTTAACAAGATCTTCAACAGACCATGAAGTTTTCCCTGCGATCTTAGTAGACATTGTTGCAGATGTAATACCAAGTTTGTCTGCCAGTGACATTTGCGTAAGTCCGCGACGTCGTAACCATAAATTAACGCGTTCGCCAACAATTTGCTTAGCAGTCATGTTTGTAGTGTACGTATCGTTCAATATCGTCATATTTCGACTATATCGAAATTAGATGAAATGAACAAGTTATTTTGCCTTGACAAAGTATTTTAGATCAAATTAGAGTTACACTAGATAGTTAGATTTAATCTAAACAGTAAGGTGTGGGCAAGTGAAGCATCTACTTTCCATCACGGAGGTTGCACAACTTCTTCAAGTAAGTCGGGGCACGGTGAATAACTGGATCAATTCGAACAAAGTCGCCCATATCGTTTTGCCTTCTGGTCAGTTTCGTATCCTACGTGACGAGGTAGAGAAGATTCTTACCCCGGTAATGTCGTCTGTTTCTTCTGCTGATGAAGTATATGAGGATGTTCCTTTGTTTCGCGAGGGTCTCTGATGGATATGAATCGTAGGGACTGCTGTAGGTTTGGTTGACACCAGGGTTGCTTCACGGGTGTGGAGCACGAAAGGATGTTGACATGCCAAAGATCTGCAACGAGCAGTTTAAAGCCGACGCGGTCGCACTGGTTGAATCAGGGATGCGCCGCCGGCAAGTATGTGCTGATCTGGGTGTCTCGCGGTCCTTGTTATAGAAATGGATCACTGACGCCCCCCCCTACAGGCTCACGGGATGAGCCCCTCGAACGATCCGGAGGTCGCCAAGGAGATGAGCGCTGCTTTGAAGCGGATTCGTGAGCTAGAGATGGAAAACGAAGTCCTGCGTGCCGCAGCAGCCTACTTGAGCCAGGAGGCGATTCGCCCAAAAAGATCTTCCCGACCGTGGAAAAACTGATCGCTCAAGGAAAGGCAACCTTGACGATTGTGGCTCGGGTATTGAAATTCTCTCGCCAAGCTTTTTACAAATGGCTAGCCAGCCCTGTCTCAGACAGACAAGCCCAAGACGAGGAAATCATTGCTAAGATTCGCCACTTCCACGCTGATACACTAAACACAGTCTGGGTCACAGATATCATTGAGCACTGGACGAGGGAAGGGAAACTGTATCGATGCGCGATCAAGGATCTGTGTTCACGCGCAATCGTTGGGTTTGCGACTAGCGTGCGGATGAAATCGCACTTTGCTGTGGCGGCACTCGAGGACGCAATGAGGAAGCGTGGTGGGCCCAAGGGCGTGATTGTTCACTCGGATCGCGGCTTGCAATTCCGATCCAGGAAATTCCGTGCCGCGTTGAAAGCCTTCGGTGCGAAGGGATCGATGGGCAGAGTCGGAGCGTGTGGGGATAACGCTGCAATGGAATCTTTCTTCGCCCTCGTGCAAAAGAATGTCCTTGACCGCAAATCCTGGGTGACCCGGTGTGAGCTTTCAGCATCGATCACCCTCTGGATCGAACGGACTTATCACAGGAAGAGACGCCAGCGAGCGCTGGGGAGGTTGACACCCATCGAATACGAAATAATCATGGAACCAGCCGTATCAATCGCGGCCTAAAAACCAGAAGGAAAACTGTCAACCAAACCTACAGCAGTCCCCTTTTTCTTTAATTTTGGCAGCGACGTCGCTGCGTGTTTGTTTGTGCTCTACCTGTTTTTCGAGTCTGGCTTGTGCCATTTTGAACCCGTGCTGCATAGTATCGACGTCTGCTCCTTTGAAATGAACATGGGTAAGTCCATCGCTTCCTTTTTCTATAGCGAAATCGACGCCTCGTTTTTTCAAATCTTTCGAAAGTGCGGACACGAGTTTGGGGGAGACTTCTTGTGAATGGATGTCCCCGTTATTTTTTTAGTTGGAGTTTTTTCACGCTCATTTTTCCACCCTCAGGTGAACCGGGGAGTCCGGGTGTTTTAGAAATCTCGCGTGTAGCTACACGCACGACGTCTGCTAAAACTGTTGTTGTTAGCCGGGTGCATGTTGCGTTTACTTTGATCCCACTACGTATTGCTTGCATGGTTAACTGGCTGCCCATACCCTCGAAATTTAAGATACTCATCGTCTCGGTTCCTTTCGGTCAGGTTGTTGATTATTGAGTTCTTCAATCTTGGAAACAACCGCGCGGTAGGCGTTTAATTCATCGGTTAATTCTGAAATCTGTTCATCCCACCGTGCATGGTCGTGGTCAATATCAGCTGCTTGTTGACGCGAAATAATCGCCGACGATAGTTCGCTTTGGAGCTCATGCAAGCGTGTAGTGAGTTTTGTGAAGTGCTGCGTTTTATCGTCGGAGTGAACATAGTCAGCAAACATGTTGCTGACTTTCGCCTCGTCGTGTAGTTTTTCTACTCTGCGGTCAATGCCCGCGAAATAGGCTTGTTGCGCGCTCGTTTTACCACGCTGGCTAGGATTGTTTTGATGGAGCACGCGTGCTGTTTTGAGAGGATCTGTGCGTGAAAAGTGCCGGTACAGACCCTCGGTTGTCAACGGACTACCGTTCAAGCGTCCTTGCCAATCAGACGGCGAAAAAGTCTGAGAGTTCGGCAAATATAGTCGGTAGTGTGTGCCATGATCATTAACATGGTGAGCATCCACCATGATGAATTTATGAGGGTGAACCCCCGGTAGTTGCACACGAAATGTTTCATCGCCCGCATACTTCACAAGGCGTTTTTGAACAATATATTCGCTAACATTTTCGCGCCCGAGCCGTGACATGATTGCGTGTTCGCTAAACGCAACCCCTAACGTTTTACCGCGAACTTTATTCTTCATAATCTTGGGTGCGTTAAAAGAAATGTTTTCACCAATGAACTCAACACTGATCCCCATTTCTTCGAGGTTTTCAGTAAAACTCTGCCAAGAAAACGCGTTAGTAATCGCAATATCTATCAAAGAAGCAAGTTTTATCTTCGACGATTTACCTTTCGTTTTCGCATAAATTTCACCAATACTGTGCCCTAACTTTTCCGGGTCATCACGCTCGTTCCATTCACGAGTAACCGATAAACCCTCGCGCTTCGTGATCTGATTACATATCCGCCGATACTCAAACACCCGGCTTTTCGGCATCCGATACCGGCGCAACGTTTTGCGATTTACAGGTGAAAACATGATGTGGTTATGGACATGACCACGATCAGTATGGGTCGCAATCACATAGTCATATTGATCGCTACCTCCAAGAATTTTCTCAATAAATTCCACACCTAACTCGTGTGCTTTAACTGGATCTACTTCACCGGGAAGAAACGACTGGATAACATGGTTAGCCATCACACTCCCGCGTTTACCGCGCTTCCTAGCAAGGTCTGCTTCCAGTTGAGTACTACGCATACCCCAATAAACAGACTCAGCAATCGAAGGGATCCCACAGTTAGATGACGTTAAAACACCGCCGTTAGTTTTCGACTTATCAACCACATATTCAATCGCTGCTTTAAACGTTGTATGAATCTGTTTTACTTTGATGACCGCCATGAGAACTCTTCAACTCTTGCACAATATGATGGACTTTCTCCAACAACTCCAGAGCCTCATTAACCGCTTCGAGTGAAGCAAATTATCAGTATTCGCCTTACGTGCGATCTGGTTAATATTGTTCCCAATCGGTCCGAGCTGACGAGAAATCTCATCAGCAATTGACGCAGAATTAGAAACAGTAACAATGCCAGTTGTTAGAATTTCACGAGCAAATTTCGAAAAATTTCTTTGCTCGCAAAGTCGCATACGGCGACCAGCCATGTCCCAATCAGCGGCAGACAATTTGAACGACCTCGTCAAATCCCGCTTCGAGTTCTCCCCGGAAGACCGTGGCTTTTCCACGTCTCCTCCTAATGGGTTTGGGTACTCCAAGCATACCACGACAGTGGCAAGACAGCATTCGTAAAGTATTACTTATGCTAATCTTGCTACCAAGACAGCCTAGGACGTTCGCCCTAGGCTGTCTTGGTTGTTTTTGCTCGCCGCAGCTCGACGCGAAGAAGAGGAAACGTCTAAACACGTTCACGCGTTTAGACCTCGTGCACGAAACGATGTTTCGTGCACTTAGTTCTTCAAAACTGCGCGACAGTTTTGAAGAAGAATCAAAGCGAGCTTCGCTCGCAGCAGGGATAGAACTGTCAATAAGGCACAATATTGAGAAGGCTTAACGTTGGTAAATACCCTTTTTGAAAATCAATTCACAAAACAAAATTAGGATTAATATGATAACGAGTCTACTTATAAACATGGACTTGAAAGATCAATTCATTTAGGAAAGAAATGAAAAACATCAAGAAGCTGATCGCTTTATCAGTCGCACTAATGGCAACCTTTTTCGCCCCTAGTATTGCGACCGCGGACACAGCAAATAACACAGCAGATATCACAGCAGCACAAACCAACGTTGACTCCACTCATTGGTCACCAGGCATGGTCAAGACAAATGTCTCTTACCTAGTCCAGTCAATTGATGAGCACACAGCAATAATCTATCTCGATGGTGGATATTTCGAAGCAGCCGGTGGAAATACTAACGATGTTCTTATCAAAGAAAATTCCGGAGAAACTATTTCTAAAGCCGTAGGCTATGCGTCAACGAAAATTATCTCCAAAACGGTACTTCTGGTCGGAGACAGTCAAGCCGATTTGGACAAACCGCAAGCTGTTACACGCGGTTTTTGCGCATTTGGGCATAACCCGAATGGGTCATGTCGTGGTGGAAGATTCTGGAAACCAGCGAAATGCGTTATCGGTACGGCTGGAAGTGGCGTACTCGGAGGTATAGCAGGAACCGGAGTAGGTGCTACCGGTTGGGGCGTAGCTGGCGGTGCGGCAGTCGGAATCGCAACATTCTGCTAAGAAATAAATAATCGTGTGGGGCGAGAAAAATATTTCTCGCCCCACACGATTCCAAAGCAATAGATTATTCGGATTTCTCTTCGCTAATTTTCCTTCTTGCAATAAGAGAAACAACAATAAAACCAGTGGCAACTACGACCCCTCGGGTATCACCCGTTAAAGCTGAACCTATACCCACGAAAAGCATACATAAGATTCCAATAATTTGAACGTATACATTTCGAAAGAAATCATCAATTTTCATGTGCTGTCTTCTTAGAAACTAGAATGCTTATTGATCAACTTACTTTGTCACGCTATCACAGAATTGAATAGGTATCGATAAAGTCATCTTGAATCTACAAACACGAAAAATAAGTGCTACATTCACCAGTGCAGACTCTTTGCCTTTGAATCCAGCAAGGAAATATTCAAATGCAAAACACTCCTTCACTCGATCCAGTTATCGATTTCTTTCAAGCAAAAGAAGAAAGCCTGAAAACGCAAAAGGCAGCGTTCAAAAAATTACAGAGCTCTATCAATCGCTATGAAAAAATCGTGAACGATATTCTTCACCAACGTGACCAACTCGAAGCGTCTGGTATGAAACGTGACGAACTCATCCACGCCCTCAGCGCAACCGGAACGCTCGCCCGTCTTCTCAAAGCAACCACTGTGAAACATACACAACGAACCCCACCCGCACCTGTCGAACCTTCGCCCGATACCACACCCGACACGTGGTAAAGGTTTGGGAGGACAGCGACTCGGTGTCCTCCCAAACACAGTTGCTCCTAACTACCTGCAACAGGTGAAGGCAGTCCCACGATCAAAGCGTGGCGAACAAGCAGCGCAAGACTGTAGCTAGCGTCGGCGTTCAACGCTAGCTCGGTTTCGAGCTCGGCAGTCCCACTATCGCCACTCCACCACGCAAGATAAGCAAGCACACCATGCAAGGGGACACTCACAACATCAAGGTAATTATCGCAAGCACGCAACACGCACATAGCCCGTTCCACAGAAGCGACATTCAAAGACTGAGCACACGCCCCGTTAAGCACATCATCAAACGTGCCAAGAGCTATATCCACCCTTCCTGTTACTGCTGCAATGAGAACATAGTCGCGAACCTGAATATTATCCAAGCCACGCAGCGCCTGTCCAAGACCACGTGCACCCACACGCTTGTTAGAAAGCAACACCTTCCACAACTAACATCAAGCATCGGCTCGCTATACGCCTGTGCAACAACCGCTTTGAACGACTCAACATCGGTTACTTCAATGCTCATGATCTAACCTTTCGATTATCTTGTGGACGTTTGTTTGTCCGGCTGACAAAAACCAGAAACGCGATTGATAACGATGAAGTGCAACCCGTAGGGCAGGGGCAGAAAAAGATTGACTGCGGTGATCTCACCCATACGCAGCTTTAGCGCAGTGTGGGTGAGATCAGGGCAAAGTCAATCCTGCCCAGGCGCTCAAACGCTTGCGCGAAAACCGTAATCGCAGCACTGGTAACTCAGCCGGAACACACAATCCCCAGCACGCACAGCGTGCACCACTAGTACGGATCTAAGATCCGTCCAATCCACGCGCGAAGCGCACCACACAAACAAAAGAAAAATAATCCGATTCCGCTGCACTGAACATCCAGCTTTATGAGATAATAAAAGAACGTAGATGCTGACGGTCGCGAAGCATCAAAAGACAACAATCTTTTGATGAAAGGCCAATCATGATCACCATCTACACCAAACCCGACTGTGCACAATGCACAGCGACAAAACGCGAATTCGATAAAGCCGGTGTCAGCTACACAGAAATCGATCTCGCCCGCAACCCACACGACATTAACCTACTCAAAGCACTCGGACACTACACTGCACCCGTCGTATTCTCCGGCACCAGCCACTGGTCAGGATTCCGCAAAGACCTCATCCGCGACGCAATAAAAACAGCCACACTAAACGCCCCTCCCGTGCAAGAACCTGGACGCGGGGCGGAGTCGCAAGCGCAGCCACTCAAACCAGCCAAACAGCATCGGTGAGGAGTGGACAAACATGGCTTTATATCTCACCTATGAACAAGCTCTTGCAGCGCAGCAAACAAACATCACTACAAGGCAAATGGACTACTTTGACGGAGTGAAAGAATCACTCACACGCGAACTGAGCTCATTCGTCAACAGCCGTTATAACGGCATGTCGATAAGCGAAAGCGACGTATATGTTCGCGGCCTCAACTATTTAACAAACTATCTTAAATACGAGACCATCGACTTTGAAGAAATGTGGAGCGCCGCAAACTGCCCACCCTTACGCCAATACCCACAATACGTTCGCTCCGACGCTCTATCCATCCACATGTATAATGAGACAGGCGTCGATGGGCAGCAAAACATCGCGACATCACCACGTCTCCAACAAGCCGCTGCTTCACGATGGCTCATCGCGGAATGGTTACCAACCATGTTGCCGCAAACCTACAAGCACTTAACCGTGCCTGTCAGAAAAGACAACGCAATAACAATCTACACAAAAGCAAACTGTGTTCAATGCGTTGCTACCAAACGCCAGTTTAATAAAACAGGTACCCCCTTTAGCGAAGTATCGCCCGATCAATACCCAGACCTGGTTGAAAAATTCAGATAACAAGGCTACACTGCGGCACCCATCGTCGAAGTCGAAACAGGTGCAAACCGTCAAACATGGACAGGATTCAACCTACAAAACATACGAGCCGCGATCCGCCTTAGTGAAGAAGGAAAAACAGACATCATTGTCCCAAACCATCAACCTAAACGCATGATGCCCGTGCAAACCGATACACCCGCACCTGTGACACACCAAAAATCACGCAGCCGATGAACTTGGAAACAAAGAGGGCGACTACGCTAAACGCAGCCACTCTCTTCTTTCTATAAATTCTAGTATCTGTTTTCTAGTAGTCTCACCTAAATACTGATCCAGAAAAGGACACCAACGATCATTGCTCCAAAAGCCGCCAGTGCTTTTATGTAGAATTCTCGTGTATATATTCGACGTTCGATTCTGATAATGAACTTTAAAAGGAAATAATTGATAGTGTGGTCAATATTTCGCGAACGAATGATGAGCACGAACGATGCCGCCGATTAGCCTCTCCCTTAGCTTGTCGGTAAATAAACTTATATCCAATTTGTCGATTTCGAGAAAATTGAAGGACAGGTGCAAGGCTGTGGATTAAGCTACAACCACCAACTAGAAAACAAAGGAGTTTTTATGAAAACTACACTGTACGCTCTCACGTCATTACTTCTAGGAGTTGCGCTTACCGGTGTCGGAGTACCTTCGGAACCTTCACTATTGGGATCTGACAATTCCTCATACACACAAGGCTTATCTCCTCGGCCACCGCACTGCACAATCAAAGTTGGACCGGGCTACCCCAGGAAAGCTGGAGAAACTATAAAATGGATTGGTGGAGTTAAATATCTTTGCAACGAATGTGTCCGTGTTGGTACAACTTGGGGATGTACTGACGCGATAGACCCGATTAAGTATGATGAATAAACAATAATATCTACCCGTGGAACTTCAACGAGAAGAAAGCAATCCCTACTTTAGGTGATTATGATAAAAAAAATAAAGAATATACCCAACGTATTGCTCTACCTGTTTGTGTTTTATCCACCTGTGTCGTTTATCCTTCAAAACCTATGGGTATATTTCGACGCAACATCTCTAAGTACAACTGCCCTAGGCTTTTACGTGGATGTAGGCAATATTTTCCCCCCGTACAAGTTCCACGGGTTCATCTTTTATTTAATATGGATGATTGCTTCTTGGCTACTATTTATGAAGCTGACCAACTCAAAACAATCACCAATTATCGCTAAACCGGATCTAGAATCCACAAAAACATTTACTTATGGCGTGGTAGGAACAATTGCCATGCTCTTGATTTACCCTATCTTGCAGCGTGAACTCGTTGTATTGGCACAGCGTTTCCAAATAGACGAACTACTGAGGAATGCTACCGAAGCCACTTTTGACCTTGATTACTCAGGATATTCGCCTCTTGCCGATACATTATCTGGATCGGTCATGGGAGCAACGGAAGAAGTTGTTTTCACAGGTATTGTCCTATGGTTATTGATAAAGAAAGCGCACATAAACACTTCCATCTCGCTCATCATCATGGTTGTTATCCGTGGAGTAATTCACCTACATATGGGATCAATAACTTCGCTGCTCTTTATGGCACCCCTTGCGGTGTTCACAGCCCTCTACTTCATCAAAACGCACCGCATTTTGCCGCTATTTTTGGGGCATTTCATCTTGAATTTTGTGCTGATAAGCAATATGTCCAAAGCAAAATCGAGCATTGTTGTGGCAACCCAATTCATTGAGCACTACCTTTTCCCGCTTATTTTGACGTTCGGAATCATTTGGATCGTGACAAAAAATGGTAAACAAAAACTTCATTAATGTGACAGCGGTGTTCCTGTTAAAATTCCGTCCAATTTAATGTGGTGAATTGCTTCAAATGCGGCGCAGCAAATTGTGGAACAGTAGGGTCAAAGAAATCCTGACCAGACCTTAGCGCTAGCATATCGCTCATTATCGCCACACTGATAACTCGGTCAGAACACCCAGAAATCTAGCATGTTATGCGTTAACCACTTCAATGTGTGTATCTAGAAACGAAATTGTTTCAAATATTCCAAGGTGAAATAGCTGGGTTAAACACGTTACTAGGGCGCTCGAAATTACTGATTATGTCATTGGAATTTAGGAAGTTAGGTTTTATTTTTCTAGCGACAGCTAATGCGATAACTCGCGACGCTCCGTGGGCTTTTAATTGATAAGCAACAGATTGCGCTTTCGAACCACTTACCCAGGTGTCTTTGATTAACAATACGTTTATCCTAACAATTTTTTGCTGGCACTGCTGGCTTGGCTGGCAGTGCCAGCCAAGCCAGCAGTGTTTTAATTACCTCAATTTTCACTCTTGTTTATCGAAGTGAAAGTAGCGGTCTGAATGCCATTCTCGTCGGAAATAACATGTCCCACAGTAACCTTCACTTTCTTCCCGTTAGCTTTCGTAACTTTAGCTGTTGAGCCTTTCGCTAGCCCTTTACCTTTGATGAGGTACTCGCCGTCGTCACGGATGAAAATGATGCGCCCATCAGCAAGCAAGTCACTCATATCGGATTCGACATTCTCAAACGCAGCTGTTTGAAGCCTATTCTCGTCGGCGCTATGGATAGGACCGACAATGACTGTGCGCTTCTTTCCATTGCGTGAAGTGACTTCGACTTTTTCACCCTCAATCAACGCATAACCTTTAATAAGCCATTCACCATTATCGGTCTGGGTAAAAATAGTCTGGCCGTCCTCTAAAGCTTTGCCAACCTCGTCCGGCCACGTAAAGGTAGCGGTCTGGATACCGTCCTCCTCGTCGATAATCTCGTCGATAATGACGGTGGCTTTACCACCGTTCTTTTTCGATACTTTCACCTCGGCACCTGGTTGGAGGTCTTTACCTTCCACCCCGTATTCGTCATCACCTAGATCGATGAAGATAATGTTGCCTTCGTCGAATGATGCACCGGTTTGTGTTTCCATTCGTGTTTTCCTTTCAATGTTGAGAGCCCATGCGGTCTCTAGATTTCCTTGTGGATTTGCCCGCCTTTGATCAGTGGCGGTTATAAGGTTCATTGTTTTCAAATCAGAACGACGCCGCCGGTAATAGTCTTTCCCGCACATCGGCCAGTGACGTCGTGAAGCAAGTTGTTCAAGCTCAGAATCAGTAAGATTTTCATACTCGTGTAGAGCTTTAAGGATCCGCCCATGATCTTTAGTGAAATTCTTTAACTTACTACCAGCTATATTGCTGGTTAGTGGATCTGTTGTTCGTGATCTGCCCTTATCCATGATAATCGCCTTGGACTAGTCGCGTCCGGACAAAGGCAGCCGTGGCACACGCCCGGTACCTACAGGCCTGAACTGTGCTCCGCCATTAACACGCTGCTCAGACTCATTCACAGCCTGCTCGAGATGCTCAGCAGCCCATTCAGAGAGAGTCGGTGCCCCACCTGTAGCGAGATCAGCAAGATACGCTGCCCGGATCCTGCCCATGAGAGTCTTAGGTAGACGGATTGTGAACTTAACCCGGGTTTCAACAGTCTCGCTGGCACTGCCAGCAGTGCTGGCGTGGCTGGCTTGGCTGGCATATCCGGCACTGCCCACTTCGCTGGCGTTGCCAACAATGATTGGATCATTGATTGTTGCTTTTGAAAGCACGTGTGGATCGGGAGTTTTCATTTCGACTCTTTCTTAATAATCTGAATCAACGCATTTAAAGCGTTGTGAGTGATGTCGTCCACGTAGCCGATAGGTTCATGCCTAGAGGCTGCGGCAGCAATAGCTTCACGCTCCGGAATAGCGCTGGGCAGAAGATGTGAACCGTAATAGGTTTGAAGATGATCAAACCATTCACGGCGATCCAACCGATCTGCACGGTAAGAATTGACCACAACCCCAGATAAAACAAGGTCAGGATTATAATGTGCGCGTACAGTTGCGATAGTAGAGGTTATTTCCGCGACCCCATCAAAACTCGTTTCACGAGCGGTGGTAACCACCAAAGCTTTATCTGAGGCTACGAGTGCGTTTGTGGTCAGCATTCCAAGGGAAGGTGGGCAATCAATCACAACGTGGTCGAAATCGTATTGAACCGCTTCCAACATAGTCTTGAGGCGATTCTCCCGTCCTAGGGAAGTGTCTGATTCGCGCGAAGCGAGTAGACGATCTGCTGGAATCAACGAAATAGTCCACGGCGGCAGACACTCTATGATCGTCTGGGTAATCACTGAGCCGGGAGCACCTGACGCTACCGCCGTGAGAGCATCATTCAAGGTTAATGTTTCGGTGCCGACATCGGCACCGACTGTCGTTGATGCATTACCTTGCGGATCTGCATCAATCAATAAAACAGCATGTCTGCCGTTTTCTGAAAGCCGCTGAGCAATATTAGTAGCCAACGTGGTTTTACCCACCCCGCCTTTTTGATTACAAACTGAAATGATCATCGAGTTTTCCTTTCTGCTGGCCTTGCCAGCGGTGCTGGCTCTGCCGGAGATGCCAGCAAAATGATGTTTCGGCATAGATTGTTAGTTTTGTCGGTTAAATGCTTATTGCGAGAATGGTTGACCTCATCGCTTCTTTTGCTGGTTCTACGTATCTTTGAGTTGTCGAAACTTGAAGATGGCCGAGCAAGCGTTGTACTGTGAGTAGATCGTGATCTTGCCGGTAGGAAATGGTTCCGAAACGGTGCCGAAGAGTGTGCAAAGTCCACTCACCAGGGAGCGCTTGAGCGCCGATTTTTCCGACCCACCGTGCCGATAAATGACCGTTGATCTTGCCTGGGAAAACAAAACCTGTTACGGGATCTGCAGCGGCGATTAGATCACGATGCATTGTGGTGGGAAGCGGTAGGTACCTAACAACACCGCCTTTGCCGGTAACTCGAAGACTATAACCAAGCAAATCTGGCATAATATCTTCGATATTGGCCCGGCAAATCTCATCGACTCGTAGACCTAGATTCCCAGCTAACCGCAGTATCAAGAGAGTTCGGCGGGAATTGGTGTCACTCAGGCTTTGCTCATACAAAAACTCGGGAATAGGACGCGGGGGAGGACAGGCTCGGTGTATTGAAGGAAGATAAAGAGTTGGATCAGCCAACTCATTCTTCCTTGCGTACCATTCGTAGAATGACCGCAGCGTTACGTATTTTGAATGCCTAGTTTCAGCTGCCCATTGTTTGCGTCCAGCCCAGGAAAATATGTCATCTTCAGTGACATTTTGAGGAATTTCATTGATTTCTCTAGCAAAGTTACGCATTGCGCGAATGCGAGTTTCAACAGTTCGGGGTCTTTTGTTACAAGCAATTAAATATTGCTCCCACAAAATTAAGGATTTCTCCCACTCGGACGGCACTGGCCATAGTGTATTAGTCATGCAGCATGTTAACGATAGGTCTAATCGGAAATAAAAATGCTTCGATTTTTTGATCGCAAACATTACGCAACCAGCCCGAAATCTTTATCGATAACGCGACAAAACAAAAGACGATCAATTGTGTTCAATACCCATAACTCGGAGGTCGCAGGTTCAAATCCTGTCCCCGCAACTAAACCAGAATCCCTGGACTCAACAGAGTCTGGGGATTTTGTTTTTTCAAGTTCAACAATCCCAACTTTTCGAATGAGCATAATTCGCACCGAACTAGAATTTTGTATTCTTATCCTTCGGCTTTTCAGCTCTGATCTTACGAATGACCGTTAGTGTTACTGCGATGAAAACGGTAGAAACCACCGCTCCTCGACTGTCATGTTCGAATAGAGATGTAATGTAAACAATGACCATGCACATAATCCCGATAATTCGAACGTAACAGTTTCGAACGAATCGATCGAGCGCCATGGAGTCTCTGTTTTCAAAGTGTATTGCTAGTGGACTCTGTAGCTGTAGTACCGGGCGAGACCATATTGCTGGCTCCTTATACGGCATCTCAATTTGTCAACCAATATGAATACTAGATTGATAGGTGTTCGTAGTAATCTGTACGGTATGGTCGCAGTTGCACAGGGGTAATGATGTTAAGTGTGCTTAACGAACTATATTGTGCTAAGGGGTCCGTACTCCTGCCAAAATCCTCTGATTACTGGTTTTGGTTTGGTGTGCTGATCATAGTTTTGGTGGTGACCGGCATCATTGTTGTCGAGAGAATTATGGGGCGGCATAATGTCAGGGTTGAAAAGAAAATTGATGCTATCCAAGAGCAAATGAATATAAAACAATCCGATGAATAAACAGGGTGCAATCACCCAGAGTTTTCAGTTATTTTCCTATGAGCTATACAGTTCTTTTCGCTGACATCTCCGCTCGAACAATGATAATCATTAGCACCATAGCATTGTTAGCACTCGCAATAATTATGGCGTCCTATCTCTGCAAAACTCGAAAAGAACGTATTGGCTCGTCAGCTAAGATTCAATCCGATCCGTGAAAGGTATCGCGCGCAAGCTGAGCCGTCTCTTGGACTGCGTGCCGTACTTCGTCGTCGTCAAGTCCATCTTTCCACGATTTCAGCGTAGCCATTTCGCCTAAGGAAACGAGGAAGGCACAGACGACGATCGTTACTGTAGCTCTCGATGAAGTCGTAAATGTTCCGACGACGGCGAATGCTAAGGTTCGAACTGCAACGCCTGAAACTGCGTTGGGAAGGGAGCTGGCTCCAGTGCGCCTGCGTTTTTGTTCGATTCTTCGATCAAAAACAGTTAGGAATAGCTGGGAGAGGAACTCTGCGATCAAAAGCATAATAGCTAAGGTGAAGAACCTTGGCAGATGAATCCTAAACACAACGTTGCAAAATTCAGCCAAGGAAAGCGTCAAAAGAAAAGAACCCTGTTCCTAGGTGCCCAATAAATGCGTACCGGAAACTAGGTTGTGTCCAACTGGGGTTGTTCATGAAACTAATGTGATCCGTTGTCGCTGCCCTTAAAGAGGTAGGGAATTCGTGCGGGATTTTACAATCCCGCACGAAGCCAGTTTTAGCGTGGGCACGTAGCGAGTACGTCCTTCATTGCGGTTTTCTCGGGGCTCGTTACCCAAAGTTGATACTTGGTCTTTACCTGAATCTGCCTTGTAACGTATTCGCACCTAAATGACTTATTACTCGGCAGCCATGAAGCAGCGTCAGCGTCACTCTTTTGTTTGTTGGACCTTTCGTCGACGGCGATGAGGTTAAGTGGGTCGTTAGCAAGCTCTTTGCGATCCTCGGCCGAAATTTGTTGAGCTCCTTTTTGCCAAGCGTCGGAAAGGGCTACGACGTGATCGATTGGAACGAGGCTAGATGTCAAATTTCCGCGGACGAACTCGATTGTTTCCCCAGTATAGGGGCTAACGAGGGTGCCTGAAAGAACCGTGCATCCATTCGCCTTAGTTTTAATATTCGTAAGATCGCGTTGGAGAATGTCATTTCGCGTGTCACAACCGTTGTGGTCGGTGTCGGCCCAGGCGGGCCCGAATTGCTTGCGACTATATCCCGTTTTTGGTGCGCGACCTTTAACAGGCAATTTATCTAATTCCGCCTCAGCAGATTCTGAGTCGATCGTCGTTGCCTTGTTTAGGTTTGTGCTTCTAGCAGCTTCGATGGTTATTTGTGACTGCACCGCAGGAGAGTCGGTTAATCCCATTGCTGGTGTGCATGCCACGAACGTTAGAAGAGTTGTGACTGAAGCAAGTAGTTTTCTTTTCATTTCTGTACCTCCGTACTCGACGTTGAGTTATGTGAAATGAATACTATTCCATTTAACGTGGACAACAATAGCGAATAGCGTAAAGACCAGCATATTTGTAAAACAAATAGGAAAATGTAGGAAATATTTTAGCTAATTTTCAGGTGTTTTCACCCACCTTGTGGAAAACAAAATATGGTTTTTCTAAATATTGCTACAAATAGATTATCGCCTTTGCCATAGGGATCTTGAGTGAATCATTTATAGAGAATCTCAAGGAAATTTTCGGTTTTGGTATCTGCATTAACCATATGAATCAAGAGAGCAAAAGCGATGGGCGAATCAAAGTTGCGAAAAAATGATCTGCCTCGACAGACACGACGCCGAGTAATCATGTTTATGCTTGGCGGACTTACATTTGTTGTTTTAGTAGCAGGGATCCTCATTGAACGTAGCGAGTCAGTGGCGAATAGCGCTGACGGCGTGTGGGTTGTGACTGATGAACGAGATCAAGGTATTCGTGCAGATACGAATGATAACTCATGGGTGATGCCTTGCTGACCTAGCTCGTGCACTTTCTCACGATCAAACAAAGTATTACAGCCCGAGCGGGCTGGATTTAGTACACCCAAAAACCACTGAATGGAGTAATAATGCAACCCTATAGACATCGTCGCAGAATGCGATTCTACGTCATGATAAACACGGTATTCCTTTTCTTCTTTAGCTATTCAATGGCGTTTTCCCAACCAGCTCACGCCACGATTTCAGCCAACGACCCAGAGGGACTAGGGAGAATTGGTTACTACATCGGAGAAGGAACAGATACTGCTTGGTTGGGTACGCAGGCACCTAGTTCGTCAACCGGAGGATTGGTAGCTTACTGTGTACAAAGTGGTCTTTCTGCACCGGTCAGTGGAGACCAAGTTATCAGCGTAGCAACGCTGGACACGGCTATTCCACGAGTTTCCGGTCTAGAATTGACAACACCTCAAATGGCGTACCTTTTAGACAGATACAAGGGGTCGACGGACCCTGCGGTGCAATCGGCGATTTCTCTCCTAGTTCACGCAAATTTTGAAGAAGATTCCGTGGGGTCTAAGCTCTATTCAGATTCTTCGGCACAAAATGTAGTAAACGATATTATGTCCACAGTTCGAAAGTATGCGCCGCACATTGAAAGCACAGCGCAGGGGCTTGCGTCTGAAGCTAAGAATTCGGCAGCAGTTGGATACCAGCCCGGTGGAGTTTCGGGTGAACAGTTGCGGAAAGGTAATATCCATTCAATCGGTGTTACCAACCAAACCGGAGCATATATCGAGGGAATTCCGATGACTGTGATGCTGAGCGGTCCAGCTGTATTTGATACAACTGGTACACAAATCTGGACGGGGACAAGTCAATCAACACCGATGACCTTGAGTTGGAAATCCACTGGAAATGGCAAGGTAGAAACCTCGATAAAATTTAAGGCTTCTCGTAAAACTCTTACCAAACTCATTAATGACCAGTCACAAAATACGGTTACCTATGGAAACTCAATAATCTACGACCCTGAAGAAATTTTAATATCTGGCCCGCGTTGGGACGTTACGTATGATTTTCAGCCGATGGGAACATCGCAGGTGGTGAAGATTAGTGATGACGGAGTCTTTATCGATACATTCAATGCGTTATCGGATCCTAGCTATGGAAATGGAAAATGGCTCAATTTCGATGACACGACGACGCCGGTTCCGGTTACTTTTACAGCAACGGCATATTTTATGGGTGAGAATCCACCGAAAAAGATAGATGTTGTTCCCAGCCGAGCGGTTGCTATTGAATCAGTGAGCGTTGTGGCAAAGGGACCAGGCTCTGTGAAGGCATCCTTTAAGTCGAATAAGCCAGGTTTTGCCACGGTTGTTTGGAGTGTTGAAAAATCAAAGCAACCGAACGAAGTGCAGAACTATATCCATAGTGATTGGGCAGACGGTTATGGAATACCAAATGAAACCACTTCCTACCGAACAACGGCAGAGATAGATTCGACGATGTCTATCCGAGAAACAAAATCGGGATCCTACCTAGTTGATGATTTATTTGTGAAGGGATTTCCGGTGAACCATGGTGATTTTTTAGGTGACGAATATTTTGGATCTGATCAAAAATCTATGACTCAAACGCTACTTTTCTTTCCGAAAGGAACTGAGGTAACCGATGAAAACCGTGGCGCTGCGGAAGAAATCGCAAAAGTAAACGTATCTGCGCAAAACGGGTATTACCCGAATATTGGTGCAACAGAATTCAAAGTTAAACGCGATGAACACGGTGATATTCCAGGTACATACGTATTTGAAACGTCATTTGTTGGCGATGATCGAGTGAAGCCATTCCGTTCTTCACTCGAAGATTCGAAAGAACAATACGTAGTTGAGCGGAAAATGCCTGCTCTTTTCACATCAGCTTCAAATACTCATAACGGTTCTAAAGAGGTGATTGCTAAACCTGAGCAATCAATTACCGATAAAGTTTGCGATTTGCAACAATCATTAATTCCCGGAACTATCTACCAAGTTACTGGATCACTTCACTATCGTGATGGAAGTCCTGTCCTTGATTCGGAGGGGAAGGCAGTTTCTTCCCAGATCGATTTTTTGCCAAAAGATCCTTCAGAGTGTGCCTTTGTAACGATGAACTTTGATGCCTCGAAACTAAACGCTGAAAGCGTCGTGGTGTTTGAAGATATACAACTCGCGGGAAAGACGATTGCTGTCCATCACGATGTGAATGAACAACTGCAAACGATTAAGGTGAATAAGGAACTAGTGGCGGCGCTAGCGGTTACTGGCGCAAACTACTATGTTTGGGAAAGCGCTGCACTGTTTCTACTCTTAGGTGGTGCTGGCGCATGGATGAAATCGCAAAAAGGTCAAAGAACCAGTGAAAAACTGTAGGGCGAGCAACGATGGAAATAGATCCGCATCGATGAATAATTGATCAAGTCTAAAGGCATTTTGACTTGATGGTGGAAAACGGTGGATTAGGAAAATAGAATACCTGGTTGAAGGTGTGGCAAATTCAGTGTGAAAGCCACGCCTTCAACCGTTGCTGAGCCCTGTAATTTTGTCGTCACCATATTCGGCAGGATTAAGGTGCTCCATGCTCGACTTGGTTTTACTCACAAAAGCAGGTTTCTAATCTCTTCACTAAATGCTGTACAGTGGGTGACTTCACGAAGCTAACATTTGTTTTCACGGCATTGAACGCCATGGGGCTTTTATCCTAAATTAGTTAAGTAATGCAAATGTGAGTTAAGTGAAAAATTATCTAAAAATTACGATTTGCGTTCGACCTCTTGTCCGAGGTGTAAAAATGGTCATGTGAGCGTATGCGAGGGTATGCGATCTTAATATTTATCCACTTCCGCGGTGCGGACTCAACAGATGGAGTTTTCGTATGAACCAGAATTCTGGCACTCCAGTCAATTCACAAGCCCAAGATAAAGCTGATGAGGGTTATTCAAAAGGTTTGAAAAACCGGCATATTCAGATGATCGCAATCGGTGGATCGATCGGAACTGGTTTGTTCCTTGGTGCTGGTGGACGCCTTTCTCAAGGTGGACCAGCGCTCGCTATCTCCTACGCGCTATGTGGTGTCATTGCTTTTATCATGGTACGTGCCCTTGGTGAACTCTCAATTCGTCGACCGTCTTCGGGGGCGTTCGTCTCCTATGCTCGCGAATTCATGGGCGAAAAAGGTGCTTACGTGACAGGATGGCTATTCTTTTTAGACTGGTCGACTACCGTCATGGCAGACATCACGGCGGTGGCTCTTTATCTGCACTACTGGCCAACTTTCCAAGCGGTCCCACAGTGGGTTTTGGCAACTGTGGCGCTCTTACTAGTACTCGTCCTCAACATCCTTTCCGTCAAGGCTTTTGGAGAATTTGAATTCTGGCTTGCACTTATCAAAGTAAGTGCAATCCTTATTTTCATGGCTATCGCGATCTGGGCAATCGTTACCGGTCAGAGCGTTGGTAACCACACTGCTGGTGTTCATAATCTGACCAATGCTGGTGGTTTCTTCCCATTGGGAGTCCTTCCACTCTTCACGCTTTCCCTCGGGGTCGTTTTTGCTTTCGGTGGCACTGAAATGGTCGGTGTTGCAGCTGGTGAAGCTGAGAATGCAAAGACTGTCTTACCCAAGGCAATCAACTCGATGATCTGGCGTATTGCCTTTTTCTACGTGGGCGCTGTTATCCTCATGACGCTCGTCCTTCCCTGGACCGCTTATTCCGCAGACGAATCCCCATTCGTTACCTTCTTTAGTGGCATTGGTATTCCTCATGCTGGCACGATCATGCAAATCGTCGTTCTCACCGCCGCGTTGTCTTCCCTCAACGCGGGTCTCTATGCAACTGGACGAACCCTCCGTTCGCTTGCAGTCGCAGGTGAAGCGCCAAAGGTGGCAGCGAAACTCAATAAGAACCACGTTCCGATGAACGCAATCATCATCACAGCTGTACTTGGTCTCATCGGTGTGCTCATCAACTATGCCTATCCAAGCAAGGCCTTTGAAATCGTCATGAACCTCGCGGCCATCGGAATTGCAGGTACGTGGATCTCAATCCTGATCACGCATTGGATCTTTGTTCGCCGGACTGAACGTGGAATCGAGGAGCGTCCTAACTACCGGTTGCGCTTTGCCCCATATACAAATTTGGTCGCAATTGCGTTCTTACTCCTAGTCATCGGTTCGATGTGGTTCGATCCAAAAGTCGGTCGTCCAACGATCTTCATGTTTATTGGCATCGCAGTTATGCTGGTGATCGGCTGGTATTCGGTCCGTAACCGTATTCGTGGCGACCTCATGGATCACGTGCTTGATGCCGAAACCATAGACGGCGGAGCTACAGGCGTAACCTCATAGTAAGGTGAAATCGTGCGAATCAACGTCATTTATTCAGGTGGAACAATCGGAATGGTTGAGACCGATTCAGGTCTGGCACCTGGAGCTGATCTCGACACTTGGCTCAAAGAGTTGGTATCACGGCGTCCAACCATTGGAGAAGTGACCCTCACTGAGTTTGAAACTCTTATCGATTCATCTAACGCTACACCTGCAGACTGGCAAGCATTGGTCGATACACTATGGAATTCACGTGACGATGCCGACGGATTTGTTATCTTGCATGGCACGGACACGATGGCCTATGCCTCATCTGCTTTAGCATTCGCACTTCGGGGATTTGGGAAGCCAGTTGTTCTCACTGGCTCCCAACTCCCGATCGGCGCTCTCGATACTGATGCTTATGCGAATGTAGTTGATGCTTTAATGGCTATTACCAGCGGAAATGTTAGAGGCGTGGCACTTGTTTTTGGTCGCTCCATCATCAATGGAGCTTCCGCAACGAAATGGTCGTCATGGAATTTCGAAGGATTTTCTTCTCCGAATTCTCCTGTTCTCGCAACTACTGGAGCTCCATGGCAATGGAGCGACTTCGGTGACAAAGCGTTTTCTTCTGATGTTGGTGACATCAATAAATACGATCGCCACGACGTCGTCGTTCTAGATCTGGTACCGGGTATTACTGCAACGCGAGTGAAAGCGATGCTTGAGCCTCGGCCCGAAGCAGTAATTTTGCGCGCCTATGGCACTGGAAATATTCCAGCGGATGAGCCTGGCTTAGTAGATGTGTTGGTCGAAATTGTGAATGACGGAGTAGAAGTGATTGTTTCCTCGCAGTGTATGCAGGCCCATGTAGTGCTTGGACACTATGAATCGGGATATGCGCTTGCCGAGCTTGGAGTTGTGAGCGCTTTGAATATGACGTTTGAAGCCTGCTATGCAAAGACTATTTTCCTTCTTTCGCAGGGAATGCATGGAAAAGAATTTCGGGATTGGATGGAAACTCCACTCTGCGGTGAACTCACGCTTGGCACTGCGTAAAGAATGAAATCGTGAAACAATGAAATTACAGCAAAAGCGTTAACGAAGACGTGCCAACTGTCACTGAGGAGATAAAATGGCTGCTACACGAATCGAGGAAGATCTACTCGGAGCTCGTGAATTACCAAACGATGCCTACTATGGAGTCCATACTCTTCGGGCAATCGAAAACTTCAAGATTTCCAATAATACGATTAATAGTGTTCCTGAATTTATCCGCGGAATGGTGCAGGTCAAGAAAGCCGAGGCATTGGCGAACCGAGATGCTCGAGTGCTCTCAGCCGATGTATCGAAGGCGATTGTGCGGGCCTGTGATCTGGTTTTGGACGAAGGTCGCTGCATGGACCAGTTCCCAGTGGACGTATTCCAAGGGGGAGCAGGAACGTCTGTCAACATGAACACGAACGAGGTTATAGCTAACCTTGCTCTTGAGACAATGGGCTTGGACAAGGGTACCTATTCGGTAATCAATCCAAATGACCACGTTAATAAGTCGCAATCTACGAACGATGCCTACCCAACTGGATTCCGAATCGCTGTTTATCGAATGGTGATTGATATGGTCAAGGAAGTGGAAAATCTTGCTGGATCTTTTGGAGTTTTAGCAGAGAAGAACGAACGTGTTTTGAAAATGGGACGCACCCAGCTTCAAGACGCTGTCCCTATGACTGTTGGTCAGGAATTTGACGCGTTCCGAGTTTTGATGGAAGAAGAAGTTAAGCACCTAGTACATGAAGTCGAATTACTTTTGGAAATTAACCTCGGTGCCACTGCGATTGGAACTCGACTTAATACGCCGGCGGGTTTCCAAGAAATTGTGGTTAGGCGACTCGCCGAGGTTACGGGACTGGCAGTTAAACCAGCTCCAAACCTCGTGGAAGCGACTTCCGACACCGGTGCATATGTGTCACTTTCGGGTGCTTTGAAGCGTTTTGCTTCGAAGCTCTCGATGATCTGTAACGATCTTCGTTTGCTTTCATCGGGTCCTCGAGCCGGTCTCAATGAAATTAATCTTCCCGAGATGCAAGCTGGATCCTCCATTATGCCGGCGAAGGTCAATCCAGTGATCCCTGAAGTCGTCAACCAAGTGTGCTTTAAAGTGATCGGCAACGATATGACGGTTACGATGGCTTCCGAAGCTGGGCAATTGCAGCTCAACGTAATGGAACCTGTAATCGGACAATCAATTTTCGAATCGATTACTCTTCTAAAGAATGCTTGTATTACATTGCGTGAACACTGCGTGGACGGAATTACAGTTAACGAAGACGTCTGCTTGCATTTCGTTATGAATTCGATAGGAATCGTCACATACCTGAACGATATTATTGGTCATCACGAGGGTGACTTAATCGGCAAGGAATGCGCGCGCACCGGAAAGTCTGTTCGCGAGGTCGTCCTCGAACGAGGGTTGATAACTGAAGAAGAACTAGATGAGGCACTCTCTGTTGAGAACCTGATGCATCCAAAATATATCGGTGAAGTATTTCTCGATGAGCCAGAAAAAGAGATTCTTGAATAGCGGTACTTAATCAATACTGCTTTTGTACAGTGAACTTATGGAATCAAATCGAAAGATTCGCGACTAGCTCTGCTTGGGTGCCCGTCTAAGCTTATTGTGAAAACACTATGCATGTGTGGACACCCAAGCATATTTTCAAAGTATGGAAGAATTCGATGTAGTTGTTATTGGCTGGGGCAAGGGCGGAAAAACCCTCGCTATTAATCTTCAAAAGCAAGGCAAAAAGGTCGCGATTGTAGAGCAATCTTCAATGATGTATGGCGGCACCTGTATCAATATTGGTTGTGTTCCAACAAAGACGCTCGTTCATCAAGCAGAGATTCAGGTAACTGATAAGCAGGGACATTTCCATGATGCTGTAAAAGTGCGCGATGCTTTGATTTCTAAGCTTAATTCAGTCAACTACTCGATGTTCGCAGAGATTCCAGGAGCCACGGTCTTTAATGGACGTGCCAGGTTCATCACTCCCAAAATAATTGAAATTGAGACTGCAGAAGGGGCCGTGAAGGTTTCGGGTGAGTCAGTGGTGATCAATACTGGCGCTGTTCCGGTTGTTCCTCCAATTGATGGTATTCCCGATGAGATTCTCCAAGGTAAAGCCAATATTGCACTCCCTGAAGGCGAAGAAAATGTAGCAAACGGCTCCAAGATTTTTACATCCACAACTATTCAACATATGACTGACCTTCCGGATCATTTAGTGGTTGTAGGCGGAGGATTTATCGGCTTGGAATTTGCCTCAATGTTCGCGAATTTTGGCTCCAAGGTGACAGTGTTCCACATGGGTGAAGAAATCCTAGAATCTGAAGATCCGGAGGTTGCTCAGGAAGTTCGAAATGTTCTCGAACAGACTGGCATCACGTTCGTAACTGGAGCGCGCGTTAAATCTGTTCGCGAAGCTATCGTCCGTGCAGATACTCGTGATGGGAACGTCACTGTTAATGCTGACGCCGTATTACTTGCCGTTGGTCGACGCCCGGCTACGTCTGGTCTTGCTCTTGATGAAGTGGGCATTGATGTGGACGAACGTGGAGCAGTCGTAGTTAACGATTACCTTGAAACTTCGGTCCCAGGCGTATTTGCATTAGGTGATGTTAATGGGGGACCACAACATACGTATATTTCTCTTGACGATTTCCGAATCGTCAAGGATCGTATTCTGTTCCGTCAAGATGGCTCTAGTAACAGATCTAGTAACAATTGTGTGCAACGTTCTCGTTTGGATCGTGTGGCTGTTCCTGTGACAACGTTCCTTACTCCGCCGCTATCGTCGGTTGGGTTGACGGCAAAAGATGCCCAAAAGGCTGGTTATTCAATCAAAGTTGTAACCAAAAAGGTGGCGTCAATTAAGGCGATGCCGCGTCCAAAAACAGTGGGCGACCCTCGCGGTTTAATCTCTATTGTTGTTGATGCTAACACTGATATGATTCTGGGTGCTCGGCTTTTCCATGTTGATTCTCAAGAGGTGATCAACCTCGTTGCGCTAGCAATGCGAGCAAAAATTCCAGTATCTGAACTGCGTGATGGTAT
Organism: Arcanobacterium ihumii; assembly: GCF_900604515.1. Lineage (GTDB taxonomy): Bacteria > Actinomycetota > Actinomycetes > Actinomycetales > Actinomycetaceae > Arcanobacterium_A > Arcanobacterium_A ihumii. The sequence continues at coordinate 18,567 of NZ_UWOS01000003.1, read as the reverse complement.
TTGGACGCATCCGTCATCAACCGAAGCGTTAAACGAGGTCCTCGGAGAGCTGCAATTGCTTGAAAAGTAAATCAGAATAGGTTCTGGATGGGAGCGGAGTAGTTAATCGCTGCTCACGAATAAAGATGTAGCGGATCCTTGGTTTGGGCGAAAGCTCGAGCACTACGTGCACGATCGTCGTCGGAAAAGGAAACTTTGCGGTGGAGAGCCGAAAAACGATAATTAATTCCCGTCTTGGATTTCAACCAACCACGATCGGGCTCGGTTTGTACTGGCACCCATTCATCAGTTAACCGAGGGGCAAAAGCGTCGGCATCTGGAACATCTAGATCAACGTCTGTAATCACCAACGCATCGGCTTGATCAAGCAACGATTTATAGAGTTGAGCTCCGCCAATCACCCACACGTTGTTATCGGGATCGTGGACGTTGAGGGTTTCGATCATTGTCTCTAGATCGGTAAACACCTCGGCTCCGGGTGCATCGTAAACCGCGTTAGACGTCAACACAATGTTTCTTCTATTTGGGAGTGGACGATACTTCGGGCTAAGTGATTCCCATGTGCGGCGCCCCATGATCACCGGGCTACCAGAAGTGACTCGCTTGAACATGGCGAGATCCTCTGGAATATGCCACGCCAAGGTGCCATCTTTTCCAATTGCAAGGTTGTGCCCCTGAGCCCAAATCATTCCAAGCATTAAATCCGCCTAAATTCTAAATCTCAAACAGCAACTGGTGCTTTGATGGCTGGGTGGTGCTGGTATCCCTCTGATGCCGCGATATCAGCCATCTGATAGCCAAAAATTGAATTGGCTTTGCGGAGCTCGAGGGTTGGGAACGGATAAGGCTCACGTGAAATTTGCTCTTTTACCTGTTCGATGTGGTTTGAGTAGATATGGCAGTCACCACCAGTCCAAACGAAATCTCCTACCTCAAGATCACACTGCTGGGCAATCATGTGAGTCAGAAGTGAATACGAAGCGATGTTGAATGGCACTCCGAGGAAAAGATCTGCTGATCGCTGGTAGAGCTGGCATGAGAGTTTTCCGTTAGCTACGTAGAACTGGAAAAATGCGTGGCAAGGCATAAGTGCCATATCCTCAAGATCAGCCACATTCCATGCAGAAACAATCATGCGCCGTGAATCAGGATTGTTCTTGATTGTGTCGATTACCTGCTGAATTTGATCGATATGCTCACCATTTGGGGTTGGCCATGAGCGCCACTGATAGCCGTACACAGGACCGAGCTCCCCGGCGTCGTCCGCCCACTCATCCCAGATAGTGATGCCATTTTCTTGGAGCCACCGTACGTTGGTATCGCCACGCAAGAACCAAAGTAGCTCACCCTTGACTGCCTTCATTGCCACAAATTTAGTGGTGATCCGAGGGAAACCTTCGTTCGCGAGGTCGTATCGGAGCTGACGCCCAAAAACGGAAATAGTGCCGGTACCAGTGCGGTCACCTTTCACCGTTCCGTTTGCGAGCACATCGGAGAGCAAATCTTCGTACTGTCTGTTCACAACTGCCATAGTTACAGTCTAGTTCACCGATTGCCGAACTGCTTTGCTACGCTCTCAATGATCACCGCATCTTTACCTAAGATGTGCGGAATCTGTTCAACAACCTTCTTTTCAATTCCACCACCTAAAAATGGCACGCTGACTTTGATATCGCCGACGTATGTCATGACGGTATTTTCACTTTCGGGTAAAACCTTTGCAACGGAATTGACCTTAACTGGAGCACCTAAAATCGTTATATCGAAATGGATTGTAGCACTCTGCGCTGATGGAACTTGATTTGCCTTGATCTTTGCATTAATCCCGCGAGGTAGGAGCGATCTCATCTGGGCAGGAAACATCGTGGATTGAACTGAAACTGTAAGCTCTGAGCTTACGGATGATGTGTTGGTATCAACGCCCTCGTTGATCCGGTTGCCGGGATCTGTGCTAAAAGTGTAATCGCTAAGACCAAGGGCCTTAGCACGAGCTTGCGCGAGCTCTTCGGAAGGCAAGATTTGGAGAATTTGGGCAAAACTGGCATTGATTTTTGTATCAACTGAAAACTTCATATAACCATTGAACACGAAATCGGCTTATTGTGGAACTGTGCCAACTTTGACGAAAATTCTTGAGCGCTCTGAGCGCTTCACCGAAGATGAAAGAAAATGGTTCCATCAGCTCGTAGGAGACTGGCAGACCATTGCAGATATTTCCTTTGCGGACTTGTTGCTTTATATTCCAACCGACGATGAATTTATTACGGCAGCGCATGCTCGTCCTGCGACGGCGGCAACCCTGATTGAGACGGATATCATCGGAGAGAAAGTTGATGCAGACAGCTCCGAGATAGTGTTCGCAGTTTTTAACTTGGGCGAAATTGTGACCACCGAAGACTCAAGTGTGTCGAATACGTTTATTCCGGTTTGTTTTGATGGGCATGTGATTGGTGTGGTGCGCGTGATTACTGCTCTGTTGCAAGATCGTGTTCCTTCACAGGCGCACCAGAACTATGAAGAAATTGCCCATGATTTATTTAATATGATTGCCTCGGGGGATTTCCCACTAGAGGGGATGCCGGCTGGGTATCGCCACGGTACCCCGCGTGTTTCAGATGGTGTTATTCAGCTCGACGACGACGGTGAAGTCCTGTACGCGAGTCCAAATTCCGTTTCTCATTTCCGCCGGTTGGGTGTGGATGAACCACTGGTTGGAAATGTATTGGCCGAGACAGTTACCGAAATTTTTGATGATTTCTCGATCCCTGACGAATCCCTTCCCGTCGTCTTATTAGGCAAGGCTGCGTGGGTAGCAGAAATCGATGCTCATGGAGTTATTGTGTCCCTCCGTGCCATTCCGCTTACTCGCGACGGCGAGCGGGCCGGAGCCTTGCTGATGACGCGTGAAATTACTGAGTTACGGCGTCAAGAACGCGAATTGTTGACGAAGGACGCAACGATTCGCGAGATTAATCATCGTGTGAAGAATAATCTTCAGACTGTATCTGCGCTGCTTAGATTGCAAGCACGCCGCGCTGTAAACGATGAAACTAGAGTTGCACTTGAGCAGGCGCAACGTCGTGTCTCCATGATTGCATTAGTACACGAAGGACTTTCTCAGACCATCGATGAAGTTGTGGAGTTCGATTCCGTTTTTGGATCACTTTTGAAAATGGTACGCGATATCGCCGTGACAGAGTCTGCGGTAGACATTGCAGTAACGGGGTCATTTGGGAAAGTACGGGCTGAGCAAGCAACGTCTCTTGCTGTGGTTCTGAACGAGGTTATCTCCAATGCAATTGAACATGGTCTTGCTCAAGGTGGCAAAGTTGAAGTGAATGCAGAACGCTTCGAAGAAAGACTATTCGTGCAGGTACGTGATAATGGTTCTGGTATTTCGGAAAATGGTCCGGGTGGAGGATTAGGAACCCAAATCGTTAAAACTTTGGTGCGAGGTGAGCTGAACGGAACGATTGAGTGGTCTAACCACGTCGATGGAGGCACCTTAGTGAGCCTGGAGCTTCACCTTCGTAAGTGAATACGTACTACAAGCAAGGATAAGCTGAAACATTCCTGCAGTAATCTGAAAAGAAAAGTGTGGTGGTTGACCAGTTCGGGCAACCACCACACTTTAATGATTTATGTGAAAGCTCAGCTTGCGCGACGAGTACGTGCCGTACGACGACGGAGCGTGCGGCGTTCATCTTCGGACATTCCACCCCAAACACCTGCATCTTGATTGGTCTCAATAGCCCACTTAAGGCATGTGTCTAGAACCGAGCATGTTCTGCACACTCGTTTTGCCTGTTCTACCTGAGCCATGGCTGGACCTGAACTTCCGATCGGGAAAAAGAGTTCCGGATCTTCATTAAGGCACGCAGCTTCGTGACGCCAATCCATGTAATGTCTCCTTGAAACGTGCGGGCAGTGCCGAGACTATCTCGAAAAGTGCACGTTACTTAGTCGTGTAATCGTTGTAATACTTAACTTTTGCAGTTTTCACTCACAGAGTAAAGGGTAAAAACTGTGATCCTCGGCAGATTTATTGCCCTTGACGGTTCGATTGGTGCGAAAAAGTTGGGAAAAGGGTTTGGATGCGGGTCCAAGTGCCTGCTAGAAGGGTGGAAACGAGCACCAAAATAGCGATTGAAATCCACGGAATGGAGAAAATCTGATTCCATGTGATCGCACCAATATAGGACTGTGCAAGATAGATTCCGCTCGCAACTCCCGCGAGAGCACCGACGATCACCGCCAACGTTGTTCTACCAATTGCAGAAACAACCAGGCTAGTTGAAAGTAGATGCGGAGAAATACCCAAACCAGAGAGGGTTCTGAACTCTGAACGCCGTGCCTGCTGGGAGAGGAATAGTGAGTTACAAACAGCAATGATACAAAGAATCAAGCTGATCGTAAGTAAACCGAGTGTAAGAATAGACGCTGGTGTATTGCGATCACTCTCGCTCGGAAGTTTCGTTGCTAAGGTGAGGTTAGGTGGAACTTGTGAATGCTTCTTTATGATGTCGATAGTAGCTTGATACGCTAAATCACGGTGCTGGAGGCCTTGACTCGAGAATCTGATCCATACCTCAGCTATCTGACTTGTTGACGCAAAACGTGAAAAGTCGCTAGGGGTAATAATCGTCCACGGTATAGGCGCATAGCGCGCTTTAAATGTAACTGGTGAGCCTATCGGAGTTGAACTCAGATTATCCCCATTAAAGATCTGGCGAGTTAATGTAACTTGATCTGGAAGATCAGAGGTAGGACTGCCCATAAGATCGCGCGGAATAACAATCGTTCCAGGTTCAAGCTTCTTGAGGAAGCGTGCATCTGAACCGAAATAGCGTTTAGCTGCTTCGGTATCCATGCTGTAGATGTAGAGATTTTCCAAGCTCGGTGCACCCTCATAGTCGAGGTTTGCAACCATTGTTGGAAGTGGCAAAACTCGATCAATATTGGAATTATCTAATAGACCAACAATTGATTGGGTATCGATTCCCACTGAGCCAGAAGAAATATGGGATGGATCGAGAATACGAGCTGAGGCATCATACGGAACGTAACGTTCCCCAGATTCTTGATAGGCCGTCGTCTTAATAGAACTCATTGTGGTGAGACCCATGAGGCAAGCCGCGGTACCAATAACCATAAGAGTTCCGATGCGTGAGGCCATATCGGCGTAATGCTGGGTGGATGCCAAGCGTAAGCTAGTCATGGATTTTCTAAAACGAATCTTGCGGGTAATCCCAGAAACAATGAAGCGCAGGACCACAAAAGAGACAAATGCTGCTAGGAGGAAGAGTCCTACCATAGCCATAAGACGCAAAGATTGTGTTTCATTTCCGGTAAGTGCGATGTAGAGGAAGTCTTCTGGAACGATGATCGTGAAAAATAAAGCTGCCGTCCCAAGGACTAAGAGGACTATGCTGATCGCCAAGAGGGTTAGACGCTTTGGTTTTTGGTGCTTTGGTTTGGCGTAGATATAGGTTTCTGAAACGAAGGAATACGCGATCACGCTTGGGAGTGAGGCGATAAGGGCGATGCCAATTGAGCCAAGAGCGGCGCAAATATAGTCGCTTGGGGTAACAGTGAAAGTTTGAGGGATATACGCCCCACCGTATCCAGATTTCATGAGCTCCACGAGCGATTGAACGATGGCACGTCCAATCGCGTGGCCAAGTACCGTGCTAATGATGGCTACCACCAAAATTTCCGCGGCGTTGATCACGAAGATATGAAACTGTGATGCTCCAAGCAAGCGAAGCTGTGCGATAGTTCGGCACCGGTTCTTTACCAGCGTATGAGTTGATACAGCAATAACAAAGCCCGAGAGTAGCATCGGTACTATCAAGAGCCAACTTAAAATGCTTTGGTAATACTCAATCGAATGCGTTTGATCAATGACTACCTGTTTGCGAATTTCGTCAGTGTTTTGGATATTACCGTCGGTGATTTCAGCAATCTTCTGCCCGAGCGCTGCGCGTGAGGAGTGAGGCTTTGCAATGACGTAGAGGTAGTTATTTTCAGCCATATGTTGAGTTCTCGTCTTGGTGCTGAGAACATCGTCAATCGAATTCACAAGAATTTCGAAGCGGTTTGAAGGTGTTGAAAACGGACTTCGAGAATAGATTCCCGATACCACGAGCTTATGGAGTGCTACATTCTGGGCATCTTCGATGGAAAGCGAAAAAGAATCACCGATTGATAAATTGAGTGCCTCGGCGGTGGAAGCTGAGATTATCGCGTGCTGGTCGTCTTTAGGGAGATTACCTGAATCGATATCTAGATCAGACCAGCGCAAAGGAGGCGCGTAATTGACGTTTGCGGTAATTGCATTGGGACCGGAAATAGCAAGAGTGGAAATGTCGGTAGAGAAATAAACACTCTCAACTTCTGGTATTTCTTTGAGCTTAGCTTCGAGGTCTTTTGCGGTTTGATTTGGATCAGAAATTGCGAAGGAAACGTGACCTACCGTTTTATCCACTGAGTGTTGCAGGGTTTCGCTTAGAAAGGGACTGAGAAGAACTTCGAGTAAAATAAAAATCGACGCAACTATCAACGCACAAGCCGGTAGAAGGTGCGTTTTCCAGTTAAACGACAACGTTCGAAATACGTAACCAAGCATTATTCTTCGCCGTATCCGAAAGAATTCATTGCGAGCAGAACCGAAGAAAGTGATGGAGAGTCAATGCGTCCCTTCACGTATCCGTCTGAAAGGAGATAGACGCGATCGGCGAAAGCTGCTGCAGATGGATCCTCCGTAGTGATAAGAACGCTCGTTCCGAATTCTCGGACGCATACTCGCAAAAGTGACAAAATCTCGCGTGCTGCATTGCGTGCCATTCCTCGTACAGGATCATCACACAGGAGAATCATGGTTTTGAAGAGCAAGGCACGTGCGATTGCTACTTTTTGTTGAATATCCAATCCCACGTTATGTGGGAAGCACTGTAGGACGTCCACCAGCCCGAAATCATGGGTAATTTTTTTAAAGTTTGATTCATCAATAATTTCCTTCGTGAAAGTTTCAGGGAGCCGAAGGTTTTGTTCAATCGTCAGTGACGGAATCAAATTATCTGATTCAAAAATCATTCCGATGCGTTTGCGACGAAGTTCAGTGATCTCTGTGGCGTTTAGCTGAGTCAAATTTTCCCCAGCTAACTGAATGAATCCAGAATCAACATGATCCATCCCCGCAAGTAACGACACAATCGTGGATTTTCCGGCACCAGATGGCCCAAGGAGAGCAGTCATTTTCCGTGAAGGAAGGTCGAAAGTGACGGTGTCAAGGACACGCGTAGGAACACCCGCAACTAAAATAGATTTAGTTACGTCAGTCAGTCTTCCGGCAATCGGGATTTCTTCCATGGTTTGCATCCTCAGTCAATTTCACCCGGCTTAACGAGTCCTGCTTGGTAGGCGATCACTACTGCTTGTACGCGGTCACGAGCGCCGAGCTTTGAAAAAATACGACCTACGTGGGTCTTGACAGTTGCCTCGGCGAGGAAAAGGACATCAGCAATTTCTGTATTGCTCAATCCACGAGCTGCGTAGTAGAGCACTTCTTTTTCCCGTTCAGAAAGGACATCGAGTAGTTCTGGGGTGATCGCCTTGGTGTATGATGCTTCGGTCGCTAGATGTGCAACGAGACGTTTCGTCGACGACGGCGCAATAACGGCATCGCCACGGTAAACGGTACGGATTGCCGAAAGCATTTCGTCAGGTGGTGCGTCTTTGAGCAAGAATCCAGAGGCTCCCACTTCGATTGCTCGCATTACATATTCGTCCACGTCAAACGTCGTGAGGATGATGATTTTAGGTTCGACACCGTGTGGGAAAGCGGTGTCTACGATGTGCTCAGTTGCGTCCAAACCGTTCATATTTGGCATACGTACGTCCATAAGGATAACGTCCGCTGGTACCAAAGCGATTCGTTCTAGGGCTTGTTCGCCGTCATTCGCTTCAAGAACTACCTGCATATCAGGTTGGGAATCAATAACCATCGAGAATCCAGAACGAACTAGGTTTTGATCGTCAACCAGAGCGACTCTGATTTTTTCAGGGGTGTTAATTTCCGTCATTTGACATTCCTCTCGATGAGTTCACTGGGATAAGAGTGCGTACGCGGAATCCACCTTCTGGACGTGGACCAGCTTCAACCGTTCCGCCGAATAGCGCGGCGCGTTCTCTCATACCAATGACTCCGTGACCTTTTCCGTCGTCAGGTGTAGCAGCACCACGTCCATCGTCCAAAATTTCTAATGTAATGGCAACTGAAGACCATTTTAAAATAACCGTGATCTGTGCATGTGGACCGGCGTGCTTTAGGGAATTAGTCAATGCTTCTTGGCAGATTCGGTACAGAGCGTTGCCGAGTCCAACTGGAAGCGGGAACGCTGTTCCGAGTCGAAGGTAAGAAATGTTTACGCCCGAGTCTCTAACCTTTTGGACGAGCTGATCTAAATCGTCGTCTACAGGTTGGGGCTTCAGAGGGGAGTGGCTTTCATTGGGGTCCCTGAGGACACCGATAATCGAACGAATATCTCCGAGTGCGGCACGTGACATTTCAGAAATTGTTTCAAGCGCGCGTTGAGCGACTTCAGGATTTGATTTAGCCGCATAGCGACCGCCATCGGCCTGGGCGATGACGACGGAAAGCGTATGTGCCACGATATCGTGCATTTCACGAGCGATTCGGGTACGTTCTTCGATCACGGCTATTTCAGAATCGCGTTCGCTATCACGCAGTACCTGCTCATTTCGTTCAAGAAGTTCTTGGTAGCGCTGGAGCTGTATATAGCGAAGCATCGCAACCGAAAAAGTGGCGATGACGATTGATTCGATGAGGACGAAGTCGAGAATCGATTCGAGGATCTGATTGGTTGGGATCACCGGGAAAGTAAGAAGGAAACCGAAAAAGAGTGCGCCAATTAGTGCTACGATTCGAGCTGCTTTTTCGCCGTATACCGTGACCGCGTAGAGAGAAAACAGTATAACGAGGTCAAAGGGCAGAATTAGAGCAGGCAAAAGAAGATAGCGTGAAAGAAATCCGAAGTAGACGATTCCAGCACTGATATGGGCATGCGTACGTCGAAAAACTGTTGCTACGCAAACGATGATGGCAATGGCAAAGAGGCTGATGATTTCGTTTTCGATCAAGGAAATTTGAGACTCGATGAATAGCAATGAATATGCGAAAAGAGCAGCGACACTAAGCGCAATGATTGCGTCAGCGGGAGTGATCTTGCGTATCGAATTCAGCAACTGCCGGACTGCCATGTATTAAGAATACTTCCCCTGCCACAATTTCATCGAATGAGATGCATATTTCTTTATCTGGCTGCGATGCCTACCCTATTGTGTGCGAAAAGTGGCGTGGGCGAGGTGGATGCGAAACAATATCTACGTGACTCAGGGACTTTCTTTCGATTCAGCTCAACACCGTTGGAATGAGCTGGCTGAGCTTCTTAGTAAAGCTCAGATTGCCTACCATTCATCGGATGAACCAATTATGGTGGATGCTCAATACGATGAGCTCATCCATGAACTTCGTACGATAGAAGATCAATTCCCGCAGCTGTGGAGCGCTGATTCGCCAACGATGAAAGTTGGTTCGAAGATTGCTCGCGAGAGCGTGCCGACCTTGGTGCATCGAAAGCGTATGTACTCGCTTCAAGATGTCTTCTCGCGAGAAGAACTTCGCACCTGGTACACCACGTTGCAAGCTGATTTACCGGTGGGCTCAAGGTTTACAGCCGAAGTGAAAATCGACGGACTTGCTCTGAATCTTACGTACCGAAACGGTGTTTTAGACAGTGCTGCAACGCGAGGCGACGGCGTTGAAGGTGAAGATGTGACTCGAAATGCCCTCGCTATTTCCGCTATTCCCGCTAGATTAGAGGGAGAAGATGTTCCAGAGCTGGTTGAAGTGCGTGGTGAGGTGTTCTTCCCAATCAAGGAATTCCTTGAGTTTAATGAGTTGGTTGACCAGCGAAATGAACTGATCGAAGAGCGTAACGAGCAGATTTCAGCTGTAAATTCACAGATCCGCAAAGCGAATTCTAGAATCCGATTGAGCAACAGCAATAAAGCTACCGACGATCAAGAGCCTTTGATTCCCCTCAAACGCAGGGAACAAAAACTTAAGACTTTTGTCAACCCCCGAAATGCGGCAGCTGGCTCGCTTCGTCAAGATGATAATTCGGGTTTTGCGATCAGAGCGCTATCGTTTATCGCTCACGGTATCGGGGCATTAGAGGGCGCATCACCTATACTGGCTCAAAAGGTGGAAACCCAAGAAGGAGTTTACGATGCCTTCCAAAGCTGGGGGCTACCTATTTCCGAACAAACAAAGATCGTCTCTTCGCTAGAGGGAATTGAAGCTTTTCTTGACCGCTACGAATCCGCACGTGATTCCTTGGCTCATGAGTTCGACGGCGTCGTAATCAAACTTGAAAATCGCAAAGAACAAGAAAGACTTGGATTCACCACTCGAGTGCCACGGTGGGCAGTTGCCTTTAAATTTCCACCGACTGAGGTGCAAACCCGACTCCTAGATATTCGTGTCCAAGTGGGACGAACTGGTCGAGTTACTCCTTTCGCCGTTATGGAACCGGTGGAAGTTGCTGGATCAACGGTTTCGCAAGCAACTCTTCATAATCCGACGGAGGTCAAACACAAGGGCGTTTTGATCGGGGATTTGGTGATAATTCGTAAAGCTGGAGATATCATTCCCGAAGTGGTTGGTCCGATTAAGAGCGCTCGTGACGGTTCGGAGCGCGAGTTTGTTATGCCAACTACCTGCCCAGCTTGCGGAGCGCCGGTTCGCGCTTCGAAGGACGGGGATGCCGATTTACGGTGCCAAAATACTCGTTCATGCCCAGCCCAGCTCACCCAACGAATTGTGCATATTGCTTCGCGCGGCTCGCTTGATATTGAAGCCTTAGGCGAAGAATCTGCGCGATGGCTGGCTGACCCGGACCGGCTACGTGCAGATGCGCTAATCGCGCTCGCGACCGGTCACACAGTTGATTTCCGAGACTTTGGAGGAGCGAAGAAGCCGGTTTGCCTTAGCTTTGACCAGCGTAAAGAGCTTGGAATTATTGACGACGACGGTGCGATCCTTGACCCTGAGCACACAATTTCCGAGGAAGTCTTGACTGAGCTTCATTTCCCGCCAGCGCAAATACCTGTGTTGGAGTCGGAGGCTGGACTTTTTGACCTCACAGCTGAAGATGTAAAAGATGTTTGGCAATGGCAACCGGTGCGCACAAAAGGCGAATTGACGGGTGACTATAAGTACGTTCGAGCAGCATGGACGAAGCCTCGACGAAAAGTGGAGGCACCAAGTGTAGAATTCCCAGATGGACGTACCTATTTCGTGTCCGAACCTTCTAAGACGACGGTTAAGGCCTTGGAGGAAATCGAGGCTGCCAAATCTAAGGATTTGTGGCGAAAGCTAGTAGCTCTAAATATTCGCCACGTTGGTCCAGTTGCCTCGAAGGCATTGGCCCAAACTTTTGGTTCCCTTGATTCAATCGTTGAGGCTGATTCGGACCAGATTTCCCAGGTCGACGGCGTTGGTGCAGTAATCGGACAGTCCTTTTTAGATTGGTTCAAGATCGATTGGCATCAAGAAATTGTTGAGCGGTGGAAAGCTGCCGGTGTTTCTTTCACAAACGACGTCCAGGAAGAAAAAGAGAAGCTGCCCCAAACTCTTGAAGGGCTAACGATCGTTGCTACTGGAACTTTGCAGCGATTTACCCGAGAGTCTGTGAACGATGCGATTGTTGAGCACGGCGGAAAAGCGGCAAATTCGGTTTCGAAGAAAACTTCTGCCGTCGTCGTCGGCGAAAACGCTGGATCGAAAGCAACGAAAGCTCAGCAACTAGGTGTACCTATTCTTAGCGAAGAGGAATTCGAGGAGCTAATTCGAACTGGGAAGTTACCTTCGGCTTAAGCGCCAAGAGGTTAAAGAAGTGGGCCGAGAGGTCCGAGGAGCTTTTCTCCGAGTTTAGAGAGTTTTCCTCGCCGTTCCCACTGTTCTAGAAGTAATTCGTTAGCATTTGTTAGATCGAGTCGGAAGATCTGCTCCATCGAATCTGCCATCTCGGAGGAGAAGATTTCCATGTTGATCTCGAAGTTTCCCGCCATGGAGAGCCTGTCAATATTTGTCGTTCCCACGGTCGACCAAATTCCATCTACCGTCATGGTTTTGGCATGAACCATCGCTTGGCGATAGCGGAAAATTCGAATTCCGTTTTGAAGTAACTCGGAGTAGTGCGGCCGTCCCACCCAATCCGCGACGATATGATTGGAGAACTCAGGAATAAGAATCCTTACATCAACCCCACGTTTCGCGGCTTGGATCAATGCGTGTTTAAGTCCTTGATCTGGGATGAAATACCCCATGGTGATCCAGATATTTTTAGAAGCGCGATCGATAGCTTCGAGGTAGAGAGCACGCACTGGGTAAGAATTGAAGGCGGGAGTGTTGGTTACCGCACGCAGATGAGGTGCCCAAACACCAGCACCCACATCTAGTAGCTCGGGATGGATCTTCTTGTATCGATAGAGGTTCCACATATCGACGAATGCGTTTTCTAACTCCCAGACCTGGGGGCCGCGAATCCGAATGTGAGTGTCGCGCCAATGGTGTGCATAGAGATCGCCGACGTTGTATCCACCTACGAAGCCGATCTTCGAGTCCACACAAATAATTTTTCGATGGTCGCGACCTTTCTTTCGGGCTTGACCGGTAATGATTCCTGGCCGGATTAGCGGGAATCTAATTACATGGAGATTGGGATGAGGTGGGTAGCGCCTGAAACTTGGTGGTTGGTTAAGGTTTCCCCAGGTGTCGAGGATGATGTAGACGGAAACACCTCGTTTAGCTGCTTCAATGAGTTCGTTTTTGAAGACATTGCCGATGTGATCGTCCTTCATAATGAAGTTTTCGAAATAAACATGGTGTTCAGCAGAGCGAATAGCCTCGAGCTGCGCGGAATAAAGCTGATCGCCAAATGTGTAAACAGTTACTTCGTGTTCACGGAATGAATTTTTGAGGGGATCTAGGTAGGGAAATGTTCCACTTTGTGGGTCACGGCGTTTGCGATGGGCATCGATCGCCGACACTATACCAATCGTGGCAGCTTGCGCGCTCACCAACCCTCCAACGCACCACTTTACGGCTCGTTTCACCGTTTCTTTTTGCTGCCTGTTCATCCGCTTCATGGCTATCAGCATAACCGATATCGGATGCCTAGTTGATGCACTATGAACGCATTTCTTAACAGATCTAGGAATCTAATTAGCACCTAGGGGCGGTTATTCGTGAAAATGACTGTGACGAAATATGATGCGGGTTCGCGCAATGTGGTCAAGAACCATAGAATAAAGATATGTCGTCATTTTCCAAAGAAGAGGTCGCCCGCGTAGCGGACCTCGCGCGTATTACCTTGACGGATGAGGAAATCACTCAGTTTACGGAAGAACTAGCCGTGATTTCCGACGCCGTTGCAAAAGTTTCAGAAGTAGCATCGGCTGATGTTCCAGCAACTTCGCATCCGATTCCGCTCTCCAATGTGTGGCGTGAAGACGTCGTTGGCCCTGGTGTGGAGCTCGACGAAGTGCTTGCGATGGCACCTGCACACGAGGATGGCAAGTTTGCTGTTCCACAGATTTTGGGGGAGGAATAAATGAAAGAGATTCTGAAAAAATCTGCCCTTGAACTGGCACAGATGCTTCGAGCCGGTGAAATTTCTTCCGTGGAACTCACCCAAGCATGCCTCGATAATATTGACCGTTTGAATCCGAAGCTCAACGCTTTCTTGTACGTTGATCACGAAGGTGCACTTGCGCAGGCGAAGGCCGTTGACGAAGATCGTGCAACCGGTAAAGAACTCCCAATGTTCGCAGGTGTTCCAATCGCGGTAAAGGACAATATGTGCCAGCGTGGTATTCCAACTACCTGTGGTTCGCAGATGCTTGCTGGCTGGAAACCCCCTTACGACTCGACTGTCGTCGTCAAGCTCAAGGAAGCGCGACTCCCAATTCTTGGACACACCAACATGGACGAATTCGCGATGGGCTCCTCCACGGAGCACTCGGCATTTGGTCCGACTCTCAACCCTTGGGATACCGAACGAATTCCAGGTGGTTCTGGTGGTGGTTCGGCTGCAGCCGTTTCTGCGTATCTTGCTCCTTGGGCCCTTGGTTCGGATACGGGCGGATCGATTCGTCAGCCTGGTGCTGTGACGGGAACTGTTGGCGCTAAGCCTACTTATGGTGCAGTTTCGCGTTATGGATTGGTTGCAATGGCATCGTCCTTAGACCAGATCGGTCCTGTTACTCGCACTGTTGCAGACGCAGCAGCTTTGCAAGATATCATAGACGGCTACGATCCACACGATTCAACCTCGTTGCCGGATTCTGATATTGACCTGCTAGATGAAGCACAAAAGTTTTCAGGTAAGAAGGATCTTGCTGGCCTTCGTATTGGTCTCGTTGACCAAATGCGTGGAGAGGGCTACTCCGAAGGCGTTCTCAATGTATTCAATGCAATGGTTGATGAACTTCGTCAGCGCGGAGCAGAGTTGGTTGAGATTTCGTGCCCGTCCTTCGAATTTGCATTGGGTGCTTATTACTTGATCATGCCAGCCGAGGCATCCTCGAACTTGGCGCGTTTCGACGGCGTTCGTTACGGTAACCGCGTAGAACCAAAGGAAGGCCCAGTTACCGCTGAAACCATGATGTGTGCAACTCGTGGCGAAAAGTTTGGAACTGAAGTTAAACGCCGCATCATTTTGGGCACGCACGCACTTTCGGCTGGTTACTTTGATGCCTACTATGGTTCGGCTCAGAAGGTCCGCACGCTTGTGCAACGGGATCTTGAAGTAGCATTTTCGCAGTGTGATGTTCTCATTTCCCCAACGTCTCCAACCGTCGCTTTCCGCTTTGGTGAAAAATCCAATGATCCGATGGCGATGTACGTCAACGATATTGCTACGATTCCAGCTAACTTGGCCGGAGTTCCGGCGATGTCTATCCCAGCAGGTCTTTCTGAAGGACTCCCAGTTGGTGTGCAGGTGATTGCTCCGGCTCATGAAGATGCGCGGATGTATTCATTTGCCTCGATTATCGAGGAAATTGCGGTGGAGGAAGCCGCGAAGTGTCCCGTTGAAGCACTGGAGGAGGCTCTGTGATGGATGAATTGATGGACTACCAAGACGTTGTTGACAACTTCGACCCAGTTCTTGGCATCGAAGTGCACGTTGAATTGGGAACGGCAACGAAGATGTTTGACGCTGCTCCGAACGCATTCGGTGGCGAGCCAAATACCTATACGACGCCGGTCTCACTAGGCATGCCAGGTGCGCTTCCCGTTGTAAATAAGAAAGCGATTGAGTACGCGATCCGCTTGGGTTTGGCTCTCAACTGTAATATTGCTGAATCCTGCCGTTTTGCTCGCAAAAACTACTTCTATCCCGATCTTTGCAAGAACTTCCAGACTTCACAGTCTGACGAGCCGCTTGCGTTTGACGGATACCTCGATGTGGAGCTTGACGATGGAGAGGTGTTCCGCGTCAATATCGAACGTGCTCACGTAGAGGAAGACGCCGGTAAGAACACCCACGTTGGAGGCGAGGGTCGTATTCATGGTGCTAGTCACTCCCTGGTTGATTACAACCGTGCTGGTGTTCCGTTGGTTGAAATCGTTACCCGTCCGATTGAAGGATGCGGCGAACGCGCTCCAGAGGTTGCGGCTAAGTATGTGCAGACTATTCGTGATATTGCTCGTGCAATTGGCGTTTCAGAGGCTCGCATGGAGCGCGGAAACGTTCGTGCGGACATCAATGTATCCTTGCGTAAGACTCCGGAATCTCCGCTTGGCACGCGTACAGAAACCAAGAACGTAAACTCTTTCCGCGCAATCGAACGTGCGGTTCAGTACGAAATGCGCCGCCAAGCAGCAGTCTTGAGCGAGGGCGGTTTGGTTCTTCAAGAGACGCGCCACTGGCAAGAAGCTGACTCAACCACGCTGTCTGGTCGCGTTAAGTCCGACGCCGATGACTATCGTTATTTCCCAGAGCCGGATTTGGTTCCGTTGAAGCCTAGCCGTGCTTGGGTTGAAGAAATTCGGGAATCCTTGCCTGAACTTCCGGCAGCTAAGCGCCGTCGTCTGATGGCAGAATGGTCAGTTTCGGATCTCGAGATGCGTGACATGGTGAATCTTGGCGTGTTGGATTTAATTTCCGATTCGGTTGAAGCCGGGGCAACTCCTGCGGGAGCACGTAAATGGTGGATGGGCGAATTGGCTCGATACGCAAAGGACAACGACGTAGAACTCGATTCTGTTCCAGTCACTGCCGCTGATGTTGCTGAGCTTGACCAATTGGTTGAGAGCGGAAAACTCACTGATAAGCTAGCTCGTCAGGCTCTCGAAGGCGTTTTGGCGGGTGAAGGAAGCCCAGTTGATGTTGTAAAGGCACGCGGACTGGAAGTTGTTTCCGACGATGGTGCATTGATGGCAGCCGTGGACGAAGCTTTGGCCGCGAACCCCGATGTGGTTGAGAAGATCCGCAATGGAAAGGTTCAGGCAGCTGGAGCGATCGTCGGCGCAGTCATGCGTGCTACCGGTGGTAAGGCAGACGCTGCTCGTGTACGTGAAATCATTATGGAGCGAGCTCAGGGCTGATTTGCACAATCATGTGATGTGTGCTCAGGGATGGGTGACGTTAGAGGTTACGTCACCCATCCCTGTTTGTATCCTGATTACCTGTAACACTCATTAGGACTTTTGTGCCATTCTTAAACTTGTGTTAATGGCTTTGAGCCGTATTTGTTTATACGAGGAGTATGTTTATTATGAGTTTGGCGATTCCGACCTACACTGCAACAATGCGTTGCGAAATTCCCACGGATCCGCACTCAATCCCTAAATTAGTTAAAGTTGTAGCCGATTGTGGCGCGATGGTTTTCGGTATTGATGTTGTGCGTTCTGATGACGATAGAATCTTGGTCGATATCACCATGAACTGTACAGATTACGAACATGCAATCGAGATCAGGGAAGCGTTTGAAGATCTCGACGACGTTGTGGTCCACGGTATCCACGATGCAACAATCCAGGCGCATCTCGGTGGAAAAATTGAAATTGCACTAAAGCGTCCTTTAAAGACGCGTCAGGATCTATCGCGAATTTATACCCCTGGTGTGGCGCGCGTTTGTGAAGTTATCGCTGATGATAAAGCTGAAGCTCGTCGTCTTACCATCAAGCGAAACACGGTTGCTGTGGTCTCTGATGGAACTGCAGTGCTTGGTCTTGGAGACATTGGTCCGGAAGCAGCCATGCCTGTCATGGAGGGCAAGGCGGCACTATTTAAGAACTTCGCCAATGTCGATGCATGGCCAATTTGTCTCGATACAAAAGACACCGAGGAGATTATTTCGATCGTTAAGGCAATTGCGCCTGGATTCGGTGGAATTAACCTTGAAGATATTTCGGCGCCTCGTTGCTTTGAGATTGAACGACGGTTGCGTCAAGAACTCGATATTCCGGTATTCCATGACGATCAACATGGTACAGCTGCAGTCACTTTAGCTGCTTTAATTAACGCTTTGAAGGTCGTTAATAAAAAGATAGAGGATGTAAAGATTGTAGTTTCAGGCGTGGGAGCTGCGGGAAACGCGATCATTCGCTTGCTACTTCGTGAGGGGGCTAAGGATGTAATCGGTTGTGGTCGTGCAGGGTCTTTGGGTCGCTTCCGTCAAGAGGCGGATCCGGACCGTCAATGGTTGGCTGAGAACACGAACCCACGAAATGTTGAAGGTTCGCTCAAGGATGTTCTTAAAGGCGCCGATGTACTGATCGGAGTTTCTTCTGGAAATATCTTGACTGGTGCCGACATTGCAACCATGGCAAAGGATGCGATCGTTTTTGCAATGGCTAATCCAACCCCAGAAGTTGATCCGGTAGCGGCAGGAGAGTATGCGACTATCGTTGCAACTGGTCGATCTGACTTCCCGAACCAGATCAACAACGTTTTGGTGTTCCCTGGACTTTTCCGTGGGCTGCTCGATATCAGAGCCAAAGAAATCACCGATGAGATGCTTTCGGTAACTGCGCGAGCATTGGCAGAGGTGGTTGAAGAAAAAGAGCTCAACCCGAGCTTCATAATCCCAGGTGTTTTCCACCCTGATATCTCTAAGCGAGTTGCCGAAGCTATTCGTATGGAATTTGAACGTAATTCAAATCAGGATACGAAGTAAATAACTTCGACTACAGAAACTCTGGAATTTGAGTATGGCTTAGCACACGATCTTAAGATGTTGGCGGAACTTAATCGAAGAGGGTGGAGTGGAATTTTTTCCACTCCACCCTCTTTCTTATTTTTGGCAAGCCTAGAAAACCGCGAAATTAAGCTGAAATTCTACTTTGTGAGTAGGGACACGGCGCTCGGATTTGACGCTGACCTGCATTTCCACCTAAAGTATTTTCCTGTCGCCAAGCGAACGAGAAAGAAACTGAAAAGAATTTTTCTTGGACGTGGTGCGGATCTCTAA
>NZ_UWOS01000004.1 GCF_900604515.1 Arcanobacterium ihumii | reverse complement strand
GTGTTGTGTATGTGTGTGGAGGGCTTAACCTTTAACGGGTTAAGCCCTCCACACATTCATGTTTAGATGACGGCGGTGTCCTACTCTCCCACACCCTCCCGAGTGCAGTACCATCGGCGCTGGTAGGCTTAGCTTCCGGGTTCGGAATGGGACCGGGCGTTTCCCTACCGCTATGACCACCGTCAAAACGTTTGGACAACCAACCATACGTACATCATGGTTTGGTGACCGGGAATTGTATAGAGGACGCGAACAATCTCGTTGATAAAATCTTGTTATCTTTTTGTAGGTGATCGGCCATTAGTACCAGTCAGCTCCACCCGTTACCAGGCTTCCACATCTGGCCTATCAACCCCATGGTCTATAGGGGGCCTCACACAACACAATGTTGTATGGAAACCTTATCTTAAAGCAGGCTTCCCACTTAGATGCTTTCAGCGGTTATCCTTTCCGAACGTAGCAAACCAGCCATGCACCTGGCGGTACAACTGGCACACCAGAGGTTCGTCCGTCCCGGTCCTCTCGTACTAGGGACAGCCCTTTTCAAGTTTCCAACGCGCGCAGAGGATAGGGACCGAACTGTCTCACGACGTTCTGAACCCAGCTCGCGTGCCGCTTTAATGGGCGAACAGCCCAACCCTTGGGACCTACTCCAGCCCCAGGATGCGACGAGCCGACATCGAGGTGCCAAACCATGCCGTCGATATGAACTCTTGGGCAGGATCAGCCTGTTATCCCCGGGGTACCTTTTATCCGTTGAGCGACGGCGCTTCCACAAGCCACCGCCGGATCACTAGTTCCTGCTTTCGCACCTGCTCGACCTGTCAGTCTCACAGTCAAGCTCCCTTGTACACTTGCACTCGCCACCTGATTACCAACCAGGCTGAGGGAACCTTTGAGCGCCTCCGTTACATTTTAGGAGGCAACCGCCCCAGTTAAACTACCCACCAGGCACTGTCCCTGAACCAGATCATGGTCCAAGGTTAGACATCCAGCACGATCAGAGTGGTATTTCAACAATGACTCCACACACACTGGCGTGCATGCTTCACAGTCTCCCACCTATCCTACACAAACCGTACCAAACACCAATACCAAGCTATAGTAAAGGTCCCGGGGTCTTTCCGTCCTTCTGCGCGTAACGAGCATCTTTACTCGTAATGCAATTTCACCGAGTTCGCGGTTGAGACAGTGGAGAAGTCGTTACGCCATTCGTGCAGGTCGGAACTTACCCGACAAGGAATTTCGCTACCTTAGGATGGTTATAGTTACCACCGCCGTTTACTGGGGCTTAAATTCACAGCTTCAAACCCATAAGGATTTTAACCGTTCCTCTTAACCTTCCAGCACCGGGCAGGCGTCAGTCCGTATACATCCACTTACGTGTTCGCACAGACCTATGTTTTTGATAAACAGTCGCTTCTCCCTGGTTTCTGCGGCCATCACCCCTAGACCGTAAAGACCTTCAAGGATCAGGCCCCCCTTCTTCCAAAGTTACGGGGGCATTTTGCCGAGTTCCTTAACCACGATTCACTCGAACGCCTTAGTATACTCTACTCGACCACCTGTGTCGGTTTAGGGTACGGGCGGCTCAGACCTCGCGTCGAGGTTTTTCTAGGCACCACAGGATCACCCTACTTCCCCAAAATAAATGGGTCATCATCCAGCCTCACCCACACGCTCCCCGGATTTACCTAGGAAACGGGCTGCGCTGTTAAACGTGGCAAGCCATAAGCCACGCGGAAGCTACCACTGTGCGTCACCCCTGTTAACACGCTTGCCTACACACAAGTTCAGATCCCACGCCATCAACCACACCTTTCCCGAAAGAAAGACACAGCATCTGGGATGGTTAGTATCACAAGCTTCAACACTGATCGGTCTTTCACCGGTACCAGAATAACAACTGGTTGCCCATCGACTACGCCTGTCGGCCTCGCCTTAGGACCCGACTAACCCAGGGCGGAAGAACCTGGCCCTGGAACCCTTAGTCATTCGGCGGACGGGATTCTCACCCGTCATTCGTTACTCATGCCTGCATTCTCACTCGTACGAAATCCACAACCAGTCACCTGTGCTGCTTCACCTCACGTACGACGCTCCCCTACCCAACAACACTACATGCTGCTGCCACGGTTTCGGCGGTGTACTTAGCCCCGCTACATTGTCGGCGCAGAATCACTTGACCAGTGAGCTATTACGCACTCTTTCAAGGGTGGCTGCTTCTAAGCCAACCTCCTGGTTGTCACAGCAACTCCACATCCTTTCCCACTTAGCACACGCTTAGGGGCCTTAACCGATGGTCTGGGCTGTTTCCCTCTCGACTACGGAGCTTATCCCCCGCAGTCTCACTGCCATGCTCAACTTTATGGCATTCGGAGTTTGGCTGACGTCAGTACCCCGGTCAGGGCCATCGGCCATCCAGTCGCTCTACCTCCACAAAGCACACACAACGCTGCACCTAAATGCATTTCGGGGAGAACCAGCTATCACGGAGTTTGATTGGCCTTTCACCCCTACCCACAGGTCATCCCCTCCATTTTCAACTGAAGTGGGTTCGCGCCTCCACACGCTCTTACACGTGCTTCACACTGCCCATGGGTAGATCACCCCGCTTCGGGTCTAGAACATGCAACTCAAACGCATTTTAAAACTCGCTTTCGCTACGGCTACCCCACACAGGTTAACCTCGCTACATGCCACTAACTCGCAGGCTCATTCTTCAAAAGGCACGCCATCACCCCCACCAAGAAGGCTCTGACGGATTGTAAGCGTCCGGTTTCAGGAACTATTTCACTCCCCTCCCGGGGTACTTTTCACCATTCCCTCACGGTACTATCCACTATCGGTCACGCAGAGTATTTAGGCTTACACAGTGGTCTGTGCAGATTCACACGAAATTTCACGAGTCCCGTGCTACTTGGGACACCCACACATGGAGACAAACACGTTTCACCTACGGGACTATCACCCTCTACGGTCCGGCTTCCCAACCGATTCACCTACGCACTTGTTTTCTCACTCCACTACCCCCTATCGGAGAGATACCATGGATCCCACAACCCCAGGCATGCAACGGCCGACACCTATCACACACACCCGGTTTAGCCTCATCCGCTTTCGCTCGCCACTACTCACAGAATATCTTTTCCTGCCGGTACTAAGATGTTTCACTTCCCGACGTTACCCCCACACACCCTATACATTCAGATGCAGGTAACCAGACATAACTCTGGCCAGGTTTCCCCATTCGGACACCCTCGGATCACAGCTCGTTTGCCAACTCCCCGAGGCTTATCGCAGGCTACAACGTCCTTCATCGGCTCTACGTGCCAAGGCATCCACCGAACGCTCTTAAACACTTACAAAAAACCAAAGATGCTCGCGTCCACTATACAATTCTCAACCACCACACCAACACCACACCCAAACACCACCACAACAAGCGGTACCTGAACACAGGCAGCACGAGATCAATTATCCCGAACCCCAACAGCATGCCAACTTCCCACAACAATCCACAGACAACCCCAAAAACATTCATCAACACCACCACCATGGCAGCATCAAACAAACAGGGCTCCCTAGAAAGGAGGTGATCCAGCCGCACCTTCCGGTACGGCTACCTTGTTACGACTTCGTCCCAATCGCTAGTCCCACCTTCGACCACTCCCCCCGCAAAACGGTTAGGCCATGAGCTTCGGGTGTTACCAACTTTCGTGACGTGACGGGCGGTGTGTACAAGGCCCGAGAACGTATTCACCGCAGCGTTGCTGATCTGCGATTACTAGCGACTCCGACTTCATGGGGTCGAGTTGCAGACCCCAATCCGAACTGAGACCGGCTTTAAGGGATTCGCTCCACCTCACAGTATCGCAACCCTCTGTACCGGCCATTGTAGCATGCGTGAAGCCCAAGACATAAGGGGCATGATGATTTGACGTCATCCCCACCTTCCTCCGAGTTAACCCCGGCAGTCTCTCGTGAGTCCCCACCATAACGTGCTGGCAACACAAGACAAGGGTTGCGCTCGTTGCGGGACTTAACCCAACATCTCACGACACGAGCTGACGACAACCATGCACCACCTGTACACCACCCCGAAGGCTGCCCTATCTCTAGAACATCGCAGTGTATGTCAAGCCTTGGTAAGGTTCTTCGCGTTGCATCGAATTAATCCGCATGCTCCGCCGCTTGTGCGGGCCCCCGTCAATTCCTTTGAGTTTTAGCCTTGCGGCCGTACTCCCCAGGCGGGGCACTTAATGCGTTAGCTACGGCGCAGAACCTGTGGATAAGGCCCCACACCTAGTGCCCAACGTTTACGGCATGGACTACCAGGGTATCTAATCCTGTTCGCTCCCCATGCTTTCGCTCCTCAGCGTCAGTAACAGCCCAGTAACCTGCCTTCGCCATCGGTGTTCCTCCTGATATCTGCGCATTCCACCGCTACACCAGGAATTCCAGTTACCCCTACCGCACTCTAGTCTGCCCGTACCCACTGCAGCCCCGGAGTTAAGCCCCGGTCTTTCACAGCAGACGCGACAAACCGCCTACGAGCTCTTTACGCCCAATAATTCCGGACAACGCTCGCGCCCTACGTATTACCGCGGCTGCTGGCACGTAGTTAGCCGGCGCTTATTCAACACCTACCCTCAACAAAAGCCTTGTTCAGTGTTAAAAGGAGTTTACAACCCGAAAGCCTTCATCCCCCACGCGGCGTCGCTGCATCAGACTTGCGTCCATTGTGCAATATTCCCCACTGCTGCCTCCCGTAGGAGTCTGGGCCGTATCTCAGTCCCAATGTGGCCGGTCACCCTCTCAGGCCGGCTACCCGTCGAAGCCTTGGTAGGCCATCACCCCACCAACAAGCTGATAGGCCGTGAGCCCATCCCCCACCAGAAAAACCTTTCCAACAACAACCATGCGACCATTGCAGAATATCCAGTATTAGACCCCGTTTCCAAGGCTTATCCCAAAGAAGAGGGCAGGTTACTCACGTATTACTCACCCGTTCGCCACTAATCCAACCAAAGCAAGCTCCAGTCTTCATCGTTCGACTTGCATGTGTTAAGCACGCCGCCAGCGTTCGTCCTGAGCCAGGATCAAACTCTCCACAAAAAACCAAACACCACAAAAACATGGCATCCAATCCATACATGAAAAGCCCAAAACAGACTCAACAAACCAGAAAAAACTGGCATCAAAAAAACCAACCAAACAACCACCAAAAAAGCAGCCACCCAGCCAGCCAAAAAAACAGTCAACCAACACCCCACCCAACCACAAAAGGCCAGACAGAACATCAACCAACAAAAAACATCATAAAAAGCTGACACACTATTGAGATCCCAAACAACACACCCACACCCAACAAACAACCCACAAAACAA